>DATKSR010000099.1:0-13597 GCA_035531555.1 Candidatus Dormiibacterota bacterium
TACCCCGCCGGTGTGGTGGGGATCTCCAGGTGGCCCAGCGGACGGCCCAGTTGGTCGAAGGCGGCGGCCACATGGACTTCGGCGTGGGTGTCGATTCCGACCGTTACTTCCGCAATCGTCTGTGTCATGCTTGGCGCTGTCGCGTTCTTCCTCGTGTCTCCCATTGGGAGCGAGTGTGATCGTCAGTCGGGTGGGCGGACAGCACTGCAATGGGTCCTTGGTACAGGCTCCTATCAGGTCACGTTCCGCCCGGCGGGACTAATCATCGCAAGGCCTGCCACTGGTCGAGCGCGGTGTCCACAGTTTGGGGAGTTATCCAACCCTTCCCCCGGACCTCCATCCCTACTACGGCTACCTCCTGAGCTACGTTTGACGGCCGAGTCCCCATCCTTGCAGTGGCATGCTGTTGGGGGTCATCGTGTCTCCTGGTCTGTGAACAGGGTCGGTTGCACGGTGGCCTTTCCTTTTTCGTGCTCCCCTCGAGCACGGAATCGACCGCGCTATTTACACCACTCTATGGGGCACGACCGGAATCCGGGAGCGCTACAGCGCCTACCAAGAGAAGATCGCACAAGGGCTGACCCTCCGCCACGATAACGGCAGCCAGTACTGCTCGCGCTACTTTCAGGATGAGCTGCGCTTCCTGGGGATCGAGAGCAGCCCGGCCTATGAGCGGGAGCCCGAGGGCAACGCGGTCGTCGAACGCTTCAGCCGCACCTTGAAGGAACAGCTGCTGTGGCTGCAGCACTTCACCACGCTGACGGAGCTACTCGAAGCGCTGCATGCCTTCAGGCAACGCTACAACCAGGCGTGGCTGGTCGCGAAGCACAACTACTCCACGCCTGCATGAGGCGAGGCGTGCGCGGCTGCAAGTACAGCGCCCTTGGTATCATTACTATGGTTTCGGTGTCCAGGAAACCAAGGGGGTACAGGAACACCAATCCCTCGGGGATGCCGGCGAGACGGCGCCGCGCGGCGCCGTCCTTAGTGAACCACTCCTTCAAGAGGTACAGGCGGCGATCCACCAGCGTGTGGCCGTGGCTGGAAGCATGGGCGAGGAACATGCCAACGTGGCAGTTGTCCCGCCGGCCCAGCGTGCCCGAATGCTGGCGCCCGACTCCGGCGGAGTGGGTCCCCTTCTTGGCAAAGCCGGTGTCGTCGAGGATCAGCACTCCGCTCCGGGTGCCGAGATGCTCCCCCACGAACCGTTGCAGCTCATCAATGCAGCCATCGTCATCCCAGGGGGAGTCGCTGAGGAACTCCTGCAGGCGGCGGATCGGCACGCCCACCTGGTCGGCCACGTTCTCCACGTTCTTGCGCTCGATCGGCAGCATCAACCCGGTCAGATAGCGCCGGCTGGCGGCCCGTCCCTCCGTCCGGCAGAAGAAGCGCTGGTGGAAGCGCTCCAGCTCCGGGATCGCGGCGTTGAGGTCATCAGCATTCATCAAGGGCGCCCTCGTGCTGGGCACCATGGTTGGGATGTAAGGGGTGGACGGTGCCCACCGCCTACTGCAACTCCCCAGACTCAGTCACGGGCTAACTTACCAGCGTTGTAGTACTAGGCATCCAGAATCGCCAGGCGCTCGCTCACTGACCGGGCGGCGGCGACCAGTAGGGCCGCCAGCTCCTCGAGCCTGCCCTCGCCGACTCGGTGGGCGGGGGCCACCAGGCTGAGGCCCGCCACCACTCGGCTGCCGTCCCGCCAGATCGGGGCGGCCACCCCCACCACTCCATCGTCGACCTCCCCCCAACTGACGGCCCACCCCCGCTCGTGGCTTCTCTCCAGATCCTTCCTGAGGACAGCGAGGTCGGTGATCGTCTCGGCCGTGATCCGGTCAAGACTTACTCCCTCCAGAACCGTCGCGAGTTCCGCTGGTTTGAGCCAGGCGAGGAGGACCTTTGCCGATGCACCGGCGTGCAGCGGCATCACGTGCCCACGCTCGAACGAGATCCGTAGTGGGAAGGAGCTCTCCTGCCGCTCTAGACAGACCACGTGCTGACCTGACCGGCGGGTCAGGAGCACAGCTTCCCCGGTCTCTTCGGCGAGTCGGCGCATCACTGGCTGGGCTACTTCCACCAGACCCTCACCCTGCCGGGCCGCCTTGGCGAGACGTAGGATGCGCGGGCCGAGCCGAAACCCTCCTCGCTCTTCGTCTTCCTCCACAAGGCCCGTGGACCTAAGGCTCTGCAAGTAGCGATAGGTGGTGGCACGCGACATGCCCAGTCGCTCGGCGACCTCGGTTGCGGAAACCGGGGGAGCCACTTCATCGAACACCAACAGGACTTCGATGGCCCGTGACGCGGTGGAATTGCCGGTCGGCACCGCCGAGCCAGGTCTTACTTTGGGCACGTCCGCGGCCGAGTCCCTCGCCCCAGGCTGAGTTCCGCGGGTTGGAGCGTGGTGATGAAGGACACGGGAAGGACTCCCCGAGGTCGCCCTGGCCCCGATCCTCCCGACGTTATTGGCCGTTCCATCACTCACCTCCAAGCGATCCTCCGGCGACCTCCAACAGGCGCCTGGCCCTCATGACGATGGGCAGGTCCACCAGCTGACCACCGATCGCCACCGACCCGTCCCCGCGGGCCTTCGCAGCTTCGAATGCCTCCACCACGAGCGTAGCGTAGGTCAGTTCGTCCGGGGTGGGGGTGAACACTCGGTTGATCTCCTCTACCTGGCGGGGGTTGAACGTAGACTTGCCCCTGAAGCCAAGGCGGCGGGCTTGCAGCACGTCCTGGGACAGCCCCTCGGGGTCGTCCAGGTTGGGGAAGACGCCGTCGATGGAGAGGACCCTCGCCGCGGCAGCCGCGGCTACCAGGGCAGACCGATGGTAGAGAAGCTCCCGGGCCTCGCCCTCCCGGTTGGTCCCGAGCCCGAGATCGAGTGCGTAGTCCTCGGCTCCGAAAATCAGCCCGACCATCCTCGAGCTCGTGGCCGCGATCGCGGACGCATTCAGCAACCCTGCAGCGCTCTCGATTGCGGCCACGACCCGCACCTCTTCCAATGGCAAGGAGTGAACGGCTTCCAGCCTGCGTAGGCTCCGGTCCAGGGCCTCGATCTCGGAAGGTTGCTGGACCTTGGGCACGCAGATCCCCTCCATCTGCGACCCAACCACCGCCTCCAGGTCTTCTTCCCACCAAGGCGAGTCCATGGAATTGATGCGGACGAAACGGAGTGGTCCTTCCCACGTAGCGCCCAGGATGTTGGCCACCATCTCCCGCGCCGCGGCTTTCTCGGCCACCGGCACGCCATCTTCTAGATCCAAGAATACGCAGTCCACGTCAGACGTGGCCGCCTTCACCAAGAAACGCTCCTTGTTCCCTGGTACGAACATCCATGAGCGCGTGGGTCGGCCCGGAGGTGGCCAGCCACTCATGGCCTGCGCCCCCATCCGGCTACCTTTTCCGTCGCCCCGTAACTGCTCACAGACCTCCCTTCCACGCCGGCAAACCCGGCAGATCCCGCCGGTGTGGGACGAGCCGGCCACTTCAGCCTCACTGGACCACTCCGTCCGCACCCAGTTGCTGGATGAGCGCATCCGAGTACCCAAGCTCAGTCAGGATCGCTTCCGTGTGCTCGCCCAGCGCCGGGATCCGCCGTTCACGGTCCGGCGGCGACAGCGGGAATCTCACCAGAGGCAGGGTACCAACAGGGGAGGTCGCCTCGACAAAGGTCTGAGCGTCCAGCAACTGTGGGTGCGTCAAGACCTCGGCCATTCGCCGCACCTCGCCGTAGGGAAGCTCGGCAGTCCTCAAGCGCTCGATCCAGACTGGACTGGGCTTGGAGGCGACGAGTGGCTCCAGCATGCCCTCCAGAGCGGTCCGATTCTCGCTGCGCGCCTGGACGGAGGAGAAGCGGGGATCGGCGCTCCAGTCCGGCCGATCCACCACCAGCCTGCAGAAGCGCTCCCAGTGGGGTTCCGACGCCACCACCAGGTTGACGTACCTGCCGTCACCGGCCAGGTATGGGCCGTACGGACAGAGGTATTGGTGACGCATACCGGTCCGCGGAGGCTCCTGGCCCGTATGCCAATACCGCTGAGGGAAGTACACCAGCCAGGACACCGTGGCTTCGAGCAGAGAGATGTCCAGGTGCGCCCCCCGGCCGTTGCGGCCCCGCTCGACCAGGGCCGACAGAACCCCGATCGCAGCCGTCGACCCGCCGATCAGATCCGTCAGCGGCAGGCCGACCTTGGCCGGCGACTCCGCAGTGCCATTTGTGAGCAGAACTCCAGATTCACCCTGAATCAGAAGGTCGTATGCCTTGACGTCCTGGTAGGGCCCCCGATGGCCATAGCCTGAGAGGCTCACGTAGATCAGTCCTGGATTGGCGGATCTCAGGTCCTGCTCCCCCAGCCCCAGACGGTCTGCCACCCCGGGGGCAAAGTTCTCCATGAAGACATCGGCTCCTTCGGCCAGGCGCCTCACGATGGCGCGACCTTCAGGTCGGCTCAGGTCCACTGCCAGATCCCGCTTGCCGGCGTTGACAGCCACGAACCCGGCGGAGAGGCCACGGACCACGCTGTCCCAGCCCCGCACCACGTCGCCGTCGCCCGGGCGCTCCACCTTGATCACGTCTGCTCCCAGCTCAGCCAGGATGAAGGAGCAGAAGGGCATGGACACCGCCTGCTCCAGCGCCACGACACGGATCCCGGCCAGAGGAGCGTTCACGGACCCAGATCCTTCTCAACGTCGGGGAAGATGGAGGTCGAGGGCGCGGCCGCCCGCGTCCATACCATGACGCTGCGCCGGTAGATGATCACCGGCTGGCCCCGCTGGTTGTAGCCGCGGCTTTCGACCTTGACGATCCCCTGACCCGGCCGGCTGTTGGACTCGCGGACCTCCATGACCTCGCTCTCGGAGTACAGGGTGTCCCCGGCAAAGAGTGGATTGGGTAGCCGGATCTCATCCCAACCCAAGGCGAAGCCGTTTTCAGAGATGTCGGCTACCCCCATCCCCGCCACGATGGCGAGGGTGAGCGCGCTGTTAATCAGACACCGCCCCCAGGGGGTGCGCTTGCCGTACTCGTTGTTGAAGTGGATCTGATTGGTGTTGTTGGTGAGCAAGGTGAACTGGATGTTTTCGGCCTCAGTGACGGTGCGGCCAAAGCGGCAACGATAGATATCACCTACCTGGAAGTCCTCGAAGAACCGTCCCTGCCAGCCCGGACGCACCGTGCCCACTCGCTACCTCCTGCTCACCTAGTACGACCTCGGCATCTCAAGCACGTGTTGGCCGATGTAGGCCAGCACCAGGTTGTTGCTCACCGGCGCTATCTCCAGGAGCTTGGCCTCCCGGAACTTCCGCTCCACGTCGTACTCCCGGGCGAAGCCGTTCCCGCCAAAGGCGGTCATGGCGGCGTTTGCAGCCTGCCAGGAGGCGGTCGATGCCAGAAACTTGGCCATGTTGGCCTCGGGTCCACAGGCCAGACCCCGGTCGAAGAGCGCCGCTGCCTTGTGGCGCATCAAGCTCGCCGCCTCGACTGCGGCATACGCCTGGGCGATCGGGAACTGCACCCCTTGGTTGGCCCCGGTGGGGCGGCCGAACACGACTCGGGTCGAGGAGTATGCGCTCGCCCGCTCGACGAAAAAGCGTCCATCTCCGACGGCTTCCGAAGCGATCAGGATCCGTTCGGCATTCCAGCCGTCGAGCAAGTAGCGGAAGCCCTGACCCTCTTCCCCAATCAGACTGGACGCTGGCAAGTGAAGGTCGGTGATGGCCACTTGATAGGTGTGGTGGTTGAACATCACGGGGATGCGTACCGACTCGACCGCCGTGCCCGCTTCCCGGAGGTCTACCAGGAACACGGATAGCCCCTGGGTCGGGCGGGAGACCTCCGCCGCCGGTGTGGTGCGGGCCAGCAGCAGCATGAGGTCGGAGTACGCGACCCGCGAGATGTAGGTCTTGCAGCCGTTCACCAGGTAGCCGTCGGCGACCGTCAGGGCGCGGGTGAGGATCTTGGTCGTGTCGCTGCCCGCGTCGGGTTCGGTCACAGCGAAGGCCTGCAGCCGCAAGCGACCAGCCGCGATCTCCGGCAAATACCGCCGCTTCTGATCTGGACTGCCATGGCGCAGCAGCGTGCCCATGGTGTACATCTGGGCATGACACGCGTTGGCATTGGCCCCGGAGCGGTGGATCTCTTCCAGCACCAGTCCCGCCTCGGTAAGCCCGAGTCCCGCTCCCCCATACTCTTCTGGGATGAGGATAGAGAGCCAGCCGTGGTCGGTGAGCGCTCGGACGAAGCGCTCAGGGTAGGCCCCGCTCTCCTCGAGCTCCTGCCAGTACTCACCCGGGAATTCGGTGCAGATCTGAGCCACCGCCTTGCTCATAGCCAACTGTTCGTCGGTGAGGGTGAAGTCCATCTCGAACAGTGCCTCAGGCGGCTCCCCCGCCGACCAGGTGGTGCGAGACTGCGGAGTCCAGAAAGGTGCGCAGCTCGCCGCGCAGGTCATCGCCGACAGGTACGTAGGCGACCACACAGCGGGTGGCCCCCGCTTCCGCGTACTCCGCGATCTTGGCTGGCAAGCGCTCCAGATCCCGGGCAGCATACATGGGCACGTCATCTACCATCGCATCGGGGATGAGCCGACGGGCAGCGGTGAAGCCCTCTTCTCGGTGAGCCGCCTGGACCTGGTCAACGACCTCGCCCCAGCCCATCTTGGCCAGCATGTCGGAGTACCCACTTTGGAGCGAGTAGAACGTCAGCACCTTCTTCAAGGTCCAGTAGGCCTGTTGGGGGTCGTCGGCGAGCGCCACGCGGACCTTAGACACGACGTCCAGGCGATCAGGGTCTCGTCCTGCCTCCCGGGCACCGGCCCGGAAGTCGGCGACCACTTGCCGGATCATCTTCGGATTGGCAAGGTTGATGATGATGCCGTCCGACAGCTTCCCGGCCAGCCTGGCCATCTGTGGGCCGAGCCCTGCGATCCAGAGGCGCAGGGGCTCGGAAGGCGGCGTGAAGGCGAGACGGAAGGCCCCACGGGTGGAGTGGTACATGCCCTGAAAGTCTGGTACCCGCTCGCCGGAGTAGGCCGCCCTCAGGATCTCGATGTACTCGCGCAGCCCCCGCAGGGGCTTCTCATACGTGTCCCCGTGCCAGCCCGCAATCACCGGGTTGGCTATGCCGAGGCCCAGGATGAGACGGTTGCCGGAGAGTTCATTGAGGGTCGCCGCCTGCATCGCCAGGCTTACCGGGGAGCGCCCGTACACATGGTAAATGGCGGTACCCAAGTGAACTTTCGAAGTGGCCATGGCCATGGCCGAGAGCAGGACCATGGGATCCCGGGAGTTGGACTCGCCCTTCCAGATGCATCCGAAGCCACGCTCCTCGGCGAGAGTGGCCGCCTCAATGCAGATCTGAGATGGGATCTGAGCCGCAGAGTTGAACTCGGTGTCTATGATCATGGTTGGTGGCCTTTTCCTCAGAGACGTGTTGTCATCGCGTGTACCAGCCAAGGGGGTCGAGTTCGGAGCGGATCAGACTGAGCTCTCGCTCAGTGGGAGGGGGCGTGACCACAGGCCCTCCGCTCGGCATCAGCAGGGGGATCGGTGTGTCTCGCGCCACCAGCTCAGGGTCCTCGCCAGTGTGCACTGCCGCGAGCACAGGTCCTTCGGCGCCTAGGCTGATGACGGCGCGGTCGGTGACGATCTCAGATGGGCCCCCACCGCTCAGTCCCAGCTCCGCTCTGTCTTTGTCACCCACCTTCCTGCCCGCGCTCGTCACGAAGTCGAGCTGACTGGCGAACTTACGAGGCTCGTGGGCCATGATGATCACCGTTCGGCCGGCGTGGGAGCTGACGTCGTTGCCGCCCCCGGACCCATTGAAGCGGCGGATCCCTCCTCCGGCCGTTGGAATCTGTGTGGTGTTGATGGAGCCCCAGCGATCCACCTCCAGCGCGCCCAACATTCCCAGTGTCACCCTGCCCCCATGCAGCATCGCCCCCAAGACCTCGAGCAAGGAGCCGAACGCCGTGGCTCCAGCCCACATCCGGGGATCAGCCACCCCCATCGCTGGCTCTCGGGGCGCGGTACCGAAGATCCCGGCCTCGAGCAGCAGCGAGACGCCAGCGGCGTGGGTGTGCCTGGCCAAGAGGGCCGCCACCTGGGGGAGGCCCAGCCCTACCACCACCACGTCGTCATCGCGGACCTGATGCGAGCCGGCCACGGCCATCATCTCCCCACGGGTCCACGACCCGGCCGCAGCCTCGCTCGACGCGCCGGTCAGACCGGTATGCCCGTTCATCCAGCTGCCGCCTCCAGGTAGGCTTGTTCGTCGGCGACACCCAGCACCCAGCGCTCGAGGTACTCGCGGCTCGCCTCCTCGCCACTGGTGGCCGCCTTCTCGTAGAGCTCAAGGTGCTTGCGGTCATAGTCATAGCGGCCGAAAACCGCGGTGGGATGGGCTCCTCGAGGGCTGACGGCCACCGCCGTCACGTACTCACCCGGAATGGTGACTCGTGACGGATCAAGCTCCCCCATCTCCACTATCTGCTCGCAGACCACCAGCACGGCCCGGGCTGCCCGCACGGTTTCAGGGATGCTCCAGACAGGTCCTTCGATGCTGCAGTTGCCAGCTCGGTCGGCACGGTCAACGTGGGCCACTGCGAGGTCCGGCCGTAGCGGTGAGAGCAGCAGACAGGGCGAGTCCGAGAACGGGTCGGTGCTCAACCTCACCTCCCCAGAGGCCATGAGCGAGTCCAGCAAATCTGAGCCGAGCATGGAGCGCGTGGGCAGGTACGGCAGCCCCAAGGCGCCGGCGTGAAGACGGAGTGACAGGGCCAGAGCGGAGTACTCGAACAGTTCGAGCTGACCCGCCACGGCGGCACGGTTGACCGAAGCCAGGGGCCCGAAGCGGTCCAGCGATCCGCCCCCGTAGGTGAGTCGGTCAACCAATCCTGCCGCCACAAGGAGGTCCGTCTCCAGCCCCCCCACTACCTGCGTCAGGTGCAGATGGGCCCTCCCGGCCCTGATGAGCTCATGGACGAAGGACACCGCATTACGGCTGATCGCGAACCCGCACAGCGCCAGATGTCCGCCTTCGGGGAGCAGCCCGGCCCCCTCGGCCATGGTCGCCCTCTTATCGAGGCGGTCCATCAGCCGGAGATCGGGGCAAGCCCAAGGAGCTTGGCGGGGTTGTCGCGGATGATCGTCTGCACGTCAACAGCTGGGATACCAAAGCCAAGCAGGGCCCGCACGAACACTCGGATCCCGTCGATGCTGTCGAGGTGGAGAACCTGGCCAAAGTCCGAGCCGACCAGGCAGCGATCCGCCCCCACTCGCCGAATTGCGTCCACCGTCTCCATGGGGTCCTGAACCGGCTGATAGAGGGAAGGGATCATCGGCTGACAATAGGTCCCAACGTAGGTGCCAAGATCGGCCAGAGTTACCATCTCATCGATCAGCAGCTTGTTCAGTTCCAAGAGAGGGTGGTCAAGAACGGTGCGCACCCCGAGCTCCTTGGACAGCGTACACAGGGGGAGAAGCTCCTCGTAATCGGTATGGCCGAGAGCCACCGCCACTCCAGCCTCCGCCGCCATCGCCAGCACCTCTTTCACCTCGGGCAGCACCTCCCCTGACGGGGCCACTAGCCGCACGTACCCACCAGCCTTATCGGGCTCGAGGCCAGCCGACCGAGCCCATCCGAACGACTTAAAGGTGGGGAACCAGATGCACTTGAAATTGGGATACTTGAGCGCAATCTCCACCGACTCGGGGTTGATACCCAGGTTCATGCCGAGCCCGCCGTAGACCTCGACTCGATGCTCCAGCCGACCGTCCGTCACCATCTCGTCGATCTGCCGCTGCACCAGGTAGGCGGCGCCGGCAGTGAGGTGCCAGTGGTCCTTGAAGGCGACTGCTCGCATCTTGGCCCTCGAGGCGTCCACGGCGATCTGCAGCATGTCCTGGGAGCGGTGGACGAAATCTGGGTAGGCGTGGATGTGATGGTCGATGGCGCCCGCCAGAAGCTCGTCCTCGATCCCGGGGTAGATCGAGGTGAGCTGGGGATTGTCCTTGAGCATCTCGTAAAAGTAGGTTCGTGAGTTCAACTGCCGCACTCGCTCTACGGTCAAAGTCCGACCCACCTTGCCCTCGCCCGCCGTCGCCGGATAGACGCCGTGCTCGTCACACACGTATCACTTTCTCCAGTCTCCTCCATAAACGTCTCATCTTTTGCGCCCCTCCTCTCACTATCCAATATTCTACGCACTCGAGTACCCTAACGACGAGCTCGATATCACCACTATCGCGTTATGGCTGGGCCAAGAGTCTCCCGAATCGATCCGGACCTACAATCACCCTGATCTCGGCCTCAAGCAGCGTGCCCTCGACCGCCCCGCCGCACACCCGCACAGGTCGCTACACCGCACCAGAGAAGCTCCTCGCGTTCCTCCAAGCCCTCTGAATTATGCCGAACTACCCGATGAGATCACCTCCAGAACCAGGCGCCTTCAGGCAAACATCGGCATGACCGGGACATCGGCGTTGTTGTCGTTATTCCGATATCGGAATAACGACAACAACGTTGCGGGAAGAGACATCCGTATGATGAAAGTGCAGCAGAAGGTGTCAGTTGGCCTCCGAAGCTTTGAAGGCGCCGAGGCGTGGCTCGCCATCCGCAGCGATCTCTCTACCGCCGCCAAGAACGGCGTCAACCGCTTCAACGCCCTGCAGCGCCTTTGCGTCGGTGACCTCTGGCTGCCAGCGCGCCTCCGCGCCGGCCCCTGAGGCGCCCGGTGAATCTCGGGTTACTCCCCATGCCCACTCGATGGCGGCACAATGGGCACGAGCAGATGTGAGTCGTACCGACCGCCCATGTGGATCACGTGGGCACCGGCATTGACACTATCCTCATGTAATCGGGCCTGCCGCAGCTCGTTCCTGAAAATGTCGTTGCCCTGAATAATTAGCTTGAGTTGCTCGCCGCCTTGAAAACGGGTCGAAGATGGCCAGATCTCGATGTCTACCGGTTCGACTTGCCCGGGTTCGAGCAGCAAACGACGTTCGTGCTTATGCCACGGACGCCACGGAGTCGAGCGCTGAGGATCAGTCTCCCGATGACTGACCCTCAGCCAACCAAGCGCAACAGGACCGTCCTCCAGCATCGCCGCCGCAACAAACGGCACGAAGCTCCCATCACGGTCAAGCTTGTGGAGCGCGACGAAAACGTCCATGTCGCTGCCCCTCTCCGCCTCGACCCAAAGCCGCAACTTCATCCCGCCAGTCAGTTCCGTCGGCTGGTCGAATCGGTAGGTAAACTCGACACGATCATCTCGCCGGGTCGCATCATACTTGAGCGCCACTTCACTGGGCGCCATGTCCTCGACCAATGTCCGAGATGGCCCGTCAAGAAAAAGCTTCACGTACTCCGTCCGTGCGATCGGCCACGAATCCTCTGCGCGCATCTCCCCCTGATAGGCCCGCTCGCGTACCTCTAACACAACTCTAGGCCACGAGTCGACCTCGTTATCGATCCCCTTTAAAAACTTGTCGTAAAACGCCTTTTGTCGGGCCACACTTGAGGGCTGATAGTAATATTGCCAAATCTTCCGGCCGTGTACCTCCAGCCACTTCTCCGCCGACGAGATTGCGGCAAAGGCCTCAATGGTCCCTCGCGTGTGGAGTCCTTGATCGCCCCAGTCAGCTACGATGTAGGCTGGCACAACAATCTGGGACAAGTCAGAACAACTCTTGCTGGCATTGTACTCGTCAAGCATTGGATGCAACCGATGCATTTCAACCCAGTCTTCAACCCTTCCATGCGAAAACTGACATGACCACTCCATAAACTTGATGAAGTTCGTCTCCGGTATGCCACCGTGAAACCCGTATTCCCGGTACTCGTCGCTCAGGCCTTCCCACGGATTGATGCACGCAAGATGCGGAGGATGCAGTGCCGCTATTCGCCATTGAACGATGGCCAGATATGATACACCCGCCATTCCCACCCGCCCATTGCACCAGGGCAATTGGGCGGCCCACTCGATCACGTCGTAGCCGTCCTCGGCTTCCTCTGGGCCATGGATCACCAGGTCGCCCTCTGATCCCCACGATCCCCGGCAATCCCCGTTGATCACAGCGTAGCCTTGTTTGGTCCAGTAGAGAGGATCCGGACCCTCCCACACCGCGTGGCGCGAGACAGCACCCTCCGGCACACCTGAGTTTGGAAATACTGCAAATGTCTTAAATGCATGCTTCCCATAAGGACTCCAAGTCAGAATGACTGGAAGGTTCTTCGCGCTGCCGGGCCGAAAAATGTCCACGTATACGCGAACTCCGTCGCGCATTCGGACTGGGATGTCCCGCTCGATCAACATCCCCTCAACTTCCTCAGTGACTCCCGTCCGTAAGCCAGGGTATTTCCCCTTACGAGGCTCCACCCCTTGCTTCCACAACATCTCAAACGTCATCATGTTCCTCCGACCACCACAGACGGCCCGGTTACACCCTGCTGGTTGTCTACTCAACACCACCATATATGTAGGGCACTGACGCTGGCCATACGACCTGTCGTGCGCGTCGGCGCATTGGAAGCCATACAGGTCCAGTTTTACTGGACCTGTCGAGTCAGGCTACGTTCGAGTCTCGTATCATGAGATTGGAATCCCTTGGAATAAGACTACAAGAATGGGTCGAACCTGTCAACCCCGCGTGTTGTAGTTTTGTGGAAGCTCAGGGAATCTGTCACCCCATGGAGAAAGAGCGGGTGACCTTGAGCGCCGGTGAGCAAAGGCGGGTGGTGGTGCTGAACCATCTAGAGAAGGGGGCAGTGACCCTGGGGGAGGCGGCCGGGCTGCTGGGGATCTCGGAGCGGCAGGTGAAGCGGCTTCGGGCGGAGTACCCGCCAAGAGGGGGCGGCAGCCTTGGCGCACGGCAACTGAGGCCGGCGGCCGGCGAACTCGGTGGATCTGGAACTGGCCCAGCGTGTGCTGGATCTGGCCCAGACGACCTACCAGGGCTTCCATCGCCAGCACCTCACCGAGATGTTGGCGGAGCGGGAGGGGATCTGCCTCTCCCGAGCAACTGTGGACCGCTGGCTGAGAACGGCTCGAGTTCCGGCGGTGAGGAAGCGGAGGCCGGCCAAATCCCACCACCGGCGAGACCGGATGGCCCAGGAGAGGTGCCTGCTACAGGTGGACGGGAGCCGCCACGACTGGCTCGAGGGCCGGGGTCTCTACCTGACCCTGGTGGGGGCGATCGACGACGCCAGTGGTGATGTGGACGGGGCCACATTCCGGGATCAGGAGGACGCCCAGGGGTACTTCCAGGTGCTGCGCCAGCTGGTGGTGGGCAAGGGGGTACCGCTGGCGCTCTACTCAGACCGCCATGGGATCTTCTTGAAGACCAGGAAGCAGGAGCCCAGCCTGGAAGAGCAGCTCACTGGCCGACCCCAGCTGACCCAGATGGGGCGGCTGCTGGCGGAGCTCCAAGTGGAGCTGATCCTGGCTCGCTCGCCCCAGGCCAAGGGTCACGCAACTGACTGCACCTCATGGGAACCGTGGATGACGATCTCGGCCGGTGGGCGCCTGCCGAACTTGCGCTTGTGCTTGACGGGGGCGTCCGGCCCCGGCGGGTAGTACAGCCGCTGACTCTTGTCGTTGTA
>DATKSR010000100.1:0-5535 GCA_035531555.1 Candidatus Dormiibacterota bacterium
TCCCCGATCCAACGCATGACGTTGCATCCGGACCCGGTCCCCCAAGATCGCGCCTCCGGTGAATGGGCTGTTGGGGTCCACTGCCAGAATCGCCACCCGCCGACCCTCAGCTCGCCAGCGCTCGGTGAGCGCGTCCGCCAGAGTGCTCTTGCCACTTCCGGGAGGACCAGTCAGTCCCACGATGTGGGTCTGACGGCCTCCACTCGGGTCTCTGCTGACCTGTATTCGCTCGATCAGGTCACCGATTCCGGGCTGACGGGTCTCGATGGACGAAATCGCCCGGGCCAGTGCCCTGGTGTCCCCAGCCAAGAGTGGATCAAGTTGCACGCCGACCCATGTTAAGTCTAGGCGGATCTCTGCACCGCCGGCAGCAGGCGTCGACGTAGAGCGAGCGCCACGGCTAAGCAGCTTTGCCTAAGTCCTTTCCGTAATGGCTTGGCAACCAGCGTGCCTTCCACGGGGCAGCGGTCTGGAGCATCTGCTCGGGGGTAGCTGCCGCGAAGAAGTTCATTGCCTGGGAGACCCGGCCGGGCCTGGTTGGTGGTGGTGAATTGGCGAGATGGGCTTTCATCGCTCCCCAGATCCGCTCTACCAGGTTATCGTGGGGGCAGTACCGAGCCCCGTAGAGCAGATGTCCGTGCGGGTGCTCGAGTAGTCAGGCCTGCACCCAGTGGCTGGAGTGGATGATGATGTCGTCCAGGACCACGGCGATCGCCGGAGCGTCGGCGTAGGTCTCCAGCAAGCGCACGAAGGCGGCGCTGTTGGCCCGGCGGGCCAACAGGCAACACCACTTTCCCGTGCTCAGTTCGACGGCGCCGAAAAGGGAGCGCCGCTAGTTCCGCCCTGGCGTCATCACCAGCTGGCGCTGGACCCGCAGGATCCAGGTGACTCGCACCCAGGGGGAGAAGTTCGAGATGGCACTCATCCTCGGCCAGGACCACTGCGTGCACGGGTAGGCGCCGCAGTGCGCGGGGCTTCTTGAACTCTACCAAAAGTGCCTCTGGCAAGGCCAGCGGAGTCGATTCACGACATCGTCTCACTGGTTGCGGCGCCACTAGTGCTCGGAACCCACACGAGGCCGAGAGGGGCGTCCAGCTGGGAGTGGTGGCGTCTGAAACCCCCAGCCTCAGATCCTACCGGACTGGATCGCCTCCTGGATCCAGGGGATGACCTCGTCGAGCATGGCGTCGAGGGTGGTTGTCGCCTCGAAGCCGAGGATGCGCTTGGCCTTCTCGGTGGCGGGTACCCGGCGCTGCACGTCGTACTCGAAGGACGGGTCCGAGACGTAGCGAATGGGCTCGTCGCCCCGAATTTTGCCCCAGATGATCTGGGCCAGTTCCAGCACCGTGGTCGACTGTGAGGTAGAGAGGTTGAAGTCCTCGTTGAGGGCCAGCGGATGCTCCATGGCCTTCAGAATGCCCTGGGCCAGATCACCGCCGTAGGTGTAGTGGCGAATCTGGCTGCCGTCGCCCAGGATATGGAGCGGGTTCTGGCCCTTGAGAACCTTCTGGACTAGGTCCGGGACCACGTGGCTCATGGCCAGCTTGACATTGCCGCTCGCGATCTCGACATCGCCCAGGGCCCGCTGCTCCCCGATCCCGACGCAGTTGAAGGGGCGCACTATCGTGAAGGGGAGCCCGTACTGATCTCGAGCGGCCCGAGCGAAGAATTCCACCGCCAGCTTCTGGAAGCCGTATGACGAGTGCGGCGGGGGCATCTCCAGCTCCTGGCCCTCGTTGGAAGGCCATTGGTTGGCCCCCTCGAAGACCATCGAGGAGCTTATATAAGTGACCTTGTCCAACTGGCCCTTCCGGTGCGCGGTGATGGCGGCGTCACATGAGGCAGCGATGATGCGCTCGTTGGTGGCCAAAAGGTCGTAGGCATAGGTGTGGAAGTAGGAGATCCCTCCGATCATGGCGGCGCCAGCAATAAAGTGCCGGCAGCCCTCCAAGAGCGAGGCGACGAGCTCGCTGTCGCGGGCATCACCGTCCACCAGCCGGTAGCGGGGGTGGTGGTCGTAGGAGCGGGCCGCCTTGCCGTACTTGGAATGGTTGTCCAGCCCCACGACTTCATGGCCAGTGGCCAGCAGCGCCTCCACCACATAGCCTCCGATGAACCCCGCCGATCCGGTGATCAAGACCTTCGACATGGCGTTCAGCGGCTCCTGGGACCGTGGCCCCGGTACACGGGCATCAGCGCGACCAGATACCAGTGCAGATAGCGGGGAATCCACTGTCGGACCTGGAAGTTGGACTTGCCCGCGGTGCGGGCCTGCCAGACCGTCGGAATCTCAGCCACCCGATGGCCGTGGCGCTTGGCCTTGGCCACCATCTCGATTCCTATTTCGAAGCCGGCATTCGACTCCACGCCGACCGACTCCACAAAGGACCTGGAATAGCCCTTGAAGGAGTTGGTGGCGTCATGGGTCCCGACCCGAGCCAAGAGCTGGAGCGAGATGCCCGCGGTTCGGGCAATGAGACCCTTGAGGCGAGGGCCACCTACCTGCCGACCGCCCCGCATGTAGCGCGAGGCAGCTGCCACGGCCGCTCCCCCCTCCACCAACCGAGTCAATTCCTCGATCTGCGTCGGCTGGTCGCTTCCATCGGCCATGGTCACGACCACCACTTGTGCCCGCGCTTGCTTTATCCCCGTCAGGATGGCGGCCGCCGGGCCTGGGCGGATCTGGTTGAGGACCGGGCGGACCCTGGGGTCGCGCTCGGCGTACCGGTGGGCAGGCCCAGCGCTGCTGTCCTCGGGTCGGTCGTAGACCACCAGCACCTCACAGGGTAGGGACACCGCACTCAGAACTCGATCCAGGCACTCGACAATCTCCTCGCCCTCGTTGTAGGCGGGAATTACAATCGAGACCCGAAGGTCGCTCAAACGAGACTTCCCTCCCCTCGTAGGTTGGTGAGGTCGACCACCGGCAGCTCGGTCTCCATCTCGCGGTAGGCCTCATGAGGGGCCCCGATCACCAAGATGTCCGCTTCCGAGAGCACCTGTTCCAAAGAGACCAGGTCAGGGTCGATGCTGATGTAAGGATCGGTGCACAACACCCGTTTGGCCTTGAAGGCCAGGATCCGCTTGAGCCGGTAGCTAAGGCTGGAGCGGATGTCGTCCGATTCCGCCTTGAAGGCCATCCCCAGAACGCCCACAGTGAGCTGGCTTAGATCGAATCGTCGCTCCAGCCGGGCCACAGTGTAAAGCGGAAGGCCCTCGTTGATCAGCATCGCTGAATGGCCTAGCGTGAACTGGTTGTTGTTGAAGGCGGCCAACTGCATCGTGTCTTGGAGCAGACAGGGCCCCGCCGCCAGGCCTGCTCCGGGCAGGTCCTGGGCACGCGGGTACTCATGCGCCAGGGCCTGACGGATCCGGGAGTAGTCCAGCCCGAAGTCGTTGGCGATCATGAAGAGCTGGTTGGCGGTGGCAAACTTAATGTAGCGCCAGGTGTTGGTGAAGAGCTTGGCCAGCTCCGCCTCCTCCGGGAGTAGCTCCACGATTTCCGGAGTCAAGTGCCGGAAAAGCCGGGCCGCCCGGGTCCGGATCGCTGGAGTGCGCCCCGAGACCAGCTGGGGGAGGGAGAAGAGCTCAACCATTGCCTTGCCCTCGGCTATCCGCTCGGGACAGAAGGCTACGTCAATGCTTCGCCCCGCCGTCGCCAATTGCCGTTCCACCGCCGCAGTCACCCCGGGGTAAACAGTGCTACGCAAGACCAGAAGCTGACCATCGACCAAGTGGTCACTGACCTGGGCGATCGCCGAGGGCACAACCAAGACCTCGGGATTGAGATGCTTGTCGATCGGGGTGCCAATCACCACGACCACCACGTCGGCCCGGCTAAGGATGACGGGGTCGGTGCCGGCGCCGAACGTACCCCGATCAAGGACCTCACGCAGCACCTCTGGGGCGCCGGGCTCATCGAACGGCATCGCGCCAGCACAGACCATGTCCACGGCGGCCTGATTGATGTCGTAGGCCGCGGTTTGGAGGCCACGCTGGGCAAAGGCCAGCCCCAGAGGCAGACCGACGTGGCCGCAGCCGCCTATCACGGCAACATCCAAACTCCCCATGCTCGCCTGCATCGTAGCGGACCCGTGTCTCAACTCTCGATGCCAGGGGCTTTGAGACGCCCGACGCCTCCGCCGTCGCCGCCACCGTCCAGCCTTCTCGCACCACCCGCTGAACCAAAAGCCACCTGCCGTACTCCATCAGTTGCGTTCTCGGTCTAGCATTCCGCACGAGGGCCCCTCCACGTTCTGGATGCAACAACCCAAACCGTGGTCAGCGGGCCATCACTTTGTCAACAACGTCCATGGGAAGTACACGGTGGGTTCAATGGGTCACTGCAACGAGTGCGGCGAGCTTGTCGGATGGTTTCATAAAACCGAGGGTCTTGCGGGGCCTGTCGTTCATCAGTTGAGCGATTTGAGAGAGATCGGCTCGGCTGTGTTGGGTAAGGTCAGTTCCACGGGAAAGGAACTGGCGGAGCAGCCGATTGGTGTTCTCGTTGGAGCCGCGCTGCCACGGGGCGAGCGGGTCGCAGAAGTAGACCTGGACACCGGTGGCGACCTTGATCTACTTGTGGCAGGCCATCTCCTTGCCGCGGTCCCAGGTGAGGGTCTTGAACAGCTCGGCTGGCATGGTGCCGACGGCCTCTTTCATGGCCCGTTCGACCTGGAGGCCTCATGCCCGTTGGGAAGGTGGAGCAGCATGACGTAGCGAGTGGAGCGCTCGACCAGGGTGCCGACCGCGGAGCGGTTGTGGGGCCCACAGATCAGATCACCCTCCCAGTGGCCTGGCACCGCTCGGTCGGCGGCTTCAGTCCGGGTTTTCGCGTACCACTTCTGACCTGGATCGGTGAGTAAGCCGTCCGTGGGAGTCGGTCAGGGACCACCGGCATCGGATCGACGTGACGAGCAGGGAGGAGGCGCAGTAGGCCCGGTCATTTGCGCGGGAACACCGCGTTTCTGGCACGTGGAAGAGCGTAGTAGGGTCACGGAGGGCGCACTAAACCTCGGGGAGTCGAAGCGGTCGGTCTTCGGGAGAGGTAGCGAGGCTATCCGGCGGGGGCGAGGTCGAGGATGTGACGGTGCAGCGCTCAGAACTCCTTCTTGTGCAACGTCCCCTGGGCCAGCCGCCAGCTCATCGGTGAGATGTGCCGTCTCGCCTCCCACATCGTCTGGTAGCGAGGCACCACTTGAGGAACGGCACGCTGTAGAAGCCACTGTCCGCCCGCAGCCGCACCTCCCCGTGGTCTTTGGGCAGGGTGCGCAACGCCCGCTGCACCACCGCAAAGGAGCTGGACTTGTCCGAGGCGCTCCCTGACCTCAGCTGAGCGGCCACTACCTGCCGCCGCTCGGCCCAGGTGCAGAACAAAGAGCCCAGGCTGCGCTTCCCCTGGTAGTTGTAGGTGGCGTCATCCTTCTGCACCCCATACCCCTCGGTCGTGGTGGAGTCGAGATCCAGGGTCATCGGTTCCTCCTGCGAGAGTCCCAGCATCCGGTCCAGCTCCACCCCGGGCCAGCTCGGCCACCA
>DATKSR010000101.1:0-12476 GCA_035531555.1 Candidatus Dormiibacterota bacterium
CGCCGTCCGGCGTCGGCACGAGGTTCGGTTACGACCGGCCCTACTGGCGGTTGGCGCGGCGGCCGCTCTGACCATCCTCTTCAACTTTCTCTTGAGCCACACCGGACAGAACATCGTGGTCGCCCTGCCCGGGTGGCTGCCAGCCCTGGGCGGGCCCCTGACAGTCGAAGGAGCTGTCTATGGGTTCGATATCGCGCTCGGTCTGGCCGCCTGCCTCGTCGCCGGCATCACCCTCTCCCTGGTGGTCGAGCCCCACCAACTGGTGGACTCTCTTCCGGCGGCCCTGTCACACACCGGAGCTGCCGTGGGCGCCTCCCTTACCTTGGTCCCGCGCCTGGGGCATAGCTTCGTTGCGGTTCGGGAGGCGCAGCAGATGCGGGGCTGGCGTCCCCGCGGGTTGCGCTCTTGGACAGCAGTCCTGGTCCCCTCGGTGCTGACCACCATCGAGGGGTCGGTGCTAATGGCGGAGGCGATGGAGGCAAGGGCCTTCGGTTCCGGATCGCGGTCAGCTCTGGCCACTTCGACTTGGCACCCGTCGGATCTGCTGACGGCATCCGCCGCTGGTGGGGCGATTGTAGCCTTCGTCCTGGCCCTCGTCCTAGGTCAGATTCCCAGCTGGCAGCCGTACCCGACGCTGCTACTCCCCGCTCTCAATTGGTGGCCCGCCGCCTGCTGCCTGGCACTCTTCGCTCCGGTCCTGGCCCGTGGCTGAACTGGCTCGGTTCGAGGAGTTTGGCTACCGCTATCCGGAGGCCGCTGATGCGGCGTTGCGTGCCATCAGCTTTGAGTTGGCCGGGGGAGTGACCCTCATCGGGGGGCCCTCCGGGAGCGGCAAGACCACTCTTCTGCGCAGCCTGAATGGCCTGGTACCGCACTTCCACGGCGGACAAGCCTGGGGACGAGCATCCGTCCTGGGGGCCGACCTTCGCACCACTTCAACCAGATTGCTGGCACGAGCCGTCTCGATGGTCTTTCAGGAACCGGAGTCCCAATTCGTCCTGGCCACCGTACGCCGGGAGGTTGCCTTCGGCCCCGAGAACCTCGGCCTGCCGCCTCTGGAAATAGCCCAGCGAGTGGATTGCGGCCTTGAAACCATGGGCATCCCCGAGCTCGCCGAGAGGAGGATCGCAACCCTCTCCGGAGGCCAGAGACAGCGGGTGGCCCTGGCCGCCGCCCTGGCCATGCGGCCGAGACTGCTACTCCTCGACGAGCCAACCTCGCAGCTGGACGACAGCGGCGCAGACTCGCTGCGTCTGGCATGCCAGGGGCTGGCGGCCCAAGGGCTGGCGGTGGTGATCGCCGAGCACCGACCCTGGAGAGTAGACATGCCGGGCTGTCACCAGCTGGAACTCGAACAGGGCTCGCTAGCGTCTCCCCGAGTGCGCCGGTCAGGACCTCCGGCTCTCCCCGCCAGGCGTGGCCGTGCAACGGGTGCTGTCGCCTGGGAGCTGAATGACCTGGCCGTCGGTCACGCAGAGCCAGTGGGTACCGGAATCGACCTGGCCGGTAGGGAAGGAGAGGTGGTCTGCCTTACAGGCCCCAACGGCAGTGGTAAGACGACCCTCCTTAGGACGACCGCTGGCCTCCTTCGACCGCTCTCGGGAGCGCTCTTCCGCCGCCCCGGCCGCTGCGCCTACCTGCCCCAAGAACCCGGCGGAATCCTCCATCAGGCAACCCTTCTCGACGAGGTGAGACAGACCATCCGCTGGCTGCAGTTGGACTGCCAGCCCGGGCCGATTCTGGAGGAGTTCGAGCTCTCCTCATTGGCGGATTCTGATCCGCGCGACCTGAGCACCGGCCAACGGCAGCGGGCGGCGCTCGCCGCCGTCCTGGTCGGACGCCCGGAGATGGTCTTCCTCGATGAGCCGACCAGAGGAGCCGACCCCAACTCTCGGGCGCTTCTGCTGAAGGTCCTGGATCGGCTCACAGCCCAGGGGTCGGCAGTGCTCGTGGCGACCAGCGACACCCAGTTTGCCCATCAGATCGGTGACCGGGTGATGGAGTTGGCCGGCGGTCACCTCCGGGAGTCGAGCGAGCAGGCGGCATGAAGCTCCTCGTCATATCCGGACTCGGGGTCGGCCTCTTCCTCTGGCCCTTCAGCGGGCTAGGACTCCCAGCAGCAACACCGGCTCTGGCGATCGGACTCGGGGCGGTACTGGGCCTGCTGGCAATCGAGGTCGGCACCAGACGAATGGACTCACGCCAACTGGCCCTGCTGGCCGCCCTGAGTGCAATTGATGCTGGGCTCCGAGCCGCTCTTGTCACTGGGATTGGCGGCTTCAGTCCGATCTTCCTTCTAGTGCTCTGCGGCGGTTACGCCCTCGGACCTGAGTTCGGCTTCCTCCTGGGCGCCTGCTCCCTCCTGGTGTCGGCGCTGGTCACCGGTGGTATCGGCCCCTGGGTGCCGTACCAACTGTTCGCTGTGGGGTGGGTGGGTGCCTTTGCCGGTCTGGTCGGCCTGGTACTGGCCCAGCAGCGGCCGCGCCGTCGGGACGTACTCCTGCTGGCCGGGGTTGGTGTGGTCACCGGGTTTGCGTTCGGGGCGGTGATGGACGTTTGGAACTGGACCTTCTATTTCTCGTCGCCGCAGATCGGCTGGAGCCCGCACTTGGCGCCCTTGACCGCTCTGGAACATTTCGTCAAGTACTACGCGGTGACCTCGGCCGCTTACGACGCCTTCCGTGCCGGCGGCAACGGAGTCATGATCTTGGTGCTCGGACTTCCCGTCCTGGCGGCCCTGCATCGGATCTCCAGACGATTCGGCAGTGAATGGGTGAGCGGACCGGCCAGGAGAGCAGGGCCGCTGCTCAGCGGAGATTCCTCAGTGGAGGCGGCGCACCACGTAACTTCCCGCCATCTTGTCGTGCCACGCCTGCTTGCGCCGGTCAACTCCGGCCCACGCGAACCCCAGGAAACAGGTGGCCACGTCGACCACATATCCGACCATCCGGACCAGGCTCCGGCCCAAACCTAGGCGTCCTCCGTCCTCCTCTCGTACGACTCGGCCCCCCACCAGCCAGAGCCCGACCGTCTTCCCGGTTGTCGCCCAGAGAACCACGAAGTAGCCAACTTGGACCACGGCGATGGGACCGAAGAGGTGACCATCGCGGCTGAGTGTTTGAAGGACGGCCCCGGCTGCCCCAAGCAGCACCAGATCGGTCACGAGTGCTCCCCCGCGGGGCCAGAAGCCCAGGTAGCCAAGGCCTGGGAATGGCCCCCTGGAGCGAAGCGAGCGCACCCCCTCCCAGACCGTCATCGGCCCTCGCGGTCGGCCAGGAAGGTCTGCCAGGAGGCCGTTCAGTTCCCCACTCGTCTTGGCAGCGAAGGCGAGGCGGGAGCGCTCGCTGAGCTCTTCTGTGCTGAGCCGACCCTGGACATGGTGCTCCTTGAGTTCCATGACGACCTGCTCCCGGTCTACGTCGGAAGCCCGCAATTGATCGCGATGAGACCACGGCGGCCAGCTGCCCCGGCTCGGTGAGACAGAGGGCGGTTCCTGCACTTGTGACCTAATCCTGGCCGGGCTCAGACCTTGACGAAGACGGCCTGATTCCGGACTCCCAGTCCCGCCGGAGCAGCCCCATGTAGATCAGGTCGGTGGTGTGGCCGTCCCGATAGAGCCGCTCCCGAAGCCGACCCTCCTCCCGAAATCCCAGTCCGCGATACAGGGCTATGGCGGGCAAGTTGTCAGCGATCACGTCCAGACTCAATCGCCGAAGCCCCAGTTCGTGGAATGCGTAGCCCAGGCCCAGGCTGGTGGCCTCCTTGCCGAATCCCTTGCCCCGATCGTCAGCGTCGCCGATACCGACCGCGATCCAGCCGTGGCTGTTGGGCCACTCGATGCTAAAGATCGCCACGAATCCAACCAGGCGGTCATCTTGAACGGTTCGGACCCGGAACTCGTAGGCACCTGCCGACGCCTCAGATACCTGGTCACGCTCGGCGAAGACCTCGGTCGGTAGCGGACGGGCAGCGTCGGTATCCATTGCTCGCCGGTACTCGCCGTCTTCACTCCACCGCGATAGGACCTCCGCGTCTTCCGGGCGGGGAGCCGCTAGTCGAATCAGATCCCCGTGAAAGAGCCTTTGGGAAGACATCGATAGGGGTTCCTCAAGAGATTGCGACCGACTTACCGTAGCCCGAGTATCGCAGACGTAGGAGAAGCTTCTGCCGACGCGTAGAGCTATCGGCGTGTAGGCACACTCAATCGTGCAAACCGGTGGTTAAATGCGTTTGGCGCGACACCTAAGACCTGGCAGCGCGCGGCTGACGAGCCAAGACCCATGCGCCTAGCACGTATAGCCCGTGGGACTCCGATGGTCCCGAACAGGTGTCAGACCCTCCGCGTCCAGCGGACCAGAATCCCTAACAGGACACTCCGGGGGCCTGGGCGCGTACCGGCTCCGGGGTTGGGGCCCCGGGCCGGCTGCGGGAGGATAGCGCGATTGGTTCGTGGAGCGCTCGGAGCTCGTCTGAAGTGGCATTGGATCTGCCGCCGCCCCGTTCAGACTACTGCCACCGCTAGACTCACGAGGAGGCTGGCCCGCATGGCTCAACTGGTTAGAGCAGGGGACTCTTAATCCCAAGGTTGCAGGTTCGAGTCCTGCTGCGGGCACCACGGTTGTGTGCTAATTCGGGTGACGCGTCGCCAAAGGCCTTCGGCTGATGGGTCGCACAACTTCGGCTGAGGTGTCCCAGCAACTTCGGCTGATTGGTCACAGTGGCGCTCATGAGGTACATGAGCGTGGCTGAACAGCGGTACCAGGCGGTGTTGGCGGTCATCAGCGACGGTCGGTCGATCTCGGAGGTCGCCGTCCAGTGGGGAGTGGACCGGCGCACGGTCCACCGCTGGCTGGGGCGATATGAAGCTGGAGGCCGCCTGGGGATCATGCGCCGCCAGGCTTCTCAGTCCCAGGCTAATGAAAAGTTCATCAGCAGACATGGTTCCTGACGGATCTAGATCCAAAATGTCGTTGATCCCAAGAAAAAGTTCTGCGATCAGGTCTCCCTCAGCCGGTCCAAAGAGCTGGGTCGGCCGTTCAGGTCCCTCCAGGTCAGCCGCGTGAGGTACCCGAGCCGCCTCATCGCGTCTCTCCTTTCCAGGAAGGAACCGGGGAACCAGCATGGAGTCCTCAATGTACGGTCCGCTAGCAGCCTCCAGGACTCGCTACGCAACGTCCAGGACCAAGGGACCGAGAGGTGGTTGCCCCTGCAGGGGGCCAGCTAAGTCCCAGCGGAGAGCAGTCTTGTTACGAGGCGCGGCGGAACCGGCACGTTCACCGGGTACGTGGTAGGGTCGAGAGAGAGAGCGAGTTGATACGGATCGGCCTTCGCAGACCCTAGCTTGGCGCCAACTCGGAAAGGAGGTTGGCGATGCCTACAGGTACTTCGATCCGTCTATTGGCCATTGGGGTGGCCGCGATGTTCGTGGCTGGTGCTCTGTTCCTCGGCTCAGGGTTCAGCGCCCGAACAATCCAGCGTCCAAGTCGCGTGAGCGTTCAGCCTCAGCACATGCCCAACGTGGTCACCGTTGGGCACAAGAAGAAGAAGAAGCGCCACAAGTCGAGCGGTCCTAAGCTCTATGCCGTCGGGAAAGCCATGACCAACGGAGCACATCAGAAGGTCACGGTCATAGCTTTCGCCCAAGCGGTGGCCCCTTCGGCGTATTCGACGCCAAACCCCGGAGATCAGTGCGTCAGCGTGCGGGTCGCGCTGTTCAACGGAGACTCATCTCCGTGGGAACTCCCGCTGTACGAACTGACGGCCGTGGACGCGAGCGGGCAGTCGTATGACAGTTACAGCTCACTGGACTGCCCATCGTCGACCTCGATCGACAGTCTCGTGCCCCGCGGCCGTGCCTCGGCCACGCTCTACTTTGAGGTGCCGCTGTCAGGAAAGCTCCTCCTGCAGTGGACTCCGAGCGCACTCAACCCCGACAGCGTCTACAACACCGAACTCAAGGCGTCGTGAGGCCCAGGACTCGTGTCGCGCTGCTGGGGGTCGGGCTACTCGCCTCAAAGCGCTATCGGAGGCGCTGGCTCCGGCGCGTCCTCACCATCGTTGTGGTCACCCTGGTGGTATTGGTCGTGGTCCGGGCCACGGGGCTGGCTCTCTGAGGCCCCTGACAGCCTCGGTCAGTTGCTCCTCTCGGTCAGTTGCTCCTGAGGATCATGTTGTACCTACGAGGCAGCTGGTCGATCTTGGACCCGATGGCCCGCACCTCGGCAGCGACCTCGCCCCAGCCACGACCGGCCATGCGCCGGGCACCGCGCGGCAACTATCCTCGCGCCTATGCCCTCCTCTGGCCTGGCGCCCCAGTGAATCCGGCGGAGTTCGCCGTCAAGTGGATGGGCAGCACCAGGCCTGAGCGCGCCGCGTCGCAAGAGCACTTCATTGACGTCTGCGGAATGCTGGATGTGCCAACACCCAACCAGGCTGACCCGACAGGTGACTGGTATGCCTTTGAGAAGGGGGCCGAGAAGCTGGGAGGCGGTGATGGATTCGCCGATGCGTGGATGCGCGACCATTTCGCGTGGGAATACAAAGGGAAGCGCAAGGACTTGGCAGCGGCGTACCTCCAGCTCAACGAGTACCGAGAGGCCCTCGACAACCCCCCACTTCTGATCGTCTGCGACCTCGACCGATTTGAAGTCCACACGAACTTCACGGGCACCGCCAAGGTGACCCATCGCTTCACCCTTGCGGATCTGGCGGCCAGTCCGGATGGGCCCCTGCGTGTCCTTCGGGCGGCGTTCACTGACCCCGAGTCGCTCCGTCCCACTCGCTACCAAGAGGAACTCACAGAGAAGGCAGCCCAGCAGTTCGCCGAGCTTGCGGCTGCACTCCGATCTCGCGGTCACGAAGCCCTAGCCGTGGCCAACTTCCTCGACCGGATGGTCTTCACGATGTTCGCAGAAGACGCGGGGCTTCTGCCGAAGGGGATCCTTGAGCGCCTCGCCCAGGCTACTCGCCGCGAGCCCGATGCGTTCTCCGCGAGCCTCGGCGAGCTATTCTCGAAGATGGCGACCGCTGGAGGTCTGTTTGGGGTAGAGCGAGTCGACTGGTTCAACGGTGGGCTATTCGAGGACTCGACTGTCCTGCCCTTGACGACCGAAGAGATCGAGACCGTCCGCCGGGCGGCTGCGCTGAACTGGAGCCAGATCGAGCCAGCTATCTTTGGCACCCTCTTCGAGCGGGGGCTTGACCCGGAACAGCGCTCCCAACTTGGAGCGCATTACACGGATCGAGCGTCGATCCTCAAACTCGTTGAACCGGTCCTGATGGCGCCTCTCAGACGCGACTACGCTGAAATGCAGGTGCGGGTGACGGCACTTGTCAAGGCAGGTCGGAAACTGTCTGTCCGTACACCCGCCCAAGATGACCCGCGCCGAGTCTTCAGGAGCTTCCTGGAGCGACTCAGGGCAACACGTGTTCTTGACCCCGCGTGTGGGTCGGGAAGTTTCCTCTACGTGGTTCTGCAGCTCTTGAAGGATCTCGAGCGGGACGCACTCGCTTGGGGATCGCTCGTGCTCCAGAAGCCCCAGGAGTTCCCGGAGGTAGGCCCACACAATCTGGTCGGGCTCGAAATTAATCCATACGCCGCTGAGCTGGCGAGGGTCACGATCTGGATAGGTGAGTTGCAATGGATGTTGGCCAATGGATTCAGCTATCGGCGCAACCCGATCCTTCAGCCACTGCATAACATCATCCAGCAGGACGCTCTCCTGGACCTCTCGGATCCAACATCTCCCCGCGAGGCGGAATGGCCAGACGCCGACGTGGTTGTCGGGAATCCACCCTTCCTAGGCGCCAAACTACTACGGGCAGGCTTGCGCGACTCCTACGTCGAGTCCCTCTACAAGGTCTATGGCAGCCGCCTGCCAGGCATGAGCGATCTCTGCGCTTATTGGCACGAAAAGGCGCGAGCGCAGATTCAAGCCGGGAAGCTGAAGCGGGCAGGGCTACTCGCGACGCAGGGCATCAGAGGCGGCCGCGGCGGACGTGTACTAGAGAAGATCAACGAGAGCGGGGCGATCTTCTTTGCGTATGCCGACGAACCCTGGGTACTCTCCGGCGCCGCGGTCCATATCAGCTTCATCGGACAGGACGACGGATCCGAGAAAGTCCGAACGCTTGACGGGAAGGTGGTCGCTTCCGTCAATTCCGACCTGACGACGGGCGCGGACTTACGATCAGCGCGCAGTCTCAGCGAGAACAAGGGGATCGCATTCATTCCCGACGTGAAAGGCGGGCCGTTCGACATCGATGAGTTCACTGCTCTCCGTCTATTACGCGCGCCGAACCCCGACGGGCGTGCGAACGCAGATGTAGTCCGCCCTTGGGTGAACGGACTTGACGTCACGCGCCGACCTCGGCACATGTGGATTATAGATTTCGGGGTAGACCTCACTGAGTCGGAGGCGGCGTTGTACGAGGCCCCGTTCGAGTATGTCCGCGAACATGTCCGCCCAGAGCGCGCGGTCTCTCGAACCACTGAGCTTGACTGGTGGATCCACGAGCGGCCGGGCCACTCCATGCGGGCTGCACTGGCAGGTCTGTCGCGCTACATCGCTACGCCCGAGACGTCCAAACACCGACTCTTCGTTTGGCTACCATCCGGAACACTCGCGGACCACGCTCTCGTTGTCTTTGCTAGCGAGGACGACTACCTCTTTGGCGTCCTCCAATCGCGCATCCACGAACGGTGGTCCCTCGCGGTCGGCACCCAGCTGGAGACGCGGCCCCGTTACACGCCGACCACATGCCTAGAGAAGTTCCCCTTTCCCCAGCCGACACACGACCAGCGTAATGCCATAGCCAAGGTCGCCCGCGATCTCGATCATCTACGAAATGGCTGGCTCAATCCACCAGGCCTATTGGCTGCTGAGTTGCAGGCCCGGACACTTACGAACCTATACAACGAGCGCCCGGCGTGGCTCGCGAACCTGCATGAGGATCTCGATGAGGCTGTCATTGAAGCGTACGGATGGCCAGCGGACCTTGACGACGACTCGATCCTCGGTCGACTTCTGAAACTCAACCTAGAGCGGGCTCGGGCGTCAGGCTGACGCTGCTGCCTGACCGTCTTCGTCTGGATGGGGGCGCCTCTACGCCCTCTAAGGGGGAGCCCAGTCCGTAGTACTGGCCTCACTCTCGTCGCCACCATCCGACTCGAACGCTGCGTACAACTCATCCCACTTCGCGCATGGGAGGTCTTGGTCACAGCGGTCGCACTCGCTGAGGTGGTCGCGTAACCGATCTCGAAGCTGGCCGGGTCCTATCCCGACGGCCTCGGGCCCGTCGTACAGCTTGTCCCACTCATCACACGGAAGGTCCCGCTGGCACGAATCACAGTGGGCCAGGTGGTGAGAAAGCATCTCGCCCGAAGCACGCTGAGGACGACCAGTCGATGCCGCAGTTCTCCGAGCGATGCGGCCTCCCCTGGTCGCCGAGCCCCACCTCGCGAGCCCGAGCACGGCCAGCACGGGGAACGCGACCTCGCCTGCCCGCTCCAGCGGAGAGCTACCCTGCCAGGCTTCGATCAGAAGGCCGAGGGCGAATAGGAGGGCCAGCCAGGTCCAGCAACCCGAGAAACAGCCATTCGAGTGCCGGACATTCACGTTGATCGTCTGGGGCTGTGGCATTAGACTGGGAACCGTCGGGCTGACCGTAGGCGACACGTATCTGGATCACGGTGTGCCAGGGCCTCTTCCGGGGGCTTTACCGGCCCGGTAGCATATCGCAGTAATCGAATTTTCCCCGGGTCACAACTTGTCCTGTCCGGCAATCTACCGGAGACGAGTACATCGGCGCGTCCCAGACGAGCGTGTGAAACTCGCCGTTTTCGCCGCATGGGTCGACGTCTGTGGGGAGATCTGCTAGGAAGCGTGCGTCAAATGAACGGCCGGCAAATGAAGTTGGCATAACGCGGCGGTCGACACACACCACCGTAGCCCGTAACCCTGCGGAGAGCTCTTCGTTGGCGAGGTCGAAGGTGTCCCGGCCCCAGAGGGGGAACAGTGCCACCTTACTCACCGCGGCCAAGTGCTCCTCGCGGTGGCGTCGGACCTGGGCCAAGTAGATGTCTCCGAAGGCCACATGGCGGATACCTCGAAGCGGTTCGCGTTGCAGGGCAAGTGCCATCCGATCCTCATATAGATCGTTCGGGCAGCCTGGCGGAATCCATACCTTGACGAGGGGCAGGCCGAGCCGCGCCACTTGGTGGTCAAGCAACTGTTCTCGTACCCCTGAGATGCTGACTCGACCATACATATCTGTGAGCGTGGTGACGAGTGCCCGCACCTCGAGTCCAGGGTCCTGAAGCACAGTCGAGAGGGCCAACGCGGAGTCCTTGCCGGCGCTCCAGGAGAAGATCACCGGGATCGCCGTCGTGGAAGTTCCTCCAAGCTCGGACTAAATCTGTGCCCTCATCGTGCCGGCTCGGTTTCATCAGGGATCGGAGCCAGTAGGCCGCTTCGCCGAACGGCGCCATCGTACCTTCTACTCAACGGCGACTAGCACTACATCGTGTATCGCATGGCCGCTCGAGCACTATATGCGGTAGAATTCTTCCGTCGAATGCTAACTCTCTCGTGGCGTAACCGAGGCCCGAGCAGGACCGAGTCGGGGGTGATCTCGATATGAGCACGCAGGTCAGCGTTCCCGGCGGGACCCGCTACGTCGGCGATCTCCGTGTCACCACCGAGGAGTGGATCTCCGGGGTGGTGGAGGGCACGGTGGTAGTCGAAGCGGGGGGTGCTGCGGCGGTTACCGGTGTCGTCACCGACGGCATCGTGGTGGGTAGGCGCGGCGTGGCCTACGTCACGGGCACCATCGGGGGACTGTTGGTCGAGCGCTTCGGAGATGCCGTGCTTGACGGAACCTCTACCGGCGACGTCGAGAACTGGGGGCGGGTAATTATCGCTGGCATGGTGGACGGGCAGGTGGTCACCCACCCGGGCGCCGCGACCGAGATCGTGCCGGGGGCGGTACTGCAGCACGGGGGACGGCAGGCAATGGCAGCCTTCGGTAGCAGCGATCCAGTCCTCGCCAGCCCCAGCTAGGGGATCAGCTCAGCCGGCATCCCGGGGGGCACCCCGGATCTATTGGGACTCCTTCCTCGCCTGTAATGTGAAGCTGTGAGCTAGCCGTCCAGGGCGGTCGGCCAGCCGGTATTCACCATTTGCCAAACGCTCCATCTGACCCGGTAGAGCGTTCCAGGGCACGCTGTCGTGTTCCACGAGATCGGTGATGCGCAGCCCTTGGCTCAGCAGGGCGCTGACGGTCTCGCCTAAGCCGTGGCTCCACTCATACGACAGGTTCTGCAGAAAGGCAACGTCGGTCTGTACATAGGTGCCCCCGTCGGTGTCGACCAGCGGGTCGGGCGCCTCAAAGTAGGGATACTCCACGGCCAGTAGCCCGTCGGGGCGGGGGTCGCCGAGAGACAACAGCATCGGGTGCCCTTCGCGCACGAAAAGGCGGCCACCGGGTGCCAGGAGTTTGGCAACCACAGCTGCCCATTTGGCGATATCAGGCAACCAGCAGAGGGCACCAATCCCGGTATAGACAAGGTCGAACCCGCCCTCTCCCAGCACCGTCGGAGCATCGTAGACATCTGCTTCAAGGAACTCTGCGTCGGCCGATGTCGCGCTGGCCAACTGACGCGCCTCGTGCAGGGCAGCCGGTGAGAAATCCAACCCAGTCATGTGCGCGCCAAGACGGCAAAGCGAAATCGTGTCGGTACCGATATGACACTGCAGGTGCACGCCCCGCGCACCATCGATGTCACCCAGCCGGGGCTGGTCAAAACGCACCACTCCGCTAAGAAAATCAGGCTCGCTCAGGAAGCGTTCGACCTGATAGTCGGGGGACTTGGCATGCGCCGGAGCACGCTCGTCCCATCCCTTCAGATTGACAATGCGAAACTCATCCATGGCTGGGGTTATCTCTGTCCGAGTACTGAACCAAGGTTGGACCCCTCTCCCAGGCGGGCCCGTGTGCCGGCACTAGCGCAGAGGTTTACCCGCTTGGCGACCAGGATTTCGCCGACGGCGTTGATCAGCCGCGCTCGCGACACCTGGTGGTCGTCGATCGCCTCTGTCATGGCGGCATCGACTGCCGTGGTCACCAGGGCCGGACTGCCCGTCCCGAAGGTGACCATGTCAGCGCCGGCGGCGATGGCCTCGACAGTCGCTTGGGCCACGCTTAGGCCGCGTGCTGTGATCGCGCCGGCGCTCAAGGAGTCGGTGAGGATCAGGCCCTGAAAGTGAAGCTGCCCTTCGAGCAGCCCCTGGATGACGGTGGGCGACAGACTCGCCGGCAGGCTGGTCAGACCAGGCACCGAGGCATTGCCGACCATGACCGCCGGCAAGCCAGCTGTCAGGGCGGCCTCGAAAGGCAGCAGTCCGCCTGCTTTCAGGTCGGTGTACGGCTGGGTGGTGGCGGGACCGTCATCGGTGTTGGCACTGGCACCGCCCAAG
>DATKSR010000102.1:0-43750 GCA_035531555.1 Candidatus Dormiibacterota bacterium
AGCCGTTATTTGCGACGTCGGTCGGCGGAGCCTGAAGGGGAAGATGAGGGGCGCCGAACGCAGCGGGGCGGGTGCGGTCGGACTTCTGGGCGAGGACGAGGCCCGCGCCCAGCGAGTGACCCTGCGGCGGCTCAGCACGGGCGAGCAGGTGGCGGTCAGGTTGGAAGAGGCCTCGGCCCAGGTGCGCGAGTGGGCTCAGGCGACAGCTGGCGAGTCGGACCCGTGAGAGGACGGCGGATGTGCGGCACGGTCAAGCTGGCCGATCGGGGTGAGCGGGTGACCCTGGCCGGCTGGGTCAACCACCGCCGCGACCACGGCGGGCTCACCTTCATCGACCTTCGCGATCACACCGGGGTGGTGCAGTTGGTCTTCAACCCCGCCCACTTCCCGGAGGCGCAGGCGATCGCGGAGCGCTGCCGGCTGGAGTGGGTGCTGCGGGTGGAAGGGGTCGTCGAGCCCCGCCCCGAGGGAAGTGAGAACCCCAGCTTGCCTACGGGCGCGGTGGAGGTTGCGGTTGACCTCTGCGAGGTGCTGGCCCAGGCCGAGGCGATGCCGATTGGGACCGGGGACGAGGCGGAGGTTGACGAGCGTGTTCGTCTCCAGTACCGCTATCTGGATCTGCGCCGGCCCAGGATGCAGCGCAACCTGCGGGCCCGGCATCGCTTCATCAAGCGACTGCGAGATGAAGCTGACCGTCTGGGTTTCACCGAGATTGAGACGCCCACCATGATCCCCAGCACCCCGGAGGGGGCGAGGGACTTCATGGTGCCGAGCCGGATGATGCCGGGCCATGTCTGGGCACTGCCCCAATCACCGCAAATCTACAAGCAACTTTCGATGGTTGCTGGCTTTGACCGCTACTTCCAAATTGCCCGCTGCTGGCGCGATGAAGACCTCCGTTCGGACCGGCAGTTTGAGTTCACCCAACTGGACCTCGAGATGTCCTTCGTGGACGAGGAAGAGATTTACGAGGTTCTAGAGTCGATGATTTCGGTCGCCTGGGAAGAGGCGTTCGGGCATCCGGTCGCAACCCCGTGGCCGCGAATTCCGTACCGCGAGGCGATGGAGCGCTTCGGCTCGGACAAGCCTGACACTCGCTTCGGCCACGAGTTGCAGGATGTCTCCGAGGTATTCCGCGGCACTTCATTCCGCGTATTCGCCGGGGCCCTGGAGGCGGGCGGTACCGTCCGAGCGCTGCGTGTACCAGGGGGGTCTGAGCTGACCCGGGGTGAGTTGGAGGGGGACTGGCTTGAGGTGGCTCGGACCTATGGTGCCCAGGGTCTCGCCTACCTGTGGCGCCGAGCGGGACAGTACGAAGGGTCGATCGTCAAGTTTTTCTCCGAGACTGAGCTGTCCGCTCTGACTGACCGCGTCGGGGTGGTGGACGGCGATTGCGTGTGCTTCACCGCCGGTCCTCTCCAGGTGGCCGCCACTGCTCTGGGGGCGGTGAGGCTGCACGCCGCCCGCCGCTTCCTGTGGATCCCCGAAGGGCGCTTCGATTTTCTGTGGGTCACCGAGTTTCCTCTTTTCGAGAGCGCCGCCGGTGGTGGGGTGAGCCCCATGCATCACCCCTTCACTCAGCCCCACCCGGACGATTGGCCCCTAGTTGAGAGTGATCCGCTGCGGGTCCGGTCCCGGGCTTATGACATCGTCTGTAATGGGGTCGAGTTGGGCAGCGGCTCCCTGCGGATCACCCGTCCGGAACAGCAGCAGGCGATCTTCGCGGCACTGGGGCTGACTCCGGCGGAGGCCCAGCAGAAGTTCGGCTTTCTGATCTCCGCATTCCGCTACGGCGCGCCTCCGCACGGCGGGTTTGCGGCGGGGATCGATCGGATGGTGATGGTAGGTGTCGGCGAGCCCTCGATCCGGGAGGTGATCGCATTCCCGAAGACGCAGACTGGATCCGATCCGCTCACCGGAGCGCCGACCGTGGTCCTTCCCGAGCAGTTGGCCGAGGTGGGCCTCCGACTTGCGCCCCGGGTGGTTCCCCCCGGGGAGACGCGCTCGGAGTGAGCCGTGCTACCTTGATTTGGGCCCGGGGCCTCGCCGGACACAAGCACCCGACCCTAGTGATGATTCCTCGGGAGCGCCAATACCGCCGACGGCCCACGAGCCTCCTCGAGAGGATTTGGAAGGTAGCGTGCGGCGCACCCACCTAGTGTGCGAGGGATCGGAGCCCAGAGCCGGCGGGAGCCGCCGGGCCCATCTGGAAGGTTTGAGTTCGCGCCGGAGGGGGCAAGCATTCAAGTGATGGCTGCCAGGACGGCCGAGGCGACGGAGCTGCGGATCCCGGCGGATCCCCAGTACATCGTGGTCGCCAAGCGCGCGGCGGCGGGAATGGCCAGTGTTGCCGGATTGGGCCTTGAGGCGCTGGACGAACTCAACATCGCAATCGCCGAGGCCTGTGAGCACACCATCCGGGCAGCGGTCGCCGCCGGGATGATCGATGCCAAGGTCCGCATCAACTTCCAGGTCCAAGAGGATGCGCTGCGGGTCGAGGTCCGTCTGCTCGGCACTCGTCCGCAGCCAAAAGTCGAGGCCGGTCCCCGGGGTCGGGCCGCCGCGCTCGCCACCGCCGAAGCTCTCGACCTCGCCATCTCCATGCTCAGCTGTTTCGCTGACGACGTCGACTTCCAGGCGGCGGGCGACGGGCTCGTGCGGGTCCGTCTGGCCAAGTACCGCTGGCGGTGACCGAGGCGGGATTAAGTCCCCCCCGCTTCGATCGTGAGTTGCAGCGGCGGCTCTTTGCTGATTACGCGAAGACGCGTGACCCCAAAGTGCGGGAGGAGCTGGTACCCCAGTACGCCGCTCTGGTCCACTCGTTGGCTCGTCGGTTCGCTGGCCGTGGCGAGCCGCTGGAGGACCTGGAGCAGGTCGGCTACCTGGGACTGATCGCAGCCATCAACCGCTTCGACCCCAGCCTAGGCCTCGAGTTCACCACCTTCGCGACCCCCACCATCCTGGGCGAGATCAAGCGATACTTCCGGGACAAGAGCTGGGCGGTGCGCGTCCCCCGGAGGCTCCAAGAGACCTACGCCCGGGTGGTGCGCACCCAGCAGGAGCTGAGTCAGGAGCTGGGTCGGGGTCCGACCGTCCCGGAGATCGCCGCCCGGCTGGAGCTGGAGCCAGACGAAGTCCTCCAAGCTCTGGAGGCGGGGCCGGCCCAGCGGGCGCTCTCCTTGGAGTCTCCGGCAGGCCAAGATGACGGGGATGGTGAGCTCGGTGACCGGCTGGGCGCTGAGGACGAGAACCTGGGCCGGATCGAGCTGCAGAACATGCTCGCCGGAGCCATGCGCCACCTGACTCCGAGAGAGCGGGAGATCATGGTGCTGCGGTTCGTGGAGCAACTGCCCCAAACTGAGGTGGCGCGCCGGCTCGGGATCAGTCAGATGCACGTCAGCCGCCTGCAGCGGGCGGCGCTGGCTCAACTCAAGCGCGAGCTGCCGGAGTAGTACGGGGGTCGTCGGCCCGACGGCCGAGCGGCTAGAATCCGGCCGATCCCGCATGGACCTTGGGCATTGCTAAGTCAACAAATCCGCACTGAATTTCTGAACTATTTCGAGCAGCACGGTCATCTCCGGGTGCCCAGCGCGCCGCTGATCCCCCAGGATGACCCCAGTTTGCTGCTGGTAAGCGCTGGCATGGTTCCTTTCAAGGCCTATTTCCTGGGCCAAAAGAAGCCCCCGCAGGCGCGCTTGACTTCTTGTCAGAAGGCCTTCCGCGCCACCGACATCGATGAGGTGGGTGACCTAAGTCACGACACCTTCTTCGAAATGCTGGGCAACTTCAGTTTCGGCGCGTATTTCAAGGAGGAGGCGATCGCCTACGCCTTTGAACTGCTCACCAGGGGCTTCGGTCTCGATGCCGATCGGCTCTATCCGAGCGTCCATCCCGATGACGAGGTATCGGCCAAGCTCTGGGAGAAGGTCGCGGGCATCCCAGCAGAGCGGGTGTCCCGACTCAAGGAGAACTTTTGGCAGGCGGGTCCCACCGGACCGTGCGGCGTGGACAGCGAGATTTACTACGATCTGGGAGAGCGCTTCGGCATGGGAGCGGATCAGCGTCCTGGTCAAGGCGAGCGCTACTTGGAGATCTGGAATCTGGTCTTCATGGACTCCGAACAACTTCCGGATGGCCGCACCGTTCCGCTCCTCCACCCGGGGGTGGATACGGGCATGGGACTGGAGCGGGTGGCGATGGTGCTGCAGGGCTGCGACTCCATCTTCGACACCGATCTCTTCGCGCCGATTCGCGAGGATTTCGCCAACCGGTCGCGCAAGCTTGCGTCGGGCAGTACGACCGAGCGCGACCGCCATCTGCGACGGCTCTCCGACCACGCGCGCGGTGCTTGCATGCTGATCGCGGACGGTGTCGTGCCTTCCAACGAGGGGCGGGGCTACGTCCTGCGTCATCTTTTGCGACGCGCCCTGGTCAGCTCGATGAGCCTCGACGTCGAGGGAGGATTGGGGCCCTGCGTACCGGTGGTGGTAGCGATCCTCGGAGAGAACTACGCGGAGCTGGCGAGTGGGGCCGGTCGGGTGAGAGCGGTGATCGAACAGGAGGAGGAGCGCTTCCAAGAGACTCTGGACCGGGGCATGGAGCACTTCGAAGCGGTGGTCGGCCGCGCTGAGGGCGGGTTGATCTCGGGAGCCGACGCCTTCCGGCTGCATGACACTTACGGCTTTCCTTTAGAGGTGACCGAGGACCTGGCTGCCGCCCGCAACTTCCAGGTGGACCGTGCCCAGGTCGAGCTGCTGCTTCAGGAGCAGCGGGAATTGTCCCGCTCCGGCCGCTCGACAGGAACCGTCCGGGAGGCGCAGATAGAGCTGCCGCCGACCGAGTTTGTGGGGTACGACCGGCTGCAGGCCGAGACCCGGGTGACCTCGCTGTTGCGTGACAGGCAGTCTCTTGCCCGGGCGGGCGTTGATGAGGAGTGCGAGGCAGTCCTCGAGGAGTCCCCGTTCTACGCTGAGGGCGGTGGCCAGTTGGGGGACCGGGGCCGCTTGGACTGGGAGGGCGGCTCGGCCCAAGTCCTGGACACGACGGCGCCCTACCCGGGAGCCCGGCTCCACCGCTGCCGGGTGATTGAGGGGGAGATCTCAGTGGGCCAGCTGGTGGTGGCCACGGTCGATCCGGTCCATCGAGGAGGGTGCGCCGCCCACCACTCGGCGACCCACCTCCTGAATGCCGCGCTGCACCGCCAGCTCGGCGAGGGCGTGGTCCAGCGGGGCTCTCTGGTTTCCCCAGACCGAGCGACCTTCGACTTCAGCTGGCCGCGCGCGCTCTCCAGTGAGGAGCTGTTGGAACTGGAGCGGCAGCTGAACTCTGCGATCAGGGAAGACATGGAGCGCCGGGTAGAGCTTTTGTCCCTGGACGAGGCGCGCCGCTCCGGAGCGCTCGCCCTGCCTGAGGAGACCTACGGCGACCAGGTTCGGGTGGTGAGTTTCGGCGCCTTCTCGCGAGAGCTCTGCGGTGGAACCCATGTGGAGCGATCGGGCCGGATCGGCGCGGCCGTCCTGACCGCGGAGCACAGCGTCGGCTCCGGCCTGCGCCGGGTGGAGATGGTCGTTGGGCCGGCGGCGGAACGGTGGTGGGAGGAGCAGCGGAATCAGAACTCCCAGGTGGTCAGGCAGCTCCGGGTGCCGGCGGGCGAAGTCAGAGCTCGGGTGGAGGGTCTTCAGGAACGGGTTCGAAGCCTGGAGAAAGAGCTCGACGAGTCGCACCGCCAGGGACCCCTTACCAGAGATGCCGCGACTCGAGAGCAGGTGGGAGCGATCACTCTGGCCACCCTGGACCTGCCGGACACCTTGCCGAGATCGGATCTGGCGCGCCGAGCGGATGAATTGGCCGCCGAAATCGGCCAGGGTTGCGTCGTCGTTCTAGCCGGATCGGTGCTGGCGCTTAAGCTGACCCCGGACCTGGTAGCTCGAGGGCTCAACGCGGGCGAGATTGCGCAGGCCGCGTGTCGTCAGTTCGGCGGCGGCGGCGGCAACCAGCAGTTTGGCCAGGGGGGAGTCTCCGCTGGCGGTCACGCCGCCGCGCTGGCGACGGTGCGTAACATCCTTGGGTCCAGAGTGGAGGAAGCTTGATGCCGAAGGCCCCGTCGGCCCGCCGACAGCCTAGGACCCACGTCACCGCGCTCGACGTCGGTGCCCAGGTGATCAAGGCGCTGGTCCTCAAAAAAGAGGCGGGCGAGGCCATCGTGCTGGGCGTGGGCCACTCGGAGCAGGGCCCCGGTCAGATCGATCCCGGGCAGCCGGTCGACGTGGAATCGGTGCTGGAGGGGTGCCATGCCGCCCTGGAAGCCGCCGAGGACATGGCCGAGGTCATCCCCACCCGGGTGATCGTCGGGATCGGCGGCGCTCGGGTCCGGGCAGTCAGCAACTCAGGTTCCCGAATCAGGGGTAGGCCCCAGGTCCGGATCTCCAAGCGGGAGCTCGACGACCAGGTGGAGGGAATACAGCGCCGGGCCTTGCGTGAGGCCCAGGCCCGTCTCGACGAGGAGTCCGCTGGTGAGACGGACGGCGCCCTGCGGCTGGTGCATTCCTCGATCACCTCGGCCAAGGTGGACGGCCAGCCGGTCCTGGATCCGCTTCGGTATCAAGGGCAGAAGGTGGAGCTCACCGTCTTCAACACCTTCGCCACCGAGGGTCAATACGCCGCCGTCGACGAGATCTCCCAGGCGTTGGACCTGGAACTTCTAGAGGCGGTGGCTGAGCCGTATGCCCTGGCGCGGTTGGCCTCGACCCCGGAGGTGCTGGAAGCCGGCGCCATCTTTATTGACATCGGAGCCCGAACCACCACCGTCAGCTTGGTGCGTAATGCCGTCCTGGAGTCCACCCGGATGTTCGAGCTGGGGGGTCGGGCCTTCACCCGCAAGCTGGCTCACGATATGGACCTCTCGCTGCCGCTCTCCGAAAGCCTGAAGTTGCGGCATTCGGCCGGCGTTCTCGGCGGCCAGGAGGAGGCTCAGGTCCGCCGGGCCATGGGTGAGTCGGCGGAGGTGCTGGCCCAGGGGGTGGCGCTGGTCCTCCACGACTTAGGCAAGGGACAGCCGCTGCCGACAGCCGTCCGGCTCTGCGGAGGGGGCGCACTGCTGCCCGAGGTGGTCGAACAGCTGTCGGTATTGCGCTGGACCGATTACTTGCCGTTCGTTCATCCCCCGACCTTTCGGCTTTTAGTGCCGGAGGAGCTGAACGCGGTCCACGACACCACGGGTCTGCTCACCTCCCCAGCCGACGTGGTGGCGATGGGCTTGGCCTACCAAGGCTGCGGCCAAATCGACGACGCCACCGAAGAAGGCCCGGGATTGGAGGGGATGTTCCGCAAGGTGTCCAAGGCGATTCGAGGCACGGATGGGTCATAACGAGCTCTGCCGAGCGGTCGTTGGCCTTGATGGTCGGAGAAGCCGATAACCATGGCCAAGCTGCTCTACGTCGAGCCGAACGACGAGATCACCGATCTCGTCGACCGGATCCGGCGCGCTGAAGGCGACCGCGATCTGGTCTTCGTGGTTCCCCCGGATGGACGAGTGCTGCGGTCACCGCTCGACATGCGCCTGCTCATGCAGTACACGAGGGGATTCCAGAAGCGGATCGCGATCGTTTCCGGCGACCCGCAGATCCAGGCGCTGGCGATCCGGACCGGATTCCCGACGTTCGCCTCACTGGCTCGCCTTGAACAAGGCGCACCGCTCCGAGGAGTTCCGGACGTGGCCGCGGCGGCCGCGGCGAGCGCCGCTGCCGCGGCGGATGTAGCGGAGTCAGTTGGTCGAGGCGGCCGAGCTGCGGCGCCACTGGTGTCCGGCGAGGAACCGCCGCCGACTCAGCTCGCAAAGAGGAGCCCTTCGGCGCTGCTGGCGGCCGGGACCGGCGGAGCTGCCGGCTGGTGGGGGCGCATCAAGGAGATGTGGGATTCCCAGGGGCAACACAAACGGCCCATCGCCATCGGCGCGGTGGTTCTGGTGGTGATTCTTCTGTTCCTGATCTTTCAGTCGGCCACCGTCACCCTCGGCGTTCGTGCCCACCGCCTTGCCGACACCGTGACCATTCAAGGCACCGACGGAGCCAGCTCCGGCCGAACTCTGGATCAGATAACCACCCAGGCATTGCAGAGTCAGACTTACAACAAGAACTTCACGGTTACTCCGAGCGGGACTCAGTCGCTCCCGCCGGTGCCGGCCACCGGGGATCTTGAGTTCTGCTTGGCGGGCGGGGGAATCCCTGGCCAGTCACTGTCATTTCAGGGGAATGCACCGGAATTTCAGGACAGCTCCAGCAGCGGGGTGGGATTCACGACGACGACGGCCGGCGAGGGCCAGACGCTCTCCCCTCTGCCGAAGTGTTCATCAGGCAACTATTCGGCGGGAGTCGCAGTGCAGGGTGACGCGAATACGGTCGGTACTCAGGGCAATGTTGGCGCTGGGCAATCGTGGACGTGGACCAACGCCGGGTCGACCGAGTGCGTCAGCGCCTCCCCCGGAAGCTGTGACTCTCCCGCCCCCGCGTTGCAAATCACCAATTCTTCTGCGATGACAGGGGGCACGAATGCGTCCACCCAGTCGGTGTTCTCCACCGCAGATGCAACTGCGGCCCAGAACCAGCAGCAGACAATCGATACCAATCTCACCAACAAGGCGAAGAAGGATCTCACGAGATTGGCGGGGAAGTCCGTGATCGCCCAGGATGCGGCCGGCAATGGAATAACCGTCACGGTTACCAATCCGCCTCTTCCGACGGGATGCAATACCTCCGCATCCACACCGTGCCCCGCCGCGACAGCCCAGACATTGACCGTGTCGGTCACTGCCGGTGCCAGCGACTACAACCGGGTGGCGGCCAGGGCCGCTGTCCTGCAGGACCTCAAGTCCAAGGTCCCGTCCAACGGTGAGTTGCTGGCGAACCCGGATTTGGGCCACCTCAAGGTGGTAGCGGCCGGGGCTGGGGGAACGGTCACGATCACCTCTCACGCGGTCGGCTATTGGGCCCCCAACCTCGACCTCAAGCCCTTGCAGAGCAAGCTCGGGTTCATGGGTCCCGGGGCCGCTAAGCCCTACCTCTTGTCACAGCTCCCCAGCTCCAGCACGGTGACCATCACCCAGTTTCCATTTGGGTGGCCTTGGCTGCCGATCTTCTCGGGGAACATACACATCGTGCGTACCTCGCTCGCCCAGAGTCACACCACTGGCTAGGGCTTCAGGTTCGTCGCCGCCCGGGAGGATCCTGGCGCTCGACCCCGGGCGCACGCGGGTGGGGGTCGCAGTCAGCGACGAGACCCGGACGATCGCGCAGCCCCACTCCACGGTGCTCCGCAGAGCAGACCGACGAGATCTGCTCGAGATCGCGCGACTGGTCCGGGACCTCTCCGTCACGGAGATCGTCGTCGGGCTACCCCTGCATCTGGATGGGCGGGAGGGCGAGTCGGCGGGGGAGGCGAGGAGCTTCGGGGCCGCGGTTGAACAAGAGACAGGGATCCCGGTGAGCTACCTTGACGAGCGACTCACGACTAAGCAGGCGGAGCGGCATCTGATCGCCACCGGAACCAGGCGCTCCCGCCGCCGCGAGGTCGGGGACCAGGTGGCGGCCGCCCTGATCCTCCAGCAGGCGCTGGCAGCTCCCAAGAGACGCGGCCAGTGAGACGCCACCCGATCATCGGCTGCCTGCTGGTGCTGTTGGTGCTGGTCGTCGGGGGGGGAGTCGCACTGGCCGTGGTCACCCGCAACGAGCTCTCCCCGGTGCAGTCGAGCCAGTCGCACAAGGTTCTGTTCACGGTCTCCAGGGACGAGTCCCTGGCTCAGGTGTCGGCCAGCCTCCAGGCTCGCCGGCTGGTGCGCAACAGCTTCTTCTTCAAGCTCTTTGCCGAGACCAAGGAGCTGCAAGCGGACCTCAAGCCGGGTAAGTTTGCGCTGGACCCGGGGATGTCGGTGTCGGAGATCGTGGATGTGCTCAAGGGTCCGCCACTCAGCCAGGCCTTCAACGTCACGATCCCGGACGGGCTGCGGTTGAACCAGGAGGCGCAGCTGCTCCAGAGCGATGGCCTCTTCTCGGCAGCCAGTTACCTGAAGGTGGCCGACGCCGCCACCACTTTCCCCGGCATCACCCCGCTCTCGGGCACTCCGGCAGGAGCTGGTTGGGAGGGGCTCGCCTTTGGCGACACCTACCAGGTCCTCCCCAAGGTGACGCCCTACCAGATGCTGGAGCGCCAGGTGCAGGACTTCCAGAGTCGGCTCAGCACGCAGATCGACCAGGGCGCCGCCAGCGTCGGCCTGTCTCCATACCAGGTGGTGGTGCTGGCGTCCATCGTGTCTGGAGAGGCGACCACCGTCTCCGACAGGGGGCTAGTGGCGGGTGTCTTCCTGAACCGGCTGCGGGCGGGAATGGTGCTGCAGAGCGACGTCACCGTGCTCTATGCCCAGTCTTTGGCCGGTGACAACAGCACCGACGTCAACACTGCTTTCGCCTCTCCCTACAACACCTACCTCCACGCCGGGCTGCCGCCGGGGCCTATCGACAGTCCCGGGATCACCGCGATCGACGCCGTGCTTCATCCCACCGCCAGCAACTATTTCTACTTCCTGGCGCTGCCCAACGGTAAGGTGGAGTACAGCGTCACTCTGGCCCAGCACAATGCGCAGATCCAGGAGGCCGGACTCGGATGAGGCAGGCTTTGCTGACTGAGGTCGGGGGACCTCGTCTCCAGTGACGCCGATCGAGGCGCTGGGCTGGGGCGTCCTGGGTCTTATCGGTGGTGCGCTGATGGGCCAGCTGTCGCTCCTGCTGGAGCGTCCACTCAAGAACGATGACTCCCCGCCCCGTCTCGGCCCCGGTCGGTTGGAGCTCGTGCTGTTGCCGGCCCTGGGCTTCATCGGGTTCTTCGCCTTCGCCTTGCGGCAGGGGATAGGCCCCGGGCTGCTGGTCCACAGCCTTTGGATGGTGGTCTTGCTGCAGATCCTCGGCTTCGACCTGAAGCACCGGCTGATCCTTGACGTGATCACCCTGCCCACCATGGCCCTGGCCTTACTGCTGGCCAACCTGAGTCCCGACCTTTCGGTGGTGCGGGCGCTTTTCGGAATTCTCTTGGGGGGCGTCCTGATGCTCCCATTTGCGGTCGCCAGCGAGATATTTCACAACGGCGAGGGCTTCGGCTGGGGCGACGTCAAGCTGGCGATGATGATCGGGGCCATCACCGGGATGAGCCTCAATTACGGCCAGCTCTATGCGCTGTGGGCTCTGATCGCCGGTTCGGTGATTGGAGGCGTGATCACGATCCTCCTCTTGGTGACCCGCCGGGTCAGCCTGCGCGACGCGCTGCCCTACGGCCCCTATCTGGTGGCGGGCGCCGGGCTGATCCTCTACTTCATGTAGAGGAGCCGCTGGCTACTCGGTCTCGTCTTTGCGTTTGGTGGCGACCATCTGCTCGAGCGCGGTGATCGGCTCGCCGGACAGCCTGGTCCCCTGTTCCTTCTTGAGCACCGCGACCGCCTCGTCGGCGTCCATCCCGCGCCGGTAGGGCCGGTGGGCGGTCAGGGCCTCGTAGACGTCAGCAACCGCCAGGATGTCGGCTCCGTGGGGCATCTCTGGGCCTCTGAGGTGGCGGTGGTATCCGGTACCGTCCAACCGCTCGTGGTGGGAGGCCGCCATCTCGGCTACGTCGTCCAGAGGCCAGAGCGGGGAGAGGATGTCGTGGGTGATCGAGGTGTGGCGCTGCATCTCCTCCATCTCCTCGGGGAGCAGCGGCCCCGCCTTGTCCAAGATGGCGTTGCTCACCGCCAGCTTGCCCAGGTCGTGGAGCAGTCCGGCGAGTCCGACCCGATCCTGCTCAGTCGGGGTGAAGTTCATGTTCTCCGCCATCAAACGGGCGATGGCGGCGGTGCGGGTCGAATGGTTGGTGGTCCAGGGCGACTTGGCATCCACCACCGCGGCAAACACCTCTCCGATCCTGATCATGTCGTCCATGCTGGAGGAGGGGATGGACCTCGGTTCTGGATCCAGGTAACCAACGTGCTCGGGGTCGGTGATCTCGCCGAACTGGCGCCACAGCTTGGAGCTGCCGGCGTGGGCCAGGACCAGATCGACCAAAACTGGGTCGAACCACTTGCCCCGTCGCTGGCGCAGCACCGTCTCGGCCGCCCGGCCCCCGCCCCGGCGCCAGAAGATCTCGACGGTCTGGCTGAGCAGGGCGATCCTGGAGAGGAGGGGAATCTCTTCTCCTTTCAGTCCGCGCGGTCGGCCACTTCCGTTCCAGTGCTCATCGAGGCTCAGGACTGCGGCGGCGGCCGGCTCGGCCCAGCCCAGCTGGCGGACCATCTCGGCACCTTTGGTGCAGCGCACCTCCACCAGCTCGTTGGCGAGGCCCACGCCCCGGCTGCCCAGGGAGACCAGCTGGGCCATCCGACGGGTGACCGGGGCAGAGGGGGCCGTCTGGCGGATGGCGAAGAGCATGGAACGCCACTGACTGCTCCAGTCGGTGATCTTGAGCTCCGCCTTGGTGACCAGGTCGTCCGCCTGGAACCAGTGGGTGACGCTGTAGGCGTTGGCGGAGCAGCCGGCATCCTTCAGCAGGAGGGCGTAGTAGAGATCCTGGCGCTCGGCGGGCCGCAGCTCTAGCCACTTGGCGATCTGCATCCCAAGCCAGCAGCTGCGGATGGCATGACCCATCGGCTCGCCCTCGGCCAGATCAAGGGCCCGGGAGAGAGAGGCGATCACAATCGAACTGGCGAGCTGCCCGGGTGGAGACTGCTCCCGTACCTGGGGCATCAAGTTGGTGGCCATTCGCCCCACCGTAGGCTCCTCTGATCTCAGCTCGAGTCGCGTTCCGGAAGCAAGTTCTGACGACCTCGTCGCGGGGTCGACGAAGCGGTCCCCGGAAGTGGTCAGCGAAGTCGCGAAAGGTGACTCAGAGCGGGCAGAGTCGGGGGGAGGTAGCGGTGCCTCTCGGGCAAAGCTGGCATCATCAATTCCGCCCCGGCCACGGATAGGCCCCAGCAAGGGATTCCCAGGAGCAGCTTGATGATCAGCGCCGGCGAGCTCAGATCCGGGACCACCGTGGAGCGTAATGGCCAGCTCTGGGAGGTGCTCTCCTTCGATCACGTCAAGATGGGTCGCGGCACCGCCGTGGTTCGCACCAGGTTGCGCAACCTCACCACGGGTTCCCTGACCGAAGAGACCTTTCGGCCCGAAGAGCGCTTCTCCCGAGCTCGCATCGAGAAGGTCGACGTGCAGTTCCTCTACCGCGATGGCGAGCATTACGTGGTGATGGATACGACGACCTTTGACCAATACCCCTTGGATGAGGCCCAATTCGCCGAGGCCATCAGGTACGTCCAGGAGTCCGACCACCTGTACGTGCTCCAGTACGACGGCAAGGTAATTGGGGTCGAACTTCCGATCACCATCGAGATGGAGGTGGCCCAGACTGACCCCGGGTTCAAGGGCGACACCGCGACCGGTGGCAGCAAGCCCGCCACCCTCAACACCGGTCTGGTGATCGACGTCCCGCTGTTCGTGGGAGTTGGCGATCGGCTCAAGGTGGACACCAGGACAGGCAAGTACCTGGAGCGGGTCCAGTGAGCATGTCACTGCTGAATCAGCCGGGTGAGCAGGCTCCGGGCCGGGTCCGTGTCGCCAGCGAGGTGGTGGCCTCGATCGCCGCGCTGGCCGCCCAGGAGGTGGCGGGGATCGCCGCGATGTGCGAGTCCACCGGGGTCAACGTCTCCTTGCCCCTGCACCATCGTCAGGGCCATCGGGGAGTGAAGCAGCAGATGGTGGGGGACACCGGCATCAAGTTGGACCTCTACGTGTCAATCACGCCCCAGGCGTCGATCGGACAGCTTGCCGATGAGCTGCAGCACAAGGTGGCTTACGCAATTCACAGCATGCTGGGGCTCGATGTGGTCGAGATCAACCTGCACATTGCCGAAATCGAGGGGGACTGACCCTTGGGGCCGCGCCACCGGGCTCGGGAGCTGGCCGTTCAGGTGCTGTTTCAACTGGAGCTGCAGCCAGGTAATTGGCGAGGCCCCTTGCAATATCACCTGGAGCAGGACCCCCAGAGCCCCAGCAGCCGGCGGTTTGCCGAGGAGTTGGTGGAGGGGGCGGCGGCCCACCAGCTCGAGATCGACGCCATGATCGAGGCCTGCTCCACCCACTGGACCATGGATCAGATGGGAGCCCTGGAGCGGGCCGTGCTGCGGATCGCCACTGAGGAGCTCTGCTGGCGCCGGCTGGAGCCAGTGGCGGTGGTGATCGACGAGGCGGTTCAGCTGGCGAAGCAGATGGCCGGAGATGAAGCGGGCAGGTTCGTCAACGGGGTGCTTGGCAACATCGCCCGCGCCCCAAGAGGGTCCCTGGAGCATGCGGGTGCGCGTTCTCCAAGTCGGTGAGCTAGCCTCCTTGATCCGGGGGGCGCTGGCGGCGGATCCTCAGCTCCAAGACGCCTACGTCGAGGCGGAATTGGGCGATTGCCACCTGTCCGCGGCGGGGCATTGGTACTTCAACCTCAAGGACAGCCGGCCCGATGGCGTCGACCGCTCAGTCTTGAAGGCGGCGATGTTCCGCAAGGAGGCGCGCGGGTTGCAGTTCGAGCCTCGCACCGGGATGAAGGTGCTGGCCCACGGCTCGGTCTCCGTCTACGCTGCCGCCGGCTCGCTGCAGGTCTACCTGGACCGACTCGAACCGCAGGGGGTGGGAGCCCTGGCCCTGGCGTTCCAGCAGCTGGTGGCGCGGTTGGAGGCGGAGGGTCTCTTCGCCAGCGACCGCAAGCGAAAGCTGCCCTTCCTCCCTCGGAGGTTGGCGGTGGTGACCTCGCGCCAGGGAGCCGCCCTGCGGGACGTAATTCACGTGGTGCAGCGCCGCTGCCCCATCACCGAGGTGGTGGTGGCCCCGACCCTGGTCCAGGGAGAAGGTGCCGTCCGGGAGATCATCGCCGCCCTGGAGCTGGCGGGCAGGGCCGCCGTGGACGTGGTGCTGCTGGTGCGCGGCGGGGGATCTCTGGAGGACCTGCAGGCGTTCAACTCTGAGGAGGTGGCCCGAGCAGTACTGGCGTGCCCATTGCCGGTGGTGGTGGGGGTCGGACACGAGACCGACACCTCGGTAGCGGACTTCGTCGCCGACCGGCGGGCCCCCACGCCCTCAGTGGCGGCGGAGCTGGCCGTCCCGGATCTGGCGCTCTTGCGACTGGACCTCTCCCGACGCTCGCTCCGGCTGAGGCGAGGCGGCGAGGAGTGGACGGCGAAGGAGCGCCAGCGGCTCGGAGTGAGTGCCGACCGCCTGGCTCGTTTGGCCCCGGCCGCCCGGCTCGCCACTGGCCGAATTGATCTCGACCTGCGCCAGCAGCGGCTGGGGACGTCGGTGCGCCGGGTGCTGGCTCTCGAGCACCGGGAGCTCACCGCTCGGGTGGGGTTGCTGCGGGCCCGCGGACCGGAGCGTCGCCTGCTCCAGGCCCGGGAGGAGTTCTCTGGGCGAGTTGGTAGGCTGGAGGCTCTCAGCCCGTTGGCCGTACTCGGTCGGGGCTACTCGATCACCCTCGATGAATCGGGCGGCGAGGTGCTGCGAGATGCGGAGCGGGTGGCGGTGGGATCAAGCATCAGTACCCGGCTCCTCAGGGGTGGTTTGGTGAGCCGCGTGAGCGAAGTGAAGCCGGAGTTGGAGGGAGGTGGGGATGGGACCTGACCAGGAAAAGGGAGCCGTGACCGGTCCCGTCGAGCCGGAGGCGCTCGACTACGAAGCGGCCCTGGCCGATTTGGACCAGGTGCTCGCTCGGCTCGAGGACGGCCAGGTCCCGCTGGAGGAGGCGATGGCTCTGTACGAGCGCGGGGTTCGGCTGGTGCGTCGCTGTTCGACCCTTCTGGATGGCGTCGAGCGCCGCGTGAGTGAGCTCACCGCCGGGGCCGACGGTCTACCCAAGGAGCGGCCGCTCCTGCTGGAGGCCGACGAGGAGTCGGGCCCCGACCACGGCTGACTCAGAGGCGTGACTGCCCTACTAACAAATCAGTTCCTTTGGGTGCCACTGCTGGCTTGGGGAATAGGCCAGGTGCTCAAGGTGATCACCGACTCCTGGCGGCAGCATCGGCTCAGCCTCCGCTCGCTGGGGCTGTCGGGCGGCATGCCCAGTTCCCACACAGCCCTGACGGTCTGCCTCACCACCGTGCTGGCACGCAAGCTGGGCCTCGGTTCGCCGATCTTTGCGGCGGTGGCAATCCTGACCATGGTGGTGGTCTACGACGCCACCGGGGTGCGCCGGGCGGCGGGCCAGCAGAGCGTGATCCTCAACCAGGTGTTGGATGACCTGCGCAGCCACCTGGGCTTCCGCTACGAACGGCTCCGCGAATTCATCGGCCACACGCCCTTCGAGGTCCTCGCGGGCGCCGTGCTGGGGATTGCCGTGGGGCTGCTGTTCTGAATCCCCCGACTGCTTCCAGGTCTCGACGAGGACCTAACATCCTAGGCGCGATGTCAGTTAAGCAGCCCAGGGGCAGCCGTTGAGCGGGGGCGATCGCGCCGCCTCGATCGGCTTCCTACTTCACTTCCGCGAGTCGCAGGAATCGCCCACCCTGCGCCGGGCTCGGGACGTCGCCGAGGATCATTCCTTCCGCACCTGGCTAGCTCAGACCGACGCCGAGACGGTGCTGGCTCGGGAGCTGACGACGGCCCGCCTGCTGGTGGCCATCGGCGGGGACGGGACGCTGCTCTACTCAGCGCAGCGGGCGGCTCCCAAGGGAGTGCCCCTGCTCGGGGTGAATCGGGGTCAGCTAGGCTTCCTCACCAACGTCGAAATGGCCCAGTTGCCGGACGCGATCGAGGCCTTCGTCACCGATAACTTTCAGACCGAGCGTCGGCGCACGCTGCGCGGAGAGATCCGCTCTACGGCGGGTGGCGCTGTCGCGGAGAGCCTAGCTGTGGCCATCAACGAGATCGTGATCAAGACCGAAGGGGTCAGCCTGGTGCGGTTGGAGGTGACCAGCGACGATCAATTGGTCGGTATTTTCGACGCCGACGGTCTGGTGGTCGCCACCAGTGTCGGCTCCACCGCCTACTCCCTTTCCGCGGGAGGACCCCCGGTCGACTCCCGGGTGCCCGCCCTAGTGCTCACCCCCCTCAATCCCCACGCCCTGATCAGCCGCTCGCTGGTCATACCGGACACCCTCGATGTGCGAATCACAGTCCAGCGAGGGCGGGCGGTGGCGGCCGCCGATGGGCGGATCTGGGGCCAGCTTGAGACCGGCTCAGAGCTGACCGTCAAGCAGGGCCCGGAGCTGAGCCTGGTGCGTCCGCCGGGGACCCCCGGATTCTTCCAGCGCCTGCGATCCAAGACGGGATTCGGAGCCGTCCTCAAGCTTGGCCAGGAGGAGGCTCCGTCGGCCACGGTTGCCCCGGACGCCCAGCGCGCCTGAGCTGTGCTGGTCGAGTTGCGGGTGGAGAACCTGGCGGTGATTGAGCGGGCCTCGGCGCGATTCGGGTCCCGCTTCAACGCCATCACCGGCGAGACCGGGGCCGGGAAGTCGATCCTCCTCTCAGCCTTGGGTCTGGCCCTGGGGGGCCGAGCTGACCCCGACCTGGTGCGCCGTGGCGCTGAGAGGGCCGTCTCCACCGCCGCCTTTGAGGATCCTCCCACCCAGGTGGCCGAGTCCTGCCGGACGCTGGGAGTGGTCGTGGAGGAGACACTGGTGCTGTCCAGGGAGCTGTCGGCTTCCGGCCGCAGCGGGGCCCGGGCCAACGGAGCGACCGTTCCGGCGACGGCGCTTAGGGACCTCGGAGCGCAGCTCGTCGACGTCCAAGGCCAGGGAGCATCGTCGCTCTGGCTGCGGGAGTCTGAGCAGCGGTCAGCGCTCGATAGCCTGGGGGGTGCGGAGGCCGCGCACGCACTCCGCCAGGTTGGCGACCTCTGGACGCGGCGTCTGGAGAACCAGCTAGGGTCCGAGCGGCTCCGGGCGCTGCGGGAGCGGCAGCGAGGGGATCTCGAGCAAGCCCGGCGCGACCTGGCCGAGTTGGAGGCTGCCGATCTCCATCCAGGGGAGGACGCACAGCTGCGCCAGGAGCGGGACCGGCTGGCGCATGCCGCTCGGCTGCGGGAGGCGGCGCAAGAAGTGCGGGCAGCCGTGTCCGGGGAGGGCGCAGCCGCCGACCGTATGGCTGCCGGGCTGCACGCCGCTCGGGGGGCGAGGGGCATCGACCCGGAGTTGGATCTGCTCTTGGACCAGGCGGAGGGCTCGGTGGTCGGCCTACGAGAGCTGCAGCTCTCGTTCAGCTCGTACGTCACCCAGCTCCCGGACGACAGCCGTCGACTGGCGGAGGCCGAGGAGCGCTTGGAGCTGCTAGAGCGACTCTCCCGCCGCCACGGGGGATCGTTGGAGACTGCCCTGATGCGGCTTGATCAGGCCACGAGCCTGCTCCAGGCAGTGGACGAAGGAGCGGGCGATCTGGAACGGCTGGCGACCGAGCTCACTGAATTGGAGCAGGGATTGGCCGAGGCGTCGAGTGGACTTTCCGAGCTCAGAGCACGGGTCGCCAAGGTTCTCGCCCGGGCCGTGACGGCTGACCTGCGCCGAATGCTGATGCCCAAGGCGGAGTTCCAGGTGCGCATCTGGCGGGTCGAGGACCAGGACGGGCTGCCCGGCCGCGATGGGTCGCGCTGGGCCGCCGGTCCATCGGGGTGGGATCGGGTCTCATTCGACCTGTCGGCCAACCCCGGCGACCCCACCCGTCCCCTCAGCGAGGTGGCTTCCGGGGGCGAGCTGTCCCGGGTCGCGCTGGCCCTGCTGTCGCATCTGACCAGGGAGTCGGGCGTCTCCACGGTGGTCTTCGACGAGATCGACCAGGGCTTGGGCGGCGAAGCCGCCAATCGGGTCGGCGACCTGATGAGGGAGGTGGCCGATCGGCATCAGGTCGTGTGCATCACCCATCTGGCCCCGATCGCCGCGCGCGCCGACACTCACCTGGTAGTGGCCAAGTCCGAGCGCGAGGGACGTCCAGTCAGCGAGGTCCTGGAAGTTACCGGCAGCCAGCGGGTGGAGGAGCTGGCCCGGCTCCTGGCGGGCGAGGCTACCCCTGCGGCGGCCCGCGCCCACGCCGAGGAGCTGTTGCTGGCCGTGGGCGCCGGCCGGGGAACCAACTGAGCGGTGGCCACCCCTGAGCAGGCGGCTGAGTTGGATCGGATGAACTCCATGCTGTTGGAGGCGCATCGTGGCGACCTCGACCTAGGAACAGTGGAGCTCGCCTCCCTGAGTCGCGACCTGAAGGCGGAGGTGGGCGAGGCGGACTCGGATCTCGACCTGCTCTGGGCCGCCGAGTCCCTCCAGGTGCTGGCCCGCCTGCTGGAGATCAAGATGGGGCGTCACCTGGAGGACGCGACCGACGCCGCGCTGATCCGGGAGGCGGAGCCGGTGGAAGAGGAGGATCCCGGCGAGCGGCTCGCGGAATACCGCCTCTTCAAGGCCGCGGCCGGAGTTCTGCTGGCGGATTCCAGCGCCGGTCCCAAGGCATTCCTGAGGGTCCTCGGCCTACCCGTCGAGCCGCAGGCCACTCTTCACCTGAGTCCGGAGACCCTGGCGATTGCCCTGGGAGAGCTGCTGGCTCGACTGCCTGACCCCACCGAGCTGGAGCTCACGCTGCCTCGGTACTCGGTTACCGAGAAGATGGACGAGCTGCGCCAGTTGCTTGCTGATCTGAATTCGCTGCGGTTCGATCAGGTATTCGCGGCCGCGCGGGACCGTCTCGAGGCGGTCGCCTTTTTCCTGGCGCTGTTGGAGCTGATCTTTTCCGGGGAGGCGGCGTGCACCCAGGCGGGACCGAACAGCCCGATCCTGGTGGAGCGTGCTGGTGGCGGCTGAGCTGACCGAATCCGAGGCCGGGCTGGCGGGTGCGATCGTCGCGGTACTGTTCGTCAGGGCCGAGGCGATCACCGTCGGTGAGCTGGCCCACACGCTGGAGCTGACCCGGGAGGCCGCTGAGCAGGCGGCGGAAGCCACCGCCAACCTTCTGGAGGGCACCGGACTCATGCTCCAGCGGCACCGGGACGAGCTCCAGCTGGTTACCCATCCCGAGGCCGCCTGGGCGGTTGAGCGGGCTCTCAGGCCCGAGGTGGCCGGCCGGCTCTCGAAGCCGGCCATGGAGACCCTGGCGATCGTCGCCTACCGCCAGCCGATCACCAGGATCGCCATCGAAGCTATCCGGGGGGTGAACTGCGAAGCGGTCTTGGATAGTCTGGCCCGCCACGGCCTGGTCGCCGAAGTGGGTCGGGAGGACGGACCGGGGCGCCCTCGGCTGTTCGGGACCACCCTGCGATTCCTCCAGGTGGTCGGTATCTCCCAGGTCGACGACCTACCCCCTCTGGGAGGCGTGGACCCCGGCTCCTGGCTCGGCCGGGCAGCCGAGATCGGTGAGCCCGATGCCCAGTGAGCGGCTGGGTCGCTGGCTAGCCCGCTCCGGGATCGCCTCCCGTCGGGAGGCCGACCGAATGGTGGCGTCGGGGCGGGTCACCGTCGACGGTATAGTTCCGCCGCCACAAGGGAGGTTGATCGACCCCGAGCGCGAAGAGGTGATGCTGGACGGGCAGCCCCTCGTCCAGCGCGGCGTCCAGCGCCGGTACCTGGCGCTCAACAAGCCCGTGGGAGTCGTGTCGACGGCTAAGGACCCCGGGGGTCGCCCCACCGTGCTGGATCTGGTAGACGACCGCAAGGGCCTGTTCCCGGTGGGCCGACTGGACCTCGACTCCCGGGGATTGATCCTCCTCACCGACGACGGTGATCTGGCGCTTCGGCTGACCCACCCCCGGTACCAGGTGGTCAAGAGCTACCGGGTGACGATCAGAGGCCCGGTCCGGCAGGAGCAGTTGCAAGCGCTCCGGCTCGGGCCGGTCCTGGTGGATGGGCCTACCAATCCTCTGGAGATCCGACTGCTGCGGGGAGGCCCGCGCCGTTCGGTGCTGGTGATTCAGCTGGCCGAGGGGCGCCAGCGGCAGATCCGTCGGATGTGCGCCGCCGTCGGTGCCAAAGTCGACGACCTGGAGCGCGTCTCGATGGGCGAGCTGCGCCTGGGAACACTCACCGAGGGCAGGGTCCGGGAGCTGAGCGAGGGTGAGGTGCGACGGCTGCGGGCCTCGGTCGGGCTGGCGTGAGTCAGCTGGCGCCTGTGGTGACGATCGATGGCCCGGCCGGCGTCGGCAAGTCGACGGTGGGCCGGCGCGTCGCCACGGCGCTCCACCTTCCTTTCATCGACACCGGCATCTTCTATCGGGCCCTGACCGTGGCCGCGAACCGGGCCGGTGTCGCTGAGGGTGACTCTCTTCCCCTGCGCCAGCTCACCGAACGGCTGCGGTTGGAGATCAACTCCGACCCTGAACCCGCAGATGGCAGCTGGCAGGCTCGGGTTAACGGCCGGGAGTTGACGGAGGAGCTTTGGGATCCCAAGCTCTCCACCTTGCTGGCCTACGTGGCGCGGCAGGCCGAGATCCGTCAGGCGCTGCTGGCCGCTCAACGGGCACCGGCCGCCCGGGGCGCGGTGGCGGTAGGCCGGGACACCGGCACCGTGGTGTTTCCTGAAGCGGAGTGCAAGGTCTACCTGGACGCCCCCGCCGAAGTGCGCGTGGGCCGCCGGCGCAAGGAGCTGCAAAGCCGCGGCCGCGACGCCTCGGAAGAGGTACTGCGCGCCGATGTGGTGACCCGAGACCAGACCGACCTGAGCCGGCGCCACGCCCCCCTGGCCGTTCCCACGGACGCCCTGTCCATCGACACCACCACACTCTCGGCCGACGAAGTGGTGGAGCTGGTCCTGGCTGAGTGTCGTCGGAGAGCTGTGCAGATCGGAGACCTCGAACCATAGCTAACGGCGGGCCAATCTCGGCTGGACTCCCTGGGCGCGGCTAAGGTGGGGGGCATGGTGATGACATCGGCCGCCGTGGGCGAGGAGGAGACCCTGGTCTGCTTCGATCTCGAGACGACCGGGCTTAGCCCGCGCACCGACCGCATCATCGAGATCGGCGCGGTCAAGTTCAACCATGCCGGGGTGCTGAACACCTACTCAACCCTGGCCGACCCGGGCATGCCGCTGCCGCTGGTGATTCAGCGCCTCTGCGGCCTCCGTGACCAGGACCTGCGCGGGCAACCGAGTCCGGCCGAGGCGGTGGCCGGACTGGCGCTCTTCTGCGAGGGGTGCACCCTGGTGGGGCACGGCGTCTCCTTCGACATGGCCTTCTGCTCTGAGATCCTCCCCGGGGTGTTCTCGGGAAGGCAGGCGCTGGACACAGCCGAGCTGGCCAGGGTTCTGCTGCCATCGGCTCCGAGCCACAGCCTGGAGGAGCTGAGTCGCTCCCTGGATCTGCTCCATGACCGGCCCCACCGTGCTCTGTCCGACGCCCAAGCGACCCAGATGCTCCTGGAAAGCCTGATCGAGACGGCCCGGGCGCTGCCGGTGGCATTGAGGGAGAGGGTTCGCGAGCTCTGCGCCGAGGGCGGCTGGGCCAGCGGTGAGTTCCTGGCGCGGCGGATGGTCCCAGGGTCCCCTTCGGCCGCGGTCGGCCAAAAAACTCCCGCACCGCGACCTCCGCTCCCGCCCGCGAAGACGGGGCCAGGCACGCCTTCCGGGATCGACGAGCGGGGAATCGTGGCTGCCTTCGGTCCGGACGGGGCGCTGGCCCGGGTCGAACCCGACTTCGAGCTGCGCGAGCAGCAGCAGCAGATGGCGCTCGCTGTCTCCCAGGCCTTCAACCGCAGCCAGACGCTGCTGGTGGAAGCTGGTACCGGCGTTGGCAAGTCGCTCGCCTACCTGATGCCCGCCCGGGAATGGGCTGCCCATGGCGGTGGGCGAGTTCTGGTCTCCACCCACACCATCACCCTGCAGGAGCAGCTGGCGCAGCACGACGTTCCCCTGGCCGAGTCGGCCCAGCCGCTACCGTTGCGGACCGCGGTGCTGAAGGGAAGGGGAAACTACCTCAGCCTCCGGCGCCTGGAGCGGTGGCTCGCCGCCGCTCCCACCGGCCGGCGCCGGGACCCCGACGAGCTGCGCTTCAAGGTCCGGGCCCTGATCTGGGCTTATCAGAGCGAGATAGGAGATCGCTCAGAGTTGAGGCTGGCCGGGCGGGACTCCGAGTTTTGGGAGAAGGTCGGATCGACCGTCGACGACTGCCTGGGGCCTGCCTGCCACAACTGGCGGGATGGGCGCTGCTTCATGGTCAAGGCTCGAGTCGAGGCCAGGGAGGCCGACTTGGTGATCGTCAACCATGCCTTGCTGCTGTCGGATGCCGACAGTGGCGGGGCGGTGCTGCCCGAGTTCCACCATCTCATCATCGATGAGGCCCACCACCTGGAGGAGGCGGCCACCCAGGCGCAGGGTGAAAGGCTGGGCTTGGGCGCGATCCTGGGGGTGACTGACCGCCTCCCCGACTTCGGAGACGTCGAGGTAAATCGCGCGCTCAAGGTGGTGCGGCAGACGTCCAGCGCCGCCTTCGCCGACCTGCGCCAACTGGTGGCCTCCGAATCCGCCAATTCAGGCAGCCGGGGTCCATCCTTCGTGGTGCTGGATCAGCGGCTGGCCGGCACCGAAGGCTGGGCCCGGGCCGGCCGGTCGGTGTCGAGGCTGGGCCGGGCGCTTCGCCAGGCGAGCTCGGCGCTGCACACCGCCGCCGACCTGGGCAACGTTCAGCCCGCGCTCTGGCCCCAGCCGGACAACGGGTCCCGCGAATGCTCGATGGCCGCCGACGCCCTCCAGGGCATGGCTCAGGTGGTGACCCGGGCAACAGCCAACCTGGAGGGTCCCACCCGCTCTGAAGCGGAGATAGCGCCTGGCGAGCAGGTCGCCTGGGTGGAGCTGGAGCGGGGAGACCGCGCCGTGCTCCGGACCGCTCCCGGCGAGGTCGCGAGCTCCCTCCGGGAGCACCTCTTCGAGCGCTGCGAGACGGTGGTCCTCACCTCGGCGACCATGGCGGTGGCCGGCTCCTTCCGGTATCTCCGTGACCGCCTGGGATTGGAGGGCGCCGCCGAGCTTGTCTTGGACTCGCCCTTCGACTACCTGCGGCAGTCCCTCTGCTGTCTGCCCCGCGGAATTCCCGGCCACGGCGATCCGCAGCATCCGAGGGTCGTCGCCGAGATGGTGGCCCAGATCGCCGTCGAGCTGGGAGGAAGGACCCTGGTCCTGTTCACCGGATATCAGGCCCTGCGCGAGGTGCACGGGCAGCTGCGCGGCCTGCTCCAGGGCGAGGGCATCGCGGTCCTAGGTCAGGGGCTGGACGGCACTCGCAACCAGGTGCTGCGCAACTTCCGTAGGGAGCCCAGGACGGTGCTGCTCGGCACCAACAGTTTCTGGGAGGGGATCGACCTGCCGGGAGACGCGCTCCAGTGTGTGGTCATCGACAAGCTGCCGTTCCCGGTTCCGACCGACCCCATCTTTCAGGCGCGGGCGCGGGGTCGGACCGATTCTTTCGCCCAGCTCTCGCTGCCGGAGGCGGTCCTCCGCTTGAAGCAGGGGTTCGGCCGGCTGGTGCGACGCCACGGAGATCGGGGGGCGGTGGTCATCTGCGACCCCCGGATCTTGGAGCGTCACTATGGCGAGGAGTTCGTGCGAGCCCTGCCCAAGGCCTCCTTCCTCTACGAGCCTCCCGAGGCGCTCGCACCCATGGTGGGAGCATTCCTGAGAGGCGAGATGCCCGCCGCGGTGGTCGGCTGAGGTGGTTTCGACGAGCCGGATGAAAGTTTCCCTGATCCAACACCAGCCGGTCCTGGGGGACCTTCGGGCCAACCTCGAATGGAGCTGTCAGCAGATCGCCGCTGAGGTGGCGCAGGGCAGCGACCTGATGGTCTTCCCGGAGCTGAGCTTGACCGGCTACCTACTCAAGGATCTGACTCCAGAGACCGCGGTGACCATCGACAGCCCCGAAGTGCAGCAGCTGATCGAAGCGACGGGTCAGGCGGCCGCCCTGGTGGGACTGGTTTTGGAGTCCGACCAGTTCAGCTTCTACAACGCGGCGGTGCTCATCTCGGATGGGGCCGTCCGCCACGTCCACCGCAAGGTCTATCTGCCGACCTACGGGATGTTCGACGAGCAGCGCCATCTGGCGGCCGGCGACCGGTTCGAGGTGGTGGAACTGCCCTTGGGTGGGGGCGCCAGCTGGCGCATCGGGGTTCTGGTCTGTGAGGACCTTTGGCACCCGAGCTCCCCCTATCTGCTGAGTCGAGCGGGGGTGGATCTGCTCCTCTGCCCGTCGTCCAGCCCAGGGCGGGGCGTCGGGAGCGGGGAGGGGGAGCTGGGCAGTGCCGCTTCCTATGGGGCGATGTTGCGGACCTACTCCGAGCTCTTCACGGTATTCGCCGTCTACTGCAACCGCGTCGGCTTCGAGGATGGTTTCCACTTCTGGGGTGGCAGTCGGGTGCTGGGGCCGGACGGCCGGCTCTTGGCCGGGCCACTGGCGGACGCCGCTGATGTACTGCGCGCCGAGCTGGACCGCGGCGATCTCCGCCGGGCGAGGATCGCCTTCCCCTTACTGCGCGATGAGAGGATCGACCTAGTCGAGCGGCAGCTGGGCCTCGCCACCGATGACTGACCTCTCCATCAATTCGGAGCTGGTCGCGGGGATCCTGACCGACTTCATCCGCGACGAAGTGTTGAAGGTGGGGTCTCGGGGGGTGGTGGTCGGGATCTCCGGGGGCATCGACTCCGCGCTCTCGGCGCAGCTGGCGGTGGCGGCACTGGGACCGGCCGCGGTGACCGGCCTGGCACTGCCCTACCGCGAGAGCACGACCAGCAGCTTGGAGGATGCCCGTCTGGTGGCGAGCGAGCTAGGGATCGAGATGCTGGTGATCGAGATCAGCCCTCAGATCGACGCCTACTTCGCCCAGTTCCCCGAGGCCGATTCAACGCGACGGGGCAACAAGATGGCCCGCGAGCGGATGAGCATCCTCTACGACATCTCGGCCACCCGCTCCGCCCTGGTGCTGGGGACCAGCAACAAGTCGGAGCTGCTGCTTGGGTACAGCACCCTCTGGGGTGATGGTGCCCACGCGCTCAATCCGCTGGGAGATCTCTACAAGACCCAGGTCTTCCAGCTGGCGCGGCAGCTAGGTCTGCCCCAGCAGATCGTCGATAAGGCGCCGTCCGCCGACCTCTTCGCGGGCCAGTCAGACGAGCAAGACCTGGGCTTCAGCTACGCGCAAGCGGACCGCATTCTCTTCCAGCTGATCGACGAGCGCCGAACGCCGGCCGAACTCCCGGAGCTCGGGCTGGACCCCGCCTTGGTCGCTTTGATCTGGGAGCGGGTGCGCAGGTCACAGTTCAAACGAAGGCCGCCGCTCATCGCCAAGCTCTCCAGCCGCAGCATCGGCCAGGATTTTCGGTACCCCCGAGACTGGGGTCACTGACGACTGTGGCGGGCGTGCTGTACGTGGTGGCGACTCCGATCGGCAACCTGGCCGACCTCTCGCCCCGGGCGGCTGAGATCCTGGGGCAGGTGCAGGCGGTGGTCGCTGAGGACACTCGGCACAGCGGGGTGTTGCTGCGGGGAATGAAGGTGCGCCCGCGCTTGATCTCCCTTCCGGGCGAGCAGGAGGAGAGTCGCATCCCTCTGGTGCTGCAGCAGCTAGGCCAGGGGGACGTTGCGCTGGTCTCGGACGCCGGCACGCCCGCCATCAGTGATCCCGGCCGGCGGCTGGTGGCGGCGGCCAGGGCGGCAGGATTCGAGGTGATGGCAGTACCGGGCCCATCGGCGCTGGTGGCGGCCGTCTCGGCCAGCGGTCTGCGGGCCGATCGCTTCCTCTTCCTAGGCTTTCTCCCCAGGACTAGGTCGCGAAGCCAGCGGCTGCTTCAGGCCTCCGACAGCTGGGCTCTGGTGTTCTACGAGTCGCCCCACCGGCTGGCCGCCACCCTGGAGTGGTCCGCCGAGGTGCTGGACCAGCGCCGGGTCGCGGTGGCCAGGGAGATATCCAAGCTCCATGAGAGTTGGTATTTGGGGACGGCTGGGGAGCTCGCTGCCCGGTTCCGCGCAGACCCCCCGAAGGGGGAGTGCACCGTCGTCGTGGAAGCTCCGACCGGCAAGCGGGGGGCCGACGACGGCTGAGCGAGAGGTGGTGCTGATCGACGCCCACTGTCACCTGGATGAGGTCATCCGGCGGGGGCTGTCCATCGAGGAGGTCGTGGCTCAAGCCCTTCGAGCCGGTGTCCGCCAGATGGTCACCAGCGGCGATGACATGATCGAGAACCGAGCTGCGCGTACCCTGGCGGAGGCACGTCCCGAGATCTTCTTCACGGTGGGGTGGCATCCGGTCAATCCGTTACCTCCGACCGCGGTCGAGCTCGGCGAGATGCGCGATCTGCTGGCCCACCCCAAGGCACTGGCGGTGGGCGAGGTGGGGCTCGACTACTTCTTCAGACCTGGCTATCTGGAAACTCCCGAGGAGACCCAGCGGGAGGTCTTCGCCACCATGCTGAAGCTGGCGGCGGAGCTGGCCAAGCCGGTGGTCATCCACCAGCGCCAGGCTCAAGCCGATTTACTTCAGCTTCTAGACCAGGGGCCTCCAGTGACCGGAGTTCTGCACTGCTTCAGCGGGGACCGGGCGTTCGCCGAGGAGGCCATTGCCCGCGGCCTCTACTGCTCATTCGCTGGCAACGTCACGTTCAAGTCGGCGCGAGACCTGCAGGAGGCTGCGCGAGCCGTGCCCTCGGAACTGTTGCTGGTGGAGACCGACGCTCCCTTCTTGGCGCCTGAGCCTAACCGCGGTCAGACCAGTCACCCGGCCATGGTTCGCAGCACCGCCCAGTGGCTGGCGGTGCTGCGGGGCGACTGCCTGGAATCGCTGTCCGGGGTTACCACTGAGAACACCAGGCGGGCCTTGGCGATCCCCGTTCCTTGAACGTTCCGGACCTCTGTTCACCGGGAACAGCCCGAGCGGTCGCGCGGAGGTTTGGAATCAGTCCTCGTCGAGAGATGGGTCAGAACTTCCTGGTGGATCGGAACGTGCGCGATGCCATCGCCGCCTCTGCCGGGCCCGCCGAGGAGGTGCTGGAGATCGGCCCCGGGCTGGGAGCGCTCACCCAGGGACTGCTGGAGCGAGATGTGCGGGTGGTGGGGGTCGAGCTCGACCCCCGCTGCGTAGCCGCCCTGGGGTTGCTTCGCCGCCACTACCCCGGGCTTCTGGTGGTGGAGGCTGACATCCTCCAAGTCGTGCCCGCGCAGCTGGGGATGCGAGCGCCGACGGTGCTCGGCAACCTGCCCTACCGGATCACCGGCGCCCTCCTGCCTTGGATCCTGGCCTGGGACCCCCCGCCGGTCGCGTGCCACCTACTGGTCCAGCGCGAGGTGGGCCGGCGGCTGGCTGCTCCCCAAGGGGACTGGTCTCTGGCGACGCTAGTGCTGCGGGCGGTCGCCGAGGTGAGCATCGACTTCGACGTCGCGCCGACGAGCTTTTGGCCCTCGCCTCAGGTGCACAGTAGCCTGATCACGGTTAGGCCGCGCAAGGAGGCGGACCCCGAGTTGAGTTCGCTGCTGGCGACCCTGGCCCGGCCGATGTTTCAGGCCCGCCGCAAGCAGCTGCATCATGGGCTGGCCCTCTCCTTGGGGATCACCCCCGGCGAGGCGATGGTGCTGCTGCGGTCCATTGAGATCGACCCGGTCCGGCGACCCGGGAGCCTGGAGTTGGAGGAGTGGCGGCGCCTGGTATCAGCAGTGCGGATCAGAAGCGCTGCGATCGGGTGATATATTCGCCGCCATGCCGGTCGAGGCTCCGCCCGGATCTACCGCCGAAGCGGCGCTAGACCTTGGTCCCACGGGCTTCCGCGAGGTCTTGCGGGCCAGGGACTTCCGGCTCCTCTGGGGAGCTCAGGTGGCGGCCCAGCTGGGCGACAAGTTCTTCGCCTTTTCGCTGCTGCTGTCGATCTACTCGCTGACCCACCTATACCTCAGCGACGCGGCGCTGCTGCTGGCCTACACCATCCCCGCCGTCTTCCTCTCGATACCGGCCGGGATCTTTGCCGACCGCTACGACAAGAAGACGCTGATGATCTGGACCAACCTGTCCCGCGGTGTCATGGTGCTGGGTGTGCCGGCGTTGGAGATCACCGGGGTGGCCGAGCACCAGGTCCTCCCGCTTTACGTGATCACCTTCATATTCGCCGGGGTGGGCCAGCTATTCGCGCCAGCTGAGGCGGCCAGCATTCCGAGCCTGGTGAAGCGCCGGGATCTGGCGGCCGCGACCTCCCTCTTCACCATCACGATCATCGTCACCATCGTGCTCTCGGTGCCCCTGGCCTCCGTCGCCCAGGGACTGCTGGGCTTGGAGGGTCCGTATTACTTCGGTGCCGGGCTCTTCGCGGTGGCGGCTGGCGCTATCTGGCTGATCAAGCCCAAGCTGGCGGCACCCCCGCCGGCCGGGGGACCTGCCATGCGGGCGCCCTGGAGCAGCACCTGGTCGGAGATCAAAGAGACCTGGGAGGTGGTCCGGGCCAGTCGGATTCTCCCCTTCGCCTTCGCCATGCTGACCCTGGCACTCGCGATCGTGTTCACGATCTTCGCCCTCTCGGCGGGCTACATGCAGCATGTGCTCCTACGCAGCCCTCATGACAGCTACATCCTCCTGATCCCTGCGACCGTGGGGATGGTGGTGGCCGGCACGGTCGTGAGCCGGGTCTCGTCTGGCTCCGGTCCAGGTTCGACCACGGTCGTCAGGGGGCTGGGGCTGGCCGGGGTCGCCATGGTCGTCCTGGGGGTGCTGCCGCCGCTCCTGGACCGTCTTCACATCGACGGGGCGCTGGTGCCCCTGGCGATCACCTTGGCGGTTCTGTTCGGGCTCGGGCTGGGCGCGGTCTTGATCCCCTGTCTGGTCCTGATCCAAGAGGAGACGGAGGAGTCGACCAGGGGCAAGATCTTCGGCGGCGCCTTCCTGGCCATCAACCTGGCGATCGCGATCCCTCTGCTGGCGGCCGGGGCCATCGCTGACGTCGTCGGAGCGAGCGACGTGGTGGGTGGGCTGGGGCTGGCCCTGATCATCACCGGAGTCGTCGGATGGCGCCGGAGCTGGGGGGTAGTGCCCCCGGAAGGGGTCGGGGAGGCGGTTACGGGCGCGTAGCGAGATGTCGAAGTCCGCTGGCGACGGTATCGACCTAGGGCAGAGGTGGGCTAAATGGATTCATGCGAGCCGTCGTCACGTGCGAAAGTTGCGGTCTCCGGCAGGAGGTGGCCCGAGCCATCCCCGAGCCGACCACATTTCATATCGTCTGCCACCGCTGCGAGCTGAGTCTCTTGGTGACGGTCACCGACGCCGACATCCGCAGCGCCGCCGCCTCGGTCGCCACCGGCTCCGCCCGCCGCTAGCGGCCCTGGGATCCGGCGCTTTTCGGTCAGACAGCCCAGCGCGAGAGGCCCCGGGGGATCTCCTCTCGCCCGGTTTCCAACAGCGCCAGGCCCAACTCCTCGCTCTCGAAGTCGAGCCGGAGCTGGCGGGCCAGCGGGAGGATCCGGCCGGAGCGGGCGCGCTCGCGCAGCCGGGCCCGCCGGTCCGGGTCGAGGCTGGAGCACTGGACACTGCAGTACTTCGCGGTCTGCTTCTTGACCGGGGCCACGCACCCGGCTCTAGCGCACACTCGGAGGGTCGTGGGATGAGGATTGGCGAAGCGCGTCACGGAGCGATATTAGAGACTCACTAAGGGCCCCTGTCAATGGTCATTACTGCAATAAAACTTGGCATTTTTGTAGTGCAAGCGAGGACGTCTAAGTTGTGCCCAGTTTCCCCATCCCAGCTGTGGAGAAGCTGTCAGCAATCCGTTCCGCTGAGTGGTCGCGCGCCCGTCGCAACCGGTCAAGCGCCGCCCCGGTCGCGGGGGGTCATGGGCGTGGGTGCCGCCAGCGAGAAGGGGGAGCCGTGGGGGTTCCGGACGGGACTTCCAGGATGGTGGGCGCACCAGGAGTCGAACCTGGGGCCTCTACCGTGTCAGGGTAGCGCTCTAACCACCTGAGCTATGCGCCCTCTCGGGGGTCGGGGTGACCGGATTATAGCCTCGGGCGGGCGCCGCCCCGGAAGTGGACCCGGGCTCTCATACAATCGAGCGAACTCCAATGGCTGAGAACGAATTCGATCTCGAAACCCTGCGCCACAGTGCGGCCCATCTGATGGCGGCCGCGGTGTGTGACCTCTGGCCCGGCGCGGAGTATGGGATTGGGCCCTCGATTGAGGACGGCTTTTACTACGACTTCCTCCTGCCTGGTGATCATCGTTTCACCGACGAGGACCTGCCCAGGATCGAGGCGCGAATGCACGAGATCGCCAGCCATCGGCCGGAGTACCTCAGACAGGAGCTGACCCGCCACGAGGCGCTGGCGGAGTTCGAGCGGCTGAATCAGCGGTTCAAGGTCGAGCTGATCGAACGGATCCCCGAAGGCGAGGTGATCAGCTGCTACCGCACGGGAGACTTCTTCGACCTCTGCCGGGGACCGCACGTGCACGACGCCGCCCAGATTCCCGCCTTCAAACTGACTCACCCGGCCGGGGCCTACTGGCACGGCGACGAGACCCAGCCGATGCTGCAGCGGGTCTACGGCACCGCTTGGAACTCCCAGGCAGAGCTGGAACTTTATTTGGAGCGTCTGGAGCAGGCCGCCCTACGCGACCACCGCAAGCTGGGTCGTGAGCTCGATCTATTCTCGATCTCAGAGGAGATTGGTCCGGGGTTGATCCTCTGGCACCCGCACGGGGCCACGGTCAAGACGGTGATCGAAGACTACTGGCGCGCAGCTCACCGCCGGGCCGGCTACCAGCTGGTCTACACCCCCCATCTGGCCCGGGAGCAGCTCTGGGAGACCAGCGGCCACCTGGGCTACTTCGCCGACGAGATGTTCGGGGCGATGGAGGTGGAGGGGGATCGCTACCGGGTCAAGCCGATGAGCTGCCCCTTCCACATCCTGATCTACCAATCCCGCGCCCGCAGCTACCGAGAGCTGCCGCTGCGGCTGGCCGAGGTAGCCACTGTCTATCGCTATCAGCGGAGCGGGACGCTGCACGGCCTTCTCCGGGTGCGGATGATCACCCAGGACGACGCCCACATCTTCTGCCGTCCCGAGCAGGTCGACGAAGAGGTGGTGGGAGTGCTGCGGTTGGTGCGCGAGATGTACCGGCGCTTCGGCTTCGAGGAGGTGGAGGTTGACCTCAGCACCAAACCGGCCAAGGCGGTCGGCTCGGACGAGCTGTGGGAGCAGGCCGAGTCCTCTCTCACCAGGGTCCTCGAAGCGGAAGGCCTGAACTACCGGGTGAGCCCAGGGGAGGGCGCCTTCTACGGGCCTAAGGTCGACGTCCACATCCGGGATGCGATCGGGCGGCGCTGGCAGTGCGCCACCATCCAGTTCGACTTCAACGAGCCCAAGCGATTCGGCCTGGAGTACATCGGCGCCGACGGCCAGCCGCACCAGCCGGTGATGGTCCACCGGACCTTGTTGGGATCCTTGGAGCGGTTCTTCGGGGTGCTCCTGGAGCACTACGCGGGGGCCCTGCCGACCTGGCTTTCTCCCGTGCAGGTGCAGGTAATCACGGTGAGCGACGACCAGCTGGACTATGCTCACCAAGTGGCGACCAGGCTGGAGGAGGCGGGATTTCGGACCGAGGTCCCTGATCGCCCGGGCGACCGGATGGGCGCGAAGATCCGGGACTCCCAGCTGGCCAAGGTTCCCTACGCTGCGATCGTGGGTAGAAAGGAGGTCGGGGCCGGCAACGTCAATCTCCGCAACAATCGCAGCGGGGAGGAGCGCCCGATCTCGGTAGAAGGGCTGATCGAGCTGCTGCGGGAAGAGGTCGGCTCCTGAAGCCTCGGTCTTCCGCTGGCCGAGCCAGCGCGAGTGATAGCATCCGGGATTCCGTTCCCGGCTTGAGGAGGATTCGTCCATAGCGTTTCGCGAACTGCGCATTAACGACCAGATCCGAGTACCTTCGGTTCGACTCTTCGACGACACGAGCGAGGAGGCCCTGGGAATCGTCTCCCTGCCGGACGCCCAGCAGCTTGCCCAGGAGCGCGGTCTCGACCTGGTCGAGGTGGCGCCGCAAGCTCAGCCTCCCGTCTGCCGACTGATGGACTACGGCCGCTTCAAGTTCGAGGCGCTCAAGCGCGAGAAGGACGCCCGGCGCGAGCATAACGCCATCCGGCTCAAGGAGATGAAGCTCCGTCCCAAGATCAGTGAGCACGACTTTCAGACCAAGTACGGCTACGTGCGCCACTTCCTGGAGGAGGGCGACAAGGTCAAGCTCACTATCATGTTTCGGGGCCGGGAACTGGTTCATCAGGAAATTGGTCGCGCGCTGCTCGACCGGCTCGCTGAGGAAGTCAAGGACGTGGCCCAGATCGAGCGCTCGCCTCTGGTCGAGGGGCGCAATATGATCATGATCCTGAACCCGGTTTCGAAGAAGCTACCCAAAGGAGGCGCCAGCAACCATGCCGAAGATCCGCACCCACAAGGGAACCCAGAAGAGGTTTCGCCTGTCGGGGACGGGTAAGCTGCTGCGTCGGGGCGCTTTCCAGTCGCACCTGCTCGAGCACAAGTCGGCCAAGCGCAAGCGGGGCTACGCCTCGATGCACCAGGTAGGCACCGGCGATGCCAAGTCGATCAGGCGCAACGCGCCCTATCTGAAGGGCTGAGCGATGGCCCGGGTCAAGCGCGGGGTAACCGCACGCAAGCGCCACAAGAAGGTCCTGGAGCTCGCCTCAGGCTTTACCGGCACCCACAACCGGCTCTTCCGGCCGGCCAACGAGGCGGTCATGCACTCGCTGGCCTACCAGTACCGGGACCGGCGCAAGCGCAAGGGCAATTTCCGCCGACTCTGGATCGCCCGCATCAACGCCGCTTCGCGGCAGGCAGGAATCCCCTACAGCCGCTTCATCGCTGGCCTTAGCCGCTCCGGGGTGGAACTCTCGCGCAAGCAGATCTCGGAGCTGGCGATCCACGACCCGGCGGCCTTTGCACGGCTGGTTGAGGTAGTGCGGGAGACCGCGCCCGACCAGTGACCGAGGGCGACCTCCAGTCACTTGGCGAGCGGGCTCTGGGGGAGATCGCGATCGCGGTCGATCAAGACCAGCTGGAGCAGGTTCGGCTCAAATATCTGGCCCGTCATGGCGGCCTCATCACCGCCGGGGCCTCGGCCCTGGCTGAAGCCCCTCTCGAGCAGCGGGCATCGCTGGGTCGCGCCTTCAATGCCACCAAACAGGGGACCGAGGCCGCCCTGGAGCGGCGCCAGGCCGAGTTCCAGCAGGCCCAAAGGCAGGCCGCCACCCAGGGTCAGTGGCTGGACCTTAGCTACCCCAGCCACCCTCTCAGGCGCGGCCACCAGCACCCGGTTGGACGGCTGGTCCGGGAGATCGAGGACATCGGAGCCGCGCTGGGCTACCAGTCGGTGGCGGGGCCAGAAGTAGAGGATGATCAGTTCAACTTCGAACTACTCAATCTGCCCCCAGAGCATCCCGCCCGGGACGCCCATGACACCTTCTATCTGGATGGCCCCGGGGGCTGGCTGCTGCGGACCCATACCTCGCCAGTCCAGCTGCGAACGATGATGGGTGGACCTCCCCCCTACCGGATCCTGGCCCCGGGCCGGGTCTACCGACGGGACAATCCGGATCCCACTCATAACCCCATGTTCTTCCAGCTGGAGGGTCTGTGCGTCGCCGAGGGGGTGACGTTGGGCGACCTGAAGGGCACCCTGATCTACTTCATCCAGGCGCTCTTCGGCAAAGAGCGGAGGGTCCGGCTCCGCTCCAGCTTCTTCTCCTTCACCGAGCCCAGCCTTGAGGCGGACGTCGCCTGCTGGTTCTGCGATGGGAAGGGATGCCGGAGTTGCCACGGCAAGGGCTGGATCGAGATCCTCGGCTCGGGGATGGTCCATCCCACCGTGCTGGCCAACGCCGGGGTCGACCCCGAGCGCTACAGCGGGTTCGCCTTCGGGATGGGACCGGATCGGATCGCCGCTCTGAAGTACGGCCTCGAGGACGTTCGCGATCTGTACGAGAACGACCTCCGCCTCCTGGAGAACTTCTAGATGCGGGTAAGCCAGGAGTGGCTCCAGGCCTTCGTCGATCTCGATGGACTCACTCCCAGACGGATCGCCGAGCTGCTCACCCTGAGCGGCACGGAGGTGGAGCGGATCGTCGATTTCGCTCCAGGATTGGACCAGTTGGTGGTCGCCGAGGTGGTCGAGTTGGGGCGACTGGAGGGTAGTGACCACCTCTGGATGACCAAGGTGCGAGTTCCCGGCGAGGATCCACTCGAGGTGGTGTGCGGCGCCCCCAACCTAACCCTCGGTGCGGTGGTGGCGTGGGCTAGACCGGGAACTGTCCTTCCGGGCGGCCTTGAGCTGGGCCAGAAGCGCATCCGGGGAGCGCTCAGCAACGGCATGATCTGCGCCCCGGACGAGCTCGGCTTGGGCCAGGACCATGAGGGAGTTCTGCTGCTGCCGGGTAGCGAGGCAGAGCTAGGTCAGCCGCTCAGTCGGCTGTTCCCCAAGGACACCATCTACGAGCTGGAGATCCTCAGCCACCGCGCGGATTGCCTCTCGCACTGGGGGGTAGCACGGGAGCTAGCGGCAGTGCTGGACCGTCCGCTTCGGGAACCGGAACTGAGTGATCCCACCCGAGATGGCCCGCCGTCTCTGGAGTCGGTTCAGGTCCGGATCGAGGCTAACTCCGACTGTCCCATCTACCTCGCCGAGTGCGTCGACCAGATCGGCTCGGGTCCGGCCCCGCTCTGGATGCAGCGCCGCCTCATGGCAGTCGGCAGCCGGTCCATCTCCGCGGTGGTAGACCTCGCCAACTATGTGATGCTGGAGCTGGGCCAGCCGGTGCACACCTTCGACCTGGACCGGCTACCGGGAGCTCCTGGTTTGATCCAGATCGGCGTTCGGCATGGGCGCGGCGGGGAGCGGCTGAGCTGCCTCGACGGGGTGGTGCGGACGATTGACCAGGAGGCGCTCCTGATCACGGCCGGTGATCAGGCGGTGGCCTTCGCCGGGGTGATCGGCGGCAGCGAGACTGCGGTCCAGCCGAGCACCACTCGGGTAGTGCTCGAGGTCGCCAACTTCAATTGGGTGTCGATCCGCAGGACGACTAGGAGGCTGGGGATCCGTACCGAGGCGTCATCGCGGTACGAGCGCTCCTTGGCGCCGGCCCTGGTCCCGATCGCCGCCCGACGTTTCATCCACCTAGTCGGAGAGGTGGCGGGTGGTCGAGTGCGCCCGGGTCCGGTGGGCGCCGGTGCGGTGCCCGGGCCGGAGGAGCCTATCCAGGTGTCGTCCCGGGGCATCTCAGGGCTCTTGGGGCTGGAGGTCAGCCCTGATCAGGCTGCTGGAGCCCTTCGCCGGCTCCAGTTCAGCGTGGACGTCTCTGGTGAACAGCTCCGGGTGAAGCCGCTCGCGCTGCGGACGGACGTCCGCATCCCCGCGGACCTCACCGAAGAGGTGGGTCGGATCCTTGGTTACGATCTGGTGCCGGCGACTTTGCCGTCCCAGCGGACCCCACCCAGCGGACATCCTGGGCAGGTCAGCGCCGCTCGGCTGGCCGGTGAGATTTGCCTGGGTGCGGGGTTCACCGAGGCGATCACCTCCAGCCTGGTGAACCAAGAGCGAGCGGGCTTGTTGCAGGGTCTTGGCGAGGGAATGGTCCCACTCCGCATCGAGAATCCCCTGTCGTCACAACTCGGGGACCTCCGGGTGAGCTGCCTCCCCATGCTGGTGGAAGCCTGTCGCTTGAATCAGTCCAGGGGCAAGGACCGGACGCAGCTGTTCGAGTGGGGCCGGGTCTTCTGGCCGACCGGGAACCGATCCGACCGCCCCGAGGAGCCCGAGCTGCTGGCGCTGGTCGACCACTCGGGAGGGACGGAGCCCGGAGATTCAGCCGAGGCGCTGGACCTGCTACTCCAGGTCGTGCAGGCGCTGGGAGAGAGGGTTAGCCTCCAGGACCTGGAGTTCCGGCCCGCGAAGCATCCGGGATTCCATCCGCACCGCAGTTCTGGAATCTGGGTCGAGGGAGAACTCCGGGGGGTGGTGGGTGAGGTCGCGCTCGGCTTCGACTCCGACTCCGAACTGCGCGGAACGACGGTAGCCGCAGAGATGAGAGTCGATGGCTGGCTGGTCGACGGGGGTCGACCTGGGCGGGGGGCGAGCCTGGCCAAGACCCCTCCACTATCGTTGGACCTCGCGGTGATCGTGCCGGCGCAAGCGGAACTCGGGCCGGCGTTGACCGCAGTCCGCGCCGCCGGGATCACGGGGTTGGAGGAGATCAAGCTGGTGGACCAGTACCGGGGAGCCCAACTGCCGGCCGGAACCAAGGGGTGGACCTTCCGACTGGTCTTTCGCCATCCGGAGAAGACCCTTACCCACCGGCAGGGTGAGCAACTGCGCGAAGAGGTTCTATCCGCACTCGGTGCGGTCGGAGCAGCTGTCCGAACGGGATCCGCATGACCTCGGTCACCGCGGCCGATGAGCAGTCTTTCTGGGCCGCTTGGCAGGACAGCTGGGACCGCCAGCAGCGGCGATTCCTGCCCGACCGTGAAGAGCGATTCGCGGTCCTCGCGGCGCTCGTGGGGGCGGTCGTGGGCGATTCGCCGCCACGGGTGCTTGATCTCGCCTGCGGCTGCGGCTCGATCACCAGTCGGATCCTCAGTCGCTTTCCGTTGGCCCAGGTGGTGGGAGCAGATATCGACCCCGTGCTACTGCGAATCGCGGCGGGGGTCTTTGCCGGAGATGAGAGAGTCACTCTGACCGAGATCGACCTCAGAACCCCTCAGTGGTCGGCCTCGCTGCCACGCGAGCCCTTCGACGCGGTGCTGTCGGCGACCGCCCTGCACTGGCTTAGTCCGGAGCTGCTGGCTGGCGTATACCGCAGCGTCGCCGCGCTGCTCCGTCCCGGCGGCGTCTTCGCGGACGCTGACCAGGTTCCCTTGTTGGCGACTCCTGATCTGGACCGGGCAGCGGCCTCGCTTAGCCCGGCCTCCGACGGAGTCGGCGAAGGGTGGGAAGAGTGGTGGGAACGGGTGGCGCAGACCCCCCAGTTCAGCAGCCTGCTGGAGGAACGGAACCGCCGATTTGGAGGTTCACTCCATCCAGCTGAATTCACCCCAGCGGCGGAGTGGCACCTGGAGCAACTAGGAGCGGCGGGCTTCTCCGAGGCCGGGGTGGTCTGGCGGCGGGGCCAGGCGGCCGTGGTGGCTGCGCTCCGCTAGCGGTGCCCCGGCAGCTCCCCGACGAGCCAGTTGCTCCCGAGCCCAGTCAGCCACGAGTGCCTCGGGAGTTTTTTGCCCGACCCAGTCCACTCGTCGCTCGACAGCTGCTGGGATGCTGGCTGGTGAGGCGCCTCGGGGACAGGGAGCTCCGGGTACGGGTCTGCGAGACGGAGGCGTACCTGGGCGCCACCGATCCGGCGTCCCACGCCTTCCGGGGCCGGACCGGGCGGAACGCAGTGATGTTCGGACCGGCGGGGTTCGCCTACGTCTACTTCGTCTACGGCATGCATCACTGTTTCAACGTAGTGACCGGTCGGGACGGCGACCCCCAGGCGCTCCTGGTTCGGGCAGGTGGCAACGGCAGTGGCACCGGGAGCGCGGCTCTGGGCGGGCCTGCACTGCTGTGCCGGGCCTTAGGAATTGATCTCAGCTGCAATGGCGTGGACCTTTGTCGTCCTGAGAGTGGTTCACTCTGGTTTGAAGCTGGCGGAGGGGACCCAGCCCCGGTACTGGTGACTCCCCGGATCGGGGTGCGCGATCAGTCCCCGATGAGGTTCGTGACCGTACCGCCGACGCTCCGCCCAGCTAATCCGCCCCATGCAAGAAAGAGCGAGCCCCGAAGGGCTCGCTCCACAAATTAGCCGGTGCCTTAGCACCAGTCCCGGCGGATAAGCCGGAACAAATTTCGGGTGGTGAGATGCCCTTCCCCGGGGCCCAGACCGTGGGCGCGGACACCGCCAGGCGTTCGCATGACTCCGGCCCCGGAGGGCCGATCACTCCGCCCGAGTGTGCCTCAGTAAGCTCCAGACGGTTCGCATCGTTGATACCTCCGTCGGGCCCGAACCTACCCTCTCACCGTACCACTGCCCGGGAGCGATGTGGCAATCCGCGTTGGTGAAGACCGGGCGTTCAGCTGATGGTGACTTGAGCGAGTGGCGCATCTGGCATCGGTGGCGGCCCCCAGCTTCAGATCAGCTCAGTCGCCCTGATGTGCGAGCCGAGATATATGGCCACCAGCACCGGAGCTGCGAACAGCAGCACCACGAGTGCGGTCCCCGGCACAACGTAGAAGCCGCTAGACGGGCTGCCGAAAGCCGTCGCTCCGATGATCAGCACCAGACCTATACCTCCGGGCCAGACCAGGGTGCCCAGCCACTTTTGCGCCAGGGTCCACCGACTGGAGGCCCAGAGCAGAACCACCCCGGCCACCCATCCGATCAGCGGCAAAAGGACGCTCCCGACCGTGAGAACCACCAGGGCGACGAACGCGTGGTACGGAGGGCGAGGCGAGGCGCCCAGTGGCGCGCCGGCGGCGTCGGCGATCATTTCGGGAGAGCCGAGATCGTCGAGAACTTCGCGCACCTCCGCATCGATACTCGAGGTAGAGAGTGCCTCCTCAAGGTGAGCATCAATCGGTTCGAGCAGTTGCTCGCGCTCAGATCGGGGTAGCTCTGCTACAGCATGTCTAAGCCTGAGCCGGAAGTCCCCGACCGAGGGTTTGCCGCTCGAGTTCGAGCTCATGCTCCTGGCTCCCCACCAACGCCCAAGACGCGGTTGACCACCTCGGTGAACCGAGACCAGTCTTGTCGAAACCTCGCGAGAGCAGCGTCTCCGGCCGGCGTCACTGCGTAGTACTTGCGTGGGCGGTCGTCTCCGGTCTGCCGCCAGTGGGTGGTGACCAGTCCCGAGTCCCGCAGTCGGTTAAGCAGCGGGTACACGGTCCCTTCGCTGGTGACCAACCCGTCGAGGGAGGAGAGGTTTCGGACCAGCTCGAGACCGTAGCGGTCTTCTTCCGCCAGCAGCGCCAACACGCAGTACTCGACCACTCCGCGCCGCAGCTCGGTGAGCCCGGCTCCGAAAGCGTTGTTCACGCCACGCACAATACCTTGCCGGACAAGACTCGTCAACGATATTGCCACGACGGAATTCAGCTCCTAGGCTGGGATGGACGGATCTACACTAGGAACGGTCCTCGTCGTCGGCGGAGAAGGAGGCAGGGGTCAGTGGCGGAACGAAAGCTGATTCGGGGCGGCTGGGTCTTGACCCAGGACGAGGAGCTGGGAGAGCTACCCGGCGGGGACGTCTTGGTCCAGGGCAGCCAGATCGCCGCGGTGGGCCGAGATTTGCCAGCCGATGGGGCCGAGGTGATCGAGGCCGAGGGCATGATCGTGCTCCCGGGATTTGTCGATACCCACCGCCACGCCTGGCAGTCCCTGGCCCGGGGGGCGGGTGTCGACTGGACCCTGGCTGCTTACTTCCAGGCCGTCCGCGGCATGCTTGGTGAGAACTACCGGGCGCAGGATCTCTACACGGCCAACCTGCTGGGCATCGTCGAGGCCCTGGACTCGGGGATCACCACCATGCTGGACTGGTCCCACCTCATCAACTCCCCTGAGCATGCCGACGCCGCCGTGGCTGGGCTCAAGGCTTCGGGGGCGCGTGCCGTCTTTGCCTACGGCAACTCCAACTCAGAGTGGGGCGACCTCCCCAACCCGACCTTCACCAGTGAGGACATCCGTCGAGTGCAGGCCGAGCAATTCCCCTCCCAGGACCAGCTAGTCACCATGGCGCTGGCCGCCAGAGGTCCGCAGTTCTGCACCATCGAGGCGACCGCGTTCGATTGGAAGCTGGCCAGGGAGCTTGGCCTGCGGATCACGACCCATGTTGGCGATGGGCTCTGGGGGATACGGGTTCATCCGATCCGGCAGCTGCACGAGCGCGGTCTGTTGGGGCCGGACACCACCTACGTGCACTGCAACACGCTCTCCCCAGAGGAGCTCCGGTGGATCGCGGAGAGCGGCGGAACCGCTTCGATTTCCCCGGAGATCGAGATGAACATGGGGCACGGCTTCCCGGCCACCGGCAAGCTGCTCGCAGTCGGGGTTCGGCCCAGCCTCAGCATCGACGTGGTGACGACGGTCGTCGGGAACATGTTTGGGGCCATGCGGGCCGCCCTGTCGGCGGAGCGCGCGCTAAATCACCAGAAGACGCTCGATGCCGGAATCGATCCGACTGAGCTGTGGCTCAGCGCTGACGATGTGCTGGCCTTCGCGACCGTCGAGGGCGCCCGTGCCTTGGGCCTGGAGCAGAAGATCGGATCGCTCAGCCCGGGCAAGCAGGCGGACATCATCGTGGTCGACACCATGGGTCCCCACATGTTCCCGCTCAATGACGCGGCGAACGCGGTGGTCGCTTTCGCTCAGCCCCACGACGTGCGTACCGTCCTGGTAGCCGGCAAGGTGGTCAAACGGGCGGGTCGTCTGGTCGACATCGATATGACCAGGCTCCGCCGGGACGCCGACTCCGCTCGCGACTACCTATTCCAGCAGAGTGGAGTGACGCTGGGCGAAGATTGGTTCAGCACCGTCCAGGCGCAGGTGACCTGAGGGAGGTACAAGCCATGGCAGCACAGTTCACTGAGACCGACCGCGAGCTACTGAAGGGCAACAACTTCGCGCACCTAACCACTCTCGGCGTCGATGGGGCTCCGATCAGCACCGTCGTCTGGGTCGACGAGGATGGGGGTGAGATCGTCATGAACACCGCCATGGGTAGGGTCAAGCAGACCAACATCGCCCGGGATCCTCGGGTAGCCGTCTCTGTCCACCGCCAGGACAACCCCCAGATGTCGATGGCGGTGGTGGGCGTCGCGACCCTTGATCGAGCCCAGGCCGAGGAAATGATCGACCGCCTGACCAAGAAATACACTGGCCAGGAGAAGTACCCCGCGGAGTGGCGTTCTCCCGATGAGCAGCGGGTCACGATCCGGGTCAGGCCAGACGGGATTCATCGCTACGGCTACTGAGTTCCCTGTCGTCCGCTGACCCGACACCGAACCTCGGCAAGGTAGGCTCTGCGGCTGTGAGTACCGCCGAGAGACTCCTGCAAGGAGTCGTCAGCTGTGAGAGCCGCCAACATCTCTCGGCGAGGCTCGACCGGGGAGAGCGACTGCGGATCAAGTTTGGAATCGACCCTAGCTCTCCCGATATTCACCTGGGACACCTGGTGCCGATGCGCCTGCTTCGCCGGTGGCAGGCAGAAGGTCACCTCCCGGTCTTGGTGATCGGCGATTTCACCGCCCGGATCGGCGATCCGACCGGTCGCTCGGTGACCAGGCCCCAGCTCACCGTCGATGAGGTGGAGTCGAACGCCAAGACTTATCTAGACCAGCTCTTTTGCGTCATCGACCCCGACCAGGCCGAGGTGCGTCGGCAGAGCGAGTGGTACGACCCGTTCGACTTGGTGGCGGTCCTGCGGCTGGCCAACAGCGCGACGGTGGCCCAGCTGCTGCAGCGCACCGACTTTGCGCAGCGGATGCGATCCGAGCAACCGATCGGAGTGCACGAACTGTTCTACCCCCTGCTGCAGGGCTACGACTCAGTGGCGATCCACGCGGACGTAGAGCTGGGCGGGAACGACCAGCTCTTCAATCTCCTCCGCGGCCGAGATGTCCAGACCGCCTATGGAGAGCCGCCCCAGGACATCATCACGGTGCCGCTCTTGGAGGGTCTCGACGGAGAGAAGAAGATGAGCAAATCACTGGGCAACGCGGTTGCGGTAGCCGATAAGCCCAGCTCTCAGTTCGGCCTTTTGATGTCGATCCCCGATCCATTGATCACCCGCTACCTGACCCTGCTCACCGACACCTCCTCGGAGGAATTGACACGGATCGAGCGGGATCTGCACCAGGGCTCACTCAATCCCCGGGACGCCAAGGCCGATCTCGCCGAGCAGCTGGTATCGATGCTGCACGATCCACCTCGCGCCCGGGCTGCTCGAGAGGAGTTCTTCAGAGTACACCGGGACCACGATCTGCCCAGCGAGATTCCTGAGGTGACTATCTCGCTGAGGAACGGTTGGGACGTCCGGGATCTGCTGGTGGCGACCGGATTAGCCAAGTCCAAAGGCGAGGCGGCCCGGCTGATCCAAGGGGGGGCGGTGGAGCTGGCGGGGGACCGGATCGCTGACTGGCGGGAACCGGTGACCGTGGCTCCGGGAACGGTGCTCAAGGTGGGGGCTCGCAGAGTGGTGCGGCTGGTACCCGGCTGATTGACCTGTGCCAGAAGAAGGGGCTGGAGCTGCCCTCCACCGTCGATCGGCAGGCACTACCGAAGGCATCTCGGCGGACTGCTAGGCTAGGCTCAAGAGCCCCGGGTACACTGGAAGCCGTGGGAATGTATGTTCGCTCAAGGCTGAGAGCGGGTAACTGCGGCCGAGGTCGGAGGTAATCGGTGTCTGGACACTCCAAGTGGGCGGGGATCAAGCACAAGAAGGCGATCGTTGACGCCCGCAAGGGCCAGACCTTCACCAAGGTCGGCAACGAGATCACCGTTGCCGCCCGGGAGTCGGGCAGCGATCCGACCATCAACTTCCGGTTGCGCCTGGCGATGCAGAAGGCCCGCGAGGTCAACATGCCCGCCGACAACATCGAGCGGGCCATCAAACGGGGCACCGGCGAGCTCCAAGGTGCGGCAATCGAGGAGATTCGGTACGAGGGCTACGGGCCGAGCGGGGTGGCGATTCTGGTAGACGTCCTCAGCGACAACCGCAATCGCACGGTGGCCGCCATCCGCAACCTGTTCGCTCGCTC
>DATKSR010000103.1:0-5558 GCA_035531555.1 Candidatus Dormiibacterota bacterium
GCTCTCCCTGCCGCATTCGGAGTCGGCATCCTCAAATACCGGCACTACGACATCGATCGGATTATCAGCCGGACCCTTTCCTATGCCATCGTCTCTGGGCTTCTGGTCGGAGTCTACGTTGGCCTAGTCACCTTGGCCTCCGGGGTCATACCGTTCTCATCACCGCTGGGGGTGGCCGCCTCCACCCTGGTCGCTGTGGCGCTCTTCAACCCTTTGCGTAGGCGGGTCCAGAATCTGGTGGATCGTCGGTTCAACCGGGCCCGATACGACGCCGAGACTACCGTAGCGACCTGTGCCCAACGAGTTCGGGATGATGTCGATCTGGAGGAGGTCAGCTCCGAGTTCGTCCGAACCGTGCAGATCTCGCTGGAGCCGGCTCACCTCTCGCTCTGGTTGCGGCCGACCGGGGCCAGGAGCTGAGAGGGACGTCAAACCGGGAGGATCTGCCCCCGTCGGCGATCGGCCAGCATCGCGACGCCAGTCGTACTAGACCGCCTTTGCGAAGAGCACATAACTGGACGGCCTACGGTCGCACCCTAGAAGTCCGCCGCACAGCGCTCAGCCTCAGATACTTGGAACGTAAGAGGTCGCGGGTTCAATCCCCGCGCCGGGCTTCTCCGTGCGGCCGCTAGGCCCGCCAGCGCGGGGGGCGGGAAGGCGAAGTCTGGCACGGAGACTTTCCGGCACGCGGCGGGTCGCCATCCCGTGGTTATGCCCGAGCCTTCGGTCGCGACCCGCCTCTCGGTGGACTAGTTGGCTGCGGCCGCGAGGCATCATGGTCCCGTGATCGCAACCTTGGCGACGGCGGTGGTGATCGCCGTCGCTTCCGGGACGGCCGCCCAAGCGTTGGCGGTCCCGGTTGTGCGGTCGGCACCCACTTGGGTACTAAGCGCGGGCATGGCTGGGTCCCGGGCTTACACGGTCAGCGAGCCGGGATACACCCTGAGTCTTCAGGCTGCCACCCCCTGGCTGACCGTGGAGAGCGCCGGCAGGGCAACCGGCTTCCGTCTCCCTCTGGCCGCATTGATCGGGCGGCAAGCGCTGCCCGAGGCGTCGCGGTGGTCCGCTTACGTCTCGGGGGTACGGCTCACGGTCTGGTCCACAAGCGGGGCCGGGCACGAGTTCCTGCGGGTGGTGGTCACTGCTCTGGCCGCCTACTTCACGGTTGAGTTCGCCGGTGAGCTTGGAAGTTCGCCAAGGCGATCTCCGGCCTTCTTCACCACTGGCGGCACCAGCCTAGCAATGGCCGAGGTGAGCACCGGTTTCACGCCTGACCCGGTCTTCTTCTCTTCAACCCGTACGCCGACGGTGAGGCTGGGACCGATCTCAGTCTCCCCCTACACGGCTCCTTTCGCGCCTCCCCCCCTCGACGTCGAACTGGCGACGCCGGCAGGCTGGCTCGGAATCGGGCTGCAACAGGTGCCCGACGCGAGTCAGCTGTCAGTCTCGCACCTCGGGCAGGTACTGGTGAATTACCCGCTGAGCATCCTGGCCCACGTTCGGGACACCGGAGCCGGTGGCACTGTCGCCGTTCCCAAACCGAGCCCAGGAGGGCGGACCAGCGGACGCTGGTTCGAGTTCCCGACCTTTGTGCTAACCACCGCCGTAGACCCTCGCTCGGGCCTGATCGCCTATCACAACGCTCTCAGTTCGGTGGGGGCCGCGACCACTGCGGCTCCTCCCGGAACCCGTCCGGGCTGGTGGTCGTGGCCTCTGGTCGACACCTGGGGACAGCAGCTGCTCACCGACGCCGCTCGCCGTGACGACGAGTTCACGGCCAGTTGGGTTCGTCGCTACGTCTCCCTCTGGCGGCAGCATTTCCACCTCCAGCATTTCACGTTGATCGTCGATTCCCAGTGGCAGGCCACCCTGGGAAGTGCCATCCCCAGCAGCGGGTTCGGGGGTATCTCTGGGATGCAGGGCCTAGTGCGCGAACTCCACGCGCAGGGGATCAAGGTCCTGCTCTGGTGGCCGCTCTGGGTGGTACCCAGCGGGTCGGTCGGGAGGGTGAAGGCAGACCCCACCTCGACGACATTCGACGCCACCCTGGCCCGGCAGATGGCCTTCATGCTCGGGAAAGGGAAGGAGGATCTCCACGTTGATGGACTCAAGCTAGACTGGGGCTCCCTGACCCCAGCCGCCGGACATTTCTCAAGGCCGCAGCTCGGCGTCGGTGCCGCCGCCCTGCTCCGCTACATGAGACTTCTGGCCCAGGACGCTTGGCGAGCGCAGCCCGCAGCCGTTATCGACGGCAGCGCCATGGCCCCCCAGTTCGTCCGCTACGAGGATTTGCTCCGGCTCTACGACGCCAACAGTGCTGAGGCTTGGTCCGACAGGGCGGCCACCGTAAGCGCCGTCGATCCGTTGACCCTCATGGACAGCGATGGCTGGCGGCTCACCGGGTCTCAGGCCGTCTCGCATATCGTCGAGAGTGCCGTCTTCGGTACGCCGGCCCTGTACTACGCCAGCCGCTGGAGCGGAGGGGCACCCGTCTCGTCGAGCCTGGCCGCCGCCCTCGGCACCCTGCTTCGGACCACCCAGGGCCGCGGCCAAGGAACCCCTAGGCCCCTGAACAGCGACCCCTCGAACGGGGATGCCTGGGCCTACACCGTGGGCGGAAGGCTCACTGCCCAGACCCTAAACGGGGCCCTTGCTGTGGTCGTCTACCAGTACCGGGGAGCGTGCCGGTCACCTGACGCTGCCGAGGTGGTGAGCCTCGCGGCGGGCCTGCTTTCGATACCGCTGCCCGCGGGCGCGCACTTCGCTTCTGTCCTACCCGCCGAGGCGGCGGCCCCTGAGACGGCCGGAAACCCGGCCGTGAATCTCACCGTGGCCGTCGGGGTCGGCTACAGGCTGACACTCCAGTCCGGCGGCTGCTGATCTGGCCCTCGTCCAGCCGCCCGGAGCCAGGCGGTGGCTGTGGCGACATTAGTTGCCCTTGCCCACCGAGCTTCGGACGATGTCGATCTGCATGGGTCCAGTCCAGAGTTCGTTCGAGCTTGTAAGTAATCAGCCGATCCGGGGCGCGGGGCGATCTCATGTTGGCCGAACAGCTCCAGCAGCTGAGGAGAACGCCAGGTCGGTGCCGATGCCCTGGGCGCGGATCGGCCTTGAAGCCGGTCCAAGTGCTGATAGACCGTCCTGCGTACACCTCATAACTGGACGCCTCACGGTTGCCGCCTAGAAGTCAGCGGCACAGCGCTAAGCTTCAGATTCTTGGTGAGGAAGAGGTCGCGGGTTCAATCCCCACCCTGGGCTCCCTCGATCTCGAGGACGACACTTTATTGGGCATTTTGGCCCCTCGAGTTTTGGGCACAGCGCGCACGAGCACGCTACACGGCCCAATTAATTGGAGCAGTGGCAACACGTCTGGAGGTGGTTTCGGGCGAGCCGAGCATGCTCCGCGATGGCTTCCCGCTCTCGATGGAAGCCGAGGGCAAGACCCCGTCCACGATCGCCCGCTACGTGGGTAGCTCCGCGTCATTCCTCAATTCCGCCAAGGCTAGGAAGTTGCCGGACGACGCCGAGCAGACCACCCGGTTCATGGTCACCACCTACCTGCGCGGGCGATGGGCCACGGCGACCGATTGACCTGATTGGGGGCTGTTGTAGTCGGTCATGCCGACCCCTTAGATTTGGGTCGGCGAGGGTTTTGGTCGCCATCGACATCCGGGAGGGTTCGCCGGCATGACCTACTCCAACGAGAAGGGCCTCTCCGGGCCTCCGAACGCCGGCAACGAGGCGGAGACGCTGTTGGGCGGCTTGGAGCGTCAGCGCGCCACCTTCGCCTGGAAGGTCGCCGGACTGGACGAGAAGGGAATTACCGCAAAGGTTGGCGCCTCGACCCTCACGCTAGGCGGGCTGATCAAGCACCTGGCCTTCGTCGAGGACTTGAAGCTGACCACGATGCTGCTCGGCGAGGAGCTAGTGGCACCGTGGAACGCGGTGGACTGGGAGAACGACGCAGCTTGGCCCTGGCACTCGGCCGCAGAGGACTCCCCCGCAGCGCTCTACCGCCTCTGGCATGACGCAGTCGGCCGCTCCCGCGTGTCGGTCGCGAGCGCGATCGCCCAAGGCGGTCTGGAAGAGCGGATCAAGTACGGGTTCGGCGACGACCCGGACGACGCGCTCAGTCTCCGGCGGCTGCTCGTGGACATTATCGAGGAGTACGCGCGGCACGTCGGACACGCCGACCTGATCCGTGAGACGATCGACGGTCGGGTCGGCGAAGACCCGCCGGAGGCGGTCTACCCGTATGAGCCTCTGGCGAAGGCGTAGCGCGGCCACCGCCGTGCCACCCGGGCGGTAAAGTCCACACCGCTCGTGCGGGTGCCAGAGGGTCAATCGTAGATCACTTAAGTGGACGCCTTACGGTGGACGTCACACTCTCAGGAGCACAGCAGTGGGGCGGTTTTCCTTAGTAAGAAAGATGTCGCGGGTTCAACCCCGGCCCTGGGCTCCATTGATCTCAGGGATACCACTAGAGAGGTACTAACGGGGTTGATGGACAAGCTCAAAGTGCAGGCTCAGGTGCCGGCAAAACTCGATACCGTGCAGGCGAAGCGCAGCGATGACTCGCTGCTGCGCGAACTGGGAGCTGCCTACCTCGGGGAACACCGCCAGAGCGGGACCCACGAGTCGGTGGAGAAGCCGCTGGCCGCCCTGGACGCGAACGCCGCGAAGCGGGACCGGTGGGCGTCTCTACGACAGGGCCCCAGCCGGTGCCGATCCATTCGGCACCTCCCTCGGGTCCCCGCCGGACGGCGCCTCCAAACTGGACGACCTCCAGGTGGTCGCGGTGCCGCCATTCAGCCGATCTGGTCGCCGCGGCCTGCACTCCAGATCGAGACATCTAAAGCGCCCACAAACGCTACGGCGGCGATCCTCTGCCTTCCGCGACCAGGTACTCGAAGGATCCATGGCCCGACCAGCGCTGGTTACCAGGTCTGGCGATTGGAGCGGATCGTCAGGGTGGGCCTGGCCGGGGTCTGAGCTGGACCGTCGCCGCCGTCAGGTGAAACCAACCGTGGCCATTCTGATCAGGCTGCTCGGCCCCGTCCAACCCTAAGCAAGAGCTCCGGCGGGAAGGCGGTCCGACCAACGCCAGCGCGTCTCAAAATGAGCCCTCCCGCCTACCGACGTCCTCCACCGCTCGAGCCCTGGCCCTCACCCTGGTTTCCCTGGCTCTGGTCACCGGAGCCCCACCCGTCAGCGCCTCCACCCTGACCCTGCCACCACGACCCCGCCTGACTCCGAGCAGGTGCGGGATCGGAGCCCGCCGGCCGAGAAGCGGAATTTAGCGGAGCAGGCGGAGCAGGCCGGGCGGGCGTCGGTGCTGCGGGGGGCGGGCCGACGGCGAGCGCGGGTGAGCTGGCATGGCGTCGACTGGCAACCCAACCTGGCCCCGAGGATTGGCTCAGGGGCGCTTGGCCCCCGATGACCGGAGAACTCACCGAGACGGGAGTCGGGGCGTTGGCATGATGAGCGAGGACGGGCATGACTCCCGCCCCGGTGATGGCGATGGCGCCCGCAGCCCCCGCGGCCGCGGCAGAGCCGCT
>DATKSR010000104.1:0-21984 GCA_035531555.1 Candidatus Dormiibacterota bacterium
GGAAACGCGGCCGCCGAGTATCCCCCCACCCAGCTGAGGGTGTCGACTCCGTCGTACCACTGGCCGCCACTCGACTGCTCCATGTCGCTCGCCCCCCAGACGGTCACCGGAGCCGATCCGGTTGTGTAACCGGCTCCCACCACCTGCTGGAACCAGTCCGCCCCCGAGGTCTGGAGACTGGCCGGCTGGTATCCAGATGATGGATCCGCCGCGGTGTAGCTGTTGCTGGTCCCGACCGCCAGGGTGAAGTTCGGGGTTCCCGCCCCATGGTCGGACTCATATCCCTGGATCCACTTCTGGACCAGGCCCCGGATGGTCGAGTTGGGCGTGCAGCCGGAGCTCTCGAACACCTGCACGCCGTAAGTGGTCCCGGAGGAGCAGGGGGACCCGAAGTCCAAGACCAGCACCCCCCCTTGACTGGGCGGGATGGTCGATTGGCCCTGAAGGTAGAGGGCACATCCGGTCGTCGCCGAGCTGCCACAGGCGGCGATGTAAGGGAACAGTTCGTAGTAAGACGAGGTGGCCGGAGGAGGGATCACCGAAGCTCCGGTCGCGACCGCAGCGTTAGTTGGATTCGACTTGCCACGAGCGGCAGCCATGGTGGTGGACGAAACTCGGCTGCCCACGGCAGAGGGACAAGCCGACCCAGACAGCGCCTGCACCGTGCCAGCAGTGAGGCTGACTGCGAAGTACTGCCCAGACCCGCCACGCAGACAGCCGGTCTGGCCAGTCGAACTGACCACGGCCAAAGGCCCTGAACCCGGTTCGTCGGTCAGCCGCTGGCCCTGGCCCTGAAGCACTGCGACCGCGCCTGACCCGGACGAGGCGGGCATGGAGCCAGCGACTAGCATCGAGGTTGGGCCGGTCGTCCAGCAACTGGTGGGGTCGATCAGCTGACTGCTGAGGGGAAGGTCAAGACAGGAAGTCGGACTCGCGCTGCCCGTCGGGACCTGCGCCGCCGTCAGATGCCTGGTACTCCCGGGCGATTTCGCAGCTGGGGTGACCCGGGTCGGCGCCGGTTTGGCTTGCGCCGACGGGGGCAGAAGCATGGTCGCACCCAGCCCCAGAACCAACGCCATGAGCCCGAGTCGTGCAGCTCTCGCCCGGGCTAGCGCGGGCCAGGCAAGTCGCAGTCGTCGGGCCGAAGGAAGAAGACGCATCTCGTCCTAAACGAAGTCAAAGTGCCGTGCGCGCGCCTCGGCCGACGCAAGGGGCAAAGGTAACCCAATCGGCCGACCAGATGACCGCCGGGGGGTCACGATCCAGTCACGATGTCCCCTTGGTCGGACGGCGCAGCGGGCGCACGTCTGGTGCCCGACCGCCGGAGCCCAAAAGACAGCCGCCGGAGCCCGCCCACGGTTCTGAAGTTTGGTTCTGGCGACTCAGGGCTTCGATCGCTCCCGACACCGGGAGCGCTCCGACCACCACCGAGTCACCTTGCGGGCGGTCACCGCCGGCCCTTCCGCTCTTAGGCTCCGCCAACCCTTGCGAAGTAGCTCGACGCGCGCTCCTGGAAGCGACCCGGAGGAGCTGCCGCGCACGGTCTGGCCGGAACGGACTAGAGGCAGGTCCGGGGCCCGCCGCAGAGCAGCGCAGAATCGGAGCAAGGGCACCGCCGCATGCGACCAGGTCATTTCCGCCCCCACCCGCCTGACATTGCCTCGGATTGCGGCCAGTTCGGGGCCTGCTTGGGCCAGTGCCCGGATCGCTGCGGCCAAGGCGCGTTCGTCCTCGGCCGGGACAACCCAACCCAGATCCCGGTCCCGGACCAGGTCGGCGAAGAAGTCGCCGTCGGTGCAGATGATCGGCAGCCCGGCCCACAGATAGTCGAGCATCCGGGTCCGGAACGCGTATCGGGTCTCGGCGTGGTCGAAGTGAGTCGAGATGCCAGCGTCGGCGGCCGCCAGCCACCCACCGCGCTCGTCGTACGGCACCCACCCCTCGTGGAAGACCACGTGCTCTCCGGTGACTCCGAGCTGGTCGGAAAGCTCGCGGGCGCGAGCGGGCATCCACATCCGGTGAGGAACCCCTGGCTGGGGATGGGTCATCGACATGAAGACCAGCTTGAGCCGGGGAAGATCGGGCGCGAGCGCGGCGACCGCCTTGATCAGAGTCAGCGGATCGAACCAGTTGTAGATCCCCCCACCCCAGAGCAAGACCAAATCGTCCTCGGACACCTGGGGACCCATCGCCGCTCTGCTGCTCTGCTCCCGGGGCGGCGAGGGCGCATCGGAAACTCCGAAGGGCACGACGTCGATCAGGGCCCGCAGGGAGCTGTCGGCGTCCCAGGTCTTCGGATTGATCCGGCCCGCGCTGAGCAGGGTTCCGGTCCAGAGGTCGCGCTGCCGCTCACTCGCGCACAGAAAGAAGTCGCCCCGCTCCAATAGGTCGATCAGCGCGCGCCGGACCCGGACCGTCTCGGCGCCGCGCTCTGCCATGGGCCGATGGGCCTCTTGCTGGAGCAAGGCAAGTGGGAACGGGTCGTAGAGGTCGACGATCACCGGAACCTGGAGGTCGCGCAGTCTGGGATAGCGAACCAGCGCGAACCCTTCCAGCAACACGGCATCCTGCTCTCCCGCCAGCCTGTCCATACCTCCCGCCGAGAGCTGCGGCACCATCACCACCCGGCTGGTCACGAGGTCGGAGGCTTCGATCCCCGCAACGGTGACCAGATGTCCGGCGATTCGCAACTGGCGAGCCAGCTCGAAACAGCGGATTCCGGGGCCGGCCATCCGGCTGGCCACGACGTCGTTGGCGACGATCAGAATTCGCGCCACCCTATCCGCCTTCTGCCTCCAACTGCCTCAGCAGCCACTCGAGCCCGGGCCTGATCGCGAACCCGGACTCGCGGACCCAGCCAGCGACCTGCTCCGGGTCAGCGACGCTCTTGGACTTGGTCGCCTGGGTGAGCCGGAAGACGAGCCGGCCGAGGGCCGGGTCGGGCGCGACCACGTAGCGCCGGGACAGAACCCGCAGCAGGGTGTCCACCGAGGGGGTAGGGCGATAGTGCGTCGAGTCGAAGGAATCCGACTTGGGCGGCTCCGTAAGCACCTGGCTATCTGAGCGCAGGCGTCGACGCTGGGAGGCCCGTCGGGCACTCGCCAGGCGGGGGAATCCGGCCCAAGCCTCGACGATGATTCGGGCCGAAACCCAGGGATGACGACCTGCCGCCCCGCCCAGTAGGTGGCGGGCGGTGTGCTCCAGCACGACCTTGACCGCCCGGCGGCGCTCAAGGTTCTTGGCGGCCGTCCAAATCAGGTTCCGTTGGATGAGCCGGGTTTTGAAATCGGAAGCCAGATGCCTGGTGCTGGCCGAATGAACGTGGTGAACCCGGGCCGTGGGCACCGTCCAGAAAGCCTGGGCCCGCATGCTGGCGCGCATCGACCAGTCGACGTCCTCGTAGAACATGAAGAAGCTCTCATCGAGCTCCCCCACCCCTTGTGGGGAGAAAGCCGCGCGCCGGATCAAGGCTGCCGCGAAGCACAGCCCGGCGACCCGCTCCTCGACGTCGAACTGCCCGATGTCGGGCTCCCCGAGCCCTCGCTGCGCACCCTGGCCGCGGAGATAAAGGTCTATGCCAACCGAGTCCAGGATCAGCTCATCGGCTTCTAAGACCACCTTGGGGGCAAAACCGGCCGCCTCCGGGCGCCGCTGGGCGGCTTCCACAAGCAGTCCGACGGCGGTTGGCTCCACAACCGCATCGGGGTTCAGCAGAAGCACCAGCTCTCCGGAGCTGGCCTCGATCCCACAATTGGTCGCGGCCGCATAGCCGAGGTTGCGGTACTGGCGAAGGAGGCGGATCTCGGGCGACCCCGAGGGCTGTTTCGCCTGCCAACCCTCGAGTGCGTCGGCGACCTGCGAGGAGTGGCTGTTGTCGACGACCAGAAGCTCAAGGTTCGGGTATCGGTTCTGCGCGATCGAATCCAGGCAGAGCCAGAGCATCTCGGCGGGCGTCTCATAGGTGACCACAATGACGCTGACCGAGGTCCGTGGCGGAACCGTCAAAGATGGGCTAGCGGCCATTTCGGCACCGGAGCAGATGGGATACAAGCGGCCCGCGGACCCGGTGCCCCAGAGCCAGGTCGTCCCAAACGAGTGAGCGTGGAATTTCAACCAATGCCGCGCGACAACTCGCCGGGAGACCCGGCGGCGATGCTGGGTGGCGCGGTGGCGCGAACGCGAGGCTCTGTGGCCCCCCGCCGGAGCGAGCGGGCCCACGGATCTCCCTCCCAGGAGTTGCGGCGGAGGAGGCTCGCCCGGTCGGGGGATTAGGACCCACGCGGATTTGTCCTAGGCGGTGGTGGCAGGCGGCGCTCCTCTCACCGCATGCGGCCGGTCCTCGGCAGCAAGGGGCCCCCCACGATTCCGCCATCTGGAAGCGCCCCCCAGTTCTGCGGCCCGGCGTACTAGGACCGCTGCCGATTGTCGGGTCATCGTGGTTGCGAATCGCGGCAAACTGGGGGAACCGGGCCATCGGTCCGGCGTCGATGTGCCGACTTCTGCTCCCCGGGGACATCATTGGCTGCCACTCCGATCCGACTCTAGCAGATGACACGATCGCCCCTGGAATTTTGCGAATCAACCCGCGTGTGACCCCCGCTCCCGTCGCGAGACGGCACCCGCTGGAGGCACCATCTCATCTAAGTGGGTCGCCGGTCGCACCTACCTGGGAAAGCTGCCCGAGCGCACGCCAGTCAGATAGGTCCGGTCCCACGGGCCCCATCCCCGGGATACTCGACCTCGGCAGTGGGTCAGTATGGACCTGTTCCGCCAGGCCGACATCGATGCCGGAGACAAACAAGTGAGACGTGTGGTTCGCACGGTGACCAAGCCCTGCGCGCACCCCACGCGCCACACCTCATCGCACGGTGCCGTGGCATCCGGATGGCGATCGCCCTGGACGAGGGCGGAGACGTACTCCCTAACCTTCCGAACTGGTCTTCATCAGTGCACCATCTCTCCCCTTGTTGGCACCCCTCCGCGAGCGCGCCACGCGTGCGCGTCCGGGCTCAGCACAGACGCCCGGCGATGCCGGCGTTAAGGCTGACCTTCGTGCCAGGCGTCTAAAGTTCCCGAGCTTACTTCGGTCGCAACTACTGGGGACGGAGTCCAGTCGCTGGCGCCCTTGCATCCAGCGTCCACCGTCCGTGAAGTCCTCCCTACTGGTGATCACTTCGGAGGGCGCCCCATCTGACGACTCCGCTTGGTCACTTTCGATGGTCACCCGCGCGTCGAATTCAGCGGCCATCGCAACCGGGGCGGCGCCGAGCGTCCCACCTCGGTACGGTCCCGAAACCAACGACACGTACCAGGCGCTGAGCGGGGGACGCGAATCGCGGGGATCGCCGGCAGTCCGATCCGAACGCGGTCGCCGGAGATAAGGGGCGCCACTGGGCCTGTCGCCTTCGCGCCGTACACCCCGCCGCCGTGGAACCCGCTCTTCGCGTCCGTCGACCAGCTACGGACCTCCAACAGTGCCTACCCCGCACAACAATCGCACGGCGGGCGAGAATACAGGCGAATTGACGCCAACCACCGCGTGCGCTGGGCTCCCCGTGACGAGCGCCGCGCGCAAGCCGTGCGGCAGCGTTCCACCCAGCGTCGCTTAGCCCCCCTGCCCCGCCCGACCTCCAGCCATCTGGGGCGCACATCCGCGTGCGCTTTCGGTGCCCGGAGTCGCACGACCACTGTCTCGAGTGGACATCCGATCCTTCGCGGCTGGCCATCAGACATCGGCACCAGGTCGCTATTTAGGTTTCGCGCCCTGTCCCTCTAGGGTGGCCCATGGAGCGATTCGCCGAGGTGGCCAAGCCGGCCTGAAGGGCGTTGCTACGCTCAGCGAGAGGTTGGGGCTATAGGCCGGATCGTCTTCGAGCAGACGCCGGTACCGCCGCAGCAGGTGTTCCGGCAGTCGGCGGCCGTCGGCGAAGGCCTCCACCCCCGAGTCGACGCTCAGGCGTGCCCACGGTGTCCAGACGACGCGGTAGCCCTTTTCGCGCACCCTGAGCGATAGGTCTATAGCGCGTGATCTATCGTCGAGTTGCGTATCCATACCGCCGACTTCAGTGAGAACCGAGCGCCGTATCACCAAGCAGCCCGGGGCGAGCGCACCCACTGCCTGCACTAGCCAGGACCTTTGGAAGTGCTCGGTCGTGAGACTATCCATGCCGTCGAAAGGTGCCGCGACCACGCCGTCCGCCGTGACCACCAACGGACCCTGGGAGATCTCTCCCGTCAGACTCTCAAGCCGGGCCCCGACCAGCCCAACCCCAGGACTGAGTAGCTGCCCCACCAACTCGCGCAGCCAGGAAGATTCGATCGGCGAGACGCCGGGTGCCATCGTGCAGAATATGTCGCTGGCCCGAGTAACGTCCGAAGCGAGGCCAGGGTCGGACGGTGGTAGGGCGAGCGAAGCCGGGCCATCGCCGATACCACCGGGCTGACCCGGATCGTCGTCGGGACTCACAAACGGCCAGCGCCCAACGGCCGGCCGGACCTGGTAGTTGGGATAGTCCGTCAGATTGTGAATGGTTCTGGTGGCCTGCGCGCTTGCCTGCTCGGTTCCGGCGACGAAGATAGTGACGCGTGGAGCGGGCGCCGGCAGACTCCAGCGAACGCGGTTGATGGCGCCGCCAAGCGCAGTCTCCAGATCTGCCGTCGGCCGGGTCCGAGCCAGGTGGTCAGCGACAGCGCGAACCCCAGCTTCCCGGGCATAACTCTTCCGGTCGGCCGATCCAGCCGCTGACCCGGGGTGGGATCGCCAGTGGTAAAGCACCAACGGAACGTGGCAAATTTGCCCCGGCGCGGCCAACTCCGACACCCTCAGGGCCAAATCGTAATCCTGGCTTCCCTCAAATTCCGCGCGGAATCCGCCAACTTCATTCACCATGTCGCGCCGATAGCTGCCCAGATGACTGAGATAGTTTTGGCCATAAAACAGCTCTGGGTTCCATCCCGGCTTGAAATGCGGCTCCCTACGACGTCCATCGACATCGAGCTTGTCCTCATCGCTGAAGATGATGGCGGCGTCCGGATGGCGGTTCAGCTCGAGGGCCAGGCAAGCGAGAGCATGCTCCGGGATCTCGTCGTCGTGGTCCAGCAGCACCACGAAGTCACCGCTGGCCAGCGCCAGGGCGGTGTTGGACGCCTCCGCGATAAAGCCAGTCTCTGGGCGGTAAGCGATCCGGACCCGCGGGTCCTTCGCCCTGTATTCTTCCAGCACTGATCGAACATGGTTCTGGGTGGACGCATCGTCGGCGATACATAGCTCCCAGTTGGGGTAGATCTGAGCCAATACAGATTCGATCGCCAGTCGGAGGTGGACTTCGCGGGGGTTGAAGACGGGCATCAGGAGCGAAAATGCGGGACGCGTCTCGAGAGCGCCCACCGCCGCTTCGAGCACACGACGTCCCGACGCACCAGGCGTGTCATACTGCTCCACCCATTCGCGATAGCCGGGCGACGCTTCTACTCGTCCGGCCGTGTCGGGACCTCCCGTTATGCCCCTCCGCCTCGACCACAGGTGGCGGGCTCTCGCTGTGAGGCGAAATGTTTTGGTGCTCAACAGCGCCTGGAGCTCGGCTGTGGCGTTTTCTCCCGCGTCAATCCGCCGTTGCAGGGCTGCGGACAGGTACTCGCGGTGGGCGCGGACAGCCCGAAGTTCTCGCTCCATGTCCCAGTCGTGGCGGGCATAGCTACGCACCACCGTTTCCCAGTTGCGCACGGGTCGGAGCAGCACCGCCTGAGGTGAGATGAACCCCGCGTCAAAGTCCAGGTCGCGAGCGAAACCATGGCGAGCGAAGAGGCCCGCCCAATAGTCCGGGGGGCGAACGTTCGTGTGGGTCAGTTCCCCGTAGTCATCTGGAGTTGAGGAGAACAGAATCGCGCGACCGTGGCGGCACACATTGGCAACGCTCGCGTCAGCGTCCCCGGGAGCCACGTGTTCCAAGACTTCGATACAAGTGATCAGGTCATAGTCCTGAGATATCTCCTCGGTGATGGATGCCACTCGGCAGAAGGGCTGCACGTCAGGGTGCGCCTGCGAAATCGCCCACGCAGAGAAGTCGAAGCCCTCCGCCGATATCCCCCGGTCACGTAGCGACTTCACCAAGAAGCCGATGGCGCATCCGACGTCGAGCACGCTCCGCGGGCCAATGCGTTCCACCACGGCGGCCGCGATCTGCTCGAACAGGTTCTCCCACGCAGCCTCACCCCATCGGTAGGGGGGCGGGGCGGACTCTCCGTCTTTCTCGCGCGGCGATAGGCAGCTCCGGTAATACGCTTCCCCGTAGAGATCGTGGTGATCGTCCAGGGAACCGTCCGGAGTATCCCCCACATCCCCCGTCGGACGCGGGTCCCTATTCATCCGACTCGACTCCGAACCGCGTAGCGCACAAGCGAGCACCTCTGACAATCCCAGTCGATTGAGCGGCGATCGCGTTCCAGTATGGTAGGTGCGAAATGCCTACCTTGGCTAGCGGATCCGGCCGTACCAAGGGGCTGGTCGCTACCTCTGCATCGGGGTCAGGGGGAATTCTGCCGCGGTCGCGCCTCTTACCCGACTGCCTGTGCGCCCTCCGCATCGACTCCCCCAATAATGGCGTCCACAACCGGCTCTTGTAACCCTGAACCCTCGGGAACGAGCTCGTCTTCGGGCCGACAGCGAGGGCCTGAGCCCTACCAGAGCTCGCAGTCGCGGTAGGGTCGCCGAAACGCCAAAGTGGGCCACTGCACGGGCATCCCTCCCAGATCACTGCTCAAAGGGGCGTCTCAGGGGCCCTCCCAGCCGACCACGTCAACTACCAGGTCCGCCTGCCCGTTGGGAATGTAGAAGTCGATATAGCCATCCGCCCCGAGTGTCGCGGTAACTCCGGTCGCCACCGTGTCCCCCGGAAGCCAGTTCAAACTGGACGCCACAGGCAGGGAGGCGCCATCCGGGTAGATCGTCAGGAAGTCCGGAGCGGAGGTGTCCGTCATCGTGACATTGAGGACCACCGCTGTGGCTCCAGATGGGATCCCTCCCATCGTGGCCATCTGCAACCTCATGGGTATGCCAGCTCGAAGGACATGACCCGTGCACGCGTCGACGAGGCCGGAAACCGCGGTCGCTCGAGTATCACAAATGCGATACGGCACCATGGTCGTGAACTCAACTCCACCGGTGCCGGTGCCATAGTACCCTGACACGTCGACCACCACATCCGCAGCCCCGTTGGCGTTGTGAATGGTGATCTGGCCGACGTTGGCACCACTCTGGGGCACTGCGACCACAACGTGGTTAGCCACCGTCTCACCGGGCATGAAGTTGAGGTTGGAAGTCAGCGGCTGTGGCTCCCCTGCTGGCCACACGGTAAGGAAGCTGGGAGCGGAGGTGTCGGTAGCCGTCACCGTCAGATCTACGGCCGCAGGCCCAGAGCCCCCTCCTGGGGCGGGAACCCCGCCACTGCTCGTTCCGCTCGGATTGGTACCCGCTGCGGAAATGGTAATGGACTGTCCCGCACCAAGGGTCCTTCCCTGACACTGGGTCAAGTTCATCCCCGAGAGACTCGAAGGGTTCGACGACCGGGTGTCGCAAATACGGTACGGGGCCAACGGAAAGTATGCACTGCCGCTAATGTCCGCAGAATCATACCAGCCCTCGACATCGACGACGATGTCGGCGGCTCCGTTGGCATTGTAGAGGCTGACCTGGCCCGAGGTGCTGAGTCCGACGGTAACGAGGTTGGCGACCGTTTCTCCCCCGGACCAGTTCAGGCTTGACGACACTGGAACAGTACCGCCCGCTGGCCACACACTGAGAAACGAAGGCACGGATGTATCCGTCGCGGTTACATTGAGGACAACCGCCGTCGCAGAACTGGGAACCCCACCGCTGGTCGTTCCAGTCGGGTTGGTACCACTCACCTGGATCGTCATCATCCCCCCGACTCCCAAGGTGTTACCCTGGCACTGGGCGTCCGTCCCCGACAGTCCGGAGGGATTCCCGGCGCGCGTGTCGCAGATCCGGTAGGGAGTCAAGGGGTTGTAGGTGGCTGCACCCGGAGCCACCGGGGTAATGGGGGCTGACTGTACTGAAGGGGGGCCCGTGCCGTCGCCATTCACTGCGCTCACCGTGAACGTATACGGCGTCCCGTCGGTGAGCCCGGTTACCGTAAATGCTGGCACCGAAGACCCCGTGTCGACGGGCGCTCCCACCTGTACCCCAGCCTCGTAGGTGGTGACGATGTAAGAATTACTCGCGGACGCCGTCGTGCTCGCGGGGTCGCCCGAGAGCGTCTGGTTGCCTGAGAAGGGCCAGGTTAGGTTCACGGCAGAGGGTTCGGGAGTACCGGTCGGAGCACCGGCGGGAGCGAGCGGCGGAGCGGTGTTGAACTGGTAGGTCTGGGGATCGAAAATCTGACCCGCGGCATTGATGGGATCGACGGTCACGGTGTCACCCGCAACCGTCACCTTCAGAAAGTTGTAGACCTGTGCCATCGAGGTCGGCACGGCCGGACTGGACGCGCCTCCATCGACCACCCCGCAGCTCGACCCTACGCTTGCGGCGGGGTCCCAGCCGAGGGCGTAAGCGGATTGGATCCCCGTGGGAAGATTACTGCACGTCACTGATCCAAGAACTCCGCCGCCGCCACCCGTGTCGTAGCTGACGATTTGCCCCGGTCCATTCGGTGCGATGCGCTGGTACGTGTGCGCATGAGCATTGAAGGCGATGTAAACCCCATTCTGCGCCAAGAGCGCCTCCAAACTGGCCTGAGCAGCCTGAGCTGAGGTGTTAGCGGAGCTGTTCTGCAGAAAGGGATCCGACACCTGCGACGACGAGTACGACCGGAGCGGGTAGTGCCAGACTGCGAACTTAACCCCGCCCGGATGGGCCGCGAGGTCCTGCTTCAGCCACTGGTACTCCGCAGATGTGGGCTGCCAGTGGCTATCAGCGTCGACCTGATAGGCCGAGCAGAGCGAACCACAGGCACCGCCAGAAGCCGTCCCGACGTTGCCGTCCGCCCAGGCCGCGGTGAGGACGTAGATGCGGACATTCCCGGTGGAGAACGCATACCAATTGGCCGGGTAGCTGGACGCGGTGGTTCCATCGGTGGAGGATGCGGGGTAGGAGACGTCGCCGTAGAGACCGCCGCTGGCGGCTGCAGTCGCACTCTCCGGCCATACCCGGAGAGAGGTGACGTCCAACCCGTGGTTGCCGTCCGCGTAGTAAGTGGGAATGCCGCCCGTCTGGGGCCAGTAGTTAGGCCCAAACACGTTACTCACCTCCTCGGAGTCAGGGTTCGAGTCGGGAGTGGGGGAATTGACTGTCTCGAGGCCCTGCTGCTGCAGATCGCCATAGCGCGTCTGCAGGCCACTGGGGTACCCGACGTCGCCCGCCAGGAGGAGGAATTGTGCCCCAGATTGTCCGATCAGGGAGTCGACCGCCGACTGATAGGGATTAATCAGGTTTGGAGCAGACCCTGTGCACGGCAGCACGGTTATGCAGGCTTCGCCCGTGTCGCCCAACACGTCAAACGTGACGGGGGCCGTCGACGACGTGCTGGCAGGATCGAGAGTGGTGAACTGCGGCGAGGGGTTGCTGGCCAAGAGGTCCAGGGGCTGCTTGTAGATCCCGTAATAGTCGTAGCCGAAGACCCGGTAACAGTAGCTCGTCCCCGGCGAGAGCCCAGAAATTTGCACCGAAGACTGGTACTCGGTCACTTGGGGCGGCTGATTGCTGCCTCCGAGACCGACCGTGAACTCGCGGCCAGTGACGCTCGGCGGAGTGTCACTGGCCGGTACCATATTCGGAAGCGAATTCGGAACGGCCGCAGCGTGGGAATTACATGCCGACCCGCTCGGCCCCCACGATACATACCCTGCCAGAGACGCATATTGCCCTAGCGTCGGATCCCAGGGAGTACTCGTCGTCTCCGCCCAGGTGACTTCGACTGACGTCTGGGTCAGGTCGGTGAGATATGGGGCTCTGCTGAGAAGCGGGCTAAAGCCCGAATAGGGAGTCACCGTAACCGGGGGGGGGCCAGATGCACTTGCGGCCGGGGCCTGGATCCACACGCCAACGAGTGCCGTTGCCAAGGCCGCCAAGGCACTCGCGGCAGCTCCTGCCACCGTCTTCGACCCCACGGCGCCATGCGGGCGAACGCCACGGTGAAAATGCAATCGATTACCCATAAACCTCCGCCCGTCCCCAGGGAACAATAGCGCATTTTGGGGCTTCCTGTCAAGGCGCCGCTGCCGCGAAATTGCCCAAGTGCATTCGCTCCTTTTTTGTGCCAATTTGTGGGACCCGAAGCGGCTTCCCTTTAGGCCCCCGTAGCGCCCCCGCTTGGGTGGTGGCGACGCCTGTCCCTGGTCGGGCGCGCTGGCACGCAGCCATACTCCTTGGCGGCGCTGGACTGGCAGACCTATGAGCACGAGGACGGCACCATGGGAATGACCCTTAACCTCCCCACAACGCCAGCATCACGAGTCCTTAAGGCGTGTCGAATAGGCTCCACTCATGGCCTCGAGTAAGACGCCGGGGGAAGAAGGGGATCGTCAAGGCAGTGGATTCAGGCACTTGCGGTGTTCAAGTCGCCCCCTGGCGCTCTGGTGCCCGCCGAGGATCTCGGGGCTGCGAGTCGGGGTGGCCGATCTCGATCGCGCCGGCCAGTGCTCCATGGTCAACCGGCGGCGGTTTGCGTCGAGTCGAGCCCGAGGCGCGTTCGCGATGGCGAACCCCTCACGATTCGCGGGGAGGCGGGATTCGGGTCCCCACCCAATTTCACCGTGACCCCCGCGTCACGCGATCGTCGGGAGATCGTCGTGGCAGATCGGGAAGCTGCGGAGCAAGCTGGACTCGTGAAGCTGCTTCGAAGGTCTCCAGCGCCAGCCACCACTCGCACAAGGCGACCACCGAATTCGGTATGTGGAGGAATTCAGCTATGCAATTAGTCACTCGCTTGGGAGCTTTGTTACCGGTTCGTCAGACCGCCACGGTAGAGCGATGCTCTGTCTGTCACGCCTCTGCAGTTGACGGAATCGTGCGTGATGCGGACGGCGACATCACATGTCTCGGGTGCGCGATTCTGCGGAGCGTCGGCCTGGAGCAGTGGAGGCCGGTGACCCGGGTCACCAGCAGCCCCCTGCCGATATCAGCCTAGAGCCGAGTCCCGCGCCGGGAGGGATTGGATCTCTCGAAGCCAGGTAGAGCCCTGGCCGCCGCCAATTGCGCAACAATTCGAACCACCTCGGCCGAGAGCGTGCCGAGCCTGTACCGCCAGGCTCGTCCGGCGGGGCGCCGCACAGACCGCGATAAGTACCACCCACCTTCGCCCGGGATCGCGCGCGAAGACCGATGCGGGGGTCCGCTGGGGGGCCGGCTCGCTGCCGGGGGCCGTTTCCGCATCGGGTAGACTGCCCCGATGCGGAAGCGCCTACTTCTGGCCCTGACCGCTTTCCTCTGCATCGGGGTCGCGAGCGCCGCCGTCCTGGTTGGATTGAGAGTCGGATCCGTCAAGGGTCGGACCACGCCCCCTAGCACTCCCCCCCCCTCGGCCTCAGCGCGGCCCACGCTGGCAACGCCGACCCCGGCCCCCACCAATGGAGCTACGGTCTATCTCTATTACTACCTCTGGTGGACCCCGCAGCACTGGGTGTCAAAACTGGGTCCCGACTACCCGCTCAAGGCGTCTCCTCTCCCCCGCCCCGGGTCGACCAATTCAGCCGGCTGCGCCCCGGCAGTCAACTACTCTGGCGCGTCTATTGTCGATCTGCCCCAGGCCGGTCTTTACGACCAGAACAGCTCATCGGTGTATGCCGCTCAGATCGGGCAGGCTGCCCAGGCCGGGGTCACCGGCTTTCTCGTAAGTTGGCAAGGTACTGGACTTCCCAATCAGGCTACCGGCTCGTCGGGCTACGATCGCCGGCTCGCTCTGCTGGTCGCGGCGGTGGACACGTACAACCGCCGCAATCCCGCCGCCCCGTTCCACCTGGCGCTGGCGCTTTCTGCCTTCGGTGACTACAGTCGACCCGCGGTGGCGATTGTGAATGATCTCAATTACTTCGCCAAGGCATACGCCAGCAATCCTGCTTTTACCAACAGGTACAGCCCCTTCCCGGTGGTGATATTCATGGACAGCCGAAAATTCTCCCTGGCTACCGTCAAGTCGGTCTGGACCGCGGAGAATGGCAGGCTCTACCTGGTTGGCGACGAGACTCCAAACACATGGGCCCGCGACGCGCCCTACCTTGACGGCTCCTCCTACTACTGGTCATCGGAGAACCCCACTACCAACGGACGCGCCGGAGCGGACCTGATCAGCCTAGCTGCCCAGGTTCGCGGCGATCACAAGACCTGGTTCGCCCCCTTCATTCCCGGATACGACACCCAACTCCTGGGGGGGTCGTGCGTTCCTAGAAATGGAGTCAGCACTTTGACCACGATCTGGGACCTCAACGCCCAAAGTCACCCCAACGGCTGGTTCGGAATCAGCTGGAATGAATTCGTCGAGAACACCTACCTCCAGCCCAGCCAAGCCTACGGTTCGGAGTACCTCACGCAATTGAAACGACTCATCGAAGGCGGGGCGTAAGCCAACTCTGAGCCCGCCACTGGCGATGTGGCAAGGGCGGGCTAGAGTGGCGGCAAGTCGGCAATTGGTGCGGGGCGGACTCGCCGCAGCCGCCGCCACGGTCGGAACACGATGAGCAGGGCCAAGATTCCCAGGCCAAGCACGACGCCGATGATGACGTCGAGCATGGTCAGAACCGGAATCGGGACGCTGGTGGCCCGCGAGACGCGCATCGTCAACGCCGGGCCCACGCCGCCTCCCACCAACTTCACCTTGTAATGCCCGGTGGGCAGCAGCAGGGTGGTCTGGTCTCGGGCCGGAAGCGCGATCCGCCGTTTTCCGGTCCCGGGTCCAGTCAACTCGACGGTGACTCCCGCCCGGCCACCCAGGACCAAGTTCTTGCCGTACAGGGTGACGGGATAGACGTTGAGGCGGACCGTCCAGATTCCGCCCGGCCGGGGGACGAAACGATCCACCCCCTGATCAGCCACATTCACCCCGTCGAAGAGCGCCGAGGTCACTGTGTACACGTCGGCACCGACCGCCAGGGCTCCCGTGTTCGTCTTTCGAGGAACCGGCGTGGTCAGCCACACCGACGACTGGGTACCGGGAGCCAGCGTCGCCCCGTCGGGACCGCTGAGTTGGATGCCCTTCAGTTGGGCCGGGCTCAGTCGGTGGCCCGTCGCGTCCTCGAACCGAAGCGAGGTCAGGTAGGAGGCCTGCACCGCAAGCTGGGTGTAGATCTTGGTCCGGACGTCGAGCGTGCGCACCGGCGAAGGGTCGTTGTTGGACCAGGCAACGAAGGTGACCCGCACACCAGGCGCGGGATTGTGGAGTATCGCGTCGAGGGTGAGCTTGCCGCCCTGGGTGAGGTTGGTCACGATAAACCCTTCGCTGTTGGGTACGAGCGGCGTCCCCCCATTGACCGTGACGGAGACCGAGTTGGGGATATAGGGAACTATGCGAATGCTGAGCGGAGCCGCGGACTCCACGATGGTCCGCGAGGCGCTCGCAGATTGGATACGACCCCCACCCCGAAAGACAGCCGTGATGGTATGCGAGCCTGCGGTCAGCGCGGTTCGGATGGTGGTCGATCCATCGCCGGCCGAGTTCGTCTCGATGCCGGCAATCTCGACTCCGTCGGCGTAGATCCGAATCAGCCGCTTGACCACCGGGACGCCCGAGGACGACACCCCGAGCGAGATCACAAACGGGTCGCCAGTGGTCGCTGTCGCGGGCACGGTCAAGGCGATGTTCACGTAGATCTTCAGGGGCGGCGGATGGGTGTGAGTCGCGGCCTCGACCAGCGCGGGGCAGAGCAAGACCGCCATCACCAGGCCCGTCACGACGCGCAGCAGGAGGCGATAGGACCTTGAGGGTGGTTGCGCCCGACCGAGACGAGTTGCTCTAATCCCCCTCAGCTTCCGGCTGATCCGACTCATGAAGGTTCTCCTATGCGCCGACGCCGCTCGGCCCCGGACCGAAGCGCCGAGTAGGCGAGAAAAGCCACGATCACCACCACCGGCAGGCCATAGACCAGGAGAATCACCGGCACCGACCCCTGGGTGAGCGCCGCCGCTGGCAGAACCCCCATCACGACTGGGCGGCTCGGCCGACCCTGGCCAAAGTCGAAGGCGGCGGCCAAGCTGGGTGCGTTCTGGTCTCGGGTGGTGAGCGGGCGGAGTCCGTACACGCTCTCGATGAACTGTAGGATCGACGAGAAGTCTGCCGTCTGGTGCAAGACGACCCCCCGCCTTGCGAAGGGGGAGATGATCAGCGCGGGGACCCGGAACCCGTCGCCCTCGGAGTCGATGCGGGGCGGTGCGACTCCGTCGTACCAGCCCCCCCAGTCCGACCAGGTGAGGAAGATCGCCGAGGACTTCCAGTACCGACTACGCTCGATCGCGTCGATCAACCCCACCGTCGAGGTCTGCCCCAACGCCACATTCCCGGGAGCGTGCTCCGACTGTCCCGGACGCACAACGTAACTGACGGCGGGCAGGCCTCCGTCGACGAGGTCGCGGTTGAGGCGGGTGATGTCCTGAATCCGAGCCAAGTCCGAAGAGGTGCCGGTGATGTCGCTCAGTCCGAGCAGAGGTATCTGTGATTCCAGACTCAACTGCTGGCCGCTGGCGACGTGGCTCTGGTAGTTGGCCGCGTAGTAGCCCCAGCTCACGCCCGCCGCGTCGAGGCGGTTGAATATGGTCGGCACGTTGGCCTCGGCGCCGGGGGTGGCGTTCCAGGTCTTCCCCGCCACCAGGAACTGGTAGTTGGGGGTGCTTCCGCCCAAGGCGGAGGCGAAGAAGTGGTCGGCCAGAACGTACTGCCGGGCCAGCGCCCAGTAGTAGGGGATGGTGGTGGAGTTGTAGTAGCCCAGAGACAGGGCACCGTTGCGGGCGGCCGCGCTTTGGGCGGAAACGAACCCGTCCATGGTTCCCCCATCGAGGGCCGCCTCGGCGGCGCGCAACGAGTTGTCGAGTGGAATCGTCCGCACCGCGGTCAACTGGTGGGGGTAGACCGCACCGGCCGTCACGCTGCGGGGGTTGGCCGGAACCGCGGTGTGACGGTTGATGCCTAGGACTCCGGGGTAGGTGCCAAAGTAGTTGTCGAAGGAGTGCCCCTCCTGGACGATCACGAATATGTGCTTGATCTTCTCCGCCGCCGGCTTGTCGATCGCGACCGGCCCGGCCAGCGACGGGCGCGGTGGCGGCAAGGGTGCCAGCGTTGCCGCGGACACCAGGGTCGCCGCCGGCACGGAAAGACCAGCGGTGAGCAGTCCCAAGCACAGCGCCGCTACTACCCTCCTCATGGTTGCACCCCGTAGATCCGCACCAGCGCCGACCCGCGCCCGGACGACGACTCCTGGTCGTACTGGTAGACCAGCACGCCGTGGAACTTCTTGGCCAAGGCCAGCACCCGATCGGCGAAGTGATGGGTGCGCGCGGCCGAGTAGGCGTCGTAGACGAGGTACTGGACGGCTCCCGAACGGATGAGCCGGTCTGCGTTCACGACCGGTGAGTAGGAAGGATTGCGATGCAGGGGATTGGGACTCACACTCAGAGCGAGAGCCCGGTCCTGACTGTAGAACTCCAGGATGTTGGCGAAGCTGGGACCGATGGTGAGGAAGACCGATCCCGCCAGGATGTGAGCCTTCACCCACAGCCCGGCGGGCCGGCCGGCCAGGAGACCGCCCGATCCGGCGAGCACCGTGACCCGGGCCACGGCGGGCTGCCCGCTGTCGGTCCCAACCAAAGTCGCCGTGCCTCGCTGAGCGCTCACCACCGGGCTCGCGGTCAGGAACATGGTCGCCACCGCGATCACCGCCAGACTCGCTGAGGCCCAGGTTCCCAGCAGACGCCGCGACTGGCTCGACCTCTGAAAGCCCAGAGCCAGAGCCCTGCCCAACTGGAGGGCTCCGGAGACCGCCAGTAGAGTCAGCGAGGCCATCAAGGGCAGCAGGTACTCATATCCCTTGGTCGGCCAAAGCTCGAGGAATCCAAAAATTACCAGGGTCACCGAGAGCAGCAGGATGTCGATCGGAGTGCGACGGAAGAACCCCACCAGCGCTCCCACCGCCGCCAGCGCCACGATTGCCCAGCCGACCGCCCCCAAGACGCCGAGGTAGAAGTCGAGCGGATGGTTGGCGGGGCGGAGCACCTGCCAGACCAGATAGTCCGCTCCGGTGCTGGCTTTGCCGGCGCTCAGCTCGGCGAGGGGGTACGGGAGGATCGTCAAGACGTAGATGCCGGCCGCGATCGCCAGGTCCCGATACCGGGGCAAGGTGTCAGGCGACAGGATCAAGAAGACCAGCACCGCCGGCACCAGAAGTATGGCCGACTCCTTGGCGAGAAAGGCCAGCCCACCGGCGAACGCCGCCGCCCAAAGGAGCTCCCTTCGGGAGCGCCTCGCATAGAGACAGAGGAAGAGCACGCTTACGGCCACGAACAGTGACTCCGGCCCGTCCAGAAGCATCTGCCGCGACACTGCGATGGGATACGGCGAGACGGCCACGAAGAGCATCCCGATCAGGGCCGCGAGCCTACCCCAGAGGACCAGGCCGGCGATCCCGATGACGAGGATCAAGGCCACCCCGAAGCCGGCGCAAACCTCCCGGGCGGTGAGGCCACTGACCCCGGTGACCCGGTATACGAACGAGACCAGCAGCTGGATCAGGAGTGGATGGGCTCGAAAGAGCCCGAAGAGCCGGCTGTACTGGGTGAAGCCGGCCAGCCCGGCTGCCTGCCCAGCGTAAACCGCCTCGTCCGAATTCAGCCCGTACTGGTTGATGCCGTGGAGTCTCAGAAATGCCCCACCCGCGAGGATGGCCACCGTCGTGAGCACCGTCAGAACGGTCCGTCGACCGCCATAACGGTCGACCATGATCCTCATCGTCAGACCGCCCCGGTGCCAACCTCGGTGACCCCGGGTCGCCTCACGCCAGCAGATCGGCCAAACTCCGCCTGCACCGACCGGGTGCCGCCTGGGGACGAAGCCGGCCGCGAGGACCTTCCCCCAGCGCCCCGGACGGGACCCTGGGTCGGGGCTGCAAGTAGGCGCGAATCAGCCAAGCCTACCCCTCGCGGGCCGCAGTCCGCGCCCCGACGGAAGCGGCCAGCGGGGCCGCGGGGATGTGCGCCGGGGCGGCAACCGGCTCCGGCGCCGGGCCCGAATCCCGCAAGGCGCCCTGGACCAGGACTGGCCAGCTGAAGTCGGCCACCCGCATCCGGACAATCTCGACGTTGCTCAAGGCGGAGCGGAGGACGTCGCGCTCCACCTGCTGCACCTGGTCAAAGTCCATGCCGGCGACTCGAAGCAGCGGCGCCATGGTGCGGAAGGGTGGGAACTCGTAGGCATCGGCGGTGTTCGAGATGAGTTGTTCGATCGCCTCGTCCCGGGCAACCGGGGTGGTCATAGCCGGGGCACCCCTCTCGATCAGGAAGAGCCGTTCGATCGCCTGCTGGCGCCCCAGCTCACAGGGGACGAGCCGGTCCACCATGTACTTGGGGGGCGGGATCACCGCCTGGACCAGGCTGTTGAGCGCCATGATCGGCACTGGCCGCTGCCCGAGCCATTTCCCAACGCCTCTGCCGGACCGCGAGTGAAGGCGGCTCTGGACCGAGAGAGCAGCTCGCTGCGGGAGACTGAGTCGCTGGTGGGGGACCGCCCGCAGAGTATGGGCGCTGATCGTCATCGGCTTCGGGTAGCGGGTGGCGACCCCCTGGGCGGAGATAATGGTCATGTCGTCGGAAAGGAAGGTGCCGCCGCAGTCGCGCAGCAGGCGCAGGATGGTGGCGGTCTTGCCGGTATCGGTCTTGGCAGACATCAGCACCCCGTGTCCGAACAGGGAGATGCAACCGGCGTGGAGCAGCATTTGGCCCTTGCTGGCGATCACGAAGCGCAGCAGCGGCTCGATCACGTTGGTGTAGAGGACATGCCTCGAGAGGGCCAGCAGCGGCGCCGCGACCACCTGAGTGGGGTTGCCGGGCTCGATGTCGAAGTTCGCCGTCACCGATCCGCCCCACTCGCGGTATGAGTACTTCGAGCCAACCGTGCTCGACCCTCCCCCGCCACCGACCCTGGGGCGTACGGTGATCACGATGTCCGGGTGGTCGACGTAGGGCACCCGGAACAGGGCCAGCTCGGGCAGCCGCACCCGGGATCGGATCCCAGCCATGCCGTCGACGTCGTAGTGAATCCAGCGGGGCGAGTCGTCCCTGATCATTTATAAGCTCCCGAATAGGTCGTCTGGTCCAGACACGGACTCCCGCGTCGCCGATCCCGCCTGCCAGATCCAGCCGTCGGCGACGACGAAGCGGACCAGCATGAAGACGCCGATCGCCACCAGATTGCTAAGCAGATAATTGACGTGGGCCAGGCTGGTGAGGACGTACAGAACCGGTAGCCGCAGCAGCAGCGAAGCCGCGTTGAGGGCGTCGAAGACGATCAGCCGGCCCAGCGTCGAGCGCAGGTCGTGGGCTACCCCTTGGCCTCGGAAAACCCAGGTCTCGTTGATCAGGAAGGCAGCGGCGGTCGATGCCTGGCTCCCGACTGCGGCCGCGATCAGATAGTTGAAGCCGAGCGTGCTCACCAAGAGCCAGAGCACCACCTGGTTGACTCCCAGGCCGAGCACGCCAGAGATTCCGAACTTGCTCCCTCGCTTGATGCGAGCCCAATGGGACCGCTCGGAACCGGTCTGTGTATGCGCGACCACCCAGGGAGCTGGAGGCATCCCGGGGTGCGGAGCCGACACTGCCCAGGGCTGGCGGGAAGCCTTGCTGGAGTTCAATTCGTGCCCGCAGCCTCCAATTCGCCCTGGGCCTCCTCTCTCGCGGTCGCGCCGCTACCCTGCCGGCGGCTGAACCAGTCCACCGCGATGTGCAGATCGCGGGGCGAGAAGGGAGTACGCCCGAGCCGAACCAGCACGGCGATCCTCGCCACCCGGGGCCGGGCCCCGAAGTGGGGGACCAGCATCACACTGAAACTGTCGACATTGACCCGCACCTGCGGGCGCGTCGATGGAAGCTCGACCGCCAGGAGCGGCTGCGCGGTCCGAGTGACGTGGTCGATGATCTCCGGGGTGACGAGCTTCTCCAAACGGCCCACGGAACTCGGCTCCGGAGCCGGCTCCGCCCACCAAGCGCGCTGCGCTCCGAGCCGATTGGCGAGCGCCTGGAGAGAAAGCTCGTCGGCGGGAGAGGGCAGGGGGCTGGCTCGCCGCTCCCGGCGTTTGACATGGGTGGCGAAGGAGTAGCCGGCCAGGAGCGCGACCAGCTGGGCCAGAAGCGCCACCACGATGGTATCCAGGCGGGCCTTGGCGGTCAGGACGGCGAAGCTGAGGATGCCTCCCGCGACGCTGGAGAGTCCCACTGCCCAGAGCAGGCGCTGGCTCCCCAGACCGGTCCGCCAGAGAGCGCTGCGGAAAGTCATAAGGCTGTACGAGGCAACGCTCACCAGCAAACTGGCCAGCGATCCCACCAGCCAAGGAATCACTCCGTGGAAGGAGATGCTCTTGAGCAAGGCGATGCTGAGGACGAACACGACCATCCCGGCACCCGCCGAAAACGCCACCTTGCCGAGCAGGGCCGTCAAGGGGACGTAGACGAACAGGGAGACCAGGTGCTTCCCGAACAGAGCTCCCTGGGCCAGCGTCGCCTTGCTCTCCCCGGAGTACCTGGGCCCGAACTCGAAGGGAACGTCGGCGACTCGGATCCGGGGAAGGCAGACAAGCAGCTCCAGCAAGATCTTGAACCCGATCGGCCTTAGCTCCAGGCCAGCGATGCACTGGCGGCGGATGCAGAAGAAGCCGCTGAGCGGGTCGGTGGTCCGCCTGGTCTCGGCGAACGACGCCTGGGCGGCCCAGGAGACAGCCCGGCTGACCGCCTTCCGGTAGGGGCTGGCGAGCCCCAGGGCGCTGCCCCCGGCGGTGTAGCGG
>DATKSR010000105.1:0-3715 GCA_035531555.1 Candidatus Dormiibacterota bacterium
TCTCCGACATCGTGAGGAGGCCGACGTCGGGCCGGCCCAGACGCCCGGCGGAAGTGCCGAAGCCAGTCATGTAGACGGCCTCAAAGCCAGCCTCCTCGACCAGCCGAGCGCCGAGGGCGTCGTAGCAGCCGGGCGCCAGCACCGGTCCCGGTTTCGCGAGCCGCTCGCGCAGCCGGGCCCTGGAATTCAGCTCGCCACGCAGGAAGTGGGACGTGAGAAGAACATACTCCGGCGGGAGTAAGGGCCCTCGGGCGTGCTGGAGCCTACGCCGAGATTCGAACTCGGGACCTCTTCCTTACCAACCCGGGGCCGAGGCTTGGCGAATTCGAACTGATCTTAGCTCCGAGGCGCCCCTTTAGGCGGGACTTCTTGACTACGCACCCTTGGCTAGTGTCTATCATGTAGACAGATGATCGCGCGGTGACCGGCGCTGAAGTGTTTCGCCGGCTCCGTCGACTCGGGTGCGATCCAGGAGAAGTGAGGAGGCGTGGTAGCCACGTGATCGTTCGATGTTCGGACTGCCAGACCACGGTGCCGGTGCACCGCGGTCAGGATCTGCCGACGGGGACGCTTGACGCCATCGAAAAACAACTCGAACCATGCTTGGGAGCGAAATGGCTAACGAGGCGATGACGATTCAAAGAGGCCCGCAGACGATCACTTTGCGATATCGCCGAGACAGCGAGGGCAACTGGCTGGTCGACATCGCCGAACAGCCGGGCGCCCACACGTACGGACGGTCACTGCAACAGGCTCGCACCCGAATGGACGAGGTTCTCAAACTCTGGGCCTTTCCTGATGACGTTGAAGTTGTCGAGGACATTCAGCTGCCTCACATCGTCCAGGACCTGATCGCGAACACTCGCCAGGCGCGGGCCGAGCTGGACCGGCAGCTGGAGCGGTGGCGTCGAGACGTGGAAAGGACGGCCAATCGCTTGCATCGAGAAGGACTGAGCGTGCGGGATGCCGGTGAGCTGCTCGATCTATCCCATCAGCGCATCCAGCAGCTGAGGGGAGCGCCGGGCCGTATCACGAAGCGGCCCAACCCGGCCGTCCGCAAACCACGCCCAAGACTGCGGGTGCGAACGTCTACTCCGAAGGAGTTTTAACTTGCTCCGGCTAAAAGCCGGCATCCGATATCGGATCGTAATCGGATGTTATCGGAACCGATTACGGTCGCACCGAGGCCCATTTTCGATGGTCGCTAGCGGTCTTGAGGTCACGACGGCGGCGAGGACCGGACCATGCTGAGTATCAGTTCGTCAGGCGCCGCCGACGGCGCCCACCGAATGTGAGCCATGGGGAATGCCGCCGGCCCATGGACGACGTCACCGTCCAGTCCAAAGACTGACCTGCCTCCGGTCGCGCAGGCGGCCTCAAACGTCGAGCCATGGCAGGGGCATTCGAACCTGCTCCGTGCGGTCTCGTAGTTGAGAGTGCAGCCGAGGTGCGGACAAGTGGCTGCAAGGACCTCGGTTCTGCCGCAGCTACGCACAACGAATCCCGCGCCAACGGATCCACCAGCCCTATTGGCTCCGCCTCCATCGGCGGTGACCAAATCCCAGCCCGGAGGCGCCTGGACAGGGACGACATCTCCGTCGATAAGGTCCCCTAGACGCTTCGGTATCCGGACAGCGGGAGCCTCGGTTCCTGAAGGTGCCAAGAAGACACCGACGACGGTCGCAACCGCGGCAACGCAGGCGGCTATCGCACCGCCGATCGCCCACGTCAGGAAGGTTCGTCTGCGAACAGGACCCACCGCAGAATGAGGTTACTTCCTGGCGGCGCGAAGTTCAGCGGCGGCCGGTCCGTCCCCCGATCACCTAGCGCTGACGGCCGACTCCTGGTGCCATCGCCGAGGGCGTGAGGATGAAGTCCTCCCAGTCGCGCTCCCGGCCCAGGTCACGCTCCGTCGCCAGCCGGACGTACCGCTGGAGGACCTGGTAGTCGGCGTGGCCCATCGCCGCCCGGAGGCGCTCGAAGTTCCAGCCCAGCTGGGTCGCCACGGTCGCGAAGGTGTGGCGGAAGGCGTGCGCGTGGACGTGGAAGCCCACTCGGCTGCTGATGCGCTCCATGGCCTGCTGGACGCCCGAGCGGGTGAACGGCCGGCCATGCTCGTTGACCAGGAAGGCGTCGCAGTGCGACGGCTCGCGATGCCTTGCCTCGTACCGCTTCATAGCCGCCGCGAGACGCGAAGAGATGGGTACCCGCCTGGACTTCCGACCCTTGGCGCCGCCATCCCAGCGGACCCGCAGCTCGACGCGTCCGCGGTCCATAGAGTCGAGCATCAGGTCCGGCAGCCCGTCCGGCCCCACCAGCGCCAGGCCGGTCAGCTCGGCGCACCGCACCCCACTCCCCGCCAGGATCCGGACGGCGATGTCCTCCCGGGGGTGCTGGCAGGCGGCGAGGATCTTCCGCAGCTGGTTGACGTGGAAGACGGTCGGTTCCTTCAACGGCACCCGTATCCCCTTGAGCCGTAGCGTCCGGGGGTCGACCGCATAGCCCTCCCCCTCCGCCCAGCTCAGGAAGGTCTTGAGGCTCCGGTGGAAGTCATGGAGGCTGGCGGCCTCGTAGGGCTTCCCATGCCGCGTCAGGCGCTGTGAGCAGGCCACGCGCCACTCCCGGACGACCTGCACGTCGAGCTGCTCGAAGGCTCGCACGCCCGGGTGCTCGGCCTCGAGCCAGGCCAGGAAGGGCAGCATCGTCCAGTCGTAATGGTCGAGGGTGGAGCGGGCGACCAGGCTGCTCTGGCGGTCGAGCCGGAAATGCTGGTAGGCGGCCTCCACCGCCGAGGGCCTGCGCCGGCCGTCGCCGGTGGGGGTGCCAAGAAGGTCGGCGGAGCCGTCGATGACCCTCAAGTTGCGCTTCATTCTGGGTGCCTCCAGCCGCCAAACCGGCTTTCGGCACCTCTTAACTTGGCAAGTTCCGGGGTCTTTCCAGCCCGATTCCCGACGACCGCCCAGGGCCCTCCAACAGGCCTCCCGCGTATTCAAAACGGGGTCCTCAGGGGGTGCTGGAGCCTACGCCGAGATTCGAACTCGGGACCTCTTCCTTACCAAGACTCCGCTCTGCCAGAGGCTCAACGTGAGGCCAGATCTGAATTCAACAGTAGCTCTTCCCACTCAGATACCTCGCATAGCACCTGTACCTTACCGCACCAACCTTATTTCCGAAAACGACTCATTTTGACGATCTCTGCTCCCCTCTTGCTCGCTCAATGAAGGCGGGGATCTCTCCCCGGCGATGGTGGAACGTCTGGCATTGACACGACCTCGTTTCAATTGCGCTCAATGAAGGCCGGGGATCTCTCCCCGGCGATGGCGGCGATGACTCCCGAGGTAATGCCGCTGATGAAGTCCGCTCAATGAAGGCCGGGGATCTCTCCCCGGCGATGGCCGCCGTCGTCGTCAGCTCCTAAAAGAGCAGCCCAACGCGCAATGAAGGCCGGGGATCTCTCCCCGGCGATGGCCTCGACAATTATGGCGATGGCATCGGCTTCGGATAGCGCTCGATGAAGGCCGGGGATCTCTCCCCGGCGATGGCAGATAAATCCCCCATCAGTGGCCGGTGTGGCACGCGCTCAATGAAGGCCGGGGATCTCTCCCCGGCGATGGTTAGGACCTGTAAGGAAACAACTTAGGCAATAGTTAGTGGCTTGAGGTATCCTGAGCCCCAATGGCTGGGGTCGAACAGGACGTCGAGCAGCGCATTGCTC
>DATKSR010000106.1:0-4039 GCA_035531555.1 Candidatus Dormiibacterota bacterium
GTGGCCGGATGGCAAGGTCACTTGCCCAACCTGCGGCAGCCAAGAGGTCCATTTCATCGCTAGCCGTCGCGTCTGGCGCTGTAAGGTCAAGCACCCTCGCCAGCAGTTCTCGGTCAAGGTCGGCACCATCTTCGAGGATAGCCCGATTGGGTTCGACAAGTGGCTACCCGCCATCTGGCTCATCACCAGCGCCAAGAACGGGATCAGCTCCTACGAACTCCACCGCTCGCTGGGCGTGGGCCAGAAGACCGCGTGGTTCATGCTCCACCGCATCCGCCTGGCGATGCAGACCAACACCTTCGAGAAGATGGGCGGCAAGGTCGAGGTTGACGAGACCTTTATCGGCGGCAAGGCTCGGTTCATGCACCAGTCCGACCGGGCGCGGAAGATCACCGGGACCGGCGGGTCGGGTAAGGCGGCGGTCATGGGACTTCTGGAGCGCGGCAGCACCGAGCGCCACAGCACCGTTCGAGCCAAGGTGGTCGAGAACGTTCGCCGCAAGACCCTGGCGCCCGAAGTCCGGGCTAACGTCCTGGCCGGGGTCGAAGTGTTCAGTGACGCGCTCCAGTCCTACTCCGACCTTGACGCCGACTACATCCACCAAGTCATCAATCATGCGGTGGCCTACGTCGAAGGCAACGTCCACACCAACGGGATCGAGAACTTCTGGAGCCTGCTCAAGCGGTCTCTGCGAGGTACCTACGTCAGCGTTGAGCCTTTCCACCTCTTCCGCTACCTGGACGAGCAAGCCCTCCGGTTCAATACCCGCGAGGACAGCGACGCGGCGCGATTCGAGAAGGTACTCGGTCAGGTCTCCGGTAGACGCCTCACCTACGGCGACCTGACCGGCCAAAGGCCAGCCTTCGCCATCTGAGCCCCGCCAGGGGCGTGGGCTTCGAGCGCTGCCAGCCCCTAAGCCTCCGGATCGGTCTGCTTGAGCGCGCGGACGATGCTGGTCTTGTAGGCACCGATGATCGCAAGCATCCGATTCCAGTCCGCCTCGGTCATGCGGCTGGGAAGCTGAAGCGCCGCTAGCAGATCCGAGTCTGCCAGCGGGATGGGGAACTGTAAGAGGTGGGGCTGCTGCGGCGAGGCTTCGCGCTGCTGCTCCACGGCGGCGGCAGGCGGAGTCATCGTGAACAGGTCGAATGGACCGCCTGGGATCGGACCCCGGCCGAAGCGATTCTCAGCCTCATGAGGCTCCTCATCTGTCGGGCCGATCTTATCACCCGCGAGGAGGCCCGCGTATCTCAGCGTCTCCTTGAAGGTGCGGACAAATTCTCGGACAGCCCCATCCGTAAAGTTACGCTGCTGGAGCCACCACCGAAGGTTATCATCGGATGGCATCCCCCCCTCGCGCTGGCAGTGTGCCCAAAGTTCTGCGAAGACGGATGGTGTCAAAGCAGCGGTCACGAGGTCGCCTTCACGATCTGGGTTGCCGTCCCTTAGTAGTCGAAGGCCCAGCTCGGTCAACCGAACCTTTCGTCCGTCGCCCTTGCCCGAGGCCTCCATGAGACCGTACTTGGCCGGGGCGGCTAGCGTCACGTTGGCAGACCCAGTACGGGTACTGAATCCCCAGTGCCGGAGGGCCACGGTCGTAGGCGCCTCGTGTCGCCCTTCCTTCTCGTAGAAGGTGCGGGCGCGGGCGAGTGCCACTTCCAGTGAGATGCCGGGATAGCTGGGGCTGCGGTCTCGCTGGCGCTTGTGCTCGGGCTCTATAACGGTCATGAGAGCCACACTAGCATCTTGGCCAAGATTTGTCCACCGTTTTGTCCGTCGTGGCGCTTGCATTGGGGGACAAGGGCGCGGTAAGCTTCGAGACGTGAGGCCCTCACGGCCGCGAGCCCTCTAGAGGACGTGGGCGAAGCGGCGAAGCGCTAGGGACCGGAAGTCCAGGAGGGAAGCGTCCCCCTCCTGGCACTCCCAGTGCCCAACGATCTTACCAGCCGTTTCGTGATCTCAGCCCCTACTGGCGGTAGACTGTCCTTTGTGACCGGCAGGCTCAGGAGGGCACCCTCGGCAAAGCTTGCGGCTGCCTTCGAGCGCTTCACGAAGGCCCTCCTGGCAGTTCCGGCTGAGGAGATCGCGGAACAGAGGGCCATCTACGAGCGCGAGAAGCGGAAGCGCCGACAGAAGGCGGCGCCGACCTCAGCGGCCAAGGGACGGAAGCCCTAACCCCCTCTGACCGTAGAGGACGGACCCCTATCCTTGGACTAGCGACAGACCAGGTCGGGGGTGACCACGATCGAGACGAACCTCCTTTACTACGGCGACAACCTCGACATCCTCCGTCGATACATCCCCGATGAGAGCGTGGATCTGGTCTACCTCGACCCTCCCTTCAACTCGGACCGGAACTACAACGTCATCTTCAAGGACGAGTCGGGCCGGAAGTCCGACGCCCAGCTTCTCGCCTTCGAGGACACCTGGCACTGGGGGCCGAGCGCCGAGGCGACCTACGCCTACCTGACGGAGACCGCTCGGCACCAGGGGCGGCTGCCCGACACCGTGAGCACGATCATAGCCGCGCTCCGGTCTGGGATCGGCGAGAACCAGATGATGGCCTATCTCGTGGAGATGGCGGTCCGGTTGGTAGAGCTGAGGCGGGTGCTCAAGCCCACCGGCTCACTTTACCTCCACTGTGACCCGACCGCCAGCCACTACCTCAAAGTCCTGCTCGACGCCGTCTTCGGGCCCGAACACTTCCGCTCAGACATCACGTGGCAGCGAACCAACATCCACAACGACTCCAAAGGATGGAGTGCCGTAGCCGATACCCTGCTCTACTTTGTGAAGGACCGGAACGCTCACTACACGTGGGTGCCACAGCGCCTGCCTCTTTCTGATGTCCATGTTGCAGCCAAATACCGGAATGTTGATGCTGAGGGACGCCCATACACGCTCAGCGATATGCGTAGTCCTAATCCTCGGCCAAATCTCATGTATGAATGGAAAGGCTTCCAGCCCCATCCCAACGGCTGGGCTTACTCGCGCGAAACAATGGAACGACTGGACGCCGAAGGCCGCATTTGGTACCCAAAGACAACTGACAAGCGACCCCGCCTAATCCGGTATCTCGACGCCGCCCTCGGCACGCCCATCACCAATGTCTGGACCGATATCGACCCCATCAACAGCCGCGCACTTGAACGACTCGGCTACCCAACCCAGAAACCTGTTGCCCTGCTCGAGCGCATTGTCTCGGCCTCGTCCAATCCTGGCGACGTGATCCTTGACCCCTTCTGCGGCTGCGGAACGGCTGTAGTGGCAGCACAGAAGCTCGACCGGCGGTGGATCGGCATCGACATCACCTACCTCTCGATAGCCGTGATGAGAGCCAGGCTCAAAGACACCTTCGATCTAGACGACGTGCCGGTGGTGGGTCAGCCCACCGAGGTCGAGGGTGCGCGCCAGCTCGCCCAGTCCCCAGAGGGGCGCTACCAATTCCAATGGTGGGCTCTGAATCTAGTTGAGGCTCAGCCCGTCGGAGGCGTGGAGCGCAAGGGCGCCGATCGCGGGATCGATGGTGTGATTACCTTCTCGGATGAGCGCCACGCCCTCCAGACGGTGGTGGTGAGCGTCAAGAGCGGGCACGTGAACTCCTCGATGGTGCGCGACCTGAAGGGTACCTTGGATCGCGAAAGAGCCGTCATCGGGCTCTTCGTCACGCTGGACGAGCCCACCCGGGAGATGAGCCTGGAAGCGAGCACCGCTGGCCTATACCACTCCGACCTCTGGAACCGCGACTACCCGAAGATCCAGATCCTCAGCATCCGTGAACTTCTCGACGGAAGGCACCCGGAGCTGCCGCCCTCACGACAAGCGCCGTTTCAGAAGGCCCTGCGCCATCGGGCAGCGGCCGGAGAGCAAGAGCAGCTCTTCGACCGGGAGCGGTAGCCGCGTGAGTCAAGTCTATTATTACCCTAAATAGGCCCAGGTGTTGGCCGTCGTAGCGGCTGCGGCCCATGGAGTCGGCAGACACAGCGACGCGACCAGGACCTTTGCAGAGAGGCACGAGTTCGGGTGCTTGAGGAGGCGG
>DATKSR010000107.1:0-2824 GCA_035531555.1 Candidatus Dormiibacterota bacterium
CGGGTGCGCAGCCGTAGCTGGGCGAGTGCCTCATCCAGCAACTCCACATGGTCTTGGGCGGTGTTGGCCCCGGCGTTACCGGGCCGCAGCCGGCCCGCCAGTGCCTCGCGGGTCTCGTCCAGGTGGACCAGCAGGGGATGGAAGCCGAACCCATGCTTTGCAGGTGGGGGCGGCTCCCTCCTTCTCCGAGTAGGACTTCACCAGGGTGGCATCGAAGTCCAGGGTCACTCGCCCCGGAGCCGCCCCCCCACTTCCAGACCCTGGCCCGAGCTCTGGCCCAGGCCCGCTGGATCCGCTCCAGCAGACTCTGGTCGATCGCCTCCACCACCCGCCAGGCGGTGGTCTGGGAGGCCACCTCTCCGAACCGGCCGGGCTGGTCGCGGAGCACCTGCAGGTCCGAGAGGCAGTCGCCGCCATCCGCCAGGGTCACCCCCAGGTCCACCAGCACCGAGCCCGGCTCGTGGTGATCTGGCCCCCGTCTTCTGCACCGGCTTTATGAGAGTTAGGCAACAGTGGCGGACTCCCGATGGAGGTTTTCGTAGTCTACGGGTGTGAGCATTCCGAGGTAGCTGTGCCTTCGGTTGCGGTTGTGGAAGATCTCCAGGTATTCGAAGAGCGCGGTGGACAGCTCGATTCGGGTGCGCCACTTCTGCCGGTTGAGCAGTTCGGTCTGCAACCGGCCCCAGAATGACTCGATGACTGCGTGGTCGTAGCCGTCGCCGATGGTTGCCATGGAAGGCACCAAGCGGGCCTGGCGAACGCGCTCGGTGAAGCTCCAGGACGTGAACTGGGTGCCGTGGTCGGAATGAATAACCGTGCTGGTCGTGGAGGTTCGATTGGTCAGCGCCATGGACTGTCATGTCTCAGGACATCGTTGACAGATGTCGCACGACATCGTTGACAACTTTAGGCCTGCCGCTTGGGGTCCCGAGGGCTTGGTAATCGCGGTCGGGGTCGAGGACGAGTTCGCGCAGAAGAGACCCGTCCTCACGGATCACCCGGACGTGCTTGTTGGCCACCAGGAGGCGGACGGGCACACCGGCGTGGGCCCGCCCGAGGCAGATGTGGCGGAGTCGGCTGAGGTAGCGGAGGGTGACGCGGCCCTGGTTGTCCACCCGGTCGTGGCGAACGCGGTAGTGGACGGGGGCATCTGCTCCCTCGGGCCGGGCCTTGAGGCGGGCGTGGAAGGCAGTGAGTGGAGTTCGGCCGGCCAGGGCTCGGTGGGGCCGGTGCTGGTTGTAATAGGCACGGAAAGTGTCGAGCTGGAGCTGCAGGACCGCCAAGGTCGGTGCTGGGGTCTGCTTGGCCAGGAAACGCTTCAGGGTCTGGTGAAAACGCTCAACTTTGCCGCAGGTTTGGGGGTGGTAGGGGGTGGAGTGCTTGAAGACGATTCCCAGGCGCTCCAGCTCGGTCTCGAGCAGGACCTTGCCACGGCGGGACTTGCCGCTAAAGACGGCACCGTTGTCGGTCAGGAGGGCCGCGGGGTAGCCGTGGCTGGCGCCAGCGAGGTGGAAACTCTCAACCACATCAGCACCCTTCACAGTGCTGAATGCGTCGCAGGCGAGGAGCAGCCGGGAGTGGTCGTCGAGGTAGTTGAGGATCTCCACGCCGTTGCCGTCGGCCAGTTGCCAGTGGGTGAAGTCGCTTTGCCAGAGCTCGTTGGGCAAGCCGGCCTCGAAGCGGATGAACGAGGAGCGAGGACGCTTGTGGGGCTGGGGGGTGATCAACCCTTCCCGGGAGAGGATGCGCCAGATGGTGGCCACCGAGGGAACGTGGTCGGAGGTCAGGGCCAGGTGGTGGGCGATGGTGGCTGCCCCGGCGTCGTGGCCAGCCTCCCCAAGTTCCCGTCGCAGCTGGACGATGGCGGCGCGAAGGTCCGGGTCGACTTGGCGCGAACACGAGCGGGGGCGGCGCGAGCGCGGCTCCAGGGCCGGATAACCACCCTCGCGAAAGCGTCCGATCAGCTTGTAGAGCCAGTACCTCGAGATCCCGTGCGCCTTGGCGACCTCGCTCGGACTTCGCCCTTCCAGCATCACCGCGTCCACCACATAGCGTTCCAACCCCATAGCGACACCCCCGCTGATCGTGGGTGTCAACTATGTCTTGAGACATGGGTCAACTATGTGGTGAAATCACACAGTCAGCGCCATGGACAGGGCATTGGTGACCAGCGAGGAGGCTTGGTGGGTGTCGATCGACCAGCCCACCACCCTCCGGGAATGGGCGTCGAGCACCACGCAGCAGTAGACTTTGCCCTCTCTCGTACGGTGCTCGGTGATGTCCGTCACCCAGAGCTGGTTGGGGGCATCGCGCCTGAACTTGCGCTGGACCAGGTCCTCAAAAGTCGCCACGTTAACCAGGTTTTTTCGATACTTCCGCACGGGAACTCCGGCGAGCCCTTCCTCGCCCATGAGCTTTTGCACGGTCTTCCGGGAGATGGCAATGCCTAACCCTAGCCGCAGCTCCGCCGGGATGCGCCTGTGCCCGTAGGTGCCGCGGGAGGCGCTGTGAGCCTGTCTGGTGGCCTGCCGCAGCCACTGACGACGCAGCTCAGCCTGGGAAATCGGACCCAGCTTCCAGCGGAAATATCCACCCGATGCAACTCCCAAGATCCGGCAGCACTGCTTGGGCCGATAGCCTTCGCCGACCAAGACCGCTATCACCGGGAACTTCCTTTTGGGCGCACCTCCCCCCTCGCTGAACAGGACAGAAGCCTTCTTGGTGATCTCCAGCTCCGTCTCGAGCTCCCTGATTCGCGTTCTGGCCTGAGCGAGCTCTACGCGCTCGACAGCCCGGGGCACTCTCCCCGATCGATTTGATCTTG
>DATKSR010000108.1:0-83402 GCA_035531555.1 Candidatus Dormiibacterota bacterium
GAAGGGCCGTATCCATCCCCCACCTTGCTGATCGACGGCATCGACGTCACCGGCCACGAACCGGCACGTGGACCTTCCTGCCGCCTCGATCTCCCGACCGAAGACGAAGTCGTCGCCGCCCTCCGTACTGCCGACGCGCAGGATGGGGCCTCCTGAGCGACCTCCCGGTCCAGCACCACGATGGTTGGCTTCGCACTGGCTGCGACGCCGTCTTATGCTCGCCGCCCTCGCTGCCCGGCGACTCGCGCGCAACGCAGATCGTGGATCGCATTCTGCCGAAGGGCGCGTGTCGGTGTGTCTTCTTCATTGCCGTTGCAGTCGGGCTCGGTGTTCCACACCTGTTCGTCGGAGCCGTCGACACCCTCGCCGCAAGTGCTTACTGCCTCTTGAACTTCTGGCGCTGCCGAGAGGCTCACTGCATCGTGAGCGGCACCGGATGGGCCGCACTCGCTGTCTTTGAGTTCGTTGAAGTCGCGCACGGGCACGGCCTGATCCAAGGTCACGATACCCTCGTATTTCTTGTCATTCTCTCTCTGGCGATCACCTTCGAGGTATTCTGGCGAGTGCGGCACGGAACCCATGCCGTGAGGCTGTCAATGTCAACACGCATCCGCTAAAGGACAGCGCTACATCTTCCCGTCGATCACCGGAGCCACTTTCAGCTCGGGGACTCGGTCGTCGCGATGGCCTACTCGGGGCCAAGCAAGGGGACGTGTCGGGTCGGTCACGCTGCCAGACGAAGCGAGGGTCCTCGAAGCTCTCGCCGGTACCCGGTACGAACTGCGAGACGGTGCCGACCTGTGCAAAGCCCGCGTTGTGTGCGACTTGATTGCTCGCAGTGACCTCGGCGGTGACCAGCGGCGCTGGCACGACCTGAGCGCGGCGGGCATGTACTGGGCCACCTCGGTGGCGGCCTCGAATCTGCGGAAGCTGCGGTCGGCTAGAGCCGAGCAGCGCCTGCAGTCCACGGTGCAGGCCCTCCGCCCAGGCTCCGTCGATAGCCCCGTCAGCCTCGTCTGACGAGCCGCTCCTTCGCGCGGGCTGATTTCTTCGGAGGGAGCTCCTCGCGCCGTTTACAGCTGCAACTTGCGTTAGCAAAGACCAAGATCGGACCGTAGCTGCGTCGCTCAGGAAACGCGTATACGGGATCGTGAAAAAACGTAGATCCCTCCCCCTTACTCCGAGCTCGGCAGGTGCAGGTACATCGTCTGGATGCCCACTCGCCCCGGACCGCGGAAGCGATTGAAGATCAACTCGCCGACCCCGGCAAAGAGGCCCGTTCGAAGACCGTAGACAGCGGGTCGCATCCGCACCTCCGGATCCATGTATACCCACCCCCCCGGTTCGACATCAATCTCTTCCCCCTCCTCGAGCACCTTCTCGAAGACGTTGCCGAAGCCGTGTAGCCAGACGACCCCGTCGCTGTCACGGGCCTCAAACCGATCCACCCAAAAGCCACTGTTGCCGAAGAGGTTGTTGCTGAGTCCCCGCAGGTGGCTCGTGCTGTAACGAACGGAGCCGGTGGCGGCTAGGAACTGGTGCTCGCGGGCCAGGATGCTTGCTCCCCGCGGAAGTTCAAGCGGAAAGACATGTCCGGGCGCGTCCCGGGAGAAGGCGATATCGCCACGTCCCTTGGCTTCGGTCAGGAAGAGTTGCCGACCGGCGACCAGACGGCGCACCGCCCCCCGGACCGCCTTCAACCTAATCGCTATCTGTGGCTCCTTCCAGAGCACCACATGGTGCTCGAAGTAGACCGGCATTGAGCCGTCCAGGCTGCAGTGGAGCATCGGGACCAGTTCGCCCTGGATCAGATAGCTGACCCCGGGAGCGAGTCCCTCGCGGATGTTGGTTGGGAGGATCTGGGGTGGATTCACGTTGGCGCTACTCCGGTGAGGGGCGGCTACGCTGACATGGTCCCCCGTCCCACCGGAGCGGTGCCGGTCAGGAAGCGGGGCGCAGGACCAGCTTGACGTGCGGGGAGGAGGCCTGACGCCCCCAGGCGGCGGCAATCTCCGCCAACGGCATCTCCTCGATCTCGATTCGGATCCGGCCGTCGGAGGCATGGTCCGCCAGCTCGCGGAAGGCCCGAGCACGAACCGCCCAGCTGGTGTTGGGGTTGGTGTGCCCGATGATCGTCAACTGGCGCCCGCGCACGATCGCTGAGCTGAGTGTGGCCTGGTCACTGGCGCTCTCGCCCAGGTTGACGATCCGCGCCGACGGACCTACGGCGCCGAGAGCAGCCTGCAGAGGGATGCCCCACACCGGGTCGAAGACCACGTCGAGAGGCCCCCGAGCCGCCGCCGCGAAGGCGTCGCGGAGTTCCTCCACACCCTGCCCGGCGACGGCGACGACCGCGTCGGCGCCGAGCTCCAACGTTTTTGCGAGTGCCTTTAGATCGCGGCCGGAGGCCACGATCCTACCTGCGCCCAGCAGCTTGGCGATCTGCACCGCCACCTGCCCGACTATGCCAGTGGCCCCCAGGATGAGCACCCGCTCACCCCGCTGGAGCTTGATCTTGTCCACCAACGAGATCCAGGCCGCCATTCCCGCCACGCCCAGGCCGGCGGCGGTGGCCGCCGACAGGTCCTCGGGGATGAGAAGACAAGTTGCTGCGTCCACCGCGGCCCACTCTGCGAGCGCTCCGCTGGGGCCGCCGATGACCTGGAAGCGAACCCGCCTGCCCTGCAGGTGGTTCCCGACGGTAACGACAGTCCCAACTCCCTCCGAACCGGGAACGTAGGGAGTGGAACGGTCGCCTCGGAGTTGGCCGCCTGTTGCGAGCCGAAGATCGATCGGGTTGAGCGCGGCGGCTTGGACCTGGACCAGCACCTGTCCGGGACCGGGAACCGGGCGCCGGATGTCACAGTAGGTAGGTCCGTCTCCCAGGCGGTCAATGACCGCCGCGTGCATGGTTGGATCAGTCATGGGGTGGAGCCTTTACAGATGAACGCTCGGAACTCCGCCGCTGGCGACGGTGAAGGTCGCCCACATGCCCGCCGCTTCATGACCGGGAATGAGGCAGGACATCCGATAGCTGCCCACCTGGCCGGCGGAGAAGGTGAACGAGGCGGTCTGGCCGGGGGCGGTTCCAGCTATCGGGATCGGGGTCTCGGCGCCCGCGAAGAGTGGGGTCGTCCCGGAGGCGGTCACCACCGCCGCCGAGTGGTTGATGCTGCCCTGGTTGCTGAAGTTGACAGTGACGCTCCAGCCGACGGGGACGGTGACAACCATGGCTCCTTTGTCGTAGCCATCGAAGTTGAGGCCGAGGTTCACGGCCGGAGCGCCGGCCACCAGCTTCCAGGTGACGGTCTTGGCCGCTGAGTCATAGGAGACCCATTGGTCGAGGGTGACTGTGGACGGGCTGGCTGACGGAGTCGGAGTGACCTTGGGGCTGGCAGTGGGAGAGGGCGTCGGACCCACCTTCGGGACCAGAAATCCTGGCCGGATGGAGACCAAGCCGTCGACGGTCACGGTGACCGTCTGTGAGGGGCTGACCCTGCCCCGCACCGTCCACTGGGTGAAGGGGTGGATCGCGGGGTCGGAGGCCGTGGCGGAAAGGGTCGCCTTGTCGCCACACCCGACCGCTACCGTGTTGACGTTGCGGGCGAAGTGGTAGCGGCGTCCTCCAACGGTCACCAGCACGCTGCCCAGCAGGGCGCGGCCGGAACTGGGGATGAGGACCGTCACCGAGCAGCCCACTCCCGCGTCGGCACTGCTCAGCGGGGTGCTGCCGCAACCAGCCAGGAGGGCCGCCAGCCCCAGGAAGAGCCCCATTCCCAGTGCATTGCGAGGGGTTCGCTGGCGGCAACGCCTTCGTGATTGGACGAGGGCTTGGCCCGCACCTTGCATTCCGATCAGGGTAAAGGATGGTGCCGCCGCGACGGCTGTCGCCCTGCATCGGGGATGCCAATCGCCAAGCGGCGCGCTACCGTAGGAGCCGGTGAGTGCGATCAATGAGCTGGTGGTCCAGGAGACCGGCGCGGGCCGAAAAGAGAGCGACCGACGCGATCGACCCTGGCGGGTGGTCGTGTGGAATGACCCGGTCACGCTCATGAGCTACGTGGTCTTCGTGCTCCGCCGGCTGTTCGGATATGACGTGACTACGGCCACCCGGCTGATGCTCCAAGTCCACAACGAGGGCAAGGCCGTCGTGGCTACCGAACCGAGAGAGCGCGCCGAGGTGGCGGTGGCTCAACTCCACGCCCACGGCCTCCAGGCGACCTTGGCCCGCGACTGACCTTGGCCCAGATCAACCGACAGGGCGAGCTGGTGTATCTACGGGTCAGCCGCGGGGAGCGCCGTGCGCTGTTGCAGATCCTGGACCGGCTGGAGCCGCTGGTCGACCACTCCCACTGGGCCCACCCTCGCGCCTACCTGGAGGACGAGGACGAGCAGGAGTTCCAGCGGCTGGTCGGGACCGATCTGGCCGACTCTCGGGCGGCCGACCTGGCCCAGGTGCGGGAAGCTCTCGAATCAGACGAGCGAATCCTGCTTTCCACCGATGGAGCCATGGCCTGGCTGCGCGCGTTGAACCTGCTCCGGCTGGCGTTGGCGGAGCGGCTCGAGATCACCGCTGACGGCTGGGAGAGCCAGTACACCATCCAGGAGCACCGGCGCCCGCCGTTGGCGACTCTTCACCTGCTGAGCTGGGTCCAGGAAGGGCTGGTCGAAGCGCTCAGCGTCAGCTGAGCCCGGCCCGATCAGCTCGGGGCGTCTGCCCAGAGCCCGGCCATCCAGCGCTCAACCTCGTCCGGGGCCGAGGGAAGCCCGGCACTTAGGACCACGTGCCCGTCCTCAGTCACCAGCAGGTCGTCCTCAATCCTGACCCCGATTCCCCGGAGTTCCTCTGGCACGGTCAGGTCATGAGTCTGGAAGTAGAGTCCCGGCTCCACCGTCAGCACCATTCCGGGTTCCAGGGTGCCGAGCCGGTAGCTCTCCTCCCGGGCTTTGGCGCAGTCGTGGACGTCCAGCCCCAGCATGTGGCTGACCGAGTGCAGGGTGTAGCGCTGGTGCAGCTGACTTTGCTTCTGCAGTGACTCCTCGGCGCTGACGGGCAGCAGACCCATCTGCTCCAACCCCTTGGCGAGAACGCGCATCGCCGCCCGGTTGGGGGCGAGGAACTCATTCCCCGGCTTGACCTCAGCGAAGCCCGCCTGCTGGGCTTCGTAGACCAGTTGATAGATCCGTCGTTGGACCGGATCGAAGCGGCCGTTGATCGGCATCGTCCGGGTCACGTCGGCGGTGTAGAAGCGGTTGGTCTCCACCCCGGCGTCCAGGAGTAGAAGCTCGCCCGGGCGGATCTCCCCGGTGTTGTGGCTCCAGTGGAGGATGGTCGCGTGACTGCCGGCGGCCGCGATCGTCGGATAGCCGGTGTCGTTGCCGGCCGACCTGGCGCGGGCGAAGAAGGCGACCTCCACATCTCGCTCGGTGCGAGCTTTCGGCAAGGCGCGAACCACCTCCTCGAACCCCTGCCGGGTGAGGTCGCAGGCCTCCTCGAGAAACGCGATCTCCAAAGTATCCTTGACGAGCCGCATCTCCGAGAGCCGACTCACTAGCTGATCGTCCGGGCCGGCCAGATCCGAGGCCAGCTGGTCCACCTTGGAGTCGACCCCCCGCAGCACCACTCCGTGGTCGTAGGCGGACACCACCTGAGGCAGTTCGGGGATGGGTTTGGCGGCGAGGCCGAGGTGGCTCTCGGTGGCACTGAGACCGCGGCCTGGCCCGACCCAAAACACTCCCTTGACCCGATCCGTGAAGAACGCGCTGCTGGTGAAGTCGGCTGCGGGCTCGGTAAACACCCCCACCCGGTGGCCGCCGCCGTCCAGCGGTTCCATCACGAGCACTTCGTCCGGCTCGCCTTCGCCGACCAGGTAGAGGAAGTCGGTGGCGGCCCGGAAATGGTAGCTGGTGTCGTTGGCCCGGACCTTCTCAACCCCGGCAGGCACCAGAATCAACATCCCCGGGAAGCTCTGAGAGAGCTCCTCGCGGCGCGACTGGTAACTCTCCGCTCCTGTGATTAGCGGCGCTGGAGCAGCGCTGGGAGCGGCCCACCCAGTGGTCATGAAGTCAAGAAGTGCCTGCGGCGGAGTCTGATCGTGGGAGGCCCGGGATCGCGTCTGGGCCCCTTCCGCTCCGGAAGCTCCTTCTGGGCGCCGCTTCTCGCCAATCACCTCGCGATCTTAGCGACCCCCCGTTCGGTCGCCGGGCCACCGCCGAGCGGCTGGGCGGGCGGCAGCGGATTGCCGCTACCTTGTGCTTGTGCGCGCCGTCGAGCGGTTCAGCGTTGAGCAGTCATCCGCCCCGGCCGGACCCCTGGCCCCCGGGTCGATGCCGCGCGTTGCCTATTTCTCTCCCGAGTTCGGGGTCAGCGAGCTGATTCCCCAGTACTCGGGAGGGCTCGGGGTGCTCGCCGGCGACTACCTGCGGGTCTGTGCCGACGAGGGCTGGCCCTTAGTCGGGGTCGGGCTCTTCTACCACCAGGGCTACTTCCATCAGCGGCTGGACCGGAGCGGCTGGCAGCAGGAGGGCTACCAGGAGCAGGACCCGGAGGAGCTGGGCCTGGTTGCACTTGCCGATGGCGCGATCGAATTGGATCTGGGGGACCAGACGCTGCGGGCCAAGGTCTGGCGGCAGCTGGTCGGCAAGGTACCTCTCTATCTCTTGGACACGACCGGGGTCGGTAATAAAGAGGAACTCGCCCTGATCACCGACCGTCTCTATGGGGGAGACACGGAGCACCGGCTCCTCCAGGAGATCCTGCTAGGTATGGGCGGGATCAAGGCCCTGGAGCTCGCCGGCGAGCTCCCGCTCCTGTTTCACAGCAATGAGGGCCATGCCGGGTTCCTAGTGCTGCAGCGGATCCGCAACCTGGTGGAGGACGAAGGACTGCAGTTTGAAGAAGCGGTCGAGGCGGCGCGGGCAGGCACCGTCTTCACGACCCACACGCCGGTCCCGGCCGGGATCGACCGCTTCCCCCGCGAGCTGATGGCCCGCTACTTCCAACCCTGGTGCGACGCCGTGGGCGTTCCGCTGGACCGGCTGATGGAGCTGGGGCACTTCCCGGGGCAGGCCCAGGGCGACCCCTTCAACATGGCGGTGATGGGGCTGCGGCTCTCGGGCCAGGCCAATGCCGTCTCGCAGCTCCACCGCACCGTGAGCCGGCGGATGTTCGCCGGACTGTGGCCTGATCTGCTGCCCGACGAGGTGCCGATCCGAGCGATCACCAACGGGGTCCACGCCAAGAACTGGATCTCCCAGGAGATGCGCCATCTCCTAGAGCGGTATCTCGGCCCACGCTGGGACGTTCACGGCGCCGTCGACTGGAGTCGGATCAAGGCGGCCTCCGACCGGGAGCTCTGGGAGGCGCGGCAGTTTGGCCGCCGGCGCCTGATCGAGGGAGCGAGACAGCGCCTGGAGCAGGCCGAGCGCGGCCGGGGAGCCTCGGACCAGGCGCTCTCGTGGACCAGAGCCGCGCTCCAGCCAGGGGCCCTGACCATCGGATTCGCGCGTCGGGTGGCGGAGTACAAGCGGGCGCTCCTGCTCTTCTCCCAGCCGGAGCGCCTCGCCCGGTTACTCCTCGATCCCGACCGGCCGGTGCAGCTGGTGATCGCCGGCAAGGCCCACCCGGAAGACCAGCAAGGCAAGGAGATCATTCAGGCTCTCTGCCGGGCCACCCACACTCCCGAATTGAGGTCTTCGGTTGTCTTCCTGGAGGACTACGACATCGGTTTGGCACGGCTGCTCTATCAGGGCTCCGACCTCTGGCTCAACACCCCTCGGCGTCCGATGGAGGCCTGTGGCACGAGCGGTCAGAAGGCGCTCCTCAGCGGAGCCCTCAACTGCTCGACCCTGGACGGCTGGTGGGATGAAGGGTGGGACGGGGAATCCGGATTCGCGATCCCCTCCTTCGAGGAGGTTGCAGACCAAGCGGAGCGGGACCACTTGGAGGCGGACGCCCTCTTCGAGATCCTGGAGCGGGAGGTCGTCCCCGCCTTCTTCAGCCGAACGGAGGAGGGGCTGCCCCACCGCTGGCTCGCCCGAGTTCGCCACTCTCTGGAGGCACTCGGGCCGGTGGTGCTGGGGTCGCGTATGGTCGCGGACTACGTCCGTCACATGTACCAGCCAGCGGTGGATGCTGCGGTGTTCACACCCCAGGACCGCCACCAGGTCGCCCGGACGCGGGCCGCCTGGTGGGCCCGGGTTCGGCGCGACTTCCCCCAAGCCCGAGTCTCCGCCCGGGCGATCTCCCGAGAGGGAATGGGGGAGTCCCAAGCCGAAGGCGAGGAGAAGGTGGTCGAGGCTCTGGTGGAGCTCGGCCAGCTCCCCCCTGACGACATCCAGGTCGAGCTTCTTCACGGCCCGGTCGGCGCCGATGGTCGGCTCATCTCGCCCAGCGTGGCGTCGATGGTGAAGGACCAATCCCACTCCAACGGCAGCCACCGCTACCTCGGAACCGTAGTGCTGGGCACGGCCGGTGAATACGGCTTCACAGTGAGGTTGCTGCCTAAGCCTCCCAGCAGCGATCCGCTTCCCGCCGAAACCCCAGTCAGCTGGGCGGAGCCTGCCCGGCGACCAAGGTGAAGCAGGCGTCGGTGCGGCAGCGCAGGGGATGACGGTCGAGGCGCCGGTGGCCCCTTCTCCCAGTCCCGGTGAGGAGCAGGTCGAGCTCTACGTCCGCACCTATCGATCGATCCTGCGCTCGTCGGGCGAGATCCGGCTGCAGGCTCTCGAGCGCGCGCACCTGGGGATGGAGTCGTCCCTGCACCCGCTTGGCGCGAGGGAGGAGCTCGACAGCGGAGCCCTGCTCTACGCCCTGCACCGACTACCCCCGGTGGTCCTGGAGTTGGACCACGTTTGCCTGGGTCAGGCACCGGACCAGCTGCTGCATTTCGGCGGCTCGGAACCCGCCGACTGGCTTCCCGTCGTGGCCCCGGGGAGGCGTCGGCGCTGGTGGTGGAATCCCCAGCTGCGGACCATGGCCGTGGCCTTGGCGAGCAGCTCGGACCTGGACGACCTGGTCCCGACCTTGGTGGCCCTGCAAATCGAATGGAACAAGGCCCATGCCCTGCTCGGGGGGCTGGAGGCCACCAGCCCGAAGGCTCGGGAGGCGGAGGCGACGGACCGGCTCGGGGTCACCGAGGATGACTGGGAGCGGCTGGGAGCGGTCTTCGGGCCGCGCCCGTCTGACTTTCTGAACGAGGTGATCAGCCGGCCGATGGATCTCGGCATCCAGCTGCTGGGGGGCTCGCAGGTCGGGTACGCCAGGGCGACCAGGGAGTGGTGGCGCCCGGTGGGAGACGTGCTGCGCCAGGAGAAGCTGCTCGACCGACCTCTCTACTTCGTCAGCAGCAACGCCCACTGTCTGGTCAACCTGCTCTCCGGCGTGGCCCGTCAGCGGGCCTCTCTGGTGGGGGACTGGGTACGGGAATCGGGAGACCAGGAGTTGCAGCTGATTGCCGCCGAGCTCCAGGAGACCGGCTCGCGACTCTCACCGGAGAACTTCCTCTACTACGCCGCCCGCCGCTGGTTCGAATTCCATCCGGAGGAGCGCCAGCAGCGAGCCCGCGAAGAGCGCAGCGAGGGAATTTTTCACGTCCCCTCGCAGTCGGGCACCGACGTCGCCGCCCAGCTGATCGTCCTCGACCGACTGCAGATCTCCCATCTGGATCCGCGGTTGCGTTCGACGGTGGAAGCCCACGCGCTGTCGCGGTCACCCCACGTGATCCTGAACATCCAGTACCCCCTGGGACTGGGCGCCTACCACATCCTCCGCCAGGTTATGGAGGCGACCGAGCACGTCGACGGCGTGTACATCCTCGGCAAGGCCGCGACCTTGAATGCGGACGTCGGAGACGTGCTGGTGTCCGATGTGGTGCATGATGAGCAGAGCGGCAACACCTACTGGCTCAACAACTGTTTCTCGTTCTCGCAGCTCTCCCCTTTCGTCACTTCGCGATCGGTGCTGGACCGCCAGCGTGCGGTCTCGGTGCGCTCAACTTTCCTACAGAATCGTGGCTATCTTGAGCGCTACTACCGGGACTCCTACACCGTCGTCGAGATGGAGGCCGGACCCTACTTGGGGGCGGTGTTCGAGGCCGGCGACAGCTCTCGGTATCCGGATCGGGAACAGGTGGACCTGACCCGACCCGCGATGGAGGTCGGCGTGATCCACTACGCCTCGGACACCCCCTACACCCAGGCCCGCACGCTGGGGGCGCGGGGCCTGCGTTTCGAGGGCATGGAGGCCACCTATGCGGGCGCTCTGGCCATTGCCGCTCGGATCCTAGAGCGCTGCATCGGCGAGGCCTCGCGGGTCGGGGACCAGCCATGAGTGAGTTGGCCAGGGAGCGCTGCCACGCCTGCAGCCAGGACACTCCCACGGTGACCGCCGAGGAGCAGGGCGCGCTGCTCACTGAGCTGGATGCGGGCTGGGAGGTCGAAGACCGCTGGCTCCGCCGGCACTTCAAGTCTCCGAACTTCTCCGGGGCCTTTACCCTAGCCACCCGAGTGGCGCTGCTAGCGGAACGCGAGGGCCACCATCCAGACCTCCGACTCGGGTGGGGCTACCTGGTGGTCGAGCTGACCACGCACGCCGCCGGGGGGCTCACCCGTAACGACTTCATCCTTGCCGCCAAGATCGACCTCGCCGCCGTCGCGACTGCCGGCAGCTAAGTCGCGCCAGACGCAGGTGGGGAGGCCCGGAAGCCTCAGTCGTCGTCCCCGCCACCCCAGCGACGCTGATGTCGGAGGGCGCGCTGCTGGATCCGGTCGGCGCGCCGAAGGTGACGCTCCAGCTGGCGGTCGACCACCTCGGACCAATGAGCGGGCGGCGCCGACTGGCCCTTCGGAGGCTTGGTCACGACACTCACCTCGCCCATCAGCGCGAGTGCCGTCACCCGGATGGCGGGCGATCCCGGAAGCGGGCCGACGGAGCCGATCCGCAGGTTCTTGGCGCCCATGATCGCCAGACCGTCAACGTCCACGTCGATGCCTTCGGGCACGATCACCCTGACCGATCCCATCACCGCCACCGCCGTTATATGGCTGTAGTTCGAGAGCACCTCGGCGCTCCGCAGGTCGAGGACACACTCTCCCATCAAAGCCAGTGCGTGCGACTTAGGCTGCAGCACCCAACGGCCCTTGCGCACAGCGGACGACATGATTCCGACGAACCAAGAGGTCCCGCCGGGCCTGCCGCCGGCCAAGGGGGACGGGACCGCCTGGCCCAGATCGGCCTCCAGGGACTGAATGTCGGCCAGGGTCTTGGCGGAGAGCGCCCCCTCCAGCCGGTCTGAGAAATCGGCCAAGTCAAGCCGCCCGTCGGCACAGGCGGCGCTTAGCCGTTCGACGAGCTGGTCGCGCTCCCGGTCAGATGCCAGGATGACCGCGGCTGCCCTCGTGGTCGGCCCGGGCTGAATCGGATCGGGCATCTTGGCAGTCTATACCCGCCCCGCGGCGCGTCCGACCCAGATTCGAAGGCGATCTCTTGGCGGGATCGGCTCCTTCCACCAGCTGGGCGGAGCTGAGCCAGGATGGGGTTCGCTGGCCCTGAGCACCACGAGCACCGGCTGGCTGCGGAGGAGCCGAATGCGAGATGAATGAGGCCACTCCAGCTTGCGTAGTGCAAGCAGCACTTTCCTGCCAAAGCTTATCCTGGCTCGGTGAGCAGACAGCGTTGCGGCCCGGTCATCACCCTGGCTGTCGCGGTGGCGGGCCTGGCGTCTATGAGCCTGGTCCCGGTGGCCGCCGCCAGCACTGGCACGCCCGAATTGGCCAACGTGGCGAGCGCCGGTTCACTCCAGCTGCTGATGGACCGGTACCTTGGCCCTCCATTCATCCGCCAAACCGGCGACGAGTACCAGAATCAATCGGCGGGCAGTCAGGGGCTGGCCGAGGAGATCGTCGCGGGTGAGCTCACCCCCAACGTCTTCATGCCGATTGGGGCGGCCCCGATGGCCCTCTTGGAGCCTAAGTTCACCACTTGGGCGGTCCAGTTCGCGGCCAGCCCCTTGGTCGTCGCCTATTACCCCCAAGGACCGCACGCCCCGGAGCTCAAGAAGATCTCGGAGGGCAAGCTGCCCATCAAGGATCTGTTCACCCTGATGGCGAGCCCGGGATTCAAGCTCGGTCGCTCCGATCCGGCGCTTGATCCTCAAGGCCAGGGATTCATCGAGATGGTGCATCTGGCGGAGAAGTACCTCGGCGTGAGCCCGGCCACTGCCAACGCCGACCTGGGTGGGTCGAATGGGGGCTCCCAGATCTTCTCGGAGACCGGGCTGGAGCCGACTCTCCAGGCGGGTCAGCTCGACGCTGCCAGCGCCTATCTGCCCGAAGCAGTCCAGCTCGGCCTTCCCTATGTCGCACTTCCCGACACCATGAACTTCGGCGATCCTAAGGACGCGGCGATCTACGACAAGGCCTCACTGACGCTCTCGACCGGGCAGGTGGTCACCGGATCTCTGCTGGATCTCGAGGTCTCGGTGCTCAAGGTCGGAGGCGACCCCGCAGCCGGCGCCGCCTTCGTAAGATTCCTGCTCAGCACCAAGGCGCGCCACAGCCTGACCAAGGAGGGCTACACCCTGCTGCCCCCAGCGCTCCTGGGCCACAAGGCGGCGGCCCCTAAGTCGATAAGGGAACTCATTCAGAAGAGTTGACCATTCCGCCCGCGCCGACGGCGCTGCGCGGCTCGGGGGTCCGGGTCAGCACCGGCGCCGCCTTGGTTGGAGCGCTGATCATCTGGGTCGCCCTGCTGGGCCCGTTGATCGCCCTGCTGGCCCATCTCACCCCGAGCTCGGTGGTGAGCGCCCTGCGCCAGCCAGGAGCCTTCCAACCGCTGGAGGTCTCGGTGCTGGCCTCACTGATCGCGCTCGGGGTGATCCTTCTGCTGGGCACGCCCCTCGCCTACCTCATGGCCCGTGGTCGGCTGCCCTTTCCAAGGCTGTGGGAGGTTGGGGTGATCCTGCCGCTGCTCACTCCACCATTGGTGATCGGACTGTTGCTGATCTTCATGGTCGGTCCTGCGACCCCGATCGGGGAAGCGCTCAGCCACCTCCACCTGACCGCCTCGGACACCTTCTTTGCCTTGGTGGTGGCCGAGGTGTATGAGGCGGTTCCGTACTACGTGCTGGGGGCGGCGGCGGCCTTTGCCGCGGTGGATCCTGAGTTGGAGCAGGCCGGGGCACTGCTGGGGGACGGCCGCTGGCGAACCTGGCGGCGGGTGACCGTGCCCCTGGCCGCGCCCGGGCTCGCCACAGCGCTGGCGGTGACCTGGGCTAGGGCGATGGGGGCCTTCGGAGCGGTTCTGATCATCGCCTACCACCCGTTCGGGCTACCCATGCAGATCTGGGTCACTCTGCAGGAGACAGGACTCAGTTCAGCGCTGCCCTTTGCCCTCGTGTTGCTGGTCGTGGCGCTGCCGCTGCCGGTTGCTGCCTACATCTGGAGTAGCCGTGCTCGCCGCCGACTTTGAGGTAGAGCGCCGCGACTTCGCCGTCCGAATCGCCATCCAGCTGGAGGGTGGCGAAAGGGTCGCGGTTCTCGGGCCGTCCGGCGCGGGGAAAACGACGTTCCTGGAGGCGGTGGCCGGGCTGGTCCCACTCACCTCGGGCGAGATCCGGCTCGATCAACGCCGACTCAGCTCGGCCGCTCGCCCCCGATCCGACATCGGGGTGGGCAGGCGGGGGGTAGGGCTGCTTCGACAGAACCCGGGGCTATTTCCCCATCTCACCGTGCTGGAGAACATCTGCTACCCACCGGGAGCCAATCCAGGGGCGGCCACCGCCGCGGCTGCTCGGATGGGACTGGGCACCCTGCTGCAGGCTCGGCCCCGGGGACTCTCTGGCGGCGAGGCCCAGCGGGTTGCGCTGTGCCGGACGCTGCAGACGGGGGTGCAGCTGCTCTGCCTCGACGAACCGTTCAGTTCCTTGGATCGACCCCTCGGCCTAGAACTGCTGGAGCTGGTGCGCCAGGAACTCGAGGGTCGGGGTACCGGCTCCCTGCTGGTCACTCACCAGCTGCAGGACGCCCAAGCCTTCGCCGACCGGGTAGCGGTGCTCTACCAGGGCTCGCTGCTGCAGGTCGGCGATCCGCGGGAGCTGGTGCTGCGGCCCAAGACCGCTCTAGTGGCCTCCTTGGTCGGATACCGGGGCTGGCTGCGGCGCGGCGGCCGACTCTGGGCGATTCATCCCGACCTGGTTCAGATCAGCAGCGCCGTTGACGGGGACGGCGCCATTTCGGGCAGAGTGGTCGGGATGAGGCCGGACGGGGCGCGCATCGACGTCGAGTTGGAGTCGGAGGGGGAATGGGTCGGACGTTTCCACTGTCCCTTCTCCGAGGCCCCCGAACTGGATTTGCGGTTCAGCTTTCACGCGGACCTTGCCACAGTCTTTTCTGGGGTGGAGTCGGACCTTGACTGAGCATCCGCCGTCCCGCAAAGCTGCCACGCCCGGGGCGGTCGATGCAGGCCGCAGATTACGTCTGGCTCGCCTTACTGCCGGGCTGACCCAGAGCCAGCTGGCCGACCTCTGCGGGGTAAGCCGCCAGGCCGTGTCCGGAGCGGAGGCCGGATCCTGGTCTCCCTCCCTCGGCATCGCGCTACAGCTCGCGCGGGTGCTGGGCACCAGTGTCGATCAGCTCTTCGCGGTTGAGCCGCAGCCGCGAGAGGCAGTGACCACGGCCTTAGGTCTAGGCCCACCGACCGCCCGAGTGCGGACGGCCCTGGTCTGGGACCGGTGGGTGGCGCTCCCGCTAACCGAAGATCGGGCGATGATCACCGGATTCACCGCCGCCACGGGCCGGTTGGTCAAGGCCGGTGAAGCACAGATCTGGGGCAGTGGTCGCTCGCTCGTGATCGCCGGCTGCGACCCCGCCCTCGCTCTGTTGGCCGAGCCGGTGGAGGCGGCCCGGGATGGGTGGACGGTGGAGTGGTGGGCTTGCTCGAGCGGGAATGCGAAAGAGCTGCTTGACGCGGGGCTGATCCATGCCGCGGCGGTCCATCGCTCGAAGGGCAAGACCGCCGCTGGAGGGAACGTCCGCAGTCGGGCCAGGATCGGGTTCGCCAGTTGGCGCGAGGGTGTCCTGCTACGTCCCTCGGCCGCGACCGATCAACCGAGATCTCTCGAAGATGTCCTCCGACGCGACCCTCGCTGGGTCAACCGCGAGGTGGGCTCAGAGGCGAGAACTCTGCTGGACCGAGAACTCGCCCGACTCAACATATCCGGTGCGGCGCTCGATGGCTACGCAAGTCATGCCGCAGGTCACCTTCAGGTGGCTAGCGCGATTGCCAGTGGTACCGCCGATGCGGGAATCGCGACCGAACCCGCGGCGCTGGCCTACGGGCTCAACTTTTTGGCACTTTCCGACGAGGAGTGCGTTCTTCACGTGGACCGGGACCGACTAGACACCATCGAGATTCGGCTACTCCTGGATGCCTTGGGTGGCCCGGGGCTAGGCAGAGAACTGGCGGCGCTGCCAGGGTACGACACCGCCATTTTGGGCCTGGAACTGTAACAGTCGGTCTTCTCCGCCTCGGCCCGCTGACGTCCAACCCGGGGGCCTTGCCCGGCGATTCCGGCCATCCCCAGCCTCAGCAGCTCCGGGCCAGTGACGGAGGCTCCGACGCTTGGATGGTGGCCACTGCTGCCTCAGGACCGTGCGACCCTCTCGGAGATCGGGCGCAGGGCGGTGGTGGCCCCGGGCTAGCTTTAGTAGGCCCTGCGCACTGTTCACCTTAGTCGGCTCTTAGTGTGGGGTTAGTTCTCGTTTAATCGCGTATCGGCAATCATAGAAGTCGTCGTCGGCACCACTTCAGCGCAGAGGACGGGGTGGTCGCGTCCCCCACAGGATATCGAGGTCGGGGTGCCGAGTCAGACCGCATCCCTCGATCAAGGTTCACGGTCACGCTCTACGGGAGTGAAGGTAAACCCCGGTTCGCCGAAAACGTCGTCCTCTTAACACGTGAAGACGCTGTCCCTCCCCGGTCAGCCCTCCAACGGGCCGGGGGTCGCCGCATGCGACTCCCGGCCTTCGAGGCGACGCCGAATGGGAGTTCGCAGGTAGGCACTCGCAGCGGGTTGCCAGCATTGACACCCGGTGGGGTCTGCCAACGAGTTTCACTCTGAGGTGGCAGCGGACGACTAGGCAACAGCGATCTTCCGTGGCGCGACGGAGGCATGTCCCTTGCGCGTCGCAGCCGCCAGCGCTGGGCCAGAGCTGCGCCGGCAGGCACCGCGAAGCTACTAGCTTTGGCGACCAGAGACGCCGCGCCAGAGACTCGCTGCCAGCAGTGTCGCGACGGCGACCGGAATGAACCAAAAACTCGGTGAGCCGATGGCGCGGGTTAAGGCCCAGCCTCCGACGATGACAATCGCCACCCCGATCGCCAACTCCGGGGTGTCCCCCACCACGAACTCGTAGCAGAACTTACCGAAGGCCAGTGCCCATCGGTTCACCCCGCGTCCGCCGCGGGTGAGGTATCCCTGGGGCGCTCAAGGATGCGGACTGCTACCCATCCGAGCGCCGCGTACACCGCCAGCAGCCCGAGCAACGAAAGGTCCGATCCAGGCCAGTGTATCCCCACTCCCTCCCCTCCCCAGAAGCTGCCGAAGCTCACCAGCATCGTGCCTACGGCCAGCTTCATGGCGTTCTCTGGGACCTCTCTCAGTTGGCGCGATACTGCGACCCCGACTGCCGTCACTACCACAACTGCGGCGACTGCGGCCACCACGGCCACCGCCAGGTGCCCTGAGCTCAGGCCCAAAGTGAGTACGATCATCACCACCTCCATCCCCTCCAACAACACTCCCTTGAAGCTGATCGCGAATCCGATGGAGTCCCGGCCGGACCCGGAGCGGGGAACCCCCGACAGGCGCTCGACCTCCCGACGGTAGATGACGTCCTCGTCGTGCTTGGCCTTGTGACCGCTAGCTCGCAGGATCGCCTTGCGCAACCACTGCAGACCGAGGACAAGCAGCAGACTGCCGACCACGGTCCTGAGCACGGCAATCGGCACGTAGTGAATCAGGGCTGGACCGAAGGCAGCGACCACCACCACCAAACAGAGGACGGCGACTCCGGCTCCCTCAAGTGCGGAACGCCAGCCTCTGGTTAGCCCCGAGGCCAGCACAATCGTCAGGGCTTCCACCATCTCCACCGCGCAGGCGCCGAAGACTGCCAGCGCGATCAGTACTGTGCCCGTCAAGCGATGCCCTCAAATATCGCTTCGTCCGATGAGGACGGCACTCGGGCGGCCAGCGCGACCACCGGCTGCCGGGCGCCAGGGTCCTCCACCGGATCCAGTTCTGGCTCGTAATCGAGTAACAGGCACTGCTCAGCATCCAGCTTGACCGCGACCTGCTCGGCACGACCCCATTTCGATTCCGAGAACAGGCCGTGCAGTCGGCCGCCGCCGGCCAAGTCGACCACGTGCTCGTAGCCGCGCCCTCTGAAGGCAACATCGCGAACCACTCCGAGGAGGTCGCCCCGGTCGTCACCACTCGCCAGGAGCGTGCCCGCCGACGGGCGCACCAGCAGCTGCGCCGGCACCCCCGGTTTCAAGGGCCGTGGCGCGCGGGCGATCACCAGGCGATCGCCCACGCGGACCTGCAATTTATTGCCGCTGGTGCGGCCGTGGACTTGGACGGCTAGTTCGCCGGCTAGCCCGGTGAAGCGGGCCACGAATGAGGTGGCCGGGTTGAGGTAGATCTCCTCGGGGGTTCCCATCTGGATCAGGCGTCCCCGGCTCATGATCCCGATGTCATCCGCCAGGGCGAACGCCTCTGCCTGATCGTGGGTGATGTAGATCGCAGTGGCGCCGCATTCGCGCACCAGGGTTGCGATCTCGACCCGCAGCCGATCGCGCAGGTGCGCATCCAGGTTGGAGAGCGGCTCGTCGAACAGGATGAGCCCAGTGTTTGCTACCAGCGCCCGGGCCAAGGCCACTCGCTGCTGCTCGCCGCCCGAGAGTTCGTTGGGATACCGATGGCCAAGTTGGCCCAGCCCCACCCGTTCTAGCATGGTGCGGGTGCGCTGCCGAGCCGTGTCCGGCGCCAGCCGGAGCCGACGAAGTGCGAAGGCGATGTTTTGCTCAGTGGTCATATGCGGCCAGAGTGCGTAGTCCTGGAACACCATCGCCAGGTCCCGTCGCTCCGGAGGTAGATGGAGCCGGTCATGCGAGACCTTCCTGCCGCCGATCTCGATCGTGCCCGCCGTGACCTTTTCGATACCGGCGACGCACCGGAGCAAGGTCGTCTTACCCGAGCCTGAGGCTCCGAGCAGCACGGCGAACCGTCCGGACGCGCAAAGGAGCGAGATGTGGTCGAGTGCCAGCGTGGCGCCTCCGTATCTCTTCACCACGGCGTCTAGGATGACGGCCGGGGCACCGGGCTCGGACGTTGCCGTCACCGCGCAACTCCCACTCGCTGCCAGCCCCGCGGGGCCAACACACGGAACCCTACGAGTACTAACCCCACCACCGTCAAAGCATATGCCACGGAGGTCACCATCAGCGTGGTTCCGGGCGCGTACGAGAAATTGGCGAAGGCCGCGGTGATCGCCACTGAGAGCGGTTCCTGACCGGGAGGGTAGAGCAGCTGCGAGATGGGTAACTCGAAGAGGATTCCGGTGAAGCCAAACAGCCATGCCCAGAGCAGGGTGCGGGAGAGAAGTGGAACGACCGTCGTCCTCCAGGCGCCGAGGGCGTTGCGCCCGTGCACGCGGGCCGCGTCGTGCAGACCGAACTGAATCTGTGCCATCGGACCGGAGAGAAGCCGGGCGGTGATGGGCAGGCTGTTCGCCAAATAGGCGACGTCGAGCAGGAACAGGGTCCCGTACAGGCGGAGTCCAACCGTCGCGAGAGCGGGCAGGTTGTAAACGAAGATATAGCCGGCGCCGAGCAGAATTCCGGGCAGGCCCACCGTTGCGAGCAACAGCAGGTCGAGTATTCGCGCCGGGGTTCCCGACCTTCGTTGGGTGAGGATGCGAGCCACAACTAGGCCCAGCACCACCGCCACGGTAGTTGCGATGAGGGCCAGTGCGGTCGACAGGCCGAGCGGCCCTAGGGTTGACGGGTGGCGCGCCAGAGCAAGGTAGTTGCTGAGAGTGAGCGTGTTTAGGGTGATGGCGCTGGCGGCGGGTTTCAGCAGCGAAGCGCTCGCCACCGCGATTGCTGGGACACCCAGGGTAAGCCCGAAGAACAGGACCATGATCCCGATCCCTGCCGACTGGCCGCGTCGGCTCAGTTGAATGCGGGCGCTGGTCCGAGAACGCCCGCTCAACACCTGGTAAGACCGACCTCTCAGCGCTCTCGACTGGGCGAATAACGCGAGCCCGATGCTCGCGACTAGGAGCCACCCCACCGCCGCCGCGACCGGGAAGTTGACCGGGAAGTTGTCCACCGCATTGAACAGGGTCATGGTCGCGACTGGGAAATTGGAAGTGCTAGCGATAGTGGAGGCGACGCCGAAGTCGCTGATCGTCTCGGCGAAGACGATGGCCAGCGCGGACCACATGGCCGGCGCCAGAATCGGCAGCACCATCCGCAGGGCAGCGGCACGGCCGCCGCCATGGATGCGAGCTGCGTCCTCATACTCTCGTCCCAATGCGCCCAGCGCCGCGGAGATTGCGAGAAAGGCGAAGGGCACCCCCTTGGTGGTGTCGACAAAGATCACTCCCAGGGGACTAAAAAAGGCATGGCTCAGCCCTGAGACGGGCCAACCCAGATCGGCCAGCACACCCTCGGGCTGAAGTAGACGCTCCCACCCCAGCGCCACCAGGAAAGAAGGCGTGAGCAGCACGACCCAGACCAACAGGTTCCACACACCTCTTCCCCGCAGGTTGGTCCGCTGGACCAGCCAGGCCAGCACCAGAGCGACCGCGAGCGAGAGGATCGCCGTACCGACCGAGAGGACCAGCGAATCCAGCAGCCCCTGAAGTGTGGGGCCACTTAGGGCGGCGATGAACGGCGCCAAGGTGAACCAGGCGGTTCCCTGGTCGGCTGCGGCGGGCATGATCGCCACCAATAGGAAGAAGGCGATCGGTGCCAAAAGGATGAGGAAGAACAGCACCCAAAGGGCAGGGCCGCCCAATGCGCCAAGGCGCAACGGGCGACCCGCGGTGGCGGCTGACCGGGCCTCCGCCCAAGTTAGTTTTGCCATTACTCGCGAACAGTCAGTTCACGATGTTGGCCGTGAACCAGTCATTGATTGCGGACTCTTTCGGTCCCCACGTGTACGGGTTGATCTCCTGGTAGTGCGTCGAGGAAAGGGCGGGGACGCCAGTCTTCGGGCTCCCACCCTTCACCACCGGCCAGAAGTTCGAGTCGCCAGTAGGATCCCCGATCTTCATCTGGTGCTGGCCCGCCTTGGAGAGAACGTAGGCGGTGAAACGCTCGGCTTCCGCAATCTCCGTCTTGGAGGCGTAGCGATCGATGCCGATGTCGCTGGGAAGCAGGGTCACCCCTTTGAGGAAAGCAAGCCTGTAGTCCGGGTTGGAGGCGAGTGCGCCGATGATGGCTGAGCTCTGGATCGTCGCCATGTCGATCTGACCGGTCTGAAGCGCGTTGAGAGTGTCGCCGTTGACGTCATAGACGTGAAGACCGTTGGCTTTCAGCTCCGTCAGGAAGGTCTTGCCCTTGGATACGCCGCCGAGGTAGTTCATGAGGCCGGACACATATGGGTAGGTGGGTCCGGAGATCGAGGGGTTGTTCATTCCGAGCAGGCCCTTGTACTTGGGCTCCAACAACTGCTGGAACGTCTTTGGCGGAGTCTTGATCTTGGCGCTGTTGTAGATCAAGGTGGCGGCGATCGTGGTGCCGGTTGGAATATAGCTCTCGTCTGATGGAATCAACGACTTGCCCAGGGCATTGAACTTCACCGAGGGCAGGTAGTGCCGCACCAGCAGGCCCTCGTCATCCAACTCAGCGAACGGCTGATTGCCGTCCACCCAGATCAGTCCCCACTGCGGGTTGTTGCGCTCTGCCGCGATCCGGGCAAGCAGTGGACCGGTGCTGTCGCACAGCAGTTCAGTTTTGATGCCGGTGGCCTTCTGGAACGCGGCCACCTCGCTCATGTCATAGCCTTGGGCGGAATAAACGATTAGTGGTACCTGTCCGACCTGGACGGCGCGCGCCGCACGCGGTTGAGAGGTCGCGAAGGCGACCGAGGTCAAGGTGGCCACCGCCACCGCCACCGCGGTCGCGGAAGCCAGCAGTGGTCGCTTGGAAAGTGCCCGTATCAACATCAACTCCCCCGTTACCCGCGATGCTCACGTATTAGCCGCTTCGAGCTCGCTGCGGCCCTTCGACGCCAATGCTGGCCAGGGCCTGCTTAAGGATGGGTTAATCGGAATTGATGAAGTTGTTATCCCTGAACGACAACCACGATCGCGCACCCGGAGCAGTGATTAACAGCGCGTTATGATCCGCCTGGTTCCACGCGGATTACACTCTGCCGCGCAGGTCCGCCGGCTGAGTTCGCGATCCGACTGAGGGTTGCAGTGGAGGAGGAAGCGGGAGAGTGAGGGGCCAGATCGGCGTGGTCCGGATCGGCACGTGCCTATTGTTAGCGACGGTATTGGGTGGATGCGCCGCAAATAATTCCCACCTTGCCACATCTACCAGGTGGGATTCGTCTAAGCTCACGCCGGTCGCGGTCATCCGCGCGGCGAGGATCGACGTTGACGGCGTGATGAGAACCGTGTTTACCAACAAGGCAGGACGCACTCTGTATTGGTTCACCTTTGACAGGCCTAGCCGAGTGGCGTGTACGGCCCAATGTGCGCTCGCCTGGCACCCCGTGTTGACGCGTAACGATGCCCTTGATTTGCCCACGGGACTCATGCTCGAAAGCTTCGGGGTAGTTCGCGACCCGAATGGAAGACAAGTTGAGTACGAGGGGCACCCGCTTTACACCTCCGACCAAGACACTGGGGCAGACCAGGCCAACGGTGAAGGTTTCGAAGACGCCTGGTACGTTGCGACGATCAGCCTGGCCCCGGGTAGCTGGTAGTCCCAGGTCGATCGGGCGCGCCGCTTTGTGCCCCGCAGCACCCCATCGGCTCGCGCCGCGTTCGTCAGGGGTAGCTTTCCGCCGGTGCCACGGCGCGGCTCGATCTGGACGATCGTGGGCATTTGTCCCAACTGGGCAAGGCCCGTCACCAGTATTCGTCGACTCGGTCGGATCCCTACGGCACGCCACCTCTCCTGCCGCTGAGTCTGGGAAGCACTTCGGTGGCGCTGCGTAGATGGGCTTCTGACAGAGCTGCCGATCCTGAACGCCATCGGGACACGCGTCGCCACTTGGCGTGGCACGCTCGCCGGCCGGGAGAGAAATCGCCTCACCACGTAGACGACTAGGCCCGCAGCTCCGTCGCTGGCGAGGGAAATGGCATCAAGCCTGGCCGTATGCGCGACTCTGCATCTGCCGGGCCATCCGTTCGATGGGTCCGGGTAGTTGGCCGCCTAAGGCTGCCAGACGGTCTGAATGTTGGTGAACTCGCGGATGCCGAAGTGGTGGAGCTCCCGGCCATACCCGCTCCGCTTAACCCCGCCGAAGGGCACTCGGGCGTCGGAGTGGGTCATCCCGTTGACGAATACTCCTCCCGTGTCCAGCTCGGCCGCCAGCCGCACCCCACGCTCCACGTCCCCGGTCCAGAGGTTGCCCCCCAGGCCGTAGCGGCTGTGGTTGGCCAGGCGGAGCCCCTCAGCCTCGCTGGTGAACCTGGTGAAGGCGGCGACCGGGCCAAAAGTCTCCTCGTCGAAGGCAGCCATGCCCGGCTGTACCCCAATCAAGACGGTCGGGGAATAGAAGAAGCCCACTCCAGCCCGGAGCTCGCCGCCCAGGGCCAGCTGAGCGCCTTGGCCCACCGACCGGCTTACCTGCTGGTGCAGCTTCTCTCGGAGGTCCTGGCGCGCCAGGGGTCCCAGCCGGGTGGCAGGATCGAGGGGGTCGCCAACCGAGATCTGCGCAGCCAGCTTGATGAAGCGGTCCAGGAAGGCATCGGCGACCGGCTCCGCTACCAAAAATCGCTTGGCCGCGATGCAGGTCTGGCCCGCGTTCTGGAAGCGGGATCGCACACCCGCCTCCGCGGCCTGGTCCAGATCGGCGTCCTCCAGCACCAGGAAGAAGTCCGATCCGCCCAGTTCCAGCACCGCCTTCTTGATCTCCCGGCCGGCGATCTCCGCCACCTTGCTGCCGGCGACGTCGCTGCCGGTCAGGGTGACGGCACGCACCCGGGGATCGGCGATCACCCTCTCCATCGGCTCGACGCCGGTCAACAGGGCGCCGAGAGCGCCCTCGGGAAACCCCGCCTCCGCGATGAGCCGCTCCAGGGCCAGGGCCGTTCCGAAGCAGTTGGGGGCGTGCTTGAGCACCGCTGAGTTGCCGGCCATGAGGGCGGGCGCCGCGAAGCGAAGCACCTGCCAGAGGGGGTAGTTCCAGGGCATGATTGCCAGCACCACCCCGAGAGGCCGGAAGGCCACCAGGCTGCGTGGGGAGTCCGAGGGAGAGGGCTCGTCGGCGAGGAAGCGCTCCGCCTGGCGGGCGAAGTATTCACAGGAGACGGCGCACTTGTCGACCTCAGTCTGGGCTTCGCTCAGCGGCTTGCCCATCTCCGCAGTGACCAGATGGGCCAGCGACTCCCGGTCCCGACGCAGTCCCTGGGCTAGCGCCAGCATCCGTTCCGACCGCCAAGCGATGGGCTGGCGACGGTTGGCCTGGAAGGCGTTCTCCGCCTGCGCCAGCGTCGCCTCCAATTGGGCTTCGCTCATCGCCGGGTACTCGGCGGTGACCTCCTCCGTCGCCGGGTTGATCGAACGGAACGTCTCGGTAGCGCTCTCTGTGACCGTCACGGCTGCTGGCCTCCGCTGCTGCTCAGGACTCGCTTGGGGCGAGGGTGAATTCAACTCCCAAGTCTGACAGTACCGAGACCAGCTCACCCTGCTCGGCGAGCAGATCCAGATGGGCCACGGTCTCGTTGACCGCCAGCAGTTGATTGAAGGAGTCGAGGTCGGCGAAGCGGCGCTCCCGCCTGGTCCAAGGCACCGCCTGGGCTACCGCCAGCGCGGTCCGGCAGCCGGTCGCCACTGCCTCGCGGCAGAGCTGCAGCCGCTGCTGGTGGTGCTGCAGGAGTTGGTCGACCCGGCCGGCAAGGTCTCCGAAGGTAGGCCCGTGGGCGGGGAGGACCAGCCGGGCCGGGAGGTGCCGGACCAGCTCCAGGGACTGCAGGAAGTGGAGCAGGGGCAGCCCGCCGAGTGGCACCTCGACTCCGATCGACGGTGTGATGTGCGGCAGGACGTGATCTCCGGCGAAGAGGATCTGGCTCGAGCTGTCCCACAGGCAGAGATGGCCTCGGGTATGTCCGGGAGTCGGCAGGACCTCAAGCCTGCGGCCCTGGAATCGCAATTCGCCGCCGCCGATGAAGAGATCCGGGAGGGGACTGAGCCAGGGCGCCTGCGGATTGGCGGCGGACTCCCGGTCCAGCGCCTCGACCAGCTGCGCCGCTCCGTGACGCAACAACAGATCCCTGGTCCTGCTCCGCGCCAGCCCGGGATCGGTGGCTAGGATCTGGGCCGTCTCGCGGTCGCCCAGTCCCAAAGTGACGAAGGCGCCACCCTCCGCTCGGATCTGTCCGGCGGCCCCTAGATGGTCCCCGTGGACGTGGGTCGCGAAGAGGTGGCGAATCGACTTCACTCCACTGCCGAAGCGCTTCAAGGACGAGGTGAGGGCCTCCCAGCTGAGGGGGTGAACCCAGCCGCAGTCGATCAGCAGATCGCCCTGCTCTCCCCGCCAGAGGTAGGCATTTACGGCCCTGAGACCATCGTTGGGAAGCGGGAGCGGGATGCGGAAGAGGCCGTCCGCGACCTCCTCGGGGCCACCTTCGGCCCAGACGGCCGGGGTGGGAACGTATCCGGTCAATCCTTCGACTCGGTCGAACCTTTCGCAGCGGCCCCCGACCCCTCAGCCGTCTCAGAGCTGGCGATGATCGCTCGGTTGACCGCCGCCAGGTCCAGGACCCGGTGGGAGCGGATCTGGAGCTGGCAGGTGAGCAGACCCTCTCCCTCGGTGGTGAGTCGGATCGGCCGCAGGGTCACGTTCTCTCCAGGTCCCAGCTGGAGCGCATGGGTCAGCTCCTGGTCGAGCCGGGTCAGACGGATCTCCGGGGGCAGCAGCAACTCCATGTCCAGCTGGATGGGGACGTAGGTGATGGTGAGCGCCGAGGCCAGGGCCGCGCTGTTGGGAATCCGCACCAACCGCCCCCCGGCGTCCACCGTGGTGTAGACGACCCCGATCTGGGTGATCACCCCGGAATAGTCGTAGGGACCGAAGAGGGAGCTGCGGAAATGCACCCAGGTGCCGACGCTGAAGGGGCGGGCCAGCACCAGCACGATGCCCGCGAACACGCTGGAGAGCGAGGTCTGGGCCGCTACCCCGACCACCACTCCCAGCACCGCTCCCGCTGCCAGCAGCCCACCGAGGTTGATGTTGATGGCGGAGAGCACGCCCAGGCCCAGGATTATGTAGAGGCACCAGTTCACGACCGGGCGCCAGCCCGAGAGTCCGGTTCCCCGCAGCCGGTAGAAGGCGCGATTCACAAATGAACGGATGACGATCCCGCCCAGGATCACCGCCAGCAGCAGGATCCCCAGCTGCACCTCGGTGCGGTAGCGCTTGGGGGCCAGCGAGAGCAGCTCGGGCCGCACTGCGAATAGGGCGGCCAGCAAGATCACCGCCGCCAGGGCGGTGATCCACGATCCGTGGCGCTCCTGGCTCAGCGTGGGGCGAGGGACGATCACGCGCCCATGCTGCCAGAGCGGACGGAACCGACGCATCCTCAATGAGCAACAGGGCAAGCCGGAATCGGTTAAAGGGCAGTTCCGCCACCCGGCCGCTATATTCGCCATCAAGGTCATGGACGAATTGGTCTCGATTCAGGGACCCGCCGAGGAATTCGACCGGCTCGCCGCCGCGCTGCGGGCCGACTCCGGCGACCTGTCCACCTTCCTGGAGGTGGTGGCCGGCAAGTTCGAGGCCGCCCTGCCGGGCCGGACCAAGGTGGAGCGGGACGGTGGGGGGCTCCTGCGTCGGCCGCGTCAGGTGAAGCGGGTCAGCCTGGAGCTCGGTGACCTACGCTTCGAGCTCGCCAGATCCGGAGGTGCGGTGGTGGCCCAGTGCACCCGGGTGGTCCGGGGGATCGCCCTCAAATCCGAGATGCTCAATCTCGATGCCTGGCTGGTGGAGCTGGCCCACGCCCTCTCGGCGCAGGCCGGCGCCAGCTCCCAGGACCGGGTCGCGCTTGAGCGGCTGCTGAGCTGATGCGCTTTCTCCGTCGGGGATCGGACGGCGGCGAGAGTCCTGAGGAGGCGGCCATTCGGCTGGAGCGAGCCGAGCGCAGCCGGCAGCTGGTGGAGGGGGGAGGGATTCCCCTGGAGGCGGAGGAGCGGATTCGGCGCCAGCAGCAGGAGGGAGGGGTCTGGACTTCCGACCTCTCCGTCGACGAGCTGGCTGCGCTGCATGGCATCGGCTACGAGCCGGTCGCCCAGGTGCTGGGCAGCTCCCTGTACCGGCTGGGCTGGATCAACACCGGCTGGAACCAAGGGCCAGGGATAGGCATCGGCATGCGCGGCGCCTACGCCTGGGGGGCCATGCAGCCCGAGGAGAACCAGGCGCTGACCCGATCCCTGCTGGAGGCTCGGGCGCGGGCCATCCATCGACTGGTGTTGGAGGCCCAGGGGCTGAAGGCGGACGGGGTAGTGGGGGTCCGGCTCAAGGTGAGCCATTGGGAGTGGGCCCAGGGAATGTCTGAGTTCACAGTTCTGGGCACGGCGGTCCGCCGGACCGGCTCTGCGCCCCCGGCCGAGCCCTTCACTTCGACTCTCTCCGGTCAGGAGATGGCTAAGCTGCTCTCCACCGGATACTTCCCGGTGCGGTTGGTGATGGGGGCGAGTGCCCAGCAGGCGGTCGCCATCTTCGGCCGGGGCTTCGGCGGCTACGCCGCCTGGACCAACAGCGAGGTGGGAACCTTCAGCCGAGCCATGCATCAGGCGCAGACCGCCGCTCGTCAGCGGATTGGGCTGGAGGCGGCCCAGGCTGGTGCCAGCGGGGTGGTGGGGGTTGATTTCAGTTCACAAGTGATCGAGTACGCAACCGGATCTGAGGCCGTTCTGGGTCGGATCGTGGAGTGGGTCATCCTGGGCACCGCGGTCGTCCCGCGCCCTGGCGCCGTCCCCGCTGCCCCCCCCGCCCTGGTGGTGTCCCTCAGTGCCAGGAGGACCGCCGATGTCGGATCAACCATCCCCTAAGCCGGTAATCCCCGAGGACGCGGTCCGCCGACTGCGCGAGATGCGCGGCGGCGACGGCAAGAAGGGACTCTTCACCAGCGACCTATCGATCTCGGAGTTCCTTTTGGTCAAGGAGGCGGGCTTTGACCCCGTGGGGCTGGTAATCGGCAGCTCGATCTACCACATCGGGCTCCAGATCGCCAACTATCGCCAGAACCAGGAGCTTCAGGTTCTGAGCCAGGCCATGTACCAGGCCCGCGAGCTGGCCATGAGCAGGATGGAGGAAGAGGCGGACGCCCTGGGAGCGGATGGGATCGTCGGGGTCAGACTGGACATCAACCGGTACGAGTGGGGCCAGGGACTGGCCGAATTCATGGCGGTCGGGACCGCAGTGCGCAGCCAGAAGGGGAGCATGCGCACCAACAAGAACAAGCCCTTCACGTCGGACCTCTCGGGCCAGGATTTCTGGACCCTGCTGCAGGCTGGCTACGCGCCGCTCGCGCTGGTGATGGGTTCCTGCGTGTATCACGTCGCCCACCAGGGACTGGGCCAATGGATGCGCAGCGTGGGCCAGAACCAGGAGATGCCCAATTTCACCCAGGCCCTCTACGACGCCCGCGAGCTGGCCATGGAGCGGATGCAGACGGAGGCCGAGGAGGTGGCGGCCGAAGGGATTGTCGGAGCTCAGATCAATGAGAGCAACCATGGCTGGGGAACCCACGTGATTGAGTTCTTCGCGGTGGGCACGGCCGTCCGGCCGACTAAGGAGGACCACCGCATCGCGCCCCCGCAACTGGTGCTCTCACTGGACCAGTAGTTGGCGCTGATCGAGGGAAGCCCGGCAATCCCCCCGCTGGTCTTCTTCTACGACGATCTCTTCCTGCGCCATGGCAGTCCCGGGCATCCGGAGTGTCCCGAACGGCTCCGAGCGATCACCTCGCTGCTCCGGGGCGACCCGCGCTTGGCGGGCTGCCGTTGGGAGACAGCGCCCAGGGCCACCGAGGAGGACGTCCTGCTGGTTCACTCGCGCCGGCATCTGCAGCGTATCCAGCGCTGCTCAGCCATTGGCGGCGACTGGATCGATCCCGACACCTACTGCGGCCGGGATTCGTATGAGGTAGCCCTGGGTGCGGTCGGGGCGGCTATCGCTGCCGTTGCGGTCGCCACGCAGAGCCCCCGAGCCCCGGCCTTCGCTTTGGTGCGTCCGCCTGGCCACCACGCCACCCCCGGTCGGGCGATGGGCTTCTGTCTCTTCAACAACGCCGCCATCGCCGTGCGTCATGCGCAGCGGCGCCTGGGCGTTGAACGATTGGCCGTGGTTGACCTCGATGTTCACCACGGCAATGGCACCCAGGATGTCTTCTATGCCGATCCGGATGTCCTGTACTGCTCGCTGCACCAGGCGCCCTTGTATCCCGGCACCGGGACGGGCGCCGAACGGGGGTCAGGTGCCGGTCTGGGTGCCAATCTCAACGTGCCGCTGCCGCCTGGCACCGGTCCCGACCGCTGGCTTAGTGCGCTCAGCGAGAAGGTCCTGCCGGCGCTCCGGCGGCATCGTCCGCAGCAGGTGCTGGTCAGCGCCGGCTTCGACGCCCTCGCCGGCGACCCCTTAGCCCAGCTGACGGTGGACCCGGAGGCCTACGGCGCCGCCGCCCAAATGCTGCGAGAGCTGGCGGAGGAGCTGGGGGCTGGTCCCACGGTCTGGATCCTGGAAGGTGGGTACGACCTCTTCCAGATGCCGGAGGCAGTCCGTTGCTGCGTCCTGGCCCTGATGGGACCGACGGGCTCCTGAATTCGCCAGACCGCTGCTCGGTCGGTAGCATTCCCGACGTGCCCCAGGCCATCTCGCCGTTTAAGCTGGACACGTTCGAACCTCAGCCTCCCTACGCCCAAGACGGTGGTGTGAGCTACGGGCGGGTCTTGATCAGCAAGACCTTCTCGGGAGACCTATTGGCCCACAGCCAGGTCGAGATGCTGGCGGTCAGGGCCGATCCGGTCGGCGCCGGCTACGTGGCGCTGGAGCGGATCGAGGGCTCGCTGCACGGTAAGAACGGCAGCTTCGCCCTGCTCCATGTCGGAACCATGCTCGGGGACGCTCCCTGGGCCATGTGGCCTGTCTCTCCGGGGTCAGGTACGGGGGAGCTCACGGGCATCTCCGGGGAGGCCAGGATCGAGATCGACGAGGCGGGCGCTCACACGCTGTTTCTGGACTATCAGTTGAGCTGACTCTGGCCGGCCCATCCGCCAAAAGCCCGGTGGCGGAGCGACTGTTGGCGATCCAGGCTCAGGACTGGTGGGGCATGCTCCTGGCTGTGCGGGCCAGATCCGCCGGCCTGCCAGCTGCCGCCGTGATTGAGACGCTGGTGGTGGATCGCCGCCTGGTGCTCAGCCGGCTCAACCGGGGCGCGCTGCACCTGCTGCGGTCCGAGGACTATCCGTGGCTGCTGGCTCGGACCGCTCCGCCGCGAGCTGCGGGCGCCTTCGCCCGTCTGGCCCAGGGAGGCATATGTCCCGCGGTCGTCGAGCGGGGCGTGGTTGTGGTCACAAAGGCTCTGGCGAATCAGAGTCCCTTGACCCGGGGACAGCTCCGAGACCGGTTGGCGGCCTAGGCATTCCCGCGGCCAGTTCGGTGGCGCTCCAACTCCTCTTCCTGGCCAGCCAGCGAGGCCTGATCGTGCGCGGTCCGCGAGTGGGAAACGAGCAGGCCTCCGTGCTGGTCCGCGACCGGCTTGGAGAGATAGCCTCCGCTTCCTGGGAGACCTCTTTGACAGAGCTGGCTCGCCGCTATCTCGCCGGTCACGCCCCAGTCAGCGACCGCGACCTAGCCCAGTGGGCCGGCCTCCCTCTGAGGAACGTCCGGGCCGGGTTACAAGGACTCGGATCGGAGATCAAAGTGCGCCCCGATGGTCTCCTGGAGCTGCGGTACGGCTTAGTGTCGGCAGCGATGCCGCGACCCCGCTTGCCCGGGCATTTCGATCCCCTTCTGCTGGGCTGGAACTCGCGGGAGCTGGTGCTGGGACCCCACCAGGGCGTGGTCGCCGTCGACGGACTCTTCCGCGCCATTGCCCTAGTCAACGGCCGGGCGGTTGGAACTTGAGGACTTGCCGGCGGGACGGTCACTCTCAGACCGTTCGGCGACATTGAAGAGCCGGTGCAGGCCGTCCTCGTCGAGGACGCCCGGGCGGTGGGGAGCAGTGGTTTTGGCGTTCTCGAATCAGGCTCGCTGCTGGGCCAGTTCCACCGCGTCGTGATCAGGCACCTTGGGCTGTCGGTAACTGCGAGGTCGGGAAACAGAAGTGCGCCCGGAGCGGCCTCGAGGCGCACCCTGACCGCTGCGCACCATCAGGGAAGCTGAACCTCGGATCCGTCCACGAGGCGAATCGTGACGGTCCTGACTCCCGGTGGCCCGCCCACCGCGCGCACTCCCGGAACGTCTTCTCCCAGACGCTCCGACAAGGTGGGTTCTGATCCGCCGATCTCCACCTCGCAGATCTCCAGCGGCGAGATCCGGTGGTCGCTTCGAGCGGACGAGGGGTGCTGCGCTGGGGTTTCCCAGGAGATGAAGAAAGGCAAATGGCTCACTCCAAAGGCCTGGGCCAAACCAACCGAGGTCCAGTGGATCTGGGTGCCGTCGGCCAAGGCCCGTGACCCTGACTCAACTGCCAGGCCAAGCCGGGTTGCGACCGCGCCGAGGTCGACCGTGGCGAGGCAGAGGCCGATCGGCACCAGGCGATCGCGGTCAGCTGCCGCCAGCACCGCCCGGCCCAGGAGGCTGACGCTGGCCAGCTCGGCATTCTCAACGGCGACCAGCTCCAGGTACTGCTGGCCGATTGGCACGATGAGATTGGAAGTGCCCCAGGGGAGGTGACTGCCCCCGGGGGTGCACTGCAGGCCGTAGCCTCGCCAGAGTTGCTGCTCGCCGTGCTGGAGATTGGTGGTGGCGATCAGGACGTGGTCGATCCTGGTCACAGCTACCTCCGGCGGATCTCCACCTTCCCCTCTTTGGTGCGGGTCTCAAACACCGGATTGGCGGCGGTGGCCGGGCCATGGGTGACGTGTCCGGTGCGCAGCTCGAACTGAGACCCGTGCCACGGGCAGTGGAGCTGCCCGTCCTCGAGGGGAAGCTCGTCGAGGGGTCCGCCGGCGTGTGAGCAGATGGCGCTCGCGGCACACATCTCACCGTTCAGGCGAGTCAGCAGAACCTCGTTCTTGCCCGCCTGCTTGTGGGTGAACGCCCCTTCGACCACCTCGGATTCGTCGGCCACCGCGGTCCATTTCTTGGGGCCGCTGGTGAAGGCGTTCCGATTCACCTGCATCCCCATCCGGTAGACCATGTCGCCGCCGACGAAGCCGCCGGCCCCCGCCGCACCCAGGCCCAGCAGTGACAGCCCGATCGCTGGTCCCCGCGCGCCCCTCAACCGCAGCACCAAGGAGGTGGAGCAGAGGGCCAGCGCGCTGAGGTTGATCAGGGCGTGGGCGGTACCGAAGTCACGACTCTTGCCCACCTGGTCCTGCCAGTCGGCCAACCCGGTGACGGCGGCTCCAACCGCTCCGGCGCAGCCGAGCGCCACCAGCGCGTCGGCGCCCTTGGCCATCCCGGTCCCCCGACCGCCATCGGCGAGGTCCAGCAGGCTGGCTCCCATCCAGGCACCGAGGGGCACGTCTGTCATGGGTGGATGGATAGGATGCCCCAGCCAGGTTCCGTTCAGGAGGTCCTTGGCCTCCCCGGCGCGGGGGCCGGCGAGCTGCCCCAGTTTCGCGATCCACTGGTGGAGGATCTCCCCCAGCGGTCCGAGGAATGAGAGCTGTTCGATGAACCGGTCGAGGGCATCAGCAATCATGATCAGGTCCTCATGCTGGCGATCAGAGATCGAGGGAGTTCACCGCAGGCCATGAGAATGGACCTGTGCTAGTACCCATCCTAGAGGCCGATCCCGACTATGCGGATGTAGCCGCCCACATCGTCTCTCAGACGGCGGGCTTGGAAGCCCGCGTGGTGGTCAGCCTGGACCAGCTCTCGCAGTTGATCCGACGGGAGCAACCGGCCGCGCTGGTCGCCGATCGGACGCTACTGCAGGGGGCTCGAGGGGTGGAGGCGGTGCGTACCATCTCCACCGCTCCGCTGGTGGTGCTGACTTCCGACCCGGGCGAGACCGTCTCCCTGATGGAGGCGGGTGCCGACTACGTGCTGGCCAAGCCGTATCCGCCGGCCATGCTACGGGCGATCATGCGCGCCATTTGGCGCCGCCGCCAGGTGGAGCGTCGCTCCTCTGGCCGGGTCCTGGAGATCGGACCGCTGGTGGTGGAGCCGGCTCGGCGCAGCGCTCGTATCGAAGGTCGGCGCCACTTTCTCAGCCCCCGCGAGGCCGACCTGTTGGAGTATCTGGCCCTGAACGCGGGAGTGGTGCTCAGCCGGCGCCAGATCATCGATGGAGCCTGGGGGGGCGATCCCACGGCGACCCCGGCGGCCGTGACCATGTGCATCCACCGACTCCGCCTCAAGCTGGAGGCCGATCCGGGTCGGCCGCGATTGCTTCGGACCAAGCGCAGCGACGGCTACGTCCTGACCGCTCCCTTACTGGCTGCCACCGGGCCTGGATGAGCGGACCGTCGCGAGGTCTGGTGCTGCTGACCGGGGCCAGTGGCTTCGTCGGCGGTGCGGTCATGCGCCAGCTGCTCCTAGCTGGGTACGAGGTGCGAGCTTTGGTCCGCCGGCCCCACGAATTCCGCCCACCGCCGAGAGTGGTGACCTGTCCCGGCGACATCACCGATCTGGCCTCGGTGGTGGCCGCGGCCCGCGGCTGTGACTCGGTAGTCCACTGCGCCGCGGACTACCGCCTCTCGCTGCGCGCCGGCGATGTCAACTCGATGATCGCGGTCAATGTCGGGGGGACGGCCACCGTGCTGCGAGCGGCCCATAAGGCTGGGGCACGCCGCATGGTGCACTGCAGCACCGTGGGAACGCTCGCGTTCGAGCGCTCAGGAAGGGTCTGCTCCGAGACCGACTCGGCACGATCTCCTGCCCTTCTCGCGGGCCCGTACAAGCGCACCAAGTGGGCTGCCGAACGGCTAGTCCTGGACTATGCCCCCGATGGTCTGGAGGTGGTGGTGGTGCAGCCAAGTACCCCGGTCGGAGCTGGCGATCACCGTCCCACTCCGACCGGCCAGACGATCCGAGACTTCCTCGCGGGGCGGATCCCCGCCGTCGTCGAAACGGGACTCAACCTGGTTGCCGTTGATGCGGTCGCCCACGGCCACCTGCTGGCGCTGGAGCGGGGAGTGGCGGGCCGGACATACATTTTGGGAGACCGGAACCTCACCCTACGCCAGCTCCTGAGCCGGGTGGCGGAGATCGCCGGGGTGGCGCCACCACGCTGGCGCGTGCCGCTGGGAATGGCCTTCGCCGCCGCCATCGCCAGCGAGGCTCGGGGCCGGGTGGAACGCCGGGCACCAGGCATTTCCCTCACCTCGGTGCGGATGGCGGCTCATCCGATGTATGTCGACTCACAGCGGGCCCAGATGGAGCTCGGTTGGCGGACCGGAGACCTGAGCCTGGCGCTCCGCCAGTCGGTCGGCGAACTGATCCCTGCTTCCCGGACCCCGGTGGGCTAGAGGTGGCCCCGCTGGTCTCACGCTGGTACGCCTTCGGGCCTTGGATTCTGGTCGTCGTGCTGATCTGGCGCCAGTTCGGCTGGCGTCGGGCCTTGCCGATCGCGCTCGGAGGATGGCTGATCGCCTTTGCCGCGGAGTGGGCGTCGACCTCCGGTCCGGGTGTGCCCTTCGGCGTCTATGCCTACCGCAATGGCGGCCTCGCCCACGACTGGCGCCTGTTGGGTGTCCCCCTCTTCGACAGCCTCAGCTTCACCTGGCTGGCCTTCTGTACCTACACCGTGGCTGGCTGGCTAGGAGCCAGGAGAGCTCGTCGGTTGGTCCTGGGAGCGCTGGCGATGGTCGCGATCGATGTGGTGGTCGATCCGGTCGCCCTCCGGGGAGCGCAATGGTGGCTGGGCTCGATCTATTCGTACCCAGCTCACGCCGGCGTCTGGTACGGAGTGTCGTGGCTCAACTATGTGGGCTGGCTGGTGGTCGGGTTGGCGCTGCAGCTTTGGCTGGGATTCTGGCTGGGTGGCCAGCGGCTGGTTCGTGGTCGGGTGCCCGCAGTGGCGGTAGTTCTCCTGGCAGGGGTCATGGCTCAGAGTGCGGCGTTGGCGACCGTTCTGGGAATTGCCCCGAGCGCCCTGCTGGCCGTGGTTCTGCTGGCCGGGCTGGCGTTCGCGGCGCGCGGGCTCCGATCGCCCGCCCCCCCGTCTGGTCAGCCCCTGGTGGTGGTCGCCTGCGCGCTGGGCTCCGAAGCCAAGGCGGTCCGCCGGGCGCTAGGCCCAGGCTGGGTTGGCCGGCCGGTTGCCGAGCATGTGAGATGGAGCCGCCGGCGTCAGCCGGCAGTCGAAGTCTGGGAGACCGGCATGGGGCCGGCAGCCGCTGCGGCCGCGGCGCGGCTGGCCCCTAGTGGAGCGGCGATTCTGGTGGCGGGGGTGGGCGGCAGCTGTTCCGACGACTGGACCCTGGGGTCAGTCGGAATTGGATCCCGGGTGCTGGCCGAGGACTCGAGCTGGCTGGAACTCGATCCCGCAGTCTGCGCGCAATTGATCAGCGCCCACGCCGGGCGGGCAGTCCAGCTGGGAAGCCGATCGGCCCCCGTGGAGAGAGCCGACGGGCGGGCCGCGCTCGCGGCCCAGGGGGTGGCGATAGTTGAGATGGAGTCGGCCGCCTGGTTGACCGGCCGCCCGCGCCGCGTTACGGGACCAGTCGCGGCACTACGCGTCGTGGTAGACACCCCGACCGCGCCGTTGGGACCCGCCTCGGACCTGGTGGCGCCGGGAGCGTCCGGCCCCAGTCCGACCCGGGTCGCGCGGCTGATCCTGACCCGTCCCGGCAGCTTGGGGATGTTGATCCGGGTTGGTCGTTGTCAGCGCCTGGCCCTGGACTCCCTGGGACATTCGGTCGACATCGCGGTGCCGGTGATGACGCGTATGGCGGCGGAAGTCCCGCTTGGTGACCGTCGAAGTCTCTTCGCTGATGACACTGGGAGACGACCCATTCACCCCGAGGTTCCCCGCCGTGGCCCAAATCGCGCTCACTGAGCTGGTTGGCCTCGCCTTCCAGATATTGGATTCGCTGCGGTAGCGCTGGCTGGGGCGAGGGGATCAGGGTTGGAAGGCGGGCTGCCCCTGCATCGGAGCGACTGCCGGACCCCCCTGTCGACCCCGTAAGTTGAAGTAGAGGAGCAGTGCCCCCAGCGCGCTTACCGGGGTGGCACAGACGTTGATCACCACCGTAAAGGCCGCAATGAGCAGATGGCCTGGCAAGCTTCCAGCACCTCCCAGTGCCAGGGCCAGCAGCCCGGCCCCGAGTCCCAGCAAAAAGGCGAGGATCGCGACGATCAGCCCCAGCACCACCACCACGCCGAAGGCCAACCAAGTATGCCTGCGGCTCAGCCCCCAGGATCGCTGGAGCGCCTGCAGGGGTCCCATCGGTTCCAGGACCACCACCGGGATCGCCACGATGACCCGAAAGTAGGCCACCAATCCCGCGACCACGGCGGCGATCGCCAGCAGAGTGAGCAAAACCGCGCCGAACCCCTTCAGCGCCAGGATTAGGATCGTGCCCACGGTCGCCAGCGTCAGGGCTCCTGCGAGGAAGATCGCGGCCATGAGCAAGAACACCCCCAAGACCGGGAGCCAGCGGCGGCGGGCCACCTGGAACGCCAGTCCGATCGAACTCTGACGATCTAGATAGCGATCGGCTCCCGCGCTGGTCACCGCCGCCAGACCGAGCGGCAGGGCGAGTAACCCGAACAGGATCAGCACCAGCACGACCAGCGCGTTGGCCTGCCAGTAGGTTTGAAAGAGCACCTGCACGTGAGCGGTAGTCCCGGGATTGGTTTGGAGTCGGGAGAACACCTGCGAAAGCGAGTGCGCCTGGCCCTGTACGAAGGAGAGAAAAAGCTGGTACGGGACCTGGACCACCGCCGCCACCCCCGCAAACAGCCAGAAGTTGCGGCGATACAGACGGTAGACGGCGTCCAGTAGCTCGCTCAAGGTCATTGGCCGCGGAGCGAATACCGGAGCCTCGGAATCCATGGCCGGGAGGCTACTGCATCAGTCGTTGGGGAGACCGTCCTTCACAGGATTGACACGCGATTATTCACGTTCTATATACTCGGTACCGGATATTACGGAAAGAAGTTAGATGGCCGAATACTCGCGATCAAATCTGCTGGCCTTGGCGGTGCTGGGCTGCCTGCTGGAGCGACCGATGCACCCCTACGAAATGGCGACCGTGATGCGCCAGCGGGGGAAGGAGGGGAGTATCAAGCTCAATTACGGATCGCTCTACACCGTGGTGAAGGCCCTCTCCAAGGCTGGGTATATCGAGGCCAAAGAGACTGAGCGGGAGGGCCGACGGCCCGAGCGCACCGTGTATCGCCTTCTGCAGGCAGGGCACGTCGAGCTGATCGATTGGCTCAGCGACATGGTGAGCGTCCCAGCCAAGGAGTACCGAAGGTTCGAAGCCGCGCTCTCCATGCTGCCGGCGCTGCCCCCCGAAGACGCCCTGCAATTGCTCGAGGAGAGATGCTCTCGCCTTGAGCTGATGCTCCTCCAGTACCAAACCATGCGTCAGATGATGGACACCAAGCTCGAGCTCCCGGAGATATTTGGCCTTGAGTCCGACTTCGCCGCCACCCTTCTCCAAGCGGAACTGGAGTGGGTCCAGCGACTGCGCGGTCGGATCGTGTCCGGGGACCTTGGCGGCCTCACCCAGTGGCGGCAGTTCACAGCCGACCGGGGAGATCGCCTATCGACCTGACCTAGAAGAAAGTCACCCCGAGCCGGGTGCTGAAACACCCGGCCCAGGGATTCGACCCTCGAGTTAGTCCCGGAGGACCTAGTACCCAAGGCGCAACTGAATGGTAGCCAGATCTGACCCGGGTCGACTCCGGAGCCAGTGCCTTGCCGGCATCCTGACCGCCCTCGACTCAGCCTAGCTGCGCGTTACCACCGCGAGCGTCGTGCGACCGTCGCTTGATGATGTTTATTTGCGTTACACGGGCCATGCCTTCGCCGCCAGTGAGGAGAACTCAAAATGAGTACCGCCCTGACCGCGTCCGGCTACATGGCCGGGCGCTACTTGCGCGCATTCGCGCGTCAGCTTTACTACATCGTAGGTACCTTGGTTCAGCCGGTGATTTGGTTACTGCTGTTCGGTCATATGTTCGAGCGGGTGGTCCAGATCGCAGGTTTTCCTCGACAAACTACATAGGCTTCCTAACTCCGGGAGTGGACATGATGACTGCTCTCTTCTCCAATGGCTGGAGCGGCATGGTCTACGTCATCGATATGGAGCGCGGTGTCTTGAACCGGTTTCTGGTGACGCCGGCCTCCCGCGGTGCACTAATCGGTGGAGAGCTGGTCTACTCGGCGATGCTCACCGCTCTGCAATCATTCGTTATCCTGGGCCGGGGATGGCTGTCGGGCGCGATGTTCCCGAGCGTCCTCGGAGTTATTCTCTGTGTGTTGTCTGCGCTGCTGCTTGTCACCGCATTCGCGTCGCTTTCCAACGCGTTGGCGTTGGTGCTCCACACTCAGCAATCGGTAATCGCCACCAGCTTTTTGGTGCTGCCGTTGGCGTTTGTTTCGGCGACCTTCATGCCTCTACAGTTGCTGCCCGCGTGGCTCCGCGCGGTGGCCACCTACAATCCGATCAACTGGGCCGTCTTGGTCTCCCGACAAGCGCTAGGCCCGCATCCCGAATGGTCCTATGTGGAGCTTCACCTGGCCCTGCTGGCTGGGCTGGCCATCGTATGCGCCTCGCTCTCAACCCGGGCCTTCAGGGCCTATCAGCGTTCCGTTTAGTCGACCTCCCGGAGGCGGCATCGGCCGCAACTCGCCCGCTTCGGACCGCGCCCTCCATGGTGGCCGGCCAGCCGGTGTCGGTCCAATTGCCCGCCAGCCATAGACCCTCCAGGGGGGTTGTTGGCCCGGGTCGGGCGGCCGCCGACCCCGGCACTGCGGCGAAGGTAGCCGCCGCCTCCCTGGTTACCCGGCTGTGCCGCAGGCGAGCCCGCCGCGCGGCCGGAAAGAGATCCTGGCAGAGCCTCCAGAGGGACTCGGTGACCGTGGTCTCTGCGATCCCGATCAGCTCCTCCGCGGCGGAGAGTGAGACGGCGGAGTGGAAGATCGGCTGGCCATCCAGGACCAGTTCCTCTTCCCCTAAGCGAGATCGATCGAAGAGCCACTGCAGCGGTGACCCTGGAGCGGTCACCACCGGACCGGGCAGGAAAGGGCGGTCGGTGAAGAGATGGAGGTTGACGATGGGGGAGTTGGGCAGAAGTGCCGCGGCTTCCAAGATGGGATCGGCGATGCCCCGGCTCCCAAGGAGCCGCTTCGCTGCCATCGCAGACCCGGCCAGCACGACCAGGTCGGCCTCCACCTCCTCGCCATCGGCGCTGCGAACCAGGTGTCGCCGCACTCTTCCAGGTAGCAGTTCGGCCGCTCGCCAGCGCAGCTTCAGGTCCACCCCGACTGCCGCCAGTCGCCGCCGGCTGGGAGGATCCAGCCAGGCCGTGAGATCGGTGGCGGGGATTCGCAGGGCGCCGGCGTCCCCCCGGCCGAGCAGCCCCTCGCGAATGACATAGGCGGCCAGACCGGCACTGCAGCGATCGAGCGAGACGTTGCAGGCTGAGATCAGGAAGGGGTCCCAGAGCTGGCGGATGACGAGGTCGTCCTGGCCCAGGCTGTGCAGCCAGGAGCGCGCCGGCACAGCGTCTAGGAGCGCTTGATCGTCCGCGCTCAGGGAGCGCAGCGCGGTGGCGACGGCGGCGGACTGCACCAGCTGCCTGGTTGGTAGCCCCGGCCAGCGCAGCAGGACGGGCAGCAGGTGAGCCGGCGCTGGCAGAGGGGCCGCGTGCAGTCGCCGGGTCACCCCGGTCCGCGGGTTGGCCACAACCAGCTCCAGACGCCTCTGCCGCCAGGCGGGCTCGACCTCAATCCGCTCCAGGAACCTCTCCAGCTCAGTGCAGCAGCCCAGGTAGACGTGCTGCCCGGTGTCAACCCGACCGGCCACCGGATCAGGGACTGAACGGCACAGCCCTCCCAGCACCGGGGCCCGCTCCACCAGGGTCACCCGGGCTCCCTGGTCGGCGAGCTCCAGCGTGGCGCTAATGCCCGCCAGACCGCCCCCGACTACCAGCGCCTCCATCGAGCCCTCCCTGCGGGGTCTCAGCGGCCGAGGGTGGCCCCGGCCCAGGCCCCCAGCGCCAGACGGAACTTGCGCCCTCGTCCCAGCGAGATCCGCTCTGTCTGGACATCAAAGTCTCTGGCCTCCATCTCGACCAGTAAGGCCCGGTAAAGAGCGGCCAGTCCGGCCGGACAGCCCCGGGCATCCCGGTCCACCAGCGGGATCAGCCGGGTGCCTTCCGCGAAGAGCTCCCGGGCGCGGCCGATCTCATATGCCATCAGGCGGCGGTAGGCAGTGGCCCGGGGTCCCCGGATGCCGGCCGGCAGGTCGCTCCGCTCGCAACCGAAGCGGGCCAGATCCTCCATCGGCAGGTAGCAGCGACCCCGCTGGTCGTCCTCCTTCAGGTCGCGAAGGATATTGGTCAGCTGCATGGCCTCACCGAGCCGGACCGCCAGCTGGGGCACATGGGCGTCTTGGTATCCGAAGATCTGTGCGCTCAGGAGCCCCACCACGCCCGCCACCCCGTAGCAATACCGCTCTAGATCCGCCTCTGTGACGATCTGGAGGGGTGCGCAGTCAGCCGCGCAGCCGTCGATCACGGCATTGAGGTTGCCCGGGTCGAGGTGGAAGTTGCGGGCGGCGTCCCAGAGCACCAGCCAGCCGGGGTCGGGCGGCGCCCCCGCCAGGGAAAGGCTCAAGGTGGCGCGAAACTGCTCGAGCTCCTGCCGGCGCTGAGCGGAACCGCCCTCTCCGTCGGCGATGTCATCAGCGGCCCGGCAGAAGCGATAGACCGCGTGCAGGCCCTCCCGCTTGCGCTGGGGCAGGAGCCGGAAGGCGTAGTAGAAATTGGCGGCCGCGGAGCGAACCTCGAGTGCGCAGGCCTGGTGCGCTGCCCGGAGCTCCTCCACCGACGGTGAGAAGGCTCCAGTTCCGGCCGGCGCTGAAGCGCTCAACTCGATCGGGGGGGCGCCGCCTGCCGCCAGGCCCAGCCCGCCTGCCAGACTGCCCGCCGGCGGCGCGCGGGGCTCAGAACGGCCTTCTCCGCGAACACTCGGGCCCCGGCCTCCAGCACCGCCGCCGTGGCGGCCAGGCCGCAGAGGATGAAGGTCGCCATCTCCAGCCGCATCAGGTTGGGAACTCGCCCCACCAGAGGCCAACCGTCGATCAAGAGCCGCCGGGCTCGGGCCACCGCGTGAGTTTCCGCCGCCAGCATCCCCGGGGTAACCGCCCCGCTCCACCACTCCTCCTCGGTCGCACCGTGCTCGACGAGCACGTCTAGAGGTAGATAGCGCCGACCTCGGGCCAAGTCGGAGGCGACGTCCTGCCACATGTTGGCCAACTGCAGCCCCGTGCAGATGGCGTCCGAATAGCCAACCCGCTCCGGGTCACGGATTCCCTCCAGCGCCAGGACCAGCTCGCCTACCGGGGTAGCCGAGAGGGTGCAGTACTGGTCCAGCTCCGCCCAGCTCCGGTAGTGGGAGAGCTCCTGGTCCTGGAGGTTGGCCTGGATCAGCCGCTGAAACGGCTCAGGTGCTAGCTGAAATCGTTGAATCACCGGCTGCAGGCGCTGGAAGACCGGGTGATGGGGTTGGCCGGCATAGCAGGCGTCTAGCTCCTCTCGAGCTAGCCCGAGCAGAGTCTTGGGGTCGCCCAGATTCTCGTCGCCGAGATCGTCGATCAGCCGGCAGAAACCGTAGATGGCGCCCCGAGCCTCCCTTCGGCCCGGTCGCAGCAACCAGGCGGCGATCGGAAAGTTCTCCAACTGACGGGCCTGTCGCTGACGCTCAACCGAGTACGCGGGCAGCACCCGCGCGGGTTCGGTGTCAGTCTCGGGGGCGACTCCGGTCCTGAGGGCCGTCACCGATCCCCGCTCAGCGGGATCGGCCGCGGCCGAAGCGCCCGCCCCAGGGCCATGACCGGAAATATCGTGGCGTACAAGTGATAGCGGAGGTAGAACGCCCTGGGAAAGCCGGTCCCGGTGAATTGGTGGTCAGTCCAGCCGCCCCCCTCCTCCTGGTTCTGGAGCAGCCAGTTGACCGCCGACTCCGCTGCGGTTGCGAGCCGGCCCTCCCGGTCCAGATCGGAGACCGAGTCTCCCGCGGCCAGAAGTGACAGCAAAGCCCAGGCGGTCTGCGATGGGGTGGGCTCGCCCCGGCCGATGTGGGCGCGGTCGTGGTAGGAGAGGACCGACTCTCCGAAGCCACCCGAGGCGTGCTGGTTGAGCCTGACCCACTCGCCGATCCGGAGCAGCCGGTCCCGGTCCTGGGACTCGGCGGCAGTGGCGAAGGCGGTGGCCGCGGCGGCATCCCCGTACACGTAGTTGACGCCCCACCGCCCGTAATAGGCTCCCGCGCCCTCCTCGGAGCCGCGCAACCAGGCAAGGGCCCTATCCCGGGCCGGCTCCAGGTCGGGGCCGCCGAGGCGGGCGAATGCCTCCACCACATGGGCAGTGACGTCGGGGCTGGGTCGATCCAGCATCTCTCCGAAGTCGGCGATCGGGAGATGCTCAACCCAGCCGCGGTCGTTGTCCGCGTCGAAGGCCGCGTAGCCGCCGTCGGCGCCCTGCATCACGAGGAGCCAGGCCAGCGCTCGCCGCATGACCGCACCAACCGCCGTCTGCTCATGGCGGTCGTGGCCAGCGACGGTGAGCGCCGAGAGCACCACCGCGGTGTCATCGGTGTCCGGGTACTGGTCGTTGTAGAACTCGAAGGGCCAGCCCCCCGGCGGTGCGCCGGGCCGCCTGACGGCCCAGTCGCCCACCTTAGTCACCTCCCGTTCGACCAGCCAACTGACGGCCCGGACCAGGGCCTCGTGATCCGCAGGAACCCCCGCGTCCAAGAGCGCCCACAGCGCCAGGGCGGTGTCCCAGACGGGGGAGACGCAGGCCTGCAGCCGAAAGCCCTGCTCGTCCTCGATGCCGAAGGATTCCAGCGCGTCCAGTCCTCGCTTCATGACCGGGTGTTCCAGGTCGTAGCCGCGAGCCCGGAGCGCCATCAGTCCGTACACCCAGGGAGGTTGGATGCCGGCCCAGGAACCGTCTGCCTCCTGGTGCTCGACGATCCACTGCTCGGCCCGGGCCAGCGCCCGGTGACGGACTCCCACCTGGGGCAGCCGGCCGTAGGTGCGGAGCGCCCGGTCGACCACCTTCCAGGTCGGGGCGCCCGCACCGGGCCGATGAGGACCCAGCGGCAGCTCGTCCCGGCTCGGGGACTCCAGCGGGAAGACGGTCCGCAGGCTGCGCAGGATGGTCAGGGGCACCGTGGTGGCCCGGGCCCAGGAGGCGAGGTCGTAGATGCTCCCGATCTGCTGCGCCGGCACCAGCATCCACTCCGGGGGAATGGCGGGGATCTCGTGCCAGGGCCAAAGGCCACCCAGGGCCAGCCACATCCGGGTGAACAGACGAGTCGCCCGGAGTCCCCCATTCGCCTCCACGAACCGCCAGGCACGTTGCGCCTGAGGATCGGTGGCCGCGACTCCGACCGCGCGCAGCGCCACCAGCACCTCGGCGGTGATGCTGATGTCGCCGTCAACCTCAGGCGCGATCCCGTAGCTGCCGTCGTCGCGCTGCTGACTGCGCAGGTACTTGACCGCGGCCGCCTCGCGGGCCGGACTGGAGCGTCCCAGATAGCGCTGGAGCAGGAGGTATTCGGCGGTGATCGAGGCGTTGCTCTCCAACTCGCCCGACCAGGAGCCGTCCCGGTTCTGGCGCTCGAGGAGCTGGCTGACTGCCCGCTCCAACGCCAGTTCTGCCTGAGCGGCAGACCAGGAGTCGACGCTCTGAGCTCGTTCCGGCTCCAGCTCCAGAGTCAATTCCAGCGCTCCCCCAGCCACCGCCCCAGGATCTCCAGCTCCATCGCCCCCTCCTCGGAGAGGGGCAGCTTGGCGGCGGCCACCAGGGCCCGTTCAGTCCAGGTGGTGGTGAGCCCCTGGCAGCGCTCGGCCACCCCGCCCTCACGGAGCAGCTCCACCGCCGGCGCCAGGTCGCGGCGCCGCAGCCCGGGCGGGTCGAGCCATGATCGGGCGGTCTTGCCCAGTTCACCGTTGCCGGTCAGGGCCAGCACCATCGGGAGGCCCTGCTTGCCGCGCAGCAGATCGTTGCCGACCGGCTTCCCGGTCTCGGCGCTGTCGCCGAATACTCCCAGCACGTCGTCCCGCAGCTGGAAAGCGACGCCTAGCGTTCGACCGAAGCTCTCGCAGGCGTCCACGGTGGCCACCGGGGCGCCGGCGGCGATTCCCCCTAGGGCGGCGGCGGCACCCATCAGGGCCCCGGTCTTGCGCTCGACCATCGTCAGGTACTGAAGCAGGTCGGCGGCGGGAGCCCCGGTGGCCGCGATGTCCGCTTGCTGGCCGCCCACCATCTCCATGGTCGCTGCGCTCAGCCGGCGGGCAGCACGGGTGATGGTCCGGGAGGGCAGGTCGGCCATGGAGATCACGCAGAAGGCGGCGGTGAGGAGGGCGTCGCCTGTGTTGAGCGCCGACGGCATGCCGTCCCGCACCCAGAGGGCAGGCTGGCCGCGCCGAGATCGGTCGCCGTCGACGATGTCGTCGTGGAGAAGCGAGAAGTCATGCACCATCTGCACCGCTAGGGCCAGCGGCAGGGACGCCTCCGACGTCTCGCCCAGGGCCTCGGCGAGGAGCAGGGTCAAGGTCGGTCGAAGCGCCTTTCCTGACCGGGCACCAGGAAGCAGACCGACGTGGTACTGCGCCGGCTCGACCACTTCCACCGGAAGGGTGCCCATTACCCGGACCAGCCCCTCGTGGATCTTCGCCTGGTAGCGGCCCAGGATCGCCTGGGCGCCTTGCGCCAAAGCGCCCGAGCGCTCGCTCTCGGCCAACTCTGCCTGGTCAGAGATCACGGCAGGCCGCCTCAACTTCGTCAACCACCCAGGCGGGGGTGGAGGTCCCGGAAGTGATCCCCACCAGCTGGCCCGGTTGAAACCAGCCCGGTTCGATCTCGGCGGCCGACTCGACGTGGAAGGTGGGGCGTCGTTCCGAGCAGGTCTCTGCCAGCGCCTTGGTGTTGGCGGATTCCCGACCTCCGACCACCAGCACCACGTCGGCCCGGTCCAGGAGTCCGGTGACAGCTTCGCGCTGTCGCTGGTTGACGACGGGACAGGTGGTGTCACGGACCTCTAGCTCCCTAGAGCGAAGCTTCAGGCGCGCCACGATCTGCTGGAAGCGGGTTTGGGGAAAGGTGCTCTGGGAGACCACCCCCCGGCTCTCGCGCCAGGGCAGCTCGTCCGCCTCCCTCTCGGTGGCCACCACCACCACCTCCGACCCGCGTTGCTGAGCCGCCCAGCCGATCACCGCTCGCACTTCGGAGTGGGCGGCGTCTCCGACCACCACCACCGGGATTTCCGATTCGGCCAGCTGGGCGGCGTGACGCTGCACCCGCCTGACTAGGGGGCAGGTTGTGTCTACCACCGTCAACCCGCGGAGCCGCGCCTCCTCGAACAGCTGGGGGGTCGCCCCGTGAGCGGTGACCACCACCTGGGGACCGCCCGCATCTGGTAGCTGATCGGCCCGACCTAGGCCCCTCTGTTCCAGATCCTCAAGGGCCCTCTGGTTGTGCACCACCTGGCCGAGGGCGACAGTCTCCTCGCCTGGGCCTAAGGCGTCGGACGTCAGCTGCAGGGCGTCGCGAACCCCGAAGCAGAATCCGGTGTGCCGGGGGCGTACGGTGTTCACGTTCGGCCCTCTCCCAAGCGGCGGTCCGTTAACGGACCTAAACAATCCCGCCGCCTTGACGCTACTCGAGGCCGATCTCAGCCCTCGTTACGAGATCCGTGCCCAATCTTACCCGACTGTTATGTTCGCTGCCTTACAGGAGCATGGAGATCTTGTCGAGTCGGCGGCGCCGACCCCGGTAACGTTAGCCCGGTGCGTGCGCTGGTGTTCGATCCCGCTCCCCGCCGGCTGCCGCTGGCCGGCGTCGCCTCGAGGATCCACTCAGACTGGGCTCTCGGGCCCCTGTCGCTACTGGCCCTCCGGGAGCTTCCCGAGCCCAGTGCGCCGAGCCCGGAGTGGGTGCGCTTGCGGGTCGTCGGGGCCGGCATCTGCGGCAGCGACGTCAAAGAGGTCCTACTCCAGGCGGCCGCCGACAACCCGCTCAGCGGACTGGTTTCGTTCCCCCACGTACCGGGCCATGAGGTGGTGGCCCGGGTCGAGGACCCCGGCTCCAGCTCCTCACTCGTACGGGGGCAGGTGGTGGCGCTGGACCCCTGGGTGGGCTGCGTCGCCCGCGGCTTGGTGAAGCTTTGCCCGGCCTGTGCCAGCGGGTTCCCTCCCCATTGCCGCTGTCAGCCGGACGGTGGCCCCTGGGGGACCGGGCGGGGGTTGCACCTGGGCAACATCCGGGGACTCCCGGGTGGCTTCGCCGAGGTGCTCCACGCCCATCCCAGTCAGTGCCATCCACTACCTGAGGGTCTGGATCCGACGGTGGGAGTCTTGGCCGATCCCCTGGCCGTCGGACTCCACGCTGTGGAGCGTGCGGGTGCGGAGCCGAAGGGTCCGATCCTGGTGCTCGGCGCGGGCACCATCGGGCTGGGGCTCGCCTTGGCGGCCCGAGCCCGATGGCCCGACCTTCCGGTCTGGGTCACTGCGGCCTGGTCTCACCAGCGCGGGCTGATCTCGCAGCTGGGGGCCGAGCCGTTGCCAGCCGTGGCCTCGGCGGTAGTTCCTGAGGTGGCGCGGAGGACCGGCGCCCGGCTGGTGAGACCCTGGCGCGGGGGACCGTGGGCGCTGGGGGCGGGGGCGGCTCTGGTGCTGGACTCCATCGGGAGCAGCGACACCACCGAGCTGGCACTCAGGTGCCTGGCTCCGCGGGGCCGTATCGTGGTGGTCGGGGTGGCCAAACCGGCCAGAACTGAGACCACCCTCGCGTACTACAAGGAGGCGGAGATCATCGGCTGCAACGGCTACGGGCGCAGTGCGATCGCTGAGGGGACGCCGCACCTGCTGGACTTGGCGCTGGCGATCCTCGCCGAACAGGGAGAGGAGCTCGGCCGGTGGTGCACTCACCGGTTTCCCCTGAGTAGCTACCGAGCGGCATTCGCGCTGGCGGCCAATCCCCAGCGGGGCGCGGCGATCAAGGTCAGCCTGCAGCCGGAGGAAGGGGGCCAGGGATGATGATTGCCCGGGCCAGCGTTCTGGTCGATGCTCCGATCGCAACGGTCCGTGAGGCGGTGCTCGATCCGACCGCCTACACCTATGGGGACACGAAGGTCCAGGGAATGGCCGTGGAGTCGCGGGGCGAGAACGAGCTGGTCGCCAGAATCAACGGCAACCTCGGGCCTTTCAAGTCGTCGATCCGGGCTCGCTACGTGCTGGCGGAAAATCAGGTCGAGCTCACTATGCTCCAGGGCCGTCTGCGCAACTTCCGCGCGGTCTTCCTGTTCGAGCAGCAGGAGGGTGGGGTGCTCCTCACCCATCAGGAGGAGTACGACTTCGGCTACCCGCTGATCACACCCCTGCTGGAACGGGCGCTCCAGGGATGGGCCACCCGCAGCGTGCAGGCCGAGGTGGCCTCGCTCAAGCACGCGGCCGAGGCGAGGGACCAGGCGGCCGCCTGAGGCCAGGTTTGGCCACCTGGGCGGACGGGCACACTCGACTGTGCCGGGCGGTGTCCGGTCCCCTCGTGACCCTGGAGTGAATCCTTGAGCGAAGACAAAGAGCAGACCGAAGAGAGCGGAGCTCCGGCTCGCCGCCGGGCAGTACATACCCCGGAGATCGAATCGCTGCCGCTGGTACCGCTCCGCGACAACGTCGTGCTGCCCCACCAGCTGGCCCCGCTCGGCGCTGGCCGGGACCGCTCGGTGAACAGCCTGGAAGCTGCCGTGGCGGCGGAGGGCAAGGTGGTGCTGGCGGTACAACGCCAGAGTGAACTGGACGAGGTCCAGCTGCTCGACCTCTACCCGGTGGCCACCGTGGCCCAGATCGGCGCCTTCCGCAGGGGCACGGCCGGAGCCCAGGTTTTGGTCGAAGGGCTGCGCCGAGTTCGCCTCATCGAGCTCGAGGCGGGCGAGGTCTGGACCGCCAAGTTCGTGGAGCTGCCGGACACCGAGCCGGAGGGGACCGAGATCGATGCTTTGGCGGGTTCGGTGCGGCAGATGTTCGCCGACTACGTGGCCGCCGGCGCCGCGGTCCCGCCCGAGCTGGCGGTGGCGGTGGCGCGCGCCAAGGAGCCGGGCAAGGTAGCTGACCTGACCGGGACCGCGCCCGACCTCGACCCCCTCGACCGGATCGCCCTGCTCCAAGAGCCGGATGTTGAGCGGCGGCTGCGGGGCCTGGTGCCACTGCTGGCCCGTCAGTTGGAGGTGGCGCAGCTGCGCAACAAGATCCAGCAGGACGTGGCTCAGACCATCAACCAAGGCCAGCGCGAGGCGATTCTCCGCGAGCAGCTGAAGGCGATCCGCAAGGAGTTGGCGGAGGTCGGTGGCGACGCCACCGCTGAGGATGACCTGCGTGAGCGGATCGATGCGGCTGGGATGCCCGAGACCGTGCACGCTCGCGCCCTAAAGGAGCTGGACCGCCTGGAGTCCTTGCCCAGTGCCTCCCCGGAGGTTGGCATCGTGCGCACCTACGTGGAGTGGCTGGTCGATCTCCCCTGGAAGGACGCCGGCCAAGAGCGGGTGGACATCCGCGAGGCGGCTCGGATCCTTGACGAGGACCACTACGGGCTGCCCAAGGTCAAGGAGCGAATCCTGGAGTGGATGGCGGTCCGCAAGCGCGTCTTGGAGCGCCGAGAGCTGGCCGCAGCGCTGGTGGAGGCAACTCCGACCAAGGTTGCACCCCCGGCTCCCGACCGGGCGGGGGAACCCGCCGCCTCGCCCGCGCCTGCGATCGAAGAGGTCGGGCCCCAACCCCATCCGCTGCAGACGCCCATCCTCTGTTTCGTCGGTCCCCCCGGGGTGGGGAAGACCTCCCTCGGGCGGAGCATCGCTCGCGCTCTCGGGCGAAAGCTGGTCCGAGTCTCCCTCGGAGGAATCCGGGACGAGGCGGAGATACGCGGCCATCGCCGAACCTACATCGGAGCCCTCCCCGGCCGGGTGATTCAGGCCATGAAGCAGGGAGGGACCAAGAATCCGGTGATGATGCTGGACGAGATCGACAAAGTCGGACTGGACTTCCGCGGGGATCCCTCGGCGGCCCTCCTTGAGGTGCTCGACCCCGAGCAGAACCGAGAGTTCTCCGACCACTACCTAGAGGTCGCCTACGACCTCTCCCAGGTGCTCTTCATCACTACTGCCAACGTGATCGACACCATCTCCGCACCGCTGCGCGACCGGATGGAGATCATCCAGATCACCGGCTACACCGAGGAGGAGAAGCTGGGGATCGCCCAGCAGCACCTGGTGCCTCGCCAGATGGAGCAGCACGCCCTGGATGCCAGCGAGTTCCAGATCACCGACGAGTCGCTGCACAGCATCATCCGCAACTACACGAGAGAAGCCGGGGTGCGCGGCCTGGACCGGCAGCTTGCCCAGGTGATGCGCAAGGTGCCCCGCCGCTTGGTGGAGAATCCCGAGCTCAAGGAGATCCGGGTGCTGCCCGAAGATCTCATCGAGTATCTAGGCCCGGCCCGCTTCGACCATGACTCGGCCGAGGCCGAGGACCGGGTGGGGGTCGCCACGGGAGTCGTGGTTTCCGACGTCGGCGGCGACCTGGTCACCGTCGAGGCGCTGGCGATCGCCGGCCGCACCGAGATGCAGCTGACCGGTCAGATCGGCGATGTGATGCAGGAATCGGCGCGCGCCGCGCTCTCCTGGGTCAGGGTCCACGGGTCTGACTACGGGGTCAAGGAGACTTTCTTCGACGACCACGGCGTCCACATCCACGTCCCTGCCGGGGCCATCCCCAAGGACGGCCCCTCAGCGGGGGTCACGCTGACCACCGCCTTGGTCTCGGTCGCCAGCGATCGACCGGTGCGACACGACCTCGCGATGACCGGAGAGGTGACCCTGCGCGGCCGTATCCTGCCGATCGGCGGCGTCAAGGACAAGCTGCTGGCGGCTCACCGGGCGGGAATCAAAGTCTTCCTGCTCCCCGAGCGCAATCGGCGCGACCTCTTCGAGATCGACTCCTCGCTGCTGGACGGGATGGAGGTGGTATTCGTGCGGTCCGTAGACGAGGTGCTGGATCGGGCGCTGATGCCCCCGGTGGAGGTCCGTCCGGAGCGGCGGGCGGTGGGCTTCGGCCTCACCCCGCCGCCGGCGCTGCCCACGGGAGTGGCGGCCACCAACTGAGTCTCGGCCGGGCGGTCATCAGGTGGCGGGTGTCATCCGTGCCAGCAGGTCATCGACGATGGCCCCGGTGGCGCCCCAGACGAAGTGCTCCCGATGCAGGTATCCAGGCATCTGAAAGCTGCCTTCGGTGACGGTCATCTCCCGCTCGATGCGCTGTGGCCGGCCGCCCTCGGGCAGAAGCGGGAACCAGAAGTAGGACGCCACCTCGGCCGCCGCTGCCGTGGGCTCGAAGCGATACCGCAGCAACCCTACGAAGGGGGTGATGGCGTATCCCGAGTTCCAGGTGGGAACCAGGGTCGCCCGACCCTTTAGATCGACCGCATCCGGAGGAACCGCCAACTCCTCGTTGGCCTCTCGGAGGGCGGTGCGCCAAAGCGGACCGTCCTCCGGGGACGGGCGGCCCCCGGGCAGGGCGACCTGCCCCGGGTGGGCGCGCAGTTCCGAGCTCCGCCGCAGCAGGAGCAGGGGGAGCTCGGGCTGACCGGGGTCGATCAGGGCCAGCACCGCAGCCGGTCGGAGGGAGTTTGCCGGTGGGACGTCCTGTCCTTTGTCGAGCGGCTCCAGGCTCTGCAGCAATCGCTGCAGCTGGACCGCGGCTGCCCCGGGGTCCGGTGCGGGAGACGACCGTGGCGGCGGGATCAGAAAGTGATCCTGCCGGTGACTAGGAGGACCGTCGCCGCCACCACCACCGCCCCCAGCACCCAGAGCACCAGATAGCCGCCGCGCCGCCGGAATTTCGGCTCGAACCGGTACGGCTCCATGGCAATCAACTGGGTGGATTCGTTGGCCCCGCCGGAGACGTCGTCGTCTCCCTCGGATCGGAAGGGAAGCGCCTGAGACCTGAGCGAGGCCGGAGTCAGGGGGGGATCAATGGGCCAGCGGGTGGAAGCATGAGTGGGGGGCGTCGGCACCACCGCCGGCGCCTCCGGCCCGGCCTTCTGCTGGGTCTCTAACGTGCTGACCGCGGGGGGAAGGGAACTCTTAATCTGGGAGGCGATCCCGCTGTTGCCCGAAGGCACCGGAGGGGGGCTGGAGCGGGTCGGGACCGCGCCGGCCGGTGTCGTGAGTCCCCGTAAGGCGGCGAAGAAATCGGCGGCCGTGGCAAACCGCTCGGCGGGGTCGGGGGCGAGCGCCCGCAGCACCGCTCGATCCACCCGCATCGGAAGCTGCGGGCGCAACCGACTGGGTGGCTCCGCGGGGCCGTCGGCTTTTGGGGGCCGTCCCACCAAGAGGTAGTAGACCAAGGCCCCCAGCCCCCAAAGGTCGCTGGCTCGAATCGGCTCGGAGCTGGTCGGGGCCTCCGGGGGCCGGAAGGCCCTGGTGATATCCACCCAGTCTGCCGCCGGGGTCACCCGGCTCACCACTGTCCGGATCGAGTGCCCGGAGAGGACCGGGCCTGCGCTGGCGATCGCCACCGTGGCGGGTTGGATGTCCCCGTGGATCATTCCCAGAGCGTGCATCTGATCCACGGTTCTGGCCAGCCGGCCCGTGATCGCGAACACCCCCGGGGCCTGACCGGCCTGCAGCAGGCCGACCAGGAATCCGCTGGTGGCGTCCTCCGTGACGAGGTATACGAGAGGGTTGCGGAGCTCCTGGACCCCAATTTCCAGCACCTGGAGCAGGCCGGGTACCTGAGCCGCCCGCCGATCTCCCGCCAACAGCTGGAGCGCTTCAAGGAAGCCCGCCGCGGTGGCGTACGGCTCCCGAAAGGTCCACACCAGCACTGGCCTTCCGTCGGCGAGGACTGTGCCCCGGTGGATGTCGGCGTACGGCAGCACTTGAAGCCGCCCCCCAACCCGGTAGCGGCCGATGGCGGCCCCAGTCAGCTCATCGACCCGCACGGTGTGACTCATCTTACGTTCCGGCCGCAACCTCCCGGCTGGGCCGGGCCCGGCTCTATGCTCTGCTCGTGCTCGATCTGCGTCGCTCCGGCGGCTGAGCGTGGGACCCGGCGAGTTCCAGGGTCTCCCGCCGGTTCCGTCCGGGCGGCTGTGCGGTTGTGGCCAGCGCACCCGCTGGAGTCACCTCCAATACCTGGGCCGAGGGCGCAGCGCTCCCGTGTACGTCTGCGCCGGGTGCGGCCTGGTCTACCGGGGCCCAGAGGGGGACCGAACTCGGCAACCCGTCGCCTCCAAGAGCCGCCGGCCCCTGCCGCAGGAAGGCGCGCCGGAGAATCCCGTGCTGGGCGAAGAGGCGGCGGCCCAGCTCCGACAGCTCCTCGCTAATCAATAGACGGCGGCTGCGGCGCTTACCCGACGTACCGCTCCAGCCAGTCGGCACCGGTCTGGGCCACCTCCTGGCGGTCCACGTCGACGCTGATCCCGTGGCCGCTGCGGGGAAAGATCCGGAGTGCCCTCACCTCCGAGCTGACCTGACTGATGATGCGGTCCGCGTTGGACGGGTTCACGACACTGTCCCGGCCCCCCTGCAGCAGCAAAAGCGGTCGGAAGATGGCGGGCAGCTCGGTCTGGACCAGGCGACCCAGCTGCGCCAGTTGGGCGATCGCCCGGGTGGGCCGGCGGGCATAGCTGTACAGCTGGTGCACCGCCTCCTTGTCATACAGATCGACCTCGCGGGACGGGCTGTGCCAACGCACCACGTGCTGGGCCACCGGCAGCAGCCGGATCCGCCAATCGCTCAGCTGGAGGAAACCCGCCTGCGAGACGACCGCCCGCGGCTCGGGGCGATTCGCCGCCAAGTGCAAGGCGATGGTCGCACCCATCGACTGGCCGGCCAGCCCCACCAACCGGCAGCTGGCTTGGAGTAGGTCCAGCGCCTCGCCGGCGGAGCTGATCCAGTCCCGGTAACTGGTCTGCTCCAGGTCCTCTGGAGAGGTCCCGTGCCCGGTAAGGAGAGGCGCGTACACGGTGAAGCCGCGCCGAACCAATTCGTCGGCTAAAGGGCGCATCTCCGGGGGAGTTCCCGCAAACCCGTGAAGCAAAAGGACGCCCCGATCGCCCCCTTGCAACCAGTAGGGAGCGATCCGGTCCTGCGGGAGCGGTCCCGAGTGCCTAGACGTCACCGCGCGCCACCATGCCAGGCAGAGTACCGAACCGCTCCCGGCCAACCGCGCCCCACTCCGTAGACTCGCCCGGTGAACACTGCTCTCCTCCGATCGGGGACTGCCCCGCTGCGTCTGCCCGCTGCCGACCCCGGCACCCGGGCCCGGATGGGAACCCGGCTGCGCACCTTGTTGGAGCTTTGCCCGCCGGCCGGCGCCGTGGCTGACATCGGCAGCGGCCACGGCCGGTTGGCGCTGGAGCTGAAGCGGCAGGACCCCACGCGCCGGGTTTTTGCCACCGAGATCAATCCCGGTCCCCAGGCGGAGCTCCGCCGCCTCCTGGGAGCTGGTAGCGACGTGCAGATCCTGGAGGGGGCGGGCCTCGGTCCACTCCGCGCCCTGGGCTGTCGCGGAGCGGTGATCGCGGGGATGGGTGGGGCCGCCATCGCCCAGATGCTGCAGCGAGATCGCGAAGTGGCGGTCCAGCTGGAGTGGCTCGTGCTGCAACCGGCCCAGCGGGCGGAACGACTGCGGGCCTGGCTGGAGAGCACCGGGTGGCCGCTGCGGGAATCCCGTCACGTGCTGGATAAGGGCCATCTTTATCAGCTGTTTCTGGTGACTCCCCAGTGAAGGTTGCCGAAGTCCTTGCCGCCATCGAGCAGCTGGACTTGCGCCACCAGGCGCTGCTCGCCGAGCAGGAGCTGGCGGCCCAGCGGGCCAAGACCGACCCCACCGTGCGCCAGCTGCGCCAGCGGCGCGCCGCTCTCGAGACCCAGGTCCAGCACCAGGCTTCCCAGCTCAAGCAGCTGGAGCTGGAGGTGGCCGAGCTTGCCGGTCGGGTCAAGAGCCATGAGCGGGCGATCTACGACGGCAGCGTCCGCCACCCCGCCGACCTGCAGCGGCGCCAGCACGAGCTGGAGACGCTCCGGGGCAAAATCCAGGGACTTGAGGAATCGGAACTCAGCCAGATGGAGGCCCAGGAGCGATCGGCCCAGGAGTTGGCCGGAGTCGGAGTGGAGCTGAGTGAGCGCGAGCACCTGGTGGAGCAGCTCAGGATGGCCGATCGGAGCCAGGCCCCGGAGTTGGCGGGAGAGCTCTCCGCAGGGGAGGTGGAGCGACGCCAGCTGGCCGAGTCGCTCTCGCCCTCCCAGCTGCGCACCTATGAGCGCACCGCGGCGCGGCGTCGGCCGGCGGTCGCCAAGGTGGTGGGTGGGACCTGCAGCGGTTGCCGGCTGCCACTGCCCTCGCGGCTGTTGCAAGAGGCGCGTGGGGAGCAGTTGGTGACCTGCGAGAACTGCGAACGGATCCTGCTCCTTTGAAGGATGTACCCACCGCTCCCTCGCTCTGGGTGGACGCCTACTGCGACGGGGCCTGCAGCGGCAATCCGGGTCCGGGGGGTTGGGCCTTCAGGATTGAGTGGCCGGAGGCGGCGGAGGAGGGATCGGGGGGCGAATCCCAGACCACCAACAACCGCATGGAGCTGGTCGCCGCCCGGGAGGCAATGGCCGCCTTTGGGAGCCGGCGCCGGACCGACCAGGGACTGCGCCTGCACACCGACTCCCTCAACGTGATCAACTGGCTGAGCGGGAGCTATAAGCGCAAGGCCAACATCGATCTCTTTCCGGAGATTGATAAGTTGACCGCCGCCCTGGGGCGGGCGCTGGTCTGGCGCCACGTGCGCGGACACCGCGACAACGTGGGCAACAATCGGGTCGACCAGTTGGCCGTCGAGGCCTGTAAGCGGCAGAAGCTTCTGGCCGGCTCAGCTCGGGAGGAATGACCAGGCCGTCCTGCTCGAACCCGATCGCCCTGGCGATACGATGGCTACGGATGGTGGGCAGATGACCGCGACCGGGCCGCGCTCGGCCGAGGAAAGTCCGAGCTCCACAGAGCAGGGCGCCGGGTAACGCCCGGCGAGGGAAACCTCAGGGAGAGTGCCACAGAAAGACACAGCCAGCGATCGCGCTGGCGATGGTGAAATGGTGGGGTAAGAGCCCACCGGCAGCCGGGTGACCGGCTGGCCAGGTAAACCCCGCCCGGAGCAAGACCCGGCAGGGTGCGGGGTGGCAACGCCCCTGGGCGGCTCGTCCAGCAGCACCCGGGTGGGTCGCTAGAGGCGTCGGGTAACCGCCGCCGCAGATGGATGGTCATCACCCCTCGGGGGGAGCCCGCCGTGCGGGAGGCCCGAGGGGTACAGAACTCGGCTTACCGCCCACCTTCCATCTCCCCGCAGGGGGGTTCGCCCCCCTGCGCCGCGCCCCTCCTGATCTCATCGGGTGACGCGCTGGCGTGATTTCAGGGACGATTCCCCCAGAACTGATAGGTGCTTGGAAAGGATCTGGTAAAGAACTTCGTTGAAGTGATTGACCTGCCCACCCCGTCGTGATACAGTCCTCGAGACCTCCGCTTCGGGGGAATTGTGGTGAAAAGGGAAGAGAGCCATCCAGAATGAACGTTGGGATAGGGAGGCGAGATGGCGTTCTTCGGGCGCTTTGACCACTCCCTCGATGAACGTGGCCGGGTGGCCATTCCTGCCCGCTTCCGCGAAGAGCTCAGGGGTGGCTGGGTCACTGGCCATCCCGAGGGCTTCCTTCTGATGTACCCACAGCCCGAGTGGGAGGCGATGACCGCTCAGCTCCGCTACGACCCGATCGCGCAAACCGGTTACAGCGGTTACCTGCGGCGCCTCTACGCCGCCTCGCAGGAGATCAGCTGGGACAGCCAGGGTCGGATCCTGCTGCTGCCGCAACTGCGTCAGCACGCCGGTCTCCGGGACAACGTTGTCTTCGTGGGTGTCAACAACGTGGTCGAGGTCCACTCCGAGCAGAGCTTCGGCCTCCAGGCGGCTCCCCTCAACTCCGATGAGTGGGAGGCCATGCGTCAGACAGTCGTCAATCAGAAGGCCATCAGCGGTCAGTTAGCCGGCGTCGAAGGGTCGGCGTCATGAGCGTCATGCTGGGGGTTATGCCCAGATCCACGCGCCGGACGCTGGTCGGCGCCGCCGCCCCGGTGCGGCACGTCGTCGGCACCCATCAGCCGGTGATGCTCAATGAGCTCTTGGAGCTGCTGGCTCCCGCCCCTGGCGAAGTGGTGGTCGACGCCACCCTCGGCGCCGGCGGAGTGTCCGCCGCCTTCCTCAACCGTGTCCTCCCAGGCGGGCGGGTCTTGGCATTAGATCGAGATCCGTCCGCTGTCTCCTCCGCCCGCCACCGTTTCGCCGCCTATGGCGAGGCGTTTACCGCGGAGGAGGCCAGTTTCTCGGAGCTGGAACGGATCGCCGGCAAGCACCAGGTCCTCGCCGACATCGTGGTGCTGGACCTGGGCATCAGCTCCTTGCAGCTGGACGACCCCAGGCGGGGATTCAGCTTTCTAGTTGAGGGTCCCCTCGACATGCGGATGGGCCCCTCCCGCCAAACGCTGACGGCGGCGGACATCGTGGCCAGCTACAGCGAGGCGGAGCTGGCCGACCTCTTCTTCGAGCTGGGTGAGGAACGCCAGTCACGCCCGATCGCCCGCGCCATCGTCGCGCGCCGCCAGAAGGCTCCGATCCGCACCACTACCCAGCTCGCGGAAATCTGCGCCCAGGCCGTGCCCCGGCGATTTTGGCCCAAGCGCATTCACCCGGCGACCAGGGTCTTCTTAGCCCTGCGCGTCGCCGTCAACGATGAGCTCGGTGAGCTCGAACGCGGCCTAGCCGCTGCCACACAAATTCTTCGGCCCGATGGGCGAATTGGGACGCTCTCCTTCCAACCGTCCGAGCACAGACTCACCAAGCACTCCCTCAACGTCCTAGCAAAAGACTGTGTTTGTCCGTCCCATCAAATGGTCTGCACCTGCGCCCATCGGGCCACCCTCTCCTTGGTCACGCGACGCTCCGTTAAGCCCACTTCCGAAGAGGTCACGCGCAATCCCAGAGCGCGCTCCGCCCAGCTGCGGGTCGCGGTCCGATTGCCCACCCCCGGCCCGTAGACCCTATCGCCGAGGCGACCTCCGCCCCCGTCCAAGCACCAGTCCCTTTTTACTTCCCACCCCAGAACCAATTCAGATGACCACCATCGCCGCCGAGCCTCGTCGCTGGGCTCCCTTTTTGCCATTTGACGAGCAGGACGCGGGAGGCGCCGTGGCCCGCCGACGCGGACTGCCGCGCTCGCTGGTCGCCTGGCTTTTGCTGCCTGCCTTGGCAGCCCTGGTGGCGGTCGGGGTGATGTACGCGTCCCAGACCGCCCAGGCCACCGCCCTGACCTACCAGATCGCCTCGCTCCGGGCCGCCAACGCCCAACTGCTGAGCACCCAGGGGCTGCAGTCGCAGCGGTTGCAGGAGCTGCAGAGCGCCGGCCAAGTGGCGCAGTCCGCCAGCCACCTGGGGATGGCGCCGCCTGCCAGCTGGGCGGTGGTGAATCCGCCGGCCGTGGCCACCACCACCGATCCCCTCACTCCGGTGATCATCGCCCTCCGGGGCGGCTGACCAGGTGGCGTCCCGCTCCTACCCCCAGCACCGACCGAGTCCCCAACCGCGGCGTCGCCCCGCTGACCTAGCCGGGTCGCAGGGTTCCCCGTCGTCGATCCCCCCGGTCAGCCGGCGGGTGCTCGGGTTGTCGCTCGTCCTGATCGTGGCCCTGCTGGGCATGGGCGCCCGGCTGGTCGACCTGCAGGTCAGCCAGGGCGCGCAGCTGGCCGCGGCGGCGGTGACCCAGCAGGAGCAGTCGGTGATCACTCCCGCGGCCAGGGGTCTGATCCTGGACGACGACGGCCAGGTGCTGGCGGGGAACGCCTTGGCCTATGACATCTTCGCCGATCCCAGGGAGGTCCCCTTGGAGTCCCGGGTCCGGGAGGCGACCCTGCTCGCCCCGGTGCTAGGTCTCTCGGCGGACAGCCTGGACACCTTGATCTCCAAGCCGCTGGAGTTCGTCTACCTTGCCCGGGACCAGACGCCGGCGGTGGAGTCCGAACTCCGTCAGCTGAACTTGGTCGGGATCGGCAGCCTCCCGCTCCAGGTGCGCACCTACGGGCCGGGCGCGGTGGCCGGGACCACCCTCGCATCCAACCTGCTGGGCTTCGTGAACTCCGACGGCCAGGGCCAGTACGGGCTGGAGGGCTACTACAACAACGTGCTCTCGGGCCATGCCGGCAAGGAGTCGGTGGTCCACGACCTCCAGGGAAATGCGGTGGTCCTCAATGACCAGACCCAGACCCCGGCGGTGGAGGGACGCACCCTCAACACTGCCATCGACGCCACGATTCAGACGACGGTCGAACAGGACCTGGCCAACGAGGTGACGGTGGACAAGGCGGCCTCCGGAACCATGATCGTAATGAACGTCAAAACCGGGGCGATCGTCGCCTGGGCCGACTCCCCCTCATACAACGCCAACGACTACACCAGCGAGAACGACTCGCTGTTCCAGGACGCTGGACTCGCCAACCTCTACGAACCAGGCTCGGTGATGAAGGTGGTCACCTTCGCCGGAGCCCTCCAGAACAACGTCATCACCCCGACCGCTACGTTCGATGAGACCCCTGCCGCGGCCACCGTCGATGGGGTTCAGATTCACGACTGGGATGGCGTGTATCACGGGGTGATCTCGTATCAGTACGTGCTGGACAACTCCCTCAACGTGGGAGCGCTGCACATCGAGGAGCTGGAGGGAGCCAAGACCTTCTACGACACGATGCAGGCCTTCGGGATCGGCCAGCCGACCGGGATCGACCTCGCTGGCGAGGAGAGCCAAGCGCTGCCCACACTTTCCCAGGAAACCGCACTCACGCTGGCGACCTCGAGCTTCGGCCAGGGAGTGGTCGGCACTCCCATCGAGATGCTGGCGGCGGTCAATGCCATCGCCAATGGCGGGGTCTGGGTGCAGCCCCACGTGGTGACCTCGATCAGCGGCGGCGGTCAGCCCACCACGGTGATCAAGCCCAAGACCCGCCGGGTGGTCTCAGCCCAAACCGCTTCCACCCTGGCCAAGATGATGATCGGGGTGATCGACGACCCGGGCGCGGATGCCTCCGAGGCCCGCATCTGGCCGACCTGGAAGGGAGAACTGGCCGGTAAGACCGGCACCGCCGAGGTCGCCCAGAACGGTGTCTACACCAACAACACCATCGACTCCTTCGCGGAGTTCCTGCCCGAGAGCGATCCCCAGTACTCCATGATCTGCATCCTCCGCGAGCCCCAGGTGGTCCCCAGTCTGCGGTACTCCTTCTACGACGCAGTGCCCACCGTCAAGAAGGTCACCCAGGTGCTCATCGACCGCTTCAAGCTCCAACCATAAGATGCCTCGGGTGAATTGGCTGGCGGCGGCGGGGACGTTCTTGGGGGCGCTCGCGGTCTATCCGCTGGCGATCGCCGGGTTGGACCGAGCGGGGCTGCGCCAGGTGGCGCGGGCCGACGTGCCCCGGTCTCACCTGGAGAAGACCGGGACTCCCACCGCCGGAGGGGTCGTCTTCGTGGTGGCGGCGCTGGTGGCCTGGGCGGTCGTGGCCCACGACCCGGCTGGGGGTCTGGTGGTCGGGGCGGCAGCCCTCGGCTGCGGCGCCGGGCTGGTCGACGACCTGACCAAAGTGCGCCGGGGCGAAGGAGTGCACTTCCGGCCCAAGCTGCTGTTGCTGACGGGCTGTGCCGTCCTGCTGGCAGTGGGTGTTTTCGCGACCTCCGCCTCAAACCAGACCATCCCCGGTCTGGGACCCCGAGACTTGGGGTTGTTCGGTCTTGCCTTGGCCGGTTTCGCCATCCTGGCGACGGCCAACGCTGCCAACCTGACCGACGGCATCGACGGCTTGGCGGCCGGCTGCGCAATCCCGGGCTTCGGGGCCTGCACCGCCCTGGCCCTGGTGGAGCACCGGCCCCAGCTGGCGGTGACCTGCGCCTGTCTGGGAGCGGCTCTCCTGGCCTTCCTGGTCTTCAATCGACCCCGGGCCGCCGTCTTCATGGGCGACGCCGGCTCCCTGGCGGTGGGACTGGCCCTAGCCGTCGCCGCCATCGAGGTCGGCGCCTTGGTGCTGCTGCCGCTGCTGGCCCTAATCTTCGTGGCCGAGGCTGGCTCAGTAATCGTTCAGCTGACTCACGTCCGGCTCACTCACGGCCGCCGGCTATTCCGGGCCAGCCCGATTCACCACCACTTCGAGGGGGGCGGGATGAGTGAGTGGGGGATAGACTTCAGGTTCTGGGCCATAGCGGCCCTGGCGGCCGCGTTGGCCGCGTACTGGGCGGCCTCGGCGGGACTGCCAGGCGGCGCCCATTGATCGCCCACGTTGAGCGGTGGCTGCCGGTTGGCCAGACCCGCCGCAGCGGCAGCGCGATCCATCGTCTTCCCCTTCCCGAGCTGGATGTCTGGCTCCTGCTCTTGACCCTGGCGCTCTGCGGCCTGGGGCTGATCATGGTCTACTCCGCGAGCCAGGCTCTGGCCTACACGGACTACGGCAATCCCGCCTATTTCTTCGACCGCCAGCTACTCTGGCTGGCGCTGGGGCTGGTCGGTCTGACGATCTGTGCCAAGATCGACTACCACCGCTGGGTCCAGCTGACGCCCGCTCTTGCGGTGGTGGCGGTGGGGCTCCTAGTCGCGGTCCTGGTGCCCCACATCGGCTACGAGGTGCAGGGTGCCCGCCGCTGGATCTACTTCGGTCCCTTTGACCTCCAGCCGAGTGTCCTGGCGCAGTTCCTGGTGGTGGTGGCTGGGGCCGTCTGGCTGGACCGCCTAGGCCCCCGGGTCACCGACCTGCGCGATGGAGTCCTCAACTACAGCTGGAAAATCGCGGTGGTGGCCCTCTTGGTGGTGATGGAGAAGGACCTGGGATCGGCGGTCGTTCTATCCGTGACCGCGCTGGGACTGCTCTGGCTAGCCGGCATCAGGATTCGACATCTGGCTGGCGTGGCCGCAGTCAGCTTCATTGGTGGGCTGCTGCTGGTTCGGGCCGAGCCCTACCGTACCGCCCGCCTGCTCAGCTATCTGAACCCCTTCGCCCACAAGTTGGGCAGTGGCTTCCAGGCGGTCCAGGCTCTCTACTCGCTGGGTGCGGGCGGGATATTCGGCACCGGCCTGAACGGGGCGATTTCTCCCTCCCAGCTGCTCCCGGAGGCCCACACCGACTTCATATTCGCGATCATCGGTGAGGAGCTGGGGCTGATCGGGACATTGCTGGTGCTCCTTCTCTTCATGGGCTTCGCCTGGCGCGGGATCAGGGCCGCCCGAAACGCGCCGGACCGCTTGGGCGTTCTCCTGGCCGGCGGGGTGACGATCTGGATCGTCGGCCAGGCGCTCATCAACATCGGTGGGGTGACCGACACTATCCCCTCCACGGGGGTACCCCTTACCTTCATCAGCTACGGCGGGACGTCGCTGGCGCTCTCTTTGGCAGCCACCGGCATCCTGCTCAACATCTCGGCCCGGCAGCGTCGAGTGGGGATCGGTAATGCGCGTGCTAATCACCGGGGGCGGAACGGGCGGACACTGCACCCCGGGCGTCGCGGTGGCGGAGGCGTTGAGGCAGACTGATCCCGGAGTCGTGATCACCTACGTCGGCCGCACCGACGGTCCAGAAGCCCAACTAGTCCCGCTGGCAGGGCTCGACTTCTCCGGGTTGCGTCTCGGGAGCATGGGCTCGAGCGCCATCAGCTCGGCGCCGCGGCTGGCCCTGCGGCTTCCGCTCGTCTACCGCGAGGCGTCGCGGCTGGTCCGCCGCTTCCGGCCCCAGGTGGTGCTGGCAACCGGTGGCTACGTCTGCGTGCCGGTCGCGCTGGCGGCCAGGCGCCACCGGATTCCGGTGCTGCTCCTGGAGCAGAACATGCTGCCCGGGAGAGCGGTCAAGTGGCTGGCCTCACGGGTGCAGGAAGTGGCCAGCTCCTTTGCGGGAACCGCCTCCCACCTACCTCGGGCCAAGGTCGTTTGTACAGGCAACCCGGTGCGCATGTCGTTCGCACGGCTAGCCGACCGACCCCAGCTACCGGAGGCACCTCCCACACTCCTGCTGATGGGCGGTTCGCAGGGCGCACGGCATCTCAACGAGGTGCTGCTGGAGGTGCTCCCCAGATTGTTGCAACGTCTGCCTCAGCTGACCGTGGTGCACCTGACCGGACCCATGGACCACGTCCCAGTGGTGACGGCCGCCCGGGAGGCGGGACTTCCTGTCGGGGAGCGCTACCAGCCCCAGCCATTCGTGGCTGACGTGGCCGAGCGGCTGGCGGCCGCCAGCCTGGTAGTGATGCGGGCGGGTGGCAGCTCGCTGGCGGAGGTAGCCTGCCTGGGCCGTCCCATGGTGCTGGTGCCCTATCCGCACGCTGGTGAGCACCAGAGCGCCAATGCCCTCCCCTTTGAGGCGGCGGGAGCAGCTCTAGTGATCCCTGATCACGAACTGACCGCCGAACTGCTTGAGGGGGCCGTGCTCCAGGTCCTGGGCGATCCCGGGCGCTGGCGCGCGATGGCCAGCGCCAGTGCATCGATGGCCCGTCCTCGAGCTGCCTTCGACGTGGCGGCGCTACTCCACGAGCTGGCCGGACCGAGCAGCTGAGCTTGACTGACACCGCGCCCCCGGGCTGGCCTGAGCCGCCGGCCCACCTGCATTTCCTCGGCATCTGCGGCTACGCAGTCTCGGGTCTGGCGCTCTGCTGCCTCCACCTGGGCTTCAAGGTCACGGGGTCGGACGAGGACGCCTATCCGCCGACCACCGAGACGCTGGACGCGGCGGGAATTCTATTCAGTCCTCACCACGATCCGGCCAACCTCGACCGCTGGGGAGTGCCTCAGCTGGTGGTGCTTGGCAACCAGGTTCAGGCGGACAATCAGGAGCTGGCTGCCGCCCGGGTGCGAGGACTTCCGCTGCTCAGCGAGGCGGAGGCCTACCGGGGCCTCACCAATGGCCGGCAGCGTGCCGTGGTCTGTGGGACCCACGGCAAGACCACTACCTCCGCGCTGGCCGCATTCATGCTCGAGGCCTCCGGCTGCGACCCCGGCTTCCGGCTGGGCGCGACCTCGCGGGACTTCACGAGCACCGCCCGACTGGGTGACCCGAGACCCGGAGGGCCGTTTGTCTTCGAGGGCGACGAGTACACGACCTCTGCCCTCGACCAGCGGGCCAAGTTCCTCCACTGGCAACCTCACGTAGTCACCGTGCTCAACTTGGAACTCGACCATCCCGACCTCTACCCTGATCTGGCGGCCTACGTCGCTCCGTACCGCGAACTGGTGGCGGGGCTGGGGACTGAAGGCCACCTGATCTACAACTCGGCCGACCCCCGGGCCCAGGAGCTGGCCGCTGCCAGCTCGGCTGAAGTGCAGAGCTTTGGGCTCGCCAGCGGAGACTGGAGGCTGACCCGGCCTCCTGCCAATGTCGCAGGCCGCCTCCAGCTCCTGGTCAGAACTCCCCTGGGGGGCGATCTCCAGATGGACCTGCCTGGATTCGGGGCCCACAACGCGGCCAACGGCCTGGCGGCGCTGGCGACCGCGGTGCAGCTGGGGGCTGATCCTGGCCAGGCCGCCCAGTCCGCCGCCCGCTACCGCGGCCCGGCCCGGCGCTTCGAGGTGCTGGGAGTCGTGGCCGGGGTGACGGTCGTCGACGACTACGCGCATCACCCGACCAAGATCCGAGCCACCATCGCGGGAGCGCGCCAACAGTTCGGCGACCAAGTGCAATTGGTCATGGTCCACGTGCCCCACACCTACTCCCGCACCAAGGCGCTACTCCAGGAGTACCGCGGCGCGTTCGAGGGCCTCGACGTACTGGTGCTCGGTCAGATTGAGCCGGCTCGCGAGCGGCATCTGGCCGGAACCGTCAGCTCCCGCGACGTGGCGGCATTGGTCTCCGGTCCCGAATTGGTGGTGGTGGAATCGGCGGACGCCGCCATCGGGGAGGTGCTGGCGCGGTTGGAGGCTCCCGCGGTTGTCGTCTGCAGCTCGGTGCGCGGCTTCGACGACGTCGCGAACCGGCTGCTTCGCACCCTGTCCGAGCGAGAGGGGTGATGCCCCAGAACCTCCCCGGGCCGCTCCGGCAGCTGCTTGCCGAGCCGCTCGCCAGAGGCGAACTGACGGCTGACGAGCTGCTCGCCAAGCACAGTCAGTTTGGGGTGGGCGGGCCTGCCGACTGGTACTGGGAGCCCGTCTCCACCGTCCTGCTGCCCGACGTTCTCCGCCTGGGCCAGGAGTTGGATTTTCCGTGCACGGTGCTGGGGGCCGGCAGCAACTGCCTAATCCTCGATGGTGGCATCCGCGGTCTGGTGCTCAAGTTTCCCGCCACCAGAGCCATACATGAGGGGGAGGGGATTGTCCGCCTCCAGGCTGGGGCCATGTTGCCCAGAGCCGCCTTCGACACGGCCTATCAGGGGCTGCTCGGGCTGGCCTTCGGGGTCGGGATCCCCGGTACCGCGGGGGCGGCCGCGGCCGGTAACGCCGGTGCCTTCGGCGGCGAAGTCGGGGAGATCCTGGACAGTGTCGAGGCGGTGCTGCCCGGCGGGGACGTGATGCGCCTGGCCCCCGAGGATCTGCGGTCCCGCTACCGGAGGACCTCGCTGCAGGAAGGTCCGCTCGAGGGAGCGGTGGTCACTCAGGTCTGGCTGCGGCTCCGCGAAGGCGACGCGGCGGCGGCGCGCCAGGACGTTCGGCGGGTGATGGTGGAGCGAAAGGTCAGCCAGCCGACCGGAGTGCGCAGCCTGGGCAGCACCTTCAAGAATCCCGGTGAGGAGACGGCCGGCCGTCTCATCGACAGCTGCGGGCTCAAGGGGCTGCAGATCGGCGCGGCCCAGGTATCACCTCAGCACGCCAACTTCATTTGCAACCTGGGCGGGGCCCGGGCCACCGAGGTGCTTGCATTGACGGACTTAATCCGTCAACGTGTACGAGAGCGCTTCGGGGTTGAGCTTGAATTGGAGATCATTCCCGTCGGCAGTCCCGATTTTCACTAACGTTCCAGCTGAGGGGCAGCCATGAGTCCGCCTGCGCGTCAAGAGTCCCCGGGACGGTCCTTTGGCGCCGTGGTGCCCGACGAGTTCGAGGCCTGGAGGCCCCGGGAGAGCGCCCGTGGCCGTCAGCCCACCGCCCGGCGGCGGCGACCGGAGGAGGCGCGGGCCACCCCTCGGCCGATCTGGGGCCGAATCCCCGACACCGAGATTGAGGAGGTTGCGCGCCAGGCGGCGGAGCGCCGGTCAGCGCGCTTCGCCGCCCGGCAGCGCTTCCTGGGGCGGCACCGGGTTTCTGCGCCGCGCAAGCCGGAGGCTCTCTCCCTCCTCCGGGAAATGGGCCGAGTGCCCAAGGTGCTGGCCGTGGCCCTGGTGGCGGCGACATTGGCGGTGGTGGTGATGTTCGCCCTCCCCTGGCTCAAGGTGCAGCGAGTCGAGGTGGAGGGGTCGTCGGTGGTCTCCCAGCAGCAGCTGCTGGCGGACGCGGGAGCGCGCTTCGGCGAGAGCACGATTCTGCTCAACGCCCCCGCCATATCGCGCAGTCTCTTGGCCCAGCCGTGGGTCAGAGACGCCGCCGTCCACATCCGCTGGCCCGGGACCCTGGTCCTGGCGGTCACGCCACTGCCTGCCGTTTTGGTCTACCAGCAAGGGTCACAGCAACAGTCGCTGGCCGCCAGCGGGGCGTCCCTGGGACCGGTTCACGGGCTCTCCACTGGTAGGCTGCCGCTCCTCCTGGACCGGCGCGCGCTCGGACTGGCCAGGGCAGGCTCGGTCGTTCTCCCGGCTCGGCTGACCCAGGCCCTGGTGGCCCTCGACAAGGTCTTCCCCGCCAGCTATGACGGGGTGGCGGTGAGCCGCTATGTGATGACCGCTTCCGGCGCCCTGGAGATCGAGAGCAGCGCGGGCTGGACCGCCGACCTCGGGTTGGCTCTGACCAATTCGCAGATCACCTCGATCGGCCAGAAGTTGGAGGCGCTCCGGGCCCTTGGCGGACAAGTGAACCTGCTGACCGCGGGCATTAAGGACATCTACCTGGAGGACCCCGCGCAGGTGGCGGTCACCTACTGAGTCCTGGGTCGGTAGGCGGCAGGGGTCAGACGCAAAATTGAGGGTCTCGAAGGCACCTCAGCCACAACATGATGTGGTTTTGACCGAGTTTGGGGCTTGTGTTGCTCTGCGTTTGCGGCTACACTGCGAGATGGCCTCGGCAGAGTCGCGCAGCGGGGCCGACGGTGCCCCATATCCCGATTTTGACCACAACCACACGTTGCAAAAAATCTCAGTACCACACTTGGGGATTCTCCTGATGACCGAGCGTGCTGGCGCCCGTTGGGCACCACCACCCCGCCCCCTCTCGACGGCGCCGAGTTGAGCAGTCGCCGCCTGGTCGCTCTGGACCTGGGCAGCGCCAAGGTTTGCTGCGCGGTCGCGGATGACGACGGCTCCAAGCTTCGAGTAATCGGGGTGGGGGAGGCTCTCTCAGCGGGGGTTCGAAAGGGTGTGATCACCGACCCGGACGCGGCCACCCAGGCGATCTCCCAGGCGCTGGATGCCGCCGAACGCTCCAGCGGCGTGGAGATCGACTCCGCGCTCATGACTCTGAGCGGCCGGCATGTGCAGAGCCAGGCCAGCCAGGCGGTGGTGTCGGTCACCTCCCGGGGCGGCGTGGTCGGTTCCAGCGATCTCAATCGAGTGCTCGAGGGGGCTCGCTCGGTGTCGGGTCTCGCGGGGCAGGAGGTGGTCCACCTCATCCCCCGCGAATACCAGGTGGACGCCAAAGCTGGACTCCGTGACCCCCGGGGCAGTCAAGGCGCCCGCCTCTCCGTCGACGCAGAGTTGGTGCTGGCGTCCAGTGCTCACCTGGCCGCTCTGGTGAATTGCGTCCACGCAGCTGGGCTCCGCATCGACGACGTGGTGGTCCAGCCGCTGGCTTCAGCAGAGGGGGTCCTGCGCGACCAGGAGTTGGAGGACGGGGTGGCAGTGATCGACATCGGCGCCGGGACTACCAACATCGCCATCTTTCAGGGCGGCACCATCCGCCGGGTCCTGGTGCTTCCAATCGGAGGCCAGAACGTCACCAACGACCTGGCCACCGGCTTGCGCTGCGACCAGGACGAGGCCGAGACGCTGAAGTGCCGCCACGGGCACTGCGACCCCGCCCAAGTTCTCCCAGAAGAGATGGTCACGCTGGTGGGCAGCTCGCACGTCGGGGCGGAGGAGGTGCCGCGACGCTGGCTGGCCGAGATCATCGAGCCGCGAGCTCGGGAGATGGCTCGTCTCATCGGGCAGGCCCTGGACGAGGAAAGCCAGGGGCTGTCGAAGTTGGTAGTCACAGGCGGCGGCTTCCGGCTGAGGGGCTTCGCCGCCGCGGTTCACCAGATCTTGGAAATGCCGGTCCGGCTCGCCGTCCCCGAGGGACTGAGCGGGCTGGCCGACCAGCTCGGGATGCCCGAGCATGCGGCGGCCGCCGGACTACTTCGTTGGGGCCAGCGCTCTGGCGCCCGGAGGGACGGCGGCAACCTGAGAACCATCCGCAGTGCGGGCCGGCTGAACCGCTGGCTCCACGAGCTGTTCTGACCCTGAAGGAGACGCGATGCCTCAAGACGATCTAGACCGCACCAGCCAGGGCAACGCTCGGATCAAGGTCATCGGGGTGGGCGGGGGCGGCAGCAATGCCGTCAATCGGATGATCCGCGCCAAGCTTCGGGGAGTGGACTTCATCGCCGTCAACACCGACCAGCAGGCGCTGGAGACCTCCGAGGCGCCGTCCAAGATTCATATCGGTCGGAAGGTGACCAGGGGACTGGGCTGCGGTGGCGACCCCGAGGTGGGGGAGCTGGCCGCGGAGGAGTCGCGCGAGGAGCTCTCCAGCGTCCTTCACGACGCTGACATGGTCTTCGTGACCTCGGGGATGGGGGGTGGCACCGGAACCGGGGCGGCTCCCATCATTGCCGAGATTGCCCGCACCAGCGGCGCGCTCACCATTGGGGTGGTCACCAAGCCCTTCACCTTCGAGGGTCGCAAGCGGATGGAGGCGGCTGAGCGAGGAGTGGAGCAGCTCTCCGGCAGGGTGGATACCCTGATCACCATCCCCAACGACCGGCTGATCGCGGTGACCGACAAGAAGACCACCATGATCGAGGCCTTCAAGAAGGCGGATGACGTGCTTCGCCAGGGGGTTCAGGGGATCAGTGACCTGATCGTCTTCCCGGGGCTAATTAACCTCGACTTCGCCGACGTCAAGGCAATCATGATGGGCCAGGGCCCGGCGCTGATGGGGATCGGCTACGGAAGCGGTGACAACCGGGCCCAGGACGCTGCCCGCGACGCCGTGTCGAGCCAGCTGTTGGAGACCTCGATCGCTGGGGCCCACGGCATCTTGCTGAACGTCACCGCCAGTCCCGACCTGACTCTCTTCGAGGTCAATGAGGCCTGCGACCTGATCCGTCAGAGTGCCGATCCCAACGTGAACATCATCTTTGGGGCGGTGGTGGACGACCGGATGGGGGGCGACGTGAAGATCACCGTGATTGCCACCGGCTTCAGCTCTGACGCCCAGCTCAATCCGTCCCTCGCCGAGAAATACAAGGCGACCAGGCCCCAGGACCTTCAGGAGCCGCTGCCGGAACGGACCCGGCAACCCCAGCGGGACAATCCCGACGTCTACGAGGACGTTGACATTCCGGCCTTCCTGCGGGAGCCTCGCTGACCTAAAGACGGTCGTGGCGAGAACTCGGGGCCGGCGATCCGTTCCGGGCTTTGGCGAATTGTCCTGACCTAGCGGCGTCTGGCAGTTGTGGTATTGGGGCCCTCCCGACGCCGGCAAAGATAGCTCGGAGTTGCCCTAGGGGTCCCTTGCTCTCCGTCGGCCCGGAATTGACTGGAGAGGGGCGTTCTCCTTCGTTCCTGCGCTTCGCCGCGATTTGGTGAGCGGCCAACCTGGCTTTGACATGTGTGTATAGTGTGTGTATGCCGCGTGTGAATGTGTATCTCCCGGATGAACTGGCGTCCGCAGCAAGGCCGTTGGAGCTCAACCTCTCCCAGCTACTGCAAGCAGCCGTGGCGGAGCGGCTTGACTCGGTGCGCCTCGACGCTTGGCTGCGCCGGTTGGATGCCGCCGGGGAGCCGACGCTGAGCCATGCGGAGACCCGGAAGGGACTCGATGCGATCGATGCAGAACGGCCTCGTGGCTGAGGTCCTGGTGTTGGAGACCGCCGGGTTTCTCGACGTGATGCTGGGAACTCGGGAAGGGCAGGCGGTGCGGAATGCTCTCGTCGATCGCCAGATTCACGTCGTGGACCATGAGGGGATTAGGGTGGCGATCGCCCTGCGTGAGCTACGCCGGATTGGGTCGCTCTCCGAGGTCGACTTAATGCGCAAGCTTCGCCTCCTCGCCGAGGCTCCTTTTCGAGCACATCCAGCACGAGACCTCCTGGTGGCGTCTGCGGCCCGAGAGGACCTACGGCTGGGTGATGCGCTTTGCGTCGAATTGAGCTATCGGTTGGCCGCTCCCCTGGTCACGACTGACTCGCGGCTGGCCGCCGTGTGGTCGCATTCCTGGCTGGTAACCGCGTCCCCCAGCCGCTGACGCATGGCGGGGCCGTGGTGGTCCGACTGCCGATACGCCACTCCGGGGTGACCGGTCGGCGGACGCCGCGCATTTCCATGTTGTCCCGTAGCAGTTGCCAGTGTCGCTAACCGACCGGCGTTTGCCACCTCGACAAAAGTGGTCCGATTGCCCTCGGGATCAGTGACCGACGCCTTGCGTCTGATGTTTCCCAGGACGGCGACGGGGGTTGCGCTAAAGCCCCGAGTCGCCATGTTTGCAAGGGTTTTATCGAAATCAGGGCCCGCCACCGTCACCAGCGCCTGTCCTGCGCGAGCCGGGTCGCGCACCAAGTAGGTCCAGCCTGCGTCTGCGACTTGCCACATCACGTCGTTTGGTTGGGCCACCACATCTGCTAGCCGTCCGAAGAGACGGTGGTACCAAGCCATCGCGGCGTCGAAGTCCGAAACCGGGATTCCTGTGAAGAGGATGTCGGGGGTCACCTGCCCACAGTGCCACATCGGCGTTCACTGTGGACCGCTGGGATCCGCCCGGGCGCCCGCCATGGCGGCACAACATGATGAGGTCGTCCGGCGGACGGGTCAGCCAATCCCGATCGGCTTGGGAGTGACTCTAACTAGCAGTCGGTGGCAGGACGGTCGCCGGCTCTAGCGCGACGCTTGGTGCGTCCGCCAGGGTGCGGCGGGCCCGCCAGGCGGCGACCGCCGCAGCCACGAGAACGATGGGGACGAGCGGGACCGGGAAGGTCACCCGGGGAGTGTCATCCAGCAGGCTCGTCACGTTGAACAAGATTATCCAGAATGCCAGCCATCGGAGGTCCCGACCGGAAGAGCGGAGCGCTCCCGCGGTCCACACCACGGGACCGGCCAGCAGGATGAAGTCGTGATTGAGGGCGTGCGGAGCGACCACCACGGAGAGGCAGATTGTGGAGGTCAGCGCCAGCTTCCAATCGCGCTCGCTCTTGGGGGGGTCGCGCCACCAGACCCAGGCGAGCAGTAGCAGCGCCACGCCGATGGCCAAGAAGGCGAGGTCCTCGCTCAGGTGGTTCCGTCCGGTGAGCCGCCACAGGAAACCCAGCACGGTTTCGTCAAGCGTCGGCGGAAAACGGGTGAACAGAGTGTAGGACTCGATTTTCGGCAGCAGGAGCATCCCGGGAATGCTCACCACGGCCACTGTGATCGCCGCCAGCGCGACCAGGCAGGCGGCCGCCACCTGGACCGTGCGACGGCGCCAGGCCGCCACTGCTGGGACCACCAGGAGCAGGAGGAGGTCGGGCTTGAAAGTGAAGATGACCGCGGCTGCGGCGGTGCGAGTCCACCGTTGAAACGATGAGCTGCAGGTCCAGGCTGCCGTGAATAGCGCTAGGCACAGCGGCCAAAGCAGGTCATATTGCCCCTCTCCCAGGGCGGTGTAGATGGGATAAGAGGCGAGGATTGCCAGGGCCAACGGGATGGCATCGCGCCCTAGCTTCTCCTGGCGCGCTAGCCAGAAGGTGCCGAAAATGCAGAGCAGCAGGCAGAGCCCGTCCCAGAGGATGAACGCTGGCCACAGCGACAGAATTGTGAAGGGGACCACCACCCACGCCGCCGGTGGGAGCGCCACGAACGGTTCCACGTACGCGCGCTTCGCACCGTGGCTGAGAAAAGCTCCCGCCTGCAGTTGGAACTTCAGAGAGTACATATGGTGGGCCGCAGTGAGCCCGCCCGCCCCCAGCGCCTTGGCGACAGCGTAGAAGGCGCCAAAATCCGGCACCGACTGCTGGTCGATCTGCGTGGCGATCAGGAACACGTAGCTGAGCAGGACGGCCCCGCCGATGAGCGACACCAGCTGCCGGGTGCTGAATCGCATGGGATGCAGTTGTACCGGGTCGGCTCCGCTAAAGTGGGGCGCCGCCGCCTATTGCGGGCGAATTGTGGCGGGGGCGTTACCGGCGAGGCCGGCTCTGGTCCAGCGCCAGTCGCCCTCCCAATCGGCTTGACGAGGGAACTGTTCAGCCCACCACTGGCTCGGTCCATCTCCCTGGGCCCGGGTCACCCTGGTCCAGGCACCGCGAACGCTGGGGGGCGGACAGGCGATGGTCCAAGCGGGATCGAGGCGCGCCCCCCGGAGAGTCTTGGCCTTCCAGGTGGCCATCCCCAACCGGAGCCGGCTCAAGTCCTCGTCCAGCGCCATCTGGAGGGGGAGGTAGAAGGCGAGGTTGAAATAGGCATCGGTGCCGGCAGTAGCCGGGTAGTCGAAGCCCGCCAGCCGTCCGTACAGCGAGCCGCGCCAGCTGAACAGCAAGGAGAATCCAGCCAGTCGGCCTCGCCGCCGGCAGAGGATCACCCGACTCTCCGAGTTGAGGTGACGGGCCTGGGCCTGGAGCTGCTCGCCAATCTCGTGAGGGCGCATCGCGTGGCCGTACTTCGTCTGGAGTCGGGCGGCCAGGGGAGCGATCTCCTCCAGGCAGGAGCGGAGGTCACTGACCATCACCTGCAGCCCGCTCTGTTGGAAGCGTGCCTGCTCCCGGCGCGCCGACCGGCGGCGGGACCAGCTGAGCTGGGCTAGGTAGCCCTCAAATGAGTCCCACTCCACCTCGATCGTGCAGTTTGGTCCGGCCAGCAGCAGATACTCCGGTCGGTTGAGGCAACTGACCGCCTCCCGGGCCGCGGCCGAGGTGAGCCACATCACGCCCAGGCTGGCCGCCCCCAGCGACTCCGCTCGTTGGGCGGCGCCCCGGAGCAGCTGGACCACGACAGCTGCCCGGGCCTTGTCCCAGGCTGGACTCACCGCGAATTCGGTGGAGTATCCGGATCTGGTGCCGACTACCAGGGTCGGCAGCCAGGGCTCAGGCCGGGCTCGTCGGCCCAGCACCCAGCGGGCGCCGGCCGCGAACGGCTCGTAGTGATCGAGACCGGGGTCCCGGGAACCATCCCAGCTGTACATCGGGAGACCTGCGACCAGCGCTCCTTCGGGATCCCGGAGCAGCAGGTAAGAGCACAGAGTCGAAGTCGACTCCTCGACCGACAGGAGGAAGCGATAGGAGAGGTAGAGGCCACAGCGTTCGCTGATCCGATCCCACTCCGAGGGCTCCACCTTGCGGAGGCTGTCGGCCAGCTCCTCGCTCAGGGAAGGGGCCCCAGGTTGACTAGGTCGAAAGAGTTGCTGGAACACCGGTCGGGCTCAGATCAGCCGCAGTTGGAGGTTGGTCGCCGCCCGAACACCACCCAGGCGATCATCTGGAGCTTGACCACGCCCTGCCGGTCGGTCAGCTCCGCTCTGATCTGGACCGAGCCGCGATCCGGGCGGCTCCTGGAGGGTCGGGTCGAGATGACCTCAAGTGCTCCTTGAAGCTCGTCGCCTGGACGGACCGGGGCGAGCCACTTGAGCTCCTCTACCCCCGGAGATCCAAGACTGGCCGACCGCGAGAGGACCCCGTCCCAAAACAGCCGCATCCAGATGGAAGCCGAGTGCCAGCCGCTGGCAATAAGACCGTGAAACGCGGACCGCTCGGCCCGCTCCCGGTCGGTGTGGAAGGGTTGAGGGTCGAAGCGCTCGCCGAACTCCACGATCTCCCCGGCGGTGATCAGGTGGGATCCAAGCTGGTAGAGCTGGCCAGCCTGAAAGTCTTCCCAGAAGAGCTCGATCTCCGGGCCCCAGGGGGCGAGTTCGTTCGACACTGATGGGGGCGGCACGGTCAGCTCCTGCTGCTGCTCGGGAGATCGTCGTCGGTCATGCTACGCTGCCCGCACCTCGCTTCGAAGCGAGAGGTAGAGCTCTCATGGGAGATAGCACCGCGCCCTGATGACGGCATTTGAGCCGGTCGCCACCCCGGTCAGCTTCCCCGAACTGGAAGAGAGCGTCCTCGAGTTCTGGCAGCGAGAACACATCTTTGAGCGTGGCCTGGAACAGCGCAAGGACGCCAAGCGCTTCGTCTTCTACGAGGGTCCTCCGACCGCCAACGGCCTGCCGGGAATCCACCACGTCCTGGCGCGGTCGTTCAAGGATTGCTTTCTTCGCTACCAGCAGATGCGCGGCCGGCTGGTGGAGCGCCGCGGCGGCTGGGACACGCACGGGCTGCCGGTCGAACTGGAGGTCGAGCGAAGCCTGAAAATCGGCTCCAAGCAGGAGATCGAGCGGATGGGGGTGGAGGAGTTCAACCGCCTCTGCCGAGCCAGTGTCGTCGAGTACATCGACGAGTGGGAGCGGCTGACCAACCGGATCGGCTTCTGGCTGGATCTGAAGGACGCCTACCGCACTTACGACTCCGAGTACATCGAGTCGATCTGGTGGAGTCTGAAGCAGATCCACGAGCGGGGCTGGCTCTTCCGCGGCTACCGGGTGGCCCCCTACTGCCCTCGCTGCCAGACCTCCTTGAGCAGCCACGAGCTGGCCCAGCCCGGGGCCTACCGGGACGACACTCCCGATCCCGGGGTCACGGTGCGCTTTCGCTTGCGGGACGCTCCGGAGACCAGCCTCCTGGCCTGGACGACCACTCCCTGGACGCTGCCCGGGAACCTCGGTCTAGCCGTCGGCGAGGAGATCGACTATGTGGAGGTCAGCCAGGACACCGAGCGGCTGATCCTGGCCCGGGACCGACTGGGGGTGCTCGACGGCCCCTATCAGGTGGAACGCGAGATGAAGGGGCGAGAGCTGGTCGGGCTGCGCTACCAGCCGCTCTTCTCGTACCTGCCGGAGCAGCCGCTGGCCTTCACCGTGATGGCGGCCGACTTCGTCGCCACCGACGAGGGCACCGGGATCGTGCACACCGCCGGAGCCTACGGCGAGGACGACCTCAGGCTGTGCCAGGAGGCGGGCATCGAGGTGCGGCACACGGTGGGGCTGGACGGTCGTTTCCTACCCTTCGTCACGGACTTTCAAGGAACCTTCGTCAAAGATGCAGATCCGCGGATCACGCAGAACCTCCAGCAAAGGGGGCTCCTCTACCAGGAGGAGCGGGTCCTGCACACATATCCCTTCTGCTGGCGCTGTGAGACCCCGCTGCTCTATTACGCGCTCGACTCCTGGTTCATCCGGACGACGGCCGTCAAGGAGCAACTGCTGCGCCACAACAACTCGGTGCAGTGGGTGCCAGCGCACCTCAGAGACGGGCGCATGGGCAACTGGCTGGAGTCTATCCAGGACTGGAACCTCTCTCGAGCCCGCTACTGGGGGACTCCATTGCCGATCTGGATCTGCTCCAGCTGTGAGGCCCAGCTGTGCGTCGGCAGCCTGGCGGAGCTAGGGCTCGCACCGGGCACCGACGTCCACAAGCCGTTCATCGACGAGGTCACGCTGCGCTGCGAGTGTGGCGCGGAGATGAGGAGGGTTCCGGAGGTCATCGACGCCTGGTATGACAGCGGCGCAATGCCGTTCGCGCAGTGGCATTACCCGTTCGAAAACCAGGAAATCTTCGCCGAGAACCATCCGGCCGACTTCATCAGCGAGGCGCTCGACCAGACGCGGGGGTGGTTTTATACCCTGCTCGCCGAGTCGGTGATGCTTTTTGACCAGCCGGCGTACCGACACGTGGTGGTCCCCAGCCTGGTCGTGGATGACCAGGGCCGCAAGATGTCCAAGACCCGGGGAAACGTCGTCGATCCCTTCGAACTGATCTCGAAAACTGGGGCCGATGCAGTACGGTGGTGGTTCTACACCACCGTCTCGGTGGGCCTGGAGTACCGGGTGTCGGTGCAGCGGGTGGCGGACACCGCTCTGCGGTTCCTCAACGTTCTCTGGAACACCCAGAGCTTCCTGATCACGTACGCGAATCTGGCCGACTGGCAACCCTCCGCCGAGGCACCATCGGTGGCCGAGCGTCACCTGCTCGATCGCTGGATCCTGGCCCGGCTCGAGGAGACGGTCCGGCAGTCGGTTCCGGCGCTTGATCAGTACGACGCCAACACCGCTTGCCGGGCAATCGCCGCCTTGGTCGACGACACCAGCACCTGGTATCTGCGGCGATCTCGGCCACGCTTCCGGGGGACCCCCGCGGAGATCGCCTCCAGCTGCGCGACCCTGCACCAGGTGCTCCAGCAGACGGCGCGGCTGATGGCTCCCTTCACCCCCTTTATCGCCGATGCCATCTTCCGGGCTCTCACCCCGGGCTTGGAGAGCGAACCGGTCTCAGTCCACCTGGAGAGCTATCCCGAGCCGGAGGGAGAGCAGCTCGACGTGGAGCTGATCCGGCGGATGGCGCTGGTGCGCCGGCTAGCCGAGGACGCCCGTTCGCTTCGGGAGCAGAAGGGGGTTCCCATTCGCCAGCCGCTGGCCAGTGCCGAGGTCAGGGGAGCCGAGCTGACCGAGGAGCTGGCCCTGGTCCTGGCGGAGGAGCTCAATGTGGCTGAAGTCCACTGCAGCCTCGGGTCCGGGACGGGTCCGGCGACAGTGTCGCTCGACTTCGAACTCACCCCGGCATTGCGTCGAGAGGGGTTGGTGCGAAGCTTCACCAGGCAGCTTCAGGACCAGCGTCGCAAGAGTGGACTGAAGGCCGGCGAGCCGGTCGAGGTGCGCTATTCAACCGATGACGAACTGGCGGCCGCGATCGAGCAGGGCAGGGACTCAATTGCCGCCCAGTGTTTCGCCATCTCCCTGGAACGGGCGGAGCCCCAGTCGGAGCTGCCGACGGGCTATTCCGGGTGGTCCGAGCTCAAGGTTCCGCCCCACGCGATCTCGGTCGCGCTGCGCCGGTCCAGTTCCGTCAGCCAATGAGCGTGATGGGGTATTCCCCACGGGCCTCAGGACGGCCCATAATGCTCCCGCCCCCAGGCAGCGGCGGTACCCCCTCTCTCTGTCGGGCTACCGGCCCTGGGCACCTTATCGAGGAATTTCGAGCATGACCGAGATCGCCAGCACGACCCGCGAAAGCGACCTGGCAGAGATCCGCCGTCAGGTCGAGTCGGAGAAGTCGCGCCTGGACCAGGAGCTGGCTCAGCTGGGCGGGGTGTCGACCAACGGAGCCGGACGGGAAGCACCCTTTCATGAGCACCCCACCGAGCACGCCGGTGAGATGGAGGAGCACGAGCGGCTGCAGGCGATCCGCGAGAATCTGCAACAGATGTACGAGCAGTGCGACGACGCTCTGGGGCGACTGGAGCGGGGTGAGTACGGACTGTGCCGCAGCTGCGGCGCGGAGATCGCCATCGAGCGGCTGCGCGCCCTTCCTTACGCGACCAGGTGCGTGCCCTGCAAAGAGGCCAAGCGCGACTGAGGCTGAGGAGGGGCCGGCAAGGTCCCGGGGAGTCTTGACCGGATCACGGCCGTGGCCCTTCTGGACGGGGATGGCGGCGATCGCGATCTTCGTTCTCGATCGGGTGACCAAGTACTGGGTCAGCCACTCGCTCACCCTGGGCCAGGAGCTTTTCTCGAACTGGCCGGTCCACATCTACTACACCATCAACAGCGGCGCTGCCTTCAGCATCCTTCCCGACGCCGACTGGCTCTTTCTGGCTGTCGCGGTGGCGGTGGTGGTGGCCATCGCCTGGAAGTGGCGCCTGCTAGCCCTGCAGCCGGCCTGGGTCCAGGCCGGGGTGGGGTTGCTGCTGGGAGGGGCGCTGGCGAACGCGGTGGACCGGGTCACCCAGGGCTACGTGGTGGACTTCATTCAGTTTCCCCGTTGGCCGATCTTCAACGTGGCTGACTCCGGCATCACCGTCGGGGTAGTCATCCTGGTGATTCGGATCACCATGGCCGGACGCGCCAGTGCCTGACGCCAGTCGGCCGGAGGCTGGAACGGAGCTCTCCGCGGCCCTGCCGGCCGAGGCGGGTCTTCGCCTCGACGTCTTCCTCTCTGGGCGCCTGGGCGGTACCCGCGCCCATCTCCAGCGACTGGTACGGGAGGGGCTGGTCTCAGTGGGCGGACGCACCGTCCTGCGGCCCTCGCAGGTGATCCGCCTGGGCGACCTGGCGAAGCTGGCTCAGGATCTGGCGCCGGCCCCGGCCGAGCTGCCTCAACAATTGGCGCGCCGGGTCTACGAGGACGAGCTGGTGGTGGTGGTGGACAAGCCCGCCGGCATGGTGGTCCACCCCGGACCCGGGCACCGGGAGGGCACCCTCGCTCAGCTGGTGCAGAGCTGGGGCGGGCCGTGGTCGATCGCCTCGGGTGAGGATCGCGCCGGCATTGTGCACCGGCTCGACCGGGGCACCAGCGGGCTTTTGGTTTTGGCCAGGACTGAGGAGGCCCACCGGGCGCTGGCTCGCCAGCTGCGGGCCAGGACGATGGGCCGGGAGTACTGGGCTCTAGCCGAAGGGGAGTTCCGCGAGGACCGGGGACGGATCGAGGCTGCGATCGGGCGTGACCCCAAGCGGCCCCGGCGGATGGCGGTCAGCCCAGGCGGTCGCGAGGCCGCGACCGAGTTCTCTGTGCTGGAGCGCTGGCCGCTACATACCGCACTGCGGCTGAGACTGCTCACCGGCCGCACTCACCAGATCCGGGTCCATCTCGCCTACATAGGGAGGCCGGTGGCTGGCGACGGGCTCTACGGGGCCTCTTTCGCCAAGGGCTCGGTGCGACCTGCTCTCCACGCCGCCATGCTCCACTTCCGCCATCCGCACGACGGTCGACAGATGGCCTTCGTCAGCCCTCTTCCTGACGACTTGGAGGCGCTCCGTCTGCAGGTCGGCGCCCCCGCCGAAAGCCGGGCCGTGTGGCCCTGGGAAGCTCTAACCTCGACTGTGGCATGACCAAGAGCTCGGGCCGGGGACGGCTCATCGTGCTTTCCGGGCCGAGCGGCGTCGGCAAGGACACGGTGATCGAGGAGCTAATGCCCCTGCGGCCGGCTCTTCGACGGCCGACCGCCTACACGACGCGGTTGCCTCGGCCGGGCGAGGTCGACGGTCGCGACTACTCCTTTGTGGACCTAGCGGCCTTCGAGGCGATGGAGACCTCCGGTCGGTTTTTGGAGACAGCATCGGTCCACGGCCACCGCTACGGAACGGCCCGCGCCCGGGTCGAGGAGCTCCTCGAGTCCGGCTACGACGTGCTGCTCAAGCTGGACGTGCAGGGCGCGGCCCAGTTGCGGGCGGCCGGGGCCGACGCCGCCTTTGTGTTCCTCGCCCCGCCGTCTCGAGACGCCTTGGTGCAGCGTCTCCTCCAGCGGGAGACAGAGAGTGCGGAGGAGCTGGCGGTGCGTACCAAGGACGCCGACCGCGAGCTGGCCGAGGCCAGCTGGTACCACCACGTAGTGGTGAACGACGAGGTGGCCCGGGCCGCTCAGGAGATCGCCGCTATTCTAGCCGGTCCGGAGGCAGTCCCGGGCTAGGGTGCGCCTGCTGCCTGCCACAATGGCCCGAGATGGCTGAGGAGAGGCGCCAGGGGCTAGCGGGACGGCATGTTGCGGTCCATGTTTGTGGCGGGGTCGCCGTGGTCAAGGTCCCAGAATTGATCACGGCGCTCCGCCGACTGGGTGCTGAGGTAAGGGTGGCGATGACCCTGTCCGCGGTCTCCTTCATCTCGCCGACCACCCTGCGGGCACTGTCGGGGAACCCGGTGGCCTGGCGCCTGTTCCCAACCAAAGCGGGCGCCCCGGAGGATGCCGAAGGGGTGGGACACGGGATGGCCCACATCGACTTGTCCGGCTGGGCCGACTGCCACCTGGTAGTGCCGGCGACCGCCTCCACCCTGGCCCGACTGGCGGCGGGGCTGGCCGATGACGTGGTCAGTGCCACGCTGCTGGCCACGACGGCGCCGATCGTGCTGGCCCCGGCCATGGAGACTGGGATGTGGCGCAATCGGGCGACCCAGGAGAACCTCGCCACCCTGGAGGGAAGAGGCGCCCAGGTGGTGGGACCGGTGAGCGGGCGGCTGGCCTCAGGGCGGATGGGGGAGGGTCGACTGGCAGAGCCTACCGAGATCCTGGCCGCGACCGTACGAGCGCTCCAGCCGGATGGCCCCATGACCGGCTGGGAGGTCCTGGTCACCGCGGGCGGCACGCGGGAGCCAATCGACCCCGTTCGCTATCTGGGCAATCGCAGCAGCGGCAAGATGGGGGAGCAGCTGGCGCGGGCGGCTGCCGCGCGGGGCGCGAAAGTTCACCTGGTCACGGCTGTCGAGCGGTCTCTGGACCTGCCTGGCGTCGACACCGTGAGAGTTGATACGGCTGACGAGATGCTCCACGCCGCTCTCGACCTGCTTCCCTCGGTTCGCCTCGTAGTGATGGCGGCCGCCGTCGCGGATTATCGCGTCGAGCATCCATCGACACGCAAGCTGCGTCGCCGCGAGCACCCAGAGTTGGAGCTGCGATTGGTCCCCAGCTGTGACATCCTCGCTCAGCTCACGGTGGATCGGCAGCCGGGCTGCCTGATCATCGGGTTTGCCGCCGAGACGGAGGACGTGGCCCGCCGGGGACGTGCCAAGTTGGAGCAGAAAGGCTGCGACATGATCGTCGCCAATCCGGTGAGCGGCGAGCGCTCAGCCATGGGCGGCGACATGGCGGAAGCCACCCTGCTCCTCCGGGGTGGTCGGACGATCGAGCTGGAGTGGCAGGCCAAGTCGGGGATCGCCAACGCCATTCTGGACCAGGTGCTTCGGATGAACGAGGAAGCTCCGGGCGCCCAGACCACCGATTGAGCAACGCTGAGCCCCGAGTAGCCAGAGTCTCCCCCGACCTTCGGGCCGGTCCGCCTACCGGGCTCTACGACTACCTCGTCCCCGGTGAGCTGCAAGACCGGGTCCGGCTCGGCCAGCGGGTGGTGGTTCCCTTCGGCAGGCGGCTGGTGTTCGCCTTCGTGGTCGAACTCCTGGAGGACTCGCCGATCGATGAACTGCGCCTTCTGGAGCGGATTCGGGACGAGGAGCCACTGCTGCTGCCCCACCAGATCAGCCTGGCCCAGTGGATCGCGTCTCACTACCTGTGCCCCTTGCCGGAGGTCCTTCGCGCCATGATCCCGCCGGCCCTACGGACCGGCAAGGCAACCACTACTCGCCGAGCCTCGGCGAAGACGGTGGTGATGGACGGGGCATCCTCGATCGGGAGCGACGCCACTTTGGTGCTCACTCCAGCGCAAGAGGAGGTCTTCGGCCCCATCAGGGAAGCCATCACCTGGTCGCGGGCGGAGGAGTTCCTCCTCTTCGGGGTGACTGGATCGGGCAAGACCGAGGTGTATCTGGCCGCCATCAAGGCGGCCTTGGCGCAAGGCAAGGGGGCCATTGTGCTGGTCCCGGAGATCTCCCTAACCCCCCAGACCGAGAAGCGATTCGCCGTTCATTTCCCCGGAATTGTGGCGGTGCTCCATTCCGGCCTGACCGTCGCCGAGCGGGGCCGGGAGTGGCGGCGGGTGCGCGCCGGCCAGGCCCAGGTGGTGGTCGGGTCGCGCAGCGCGGTCTTCGCGCCGATGGCCAACCCCGGGGTGGTGATCGTCGATGAGGAGGATTCCTCCTCCTACAAGCAGTACGACGCCATGCCCCGCTACCAGGCGGCTGACGTAGCCAGGCACCTGGGGCGGATCCTCTCAGTCCCCGTGGTGCTCGGCAGCGCCACTCCGCGACTGGAGGCGTATCGCCAGGCTCTGAGCGCCAATGGGCTCCAGCTCCTCCGGATGCCGCACCGCTTCGGGGGGCGGCCCCTGCCCCCGGTCGAGGTGGTCGACCTGCGAGAGGAGCTGGCCTGGGGCAACCGCTCCCCGTTATCCAGGCGGTTGGCGGAGCTCGTGACCGAGACGCTCCAGGATGGCGGCCAAGGGATCCTCTTCCTCAACCGGCGGGGTACCTCGAGCGTGGTGCTCTGCCGCGGCTGCGGAGAGGCGCTGGGCTGTCCCAACTGCTCGGTTTCGCTGACCCTGCACTCTCAGGGGCGGCTCTGCACCTGCCACTATTGCGACCACCAGCTGGTGCTGCCCGAGGAGTGTCCCGGATGTGGCAGCCGGCTGCTTCGAGCTCTCGGGGCGGGGACCGAGCGGATCGAGGCGGAAGCCCGTGAGCTGTGGCCCAGGGCCCGGATCCTGCGGATGGACCGGGACACAGTTGGGCATCGAGACGCCCATCGCGAGATCTACGAGGCCTTCGTGCGCCGCGACGCCGACCTCCTGATCGGTACGCAGATGGTGGCCAAGGGCTGGGACTTGCCGGGGGTCAGGCTGGTGGGGATCGTGAACGCGGACATCGCCCTCCACTTTCCAGACTTCCGGGCCGCGGAGAAGACCTTCTCGCTGCTCACCCAGGTGGCCGGTCGAGCGGGGAGGGGCGACGAGCCAGCCCAGGTCATTCTTCAGACCTACAGCCCGGATCACCCGGTGGTCCAGTTGGCGAGCACCCACGACTACGAGGGGTTTGCCACCCTGGAGTTAGAGGCCCGCCGGCAGCTTCGCTTCCCTCCGTTCACCAGGCTCCTGGTCCTCACCCGGAGTGACGCCAGTGACCGCGATGCTCGAGAGCAGGCTCGCCTGGAGGCCGTCCGCCTCAGGGGGCTGCTGGAAGGAAGTGAGGTGGAGGTCCTGGGACCGAGTCCCGCCTTCATCCCCCGACTGCGTTCCCTCTACCGCTGGCAGCTGACCATCCGGGCGGCCCGGCTGGAGCCGGTCCGGCACCACCTTCCCCAGGGAAGAGGGTGGGCGATCGACGTCGATCCCGCCTGACCAGGCCACCGGGCGAATCCGGCTGAGCGCGTCGGGCCCGGGACTGGGAGACTGAGCACCTTCGCATTCCCCTAAGCGTGGCGGTGGGTCAGCTGGACCAATCCTGGAGGTAACTTGGTGCGCGTCGTCTTCGCCGGATCGGCCGAGTTCTCGATCCCGGTCCTGAGAGCCCTGGCGGCCTCCAGCCATGACCTGGTCGTGGTGCTGACCGCGCCCGATCGGTCGGGCAGCCGCGGCTCCGATGCGCCCCGTCCGGTCAAGGTTGAGGCTCTCTCGCTGGGGCTCGTAGTGGACCAGCCACCCCGCCTCACCGAGGAGTTCTGGGAGGAGACTGTGGCGCCCCACCGACCCCAGGTGATGGTGGTGGCCGCCTACGGGCAACTGGTCCCACTCTCGGTGCTGGAATCTCTGGTGGAGGGGGGAGTTGGGGTGCATCCCTCACTATTGCCCCGCCACCGCGGGGCGTCGCCGGTGGCGGCGGCGATCCTGGCGGGCGACAGCCGGACCGGGGTCACCGTGTTCCGGATGGATCATCGGGTGGACGCGGGCCCGATTCTGGCCCAGGAGGCGCTCCCAGTTCCGGGGTCGGCGACCACGCCCTCATTGACCTTTCGGCTGGCCCAGCTGGGAGCTCAGATGGCGGTCCAGGTGCTGGACCGTTTGGAGAGAGGTGATACCAGTGACATCTCGCAGCTGGACTCCGGGGCGACCTACTCGCACCGACTGAACCGGCAGGACGGCAGCTTGACTTGGAACATGGCCGCGGCGGAGATCGAGCGCAGGCTGCGGGCTTTGGCGCCCTGGCCGGGGGTCACAGTGCCGCTGGACGGGACTCGGGTCAAACTGCTCCGCGGCGCTCTCGACCAGGCGACCGATATCCCGCCGGGGAGCGAAGCGGGCGAGATCCTGGAACGTGGCGGGGATTGGATCGTGGTTCGGGCCGCCGAGGATGCCTTTCGAGTCGAGCTGATCCAGCCGCCCGGGAAACCACCCATGACCCCGGCCGCTTTTCTCAGAGGCCGACCTCGGCCGACCGGGAGCCTTCGCCGTGGCTGAGCCAAAGGAACCGAGGCTGCTGGCCCGTAACCGGAGGGCTCGGCACGAATACCACATCCTGGAGCAGGTCGAGGCCGGGATCGAGCTGTGGGGGACCGAGGTTCGTTCCCTGCGGCAGAGTGGGGCCCAGATCACCGAGGCCTACGTCCGGATCGAGCGGGGGGAGGCTTGGCTCTATGGCGCTCACATTCAGCCGTACGAGTTCGGCAACCGTCAAAACCACGATCCTGGTCGGTCGCGCCGCCTGCTTCTGCACCGTAGACAGATAGACCATCTCGCGGGAGCCGTCAAGCAACCCGGGGTCACCCTCGTGCCGCTGGACCTGCACCTCTTCCGCAACCGCGTCAAGGTGGAGCTGGCTCTAGGTCGCGGCAAGCGGGAGTATGACAAGCGATACGCGCTGGCCGAGCGAGAAGCCCGGCGGCAGATGGAGCGCGGCGTCCGTCGGGATTGGCAGGGCGGGGTATAGTTGATGCGCGACCTGCTCGTGGGGGCGTGTGGCTTCGACGGGGACGTGGGTTGCGAGATGGCGTGTCGAGCCCCGGGCTCGTAAAACCGGGAAAAGGCATTAACTGCCAACAATCAGAGCC
>DATKSR010000109.1:0-3430 GCA_035531555.1 Candidatus Dormiibacterota bacterium
TGAGACGCCCTAGCTCGGCACTGCGAGTACGATAGTAGTCGATTTTCATAGTGACAACTATAGCTCGCGCAATAGTGGGCGCCCTGCACTCACTGACCCGAGTTCAACAGTCATGAGTGCGGTGAGGGGCTACGACCCCAGCAGCCGGAGCGACCCGGTGGGACCTCGCGCAGCCCAGCGGCTTTCGTTCGCGATGTTCTTCTCTCCTACAATGCCCAGCGCTGGCGCCGCCAGGTTGCGCAGACTCGCCATCGCGTGGGGCGACTGCTCCGTGCGGACCCGGGAGCGATCCTCCCCCATGGTGATTTCCCTCACCACTCGGGACAATTCCTGACCAACTCTCGCTGACGGGTAAGGACGTGGGGATCACCAGCCGGCCGCTTGCCGGATGCGTAGGGCTGCCGCCCCGGGGTCAGCAGCGGTGCAGATGGCCGACACCACGGCGAGTCCGACGGCTCCGGAGGTGGTGACGGCGGCGGCGTTGGTATCGTCGATCCCGCCAATGGCGACGCAGGGCATTGCGGCGACGGCGCAGATCGATTGCAGCCCGATAAGAGCAATAGCGGGCCCCGCGTCGGGCTTGGTCGCGGTGCCGTACACCGGTCCCACGCCCAGATAGTCCACCGTACCTGCCGGGAACCGATGGGCATCAGCCACTTGCGCCAGGTCGGTCACCGACCAGCCGATCACCAGGTCGGGGCCGGCCACGGCGCGCGCCGCAGGTGGAGGCAAATCCCCCTGGCCAAGGTGGACGCCGTTGGCGCCGACGGCGAGCGCGACGTCGAGGCGGTCGTCGACGATGAGCGGAACCCGCGTGCCCGCCAGCCCGTTCCGCACGCTCATCGCGAGCTCGTACAGCTGACGCCCGGAGGCCTGAGGGTCACGCACTTGCACGGCAGTTACGCCGCCGGCAACCGCGGCGGCGACTGTCGCCAGCACCCCGCGCTTACCGCATAGGCGAGTATCGGTCACCAGATAGACCCGCAGGTCGAGCACCGGCCTCATGGCCGGGCTGGCCGGACCTCCGTCGCGAGCTCCGCGAGAGCGTCGAGCAGGCGCACGGCGAAGGTCCCCGGTCCCGGATCGCGTGACCACCACACCTCGCCAAGACAGAGTCCAAGTTCGTACGCGGCATGGAGTCCTAGTGACCGTCCGTGAAGGCGATCCTCAATCGCCTCGTTCCATGCCCACAGAAGACTTTGTAGCCTCGTTAGGCTCAGCTTCACAGCGCTATCGGATTCCTTGATTGATTCAAGGATTTGCTCTGTTAGAACACGCAGATAGCCTGAAGCGTCCAGATTGGCAGGCCCGCTGGACATTCCGGTGAGGTCGCGAAGCGCAAAGTCAACGTTGAACTGCTGAGTCAGTGCTCTAAAGGCAGTTTCGGTCTGTATTGCGAGCTCCAGTTCGGAGCGTTCCTCGGAGACTGTCAAGACAAACGTTGGCAGATTATTGGCCAGTGTAGGCCTTGACTGAGCACCCTGGCGGTATCGCCCGCCGACTTGGGCCAGGGTCCAACCCAGGCGCATCGCCGAAGTGGAGTTGGGGGCGTCTTGGTCTGTGGTAAGCGCGGATGTCGAGCTCCTGACGATCGTATTTGAAGTTGAACTCTCTTCACCCACCTATGCGCTCCGTGCTCCTCGGTGAACCGTGCCGGGGCCGTGACTACCGCGGCCGGCCGGCGAGCGCATCCATCTCGGCAGTCTTGGCGCAGCGGTCGAATTCACGCGGTCACGGTACACATCCATGTGCGCTCCGCTGATCCGTAAAGACACGGGGGAGCTGCGCATTGCTGCCGCTCCGGGGATCGTGCGCGCATGGTCGCAGTTCGAGGACATGTGGAGGGTTGCTACTCGACCCCCGCCCGCCGCAGCTCCCGGTATAGCACGGTTCGGACCGGCGGGAGCTGATGGCGAGACGCCGTGCGACGTCGCTCTGGCCGAGACCGTCTCCAGACGGTCGCGGCCAGTGGTCGGTTCCCTCTGCCGTTCGGTGGTCGGCCGTCCGATCCGTGCATGGTGATCAGCTCAGGACCGAGAAGTCTAGTCAGCTGTGCGGTTGCCGACAGAATTCACGCACACCGGCGTCTCGGTGGATTCCAACTTCTGAAGCCTAGCGGGCCAAAGCCGCGATGGCGCCTACGAGCGACGACGCCGACGCCGTGATGGCCGCGATGGTAGTGGCACGTTGCCGCAGTTTCTTGGAACGTCGCTCCTTCGCCTTCTCGATCCTCCGATCTTCACGCCGCTGGGCTCTGTCGAGGCTGTCCTGTTTCTGTTGGAGGCTCTTCGCTTGAAGTCCAATTTGCTCGGTCGGGCTTCCACGCTGGTCGGCACGGGCGACGCTTTCCCTTAGCCGAGCAACCTCTTGGTGGATCTCGTGCACTATCGGTTGCTGGACTGCAAACTGGTGACGTTCATCTTCAGCAGTGGCCTTTTCGAGGGCCGCAACCTCTAGCACGAATTCGTCGACCTTGGCGTCGAGTTCGGCGATTCGGGCGTGTAACTTGGCGAGAAGCGTTAGGTAGCCATCAGCCATTACTTCAGTAAGCGTACCGCATTTGCGTCGGGAAAATGTAAGTCGGGACCTTGGGCTGATGTAGCAGCTGGGCTAGTCGATCGCGACGTGTCGCCGCCAGACGCGACCTGAGGGCGGATGAATGGCGTTCCGGAAGCAGGCTCCATGCGTGAGGGCCGCCCACTTCGTTGACCAACCGCGTTGGATTCCGTGTTCGCTCGGATACGGGCCAATTGGGGCCTTCACTGGTTCGGTTGGTGGATCGGTCCCTTCGGTCCTCTTCCCTCCCGCCGCAACTTACCGGGTCTGGCGGGTGGGGCGCGCGCGGGCCTGCTCTCCCCGGGCCGGTGAGAGCGCCCGGGACAGATGATCGGTGGGGCCCCTTGGCTGAGCCCGGGTCCCACCGCCCGAGGTACCCTGGCTGATCGAGGGGGTCGGGCTCGTGCCAGGCGCAGCCCCCGGCCAGATTGGGCATGATCGGGCGGGCACCAGTCCCCATGCCGCCTTGGCCGTGGCAGGCGAACGGACCCCGGCCTACTCTTTGGCCTCGATGGTCACACTAATGCGCTTCGGGGATCCGAGCTTTGCGTGAGCCTGCTTCTGGAGGTAGAGCGTGCCCACGAGCGGGGTGCCGGGATGATCGGCTGGCTGACCCGCCCCGTCCTCAGCGAACCGCACGGTGTTCTTGGTCTCTCGCTCAAGGGTGAAGTTGATCTGCATCGGGTCCTCCAACGGTGGAGGTAGCACCGAGTACCCCTCCGAAACGGGGGTTCCCTCGCCGGGACCGCGCGCTGCGTAGAGTAGCGCCCGTCAACTTCTCCAGAGGGGCTCCCGTTCAGACGAATGGGGTCAACCAATCAGCATGTTCAGAGGTTGGACGACTACCAGCGGCGCGAATTTCGGTTGCCGGATC
>DATKSR010000110.1:0-6194 GCA_035531555.1 Candidatus Dormiibacterota bacterium
CAGCTCAAGAACCTGGCCAAATTGGCCGACAGCTCCAACGCCAAGTTGGTGGTCCCGGCCGACTTCGCCGGACTTATGGGCGCCGCCAAGGCGCTGGTGATGGCGACGGAGTCGGAGTCTGGGCCGGGAGTCGCTCCCGCCGCCAACGGCAAGACAGCGCCCGAGGCGGTTGCGCCGCCGAGCCCGGCCCGGGCTCTGCCCAGTGGGGGCAGACGCACCAGGAACCGGTAGGCACTGGCCGTCGTGCGCCGGATCCGGGCTGAGGACGGACCGTGATCAACGGCATCGAGGGCATAGCCGGCGAGGAAGCGGTGGTTTCGGTCGCGATTCCTGGAAAGATCCACCTGGGCGCGGTCCGCGCCCGCGGTGAGGAGTGGCCGGCTCTCAGCGCCGTGGGAGATCCGATTGCCAAGGACGTGATCGTTCTAGTCCTGGAGGTCCGGGACGGCCACCTGATAGTCACCCCCAGCATGGCCTAGGCCCTCCCAAAGCACCCAGGCAGCCGCGGGCCGCCGGCGCGGCATCCGGGAGAAGGATGTACTCTCGCCCAGCTGGCGCCCCGGGCACGCGACGGTCGCCCTCAGTCAGGACCGGTATTCTCCTGTGCCATGGCGATGAACCGAGGAGCAGCCGGCCGCCCATGAAGGGATCCTGGAGGACCCGGCCGGTCGGCGGGTCGGTCAGTGGTTGGATCGCCTCTCCGCCGTCAGGGGCTCACCGACGGAGAAAATTGATTTCAACTCCACGTTCGGAGGGATGGCAGAGCGGTTGATTGCGGCGGTCTTGAAAACCGCTGAGGCGGCAACGCTTCCGGGGGTTCGAATCCCTCTCCCTCCGCCATTTTGACCTAGGCCCCAAAAAGTGGACCGCTCTTATGACAATTTGGCCCTGATCCATCAGGAGCCAAGATGCCAAGGCATTATCCAGCCGCGCTTCGCCGCCGGACCTGCGGGCGGATGCTCGCCGGTGAGGCGGTCAAGGACCTCGTCGCCGAACTCGAGATCTCGCAGGAGACTCTTTACAAGTGGCGGCGCCAGGCCCTGATCGACGCCGGCCAGCGACCGGGCCTGAAGAGTTACCAGGCCGATCCGCTACTCGCGGCCCGCCGCCGCATCAAGGAACTCGAGGCTGAACTCAAGCTGGTCAAGGCAGCCAGTGCCCTCTTCGAGGAGGGCGCCCTTGACCCAAAAGGAAGTTCCAGGTTGTCCGAGGGCTGAACCACCTGGGTTACTCCGAGCGAAGGGCCTGTGCGGTCGTCGGCCTCGATCGCTCCACCTATCACGACATCAAGTTCCGAAAGCCCAGCGACCGCGAGATCCGTCGCCTTCTCTTGGCCGACGCCATCGCCGACATCCACGCCCGTTCCCGAGGCACCTACGGCATCTTGCGGGTCCGAGCCGCCTTGGAGATCGAACAAGGGCTCATCGTCAACACCAAGCTGGTCAAGAGGATCATGCGCGAACTGGGCATTCGGGGTCTCCCGGGGCCGAAGCGAGGCTACAAGAACCTCACCAACGCGCCCACCTGCGAGGACCTGGTCCAGCGAGAGTTCACGGCCACCCATTCCAACCAGCTGTGGTTGACCGATATCACCGAGCACTGGACGAGCGAAGGCAAGCTCTACTGCTGCGTGGTGCTCGACCTCTACTCGCGAAAAGTGGTCGGTTGGGCCATCGACCGGCACTGCGAGGCCGTGTTGGTCAACGATGCCCTGGCCAAAGCCGGTGCCTCAAGGACCACATCAACCTCGACGGTCATCCACTCGGACCACGGCAGCCAGTTCACCTCTTGGGCCTTCACCGAGAACGTCCGGCGCCTGGGTCTAATCAGCTCCATGGGCACCGTCGGCGACTGCTACGACAACGCCCCCATGGGATCGTTCTGGGGCTCGATGCAGATCGAGCTCCTGAATCGCCAGAAGTGGCGGACCAAGCTGGAGCTTGCCATAGCCATTGCCGACTACATCGAACACTTCTACAACCCCGCCCGCAGGCACAGCTCGCTGGGCTACCTCACCCCGAACGAATTCGACAAGCTACACTCGACCCCCATCCACCGGGCCTCTTTGTCATAGAAAGTGGTCCACCGAATGGGGTCAAGGCCATTTCGAGGGGTATAGCGTGGGGCACCGAGTGCCCACACTTTTGACACACCCCACGCACTCCCGGGGGCTGCTCCTGGCTGAGAGGTGGTTCTAGACGGGTCGGCCTCCGGCCCTGGCCGACGAACGGGCGTGAGCCGGTCAGAGGGCTAGGAGAACACCTCCGCGGTCATCGCCCCTAATGTTCCACGGTCTCCAGTCTGGAGGCCACCCACTGGCCCAGCGGGCGGTCCGCAATGGGGGTCGCCCGAGCCGGGCGACCCCGAGACGGTTGGGGGGCGGCAGAGATGGCGGCCCAAAGGAAATCGTTCCGGACGGCCACCCGTGGTTCAGGACCGTCTTTTACCGGACGGTTGAGCGTTCCGAGGTTTAGCGAACTGCCAGGAGGGACTGGTTGCGCCCGGGAGTTATCCGGACCGGCACGGTCTTGGCAGCCCGGTGGATGGTGTCGAATGACCTGTAGTTGGTCTCACCCGACACCTGCTAGCACAGGAGAAGCGCCGGTGGGCCGCTATGGTCTCCTTGAATTCAGCGGTGAGCGTGGCAGACACGCCCCGGAAGCGATCGGAGCACCACTCGGCCGAGATCAGCCCTCCGGCTCCTCGCTGCACTGGGCATGGATGAGAGGCGCTCTGGCACTGTCCCTGGTAGTCACGAAGGCCCTGACCGCTTCTTCCAGTTGGAATATGTCGAAGCTGCGAGGTTGAAGGTCTTGGCGACTCCCCGGGCGCTGATACCCCGCTGCTCCAACTGCCGACCCACCCTCAAGACGCTCTGCCGCTCGTTGACGGTTGCAGGGAACTCGCGCCATTTGCGCTCCGTCAAGTTAGCCGGCGTGAGCTTGTTTTTGACCGCATCTGCTGCCGCCATTGGCTGACGACCCCTGGGCCTCGGAGAAGTGGCGTGCCGACCCTCTTCTGACTCCCCCACGTTGACAAAGTGCGCTTGAACCAGGCTCCCCTCCCGGTTTACGCCGATGAATTGTCCCTCTCCCTGATGAACCCCTTCCACGAGCTCTTGCCACTCAACCACCACCTCAGCACCTTTCTCCACTTCGTCTCCCTTCGAGTCGATTGGGCTCATATGGCAATCTTCCTCCGAGCCGGACCGGGCAGCGGCGAGAGGCCCTCATGATTTGGCCATCCGGGCCCCCCACGCTTGGCGCAGAAGCGCCAACGAACTGCGGTGGACGGAGCAACTTTGCGAGCGGTCCCGAAGGAAATCCTTAGGGCAGGCCAGTGCGGAAAGTGTGCCCCTGTTGGCCCAACGCCACGGAAGTCGCCTGCTGACCGGGACGAGCTATGACCGCGCGCTCGACGCGGTTAGGCGTGGACGGGTGGCCTGGGCCGGTGCAGGCGGCTGGCAGTCAGATGCCACGTGCTGGCGACGAGCAGGATCGCGCCGGCGAGCAGCAGAACACTGAAGTAGATCCGGTCAGCGAGAGACGGCGCCGCCGCATATAAGTGTGGAACTAGATAGTGGGCGGTGACCGCGAGATACCCGATCGCGTAAACCGCCAGGAACTGATCCCGATTGCTCGACCTCTGGCAGATGCGCCAGAGCAAAATGACCACCACGGGATCCAGGACCCACCAGCCCACCACCTCCAGTGCCATGAAGCCCCCGGCGGCACCGAAGCATCCCCACACCACGACTCCGAGGATCCGGAGGGTCGCGTGTCGAGCCACGGGTCAAACCCTCCCGGGACTACTCGGCCGCTGAGCCCGTCGAGTGTAGGTCGTCCAGCTCGCTTGCCATCTTGCTGGCGGGGCGGAGCGGCGCGGGCCGCCTCCACTTTGGTGGTGAGGTTGAGCCCGATGTGGGCGTGACCTGGGCGTAGCGACCTCTATCGGGGAGAGTGGGGGCGTGTATGGACCCCGTGCCGTATGGCAGCTACAAGGGTGAGCACGACGACCATGGCGACGCCAACCAGTGGCCACAGGAGGAGCAAGATGACGAGGAGGAGGCCAAGCGCGAACAAGCCCCTCGCCTGACGGCCCAGATTCATGGCAACGGTGACTCTAGCACCGCTCGGCTCGCCTAGCGCCGCGTCGACGGTCCGGGGTCAGCTAAGAGGTCGGTCCTGAAGGGAATCCTTCGGGACCACCCCCTTCAGGCGTCCTGGCCGTTCTGGCTGGCGCCCCCCTCGGGACTCCGCGGCCTGCCCCGGCCGCGGCCAGGGTCAGCTTGCCTCTGTCCGCCGACCATTATCCACAGCCCAGGCCCGGCCCCGAGCCTCTGGCCGGCCCTGACCTGGTGATCGGCTGGTCGGTGACCGACCTCGCACAAGTGGCTGATGCCCATCGGTTCCCGGCAGCTGCGGTGGACTATCTGGGCGTGGGGCCGGTTTACGGCACCGCGACCAAGCCCGACGCGGGGCCCGCTATTGGTCTTATCGGGCTGCAATCCGTCTGCGCCGTCGCCGCACTGCCCTGCGTCGCCATTGGCGGGATCGACGATACCAACGCCGCCGCCGTCACGACCTCCGGGGCCGCCGGACTCGCCGTGGTGTCGGCCATCTGCACCGCTGCTGACCCCGGGGCGGCAGCCCTACGCATCCGGCAAGCGGCCGGCTGGTGATCCCCATGTCCTTACTGTTAGCGAGAGTTGGTCAGGAATTGTCCCGAGTGGTGAGGGAAATCACCATGGGGGAGGATCACTCCCGGGTCCGCACGGAGAAGTCGCCCCACGCGATGGCGAGTCTGCGCAACCTGGCGGCGCTAGCGCTGGGCATTGTAGGAGAGAAGAACATCGCGAACGAAAGCCGCTGGGCTGCGCGAGGTCCCACCGGGTCGCTTCGGCTGCTGGGGTCGTAGCCCCTCACCGCACTCATGACTGTTGAACTCGGGTCAGTGAGTGCAGGGCGCCCACTATTGCGCGAGCTATACTTGTCACTATGAAAATCGACTACTATCGCACTCGCAGTGCCGAGTTAGGGCGTCTTAATGTCTTTATCACCTTGACCGACGAGGATGGCGACGGCGAGGTGGTCGCAGTCAAGGATCTGATAGACGTTCGGGGAACACCAACTTCTGGTGGTGGTGTTATCCTTCCCATGCAGCCGAAGACTCACGATGCACCGCTCGTATCCGCGATACGCGAGTGCGGATGCCTCATTATCGGAAAAACCAACATGCACGAGTGGGCGTTTGGCCTGACTACCATCAACCCGCACTATGGGACCGTCCGCAACCCTCGCGATGAGAGAAGGATTTCGGGAGGATCGTCAGGTGGGTCGGCTGCGGCAGTTGCGGCTGGCTTGTGCGACTGGGCCATCGGTACCGACACCGGTGGTTCGGTAAGGGTCCCTGCCGCGCTCTGCGGAGTGGTGGGCTTTAAGCCCACCTTCGGCACCGTCGAAATGACTGGCGTATTACCACTAAGCTTCTCACTCGATACAATTGGCTCGTTAGCCCCTGATGTTTCTACTGCCACACGGGGGGTAGAGATGATGGAGCGGCAAGTCGGATGGGTCTCAAACGAGTTGGTACCTATAACGGAGCCACGGCTCGCGGTTCCCGCTGGATGGGTAGACGGCTTAGACGACACGGTCGGCCCCGCGTGGGAAAAGTTGGCGTCCCACGTCCCGCGCGTACCGTTTCCTTCACTATCGAGGCTGTCAAAGTATTCCTTGGACGTGCTATACGCAGAGGCAGGCGCATACCGTCGTCAATGGATCACTTCCTGCCCAGAGCTGTATGGAAGAGACGTGTTAGACCGGCTACGGCTAGCGTTGGAGGTCACTGGAGCTGACTACGTTGAAGCTCTGCAGTGCCGAGAGACGATTCAATCCGAGGTGACTCAAGCCATGGAGGGGTTCGACGCAATACTTCTTCCCACGACGGCGTCGATAGCCCCTGTGATCGCAGAGAACTTGAACGTAGAGCCGCTAGCGCGCTTCAGTCGTCCGTTCAACTACACAGGTCAGCCCGTATTTAGCTTGCCAGTGCCGACTGCTGGCCTCCCGGTAGGCATCCAAGTAGTTGGCCGACTCGGTCAGGACGCGGCGTTAGCTCGAGTCGCCTTCGGTTTAGAGCTGGCATGGTCGGCGGGCGCAGCCAGCGGCTGAGGAGTTCCCCTACCGGCACTTGTG
>DATKSR010000111.1:0-20429 GCA_035531555.1 Candidatus Dormiibacterota bacterium
GTCCGCCTTGGGGTCCCGCACGAAGCTGCCCGCCCCGTGCTCTGCGACCACCATCCCCTCCTGCTTCAGGACCCCGATGGCACTCCGCACCGTCGTCCTGGTCACCTGGTAGCGGGACATGAGCTTGCGCTCCGATGGGAACGCGACCCCCGCCGGCAGTCTCCCTTCCTCGATGTCCGCGCGCAGGAGATCTGCCAGCTGCTGGTACAGCGGCAGAGGGCTCTCGCGATCTAGCTTCGGCCTCACGACTGCTACAGCTTAGCTGGTGCGGACCAGATTTGCTAGTGTCAAAGGAGAGCGATAACTGTGCGATATCACGACAGAGTCCGAGCGACTTCCGAGCGGTGCCTCGACGTTCCCCAAGAAGTCGGCCCGAACCTCTTTCAATTTCCCCGCGGCTGATCTAATCTGCGCCGATGCGAATAACTGTTAGCGACAACGGCGACCTGGTTATTCCCGGCGACTCGATCTCCGGCATCACCCCCAAGCCCGGCGATCAGTTCGATGTCACCACAGATCCAGAAGGTACCGGTTTGGTCCTCACCAGAGTGGGCTCCGATGAGGAGCCGCTAGTGGGGTACCTCCACCTCAACGCCTCCACCGACGAGATCATGGACCAGCTGCGGGGCCCGGTCGACACCGTAGGCGACTGATCGTTATCACTGGGTCACATCCAGTCCCCGTCAGACGAGGCCGGGGCCATCATCGCCCTATCTGGAAGCCATCCCCGTCCCATTTCGGGAACGTCAGACGGTTCCCACAAGCCCCGGTGCAATTCGAGAGTTTCTCCTTCGACTCCCTGCGGATCGACGGGGTAACCTATGACTTCGACTTGGTCATCGACCGAGGCGAGATTCGAGAGCTCAAGAAGAAGGCCCCAAAGGAGTACCGGGCCGCCTGCGACCATACCCCTTTCGAGATCAAGGACCACATCCCGTGAAGCTGCCGCCGGCTGGTCGTGGGAACAGGACCCCAGGGTGCCTTGGGGGTGAGGGACGAAGTCCTGCAGGACGCCAAGCCCCGCAAGGTGGAGCTGGTGACCCTGCCCGCCACGGAGGCGATTGCCATCATGAATCGCGGTGGCAAGGCCAGCAACGCGATCCTGCGCGTGACCTGCTCAGCTTCACCATCGCACTCCCGCACCCTGAGCGGCACAGGTAGACTCCCCACTGTGGAGATGCCAAAGCCGGTCGACCCAGAAAGAGCTGCCCACGAGCGGGCCCTCCAAGAGGTCGGCGAGACCATGCTCATGATCGAGGCGGCGGTCACCCGTGTGGACCGGGCTCTAATGGCCGTCCAGCGGGAGTCGGCACCAGACCGGCAGGCACTCGTCGGTCTGACCAAGGCCAAGCGGGATCTGGAAGGCGTCCGGCGGAGGCTCCACCAGGACGTCTACCTCTACGTCGACGCCCTGCCGTTCGAGTAGGTAGAACCTTGCCGAGCCTATCGGGGGAACAGATCCAGTCGCACCTGACGAAGTTCGCCCGAGCCTGGGGAAAGTACAAGGGTACGGAGAGAGCGGAGGCCCAGACCTTCCTTAACGAACTCTTCGCAGCCTACGGACAGGACCGGCGCGAGGCAGGAGCCCTCCTCGAGGACCCCCAAACGGACGGAGGGATTGTGGATCTGCTCTATCCGGGGGTCGCGATCATCGAGATGAAGGCGCCAGGCCAAGCCTCTCGGCTGGAGGCTCATCGTGACCAAGCTCTGCGATACTGGCATCACTCCGACGACCCCTCTCAGGGTCGCCCCGCCACGCCGTATGTGGTGCTATGCGCCTTCCAGCGGTTCGAGGTGTGGGAGCCCGGCAAGTTCCCCTCCGCGCCCCGGGACAGCTTCAACCTGGACGAGCTGGCGGACCGGTACGAAGCCCTCCTCTTCCTGGCGGGGCAACAGCCACTCTTCCTCGCTCATCGTCGCCACCTCACCACGGGGGCGGCCGAGAAGGTCGCGGACCTCAACGTCGCCCTGAGCGACCGGCACGCCGCCGGCCCGTCTGTCATCCGACGGTTCTTGCTCCAAGCTGTCTGGTGCCTGTTCGCTGAGGGCCTCGATCTTCTACCCCATGAGCCGTTCTCTCAGATAGTGGCGGCATTGATGGCCGACCCCACACGATCGTCAGCCGCAGAACTGGGGCACCTCTTCACCGTGCTCAACCTGGCCACTGATCAGCAAGGCCCCAGAGGCGGGCTCTACACAGGAGCGCCGTACGTGAACGGCGGACTGTTTGCGGAGCCGGCGCGTATCCACCTTGAGCCGACGGAGCTGTCCATCTTGGCTGAAGTGGCGGCCTTCGACTGGCGAGATGTCGATCCCACCATCTTCGGGGCTCTCATGGAAGACTGCCTCGGAAGGGATAGGCGGTGGGAGTTGGGAGCCCACTACACCTTTGAGGCGGACATCATGCGAATCGTCCGGCCCACGATCGTCGAGCCGTGGGCCGCGCGCATCACCGGCGTGACCTCGATCTCGGGCGTGACCGAAGCCCTGGGAGACCTCTGCAAACTGCGGGTTCTCGACCCAGCGTGTGGCTGTGGGAACTTCCTCTATGTCGCCTACCGAGAGATCAGAGGCTTGGAGCAGATGGCCAAGCAGCGCATCAAGGACCTGGCTACAGCCGCCGGGGTGGCACCTCCTGCGAATCTCCCGTCATTCCCCATCTCCAACATCCACGGGGTCGAGATTGATGAGTTCGCGGTCCTCATCGCGAGGCTCACCCTCTGGATGGGGCACAAGCTGGTCACCGACCAGTACGGGTTGGTGGAGCCTGTCCTCCCGTTAGTCGACCTATCCGGGATACGGGCTGGCGACGCACTGGTGCTGGAGTGGCCTGAAGTAGACGTTATCATCGGCAACCCCCCGTTCAACGGAGCCCAGCATCTACGGGCGGCCCTTGGCGACGATTACCTCACCTGGCTTCAGAAGACATTTGGATGCGGAGTGAAAGACCTCTGCGTCTACTGGTTCCGCAAAGCGGCCGATCACCTGCCGCCCGGCGGGCGGGCAGGCTTGGTCGGGACGAACTCCATCTCGCAGAACCGGGCTCGCGGGGCCAGTCTCGACTACGTGGTGAAGCACGGGGGAGTAATCACCTCAGCATTCTCCTCCGAAGTATGGCCGGGCGATGCCAGTGTGCATGTGAGCATCGTGAATTGGGTCAAAGAGCCTGAGACGTCGCCGGAGGCGTTCATGCTCGACGACAAGCCGGTGCCTGGCGGAATCGACACGTCGCTGCGTCCGATGGATCAGACGCCGCGGCCACAGCGCTTGGCGGCCAACCTGGGACGCGCATTCCAAGGGCCCATCCCTGTCGGGGACGGTTTCGTCCTAACAAGTGAACTCGCTCAAGCGATCCTCGCGGATGGCCGTGCCGCGTACGACAGAGTGGTTAGGCCGTACCTGATCGGGGACGACATTGCGAACAACCCATCCCAGCGTCCGGGGCGATCGATCATCGACTTCGCGTTCATGCCTCTCGAGGAGGCGGCCAAGTTCCCCCGAGCTCTCGAGATCGTGGAGGTCCGGGTGAAGCCGGAGCGCCTACTAAACCGAGACACGCGCTTCAAGACCAACTGGTGGGTCTTTGGACGGCCCCGGGGTGAGATGCGCCGGGCTCTGGCTGGTCTCAAGCGGTACTTGGCAGGGACAGCCACGGGGAAGCGACTTTTCCTCACTTGGTGCGACCCCACGTGGTGCCCCAGTAATCTCACTAACGTCTTCGCCTTCGAAGACGACTTCAGCTTCGGCCTGCTCAGTTCTGCGGCCCATCTTGCCTGGGCGCGAAGATGGTCATCCACCCTAGAAGACCGCCTACGGTACACCCCGACCACAGTCTTCTCGACGTTCCCGTGGCCATACCCAGTGACTGCGTCCGACCGGGATGCCGTCGCAGCCCTAGGAGCGGACCTCGCGACCCTCCGCTCCAAGCTCTGCCGAGAGGCAGGCGTCGGCCTGACACAGCTTTACAACACCATGGATGCTGGAGGGCACCGCGACCTATCGGCGCTTCATCTGCGGCTCGACCAGGCCGTGGTCAGGGCCTATGGCTGGCCGGAGGCCATCACGCAAGATCACGCTGCGCTTGTCGACCGGCTGGCCTTCAGGAATGCGGAGATCGTCGCTGGCTCCGAGTACGTTCCCTTCCCGCCATTGCCCGTGCTCGAACCGAGCGACGACGTCGAACTCACAATCCACGACTTCATGTAACCATCAAGGAGAAGTCAGTAGATGGAGCACGGCAACACATCTCTGCCCGATCTGCGGCTCTTGGTGCAAGGATCGGCTCACCCAGTTTGGACGCGCGCCGTCGCTGCGTCAGAGGGTAACGGGTGGTCTCTCAAGTACTTTGAAGCCGTTATCGGGCCAAGACCTCCCCGTTGGGCACCTGTTACATGGTCCTACGAGCACGTGGTACTCCTAGCGCTGAAGATATCACCGGAAGTCATGGGTGGACTCCTCGCCGAGACCGCGTCTACCGCGCAGTTTGGCCAGTTGTTCCTACATATCCCCGCCTTCAACCCCCAAGTCAACTGGACGCGGCGGGCAAGCAGGGTCCAGTACGAACCCATGCCACTCGAGTGGCCGACCGTTGATTACAACTTGAGTGAACCGGGAGGCAGTAACTGGAGGGGTCCCGACAGCATCCTAGTGTCCGACGAGTCACCGTGCTTCCCGATGTTCTCATCTGCGTTCAGAGCCTTCTTCCACGGCGACTACTCGACCATGGCCACTGCGTGGTCAATGCCAACCAACTTCACACTGCGCATCCTGCAGAACGATGCCAGAATACGCAAGGCGACCATCACGCCCACTCGTCTCGATGTGATGGTCGACGGAGCCGCTGCCGAAGGGTGCAAGGTGGAGGTGAACGGAGCTACGTACCGAGCGTCCAAGGCGGTCGGCAAGACCGGAAGGGTTCGGCTGCCTCTTCCCCATGGCCTTCCCGACGATGCGTGGCTGTACCTCAGTCGCGGCACTCGTTGGCTGGACTACCGAGCGATCGGAGATCGAATCGGGTTCAAGGGTGACCTGGCTAAGACCGGGGTCACGATCGAGGTCCCGAGGGACCCTGAGTTTGACCTGGAAGCCTTGATCACTGCCGGAGAGTGTTCCACCGTGGAGTTCAAGGAGCGGATACCTACGGACCGCCGCTCCAAGCGAAACCTCTTCAAGACGGTCGCCGCCTTCGCCAACGGGAGCGGAGGTACCATCCTCATCGGAGTCGCCGACAATGGGGCTCCGATGGGCCTCGACGCCGACACAGTCGAGACGGCAGAGGTCAGCCTAAATAACCTGACCAGGGCCATCGTTCATCCCAATCCTGACTTCGCGATCCGGCGTGCCCAGTTCCGGGGTCAGAGCCTACTCCTCATGCATGTCGCGCCTGGGACCGAGGGACCCTATGGCATCCAGGTCGAGCAGAATGAGCCGGTCGAGTTCTATGTCCGCCGTAACGCCAGCAGCTTTCCTGCGACAGTGTCAGAGATTCGGCACCTCGCTCGCGCGGAGCTGCAGGAAGCACTCGCGACACTTACGGCTCGGCCGGGCTGGGGGATTCCCCGCTAGTGTCGGCCTACCGATCCCCACGCAGGACCGCGCATCTCCGTACTAGAGCGTGCAGTACCCATCGACCCCCAGCTGCGTTCCGAAGACTGTCGGTCGGGTCCCCCTGGGCCGAGGACGAAGCCTGTCGCTGTCGGCCGCGTTAGGCGGCTAGCCGCATGTGGTCTCGCAGGCGCGTAGCGATCGCCATCGCCCTCACCGTCATCTTCGTCGTCCTGGGCGTGATCGCGCGAGTGGCACCAGCAGACGTGACGGCGTGGGCTACCCTGTTGGAGGGAGCTATCCTTGCCGTCGCTGCACTCTTCGCATGGAGTCAGCTTGCGGAGATGCGGGAGGCCAGGATCGCTCAGACGCGCCCATACGTGATCGCGTACATCCATCCCAATTCGACTGCCCACACGATTATCGACTTCGTGATCGCCAATGTGGGAAAGACTGCCGCTCGCAACGTCAGGTTCCGCTTCGAGCCGCCACTCTCAGAGATCAGCGGGCCAGCAGCATCCTTTCCAAATGCTCACTGGGCTGCCTTCGAATCTGGGCTTCCCTTACTAGCCCCTGGGCAGCAACTCAGTTGTCTCTGGGCCCAATCCACAACCGTGTTCGGCGATAACACCACGGCCGTCAAGAGACATTCCGTCTCCATTTCCTATTCGGGCGACCTGCCTGCCAATAGCCCGTACGCGGATGAGTACGTACTCGACGCAGAGGCGTTCTTTGGCCTCATGCGCGTCGCCGGTAAGGGCGCGGACGACGCCGTACGTGCTCTCGAAGACATCAAGAGCACCCTGTCGAAATGGACGGAGCGAGACGGCGTCCGGATCTACTCGGAAACCCTGTCCGAGCTACGCGAGCGCCGGGCAGAGGAGATTCACGAGTTTCTGTCCCGACATGAGAACGACAAGGAGGGCTCCGCGGCTCCACCCGCCGAGGAGGCAGGGGAGAACGAACACGAAACTTGAGGCTGGCGGCGTCCATCGAGCCCAGGCCGCCGGTCTCAACCTCGCCGCCTCGTCCACCAGGTTCGGACGAAGTAGCCATAGGCGGCGTCCATCGCCAGCGGGAGTAGCGGTGGAACACGCCGCCTAACGAGGAGGTGGCACGCCTCGACTATCGGTACCGGCCGGAAGGCGATGGACGGAATCCGATCGCCCAACTCGAAGTCCCACCAAGGGGCCTACGTCGTGCCTAACGGCGTGTCGGGCCGTATGGCTGCGCTCTTCCGGGCGACCTCCCACTGAACAATCAGGTCTGCTCGCTGCAATGGGATCCTAGGGTCTGCCAGAAGACGCCCACCGAGACTTCCTACTGTCCGTTCACACGAACGGCAGGTTGCCGACCACCCTGAACGGCCGCGTGGGAAGAGGGAATGACAGGGCATCGGCACGAACTACGCGGATTCGGCTGCCTCCAACACTACGTGCTACACCCTTCAGCCTCTCGGCCCATATCGAGTCCAACTCGAGTGCGATCACATCCACCCGGTGGCGCGCTAGAGCGAAGGTGACTGAGCCAGAGCCAGCACCTACCTCAATGACAAGGTCCCCTGGGTGGAGGTCGGCGGACTCGACGAAGTGTTCAGCCCAAGCCGGTTGTAGGAAGTTCTGACCGAGATGCCTCCGCCGGGCGGGCACGGAACATTACCACGGTCATCATGACCGTAGGACTACTCCACTATCGGCCCCGCCGCTCGCGGGCCTCAGGCGCTCCGGGAGCGGGGCCTTGACCACGGTTTTGACCACAACGCCGGCAGCCGGGGTCCGTCAGAGGCAGTCAATGGCGGCCACTCGTGAGCTCCATGCGGACGCTGACGGACGTCGGCGGTTCACACGAGCACCACAATGCACACAGGCTCGCCCCCCTCCTCGTGGAACTGCCTCACTGACAGCCAATCACCACCTCCAGTGGTCAACGTGGCCGACTTCGAGTTGGCGGGCGATCCGGGTCACCACCCCTCGGTCCAGATAGCGCGTATCCGGTTCGGCCGGCCCAGTCCTGTTCCTGAAATGGCGCGGCAAGGATGCGCCAAGTACGCTGTAGGCATCGTGGCGCAAGATCCTATGCCAACCAGGGGGACTGGTGTGGTCGAACGATGCTCAGCGCTGTTCATCACTCTGGCGGCCGCGCTCTGGGCCGCAGATGCCTACTTCCGCCCGGCCCTGGTCAAGGATGGGCTCACTTCCAGCCAGATCGTGCTGTTGGAAGACGTGCTGATCACACTCTGCCTGCTTCCCGTGGCGCGGACCGTTGTGCGTGAGGTACGGTCGGCGTCCTGGAAGACCTGGCTAGCTCTCTTCATCATCGCCGCGGGGCCTCAGGCCTTCGCCACGGTCCTCTTCACCCGCTCCCTGAGCTACGCGACCTCGCGCGGGGCGCAGTCGGAGGTATATCTCCTCTATCTGCTTGAGCCAGTGTTTGGGCTCACTCTCTCCTGGCTGATCCTAAAAGAGCGGCGTGCACGGTCGTTCTGGCCGCTCGCGGTGGTTGCCCTGGGCGGCGCCTACCTCATCGTCACCGCCGAGGTGCCTGGTGCCCCCAGCGGTGAGCTACTGGCTGCGATCTTCGTGTTAGCAGCGATCGCACTCTGGGCGGCGGGTACAGTCTTCGGACGGATGGCGCTCAGTGATGTCTCCTTCGCGACCACAGCAACCATGCGGTTCGCACTGGCTCTACCCATCCTCTTGGTGCTAATGGTCACGACCAACAATGGCCTGGCAGAACTGTCCGGCTACTCGCTCTCGGAGCTGCCCGCCTTCCTGGGGATCGCGCTGATCCCCGGGACGCTGGCGATGCTGCTCTACTACCGAGCTCTGAGCCACACTCCGGCCTCGATCTCCACCCTGGCGGAGCTGGGGTACCCCGCCGCCTTATTCCTGATCTTCTCGCTCCCGGCCCCGTATGGCTTCAGCGCCCCGCTGCGGCCGGCCGAGTTGTTTGGCGCGATTCTGCTGGTGTTCGCCGTGACCGCGATGAACCTGCAAAAGTACCGCGGCAGCGTCACCACTCGGACAGCCGCCCAGCTCCAACTGCAATGCGAGCCAGCCCCGGACTGACGAACCGCGACACCGTCCCGGGTCGGCACTCCGGCTTTGCGGACCGTAGGAACCAGGCGCGGCCGCCGACTCATCGTGGCCGTCCCTGGTCAGAATCCAGACCTGTTGACATAGCACCAGAGCTGATGCAACCGACTATGGCCTCGATCGGGTGGGCCTGATCTCGACGAGACCGCTAGGCGTTCCACGAACCTTGCATGACACATCGCACATTGGCGCTTGACTTATCCCAAGCGGAAGGCCGATCCGAACTCGCTCCGCTGAATCCGGCCCTCGCTACGTCAATAGACCTGAAATCGCATGTCCGCCGACAGGAACTCGACATCCCCGGGAGAAGGGGATACCAGGGGGGTTCCGAACGAGGCTTCGCAGCCGATTCCGGGGGTCACAACACACGGGCCACAAACTTCCATCCCCTCAAGCTCCCACCCTGCAAGCTTATCGTTAGTTTGCAGGGGTTTTGGGTCCACCACCAGCTGGGTCGCCCAGGGCAAGGACCCAGGTCGTATGGCTCCCGAGGGATCGCATGGCATCAGTGGCGCACAGGGCAGCAAGGAGTGAGAGCCGATCCGGTCCGGAAGTCGCTGCCGACTTGGGTGAGCAAATTGCTTCCCAGTCTTCCCTCTCTCAATGCTCACCGGTCCAAACCCAACGTTCTGTCACGGAGTTCTTGGACGATCCGTCCCGTGACGGGCATGTGGATCCCCGCCCGGGCGGCGCGCCGAAGGACTGCGCCGCCAATGGCGTCGAGCTCCAGCGGCAGACCGGCTGCCTGATCTCGCTGCATCGACGACTGCATCGCCTCGGGGACCGAGTCCAACAGACTAAGCACGGCTTCGGCGTCGACAGCCGCACCCTCCGCCCTCGCGACAGCCGCAACCTCCGAGATCACAGCCAGGGTATCTTCTCGGCGCCGAGTCCTGATGGCACCCACGTTGCCCCGGTCGTGGGTCGTCAACAGGGCCAGTGGAGCCAGGAAGGCCAACTTGTCCCATAGCATCGCTGCCTCATCGCCGCGGAGATGCACGTCCAGTCCGGCCGCGCTCAGTTCAGCAGCGAACTGCCCAGCCCGGTCTGGGCCGGTGACCCGCCTGGCTATTTCGACCAATGCGAACGGGCTGGTGTGGCGGATCAGGCCGGACTCCCTGGCCACCTCCACCCGGATCGTGGCGGCCACCACAGTCGCTAAGGGATAGGTCCGACGCAGCAGGTCTATGTGGTCTATTCCATTGAGAAAGGGGACAACCAAGGATCGTCCGAGGGAGCCTACGGGAACGCGCTCAAGAGCTTCTTCCACTTGGGTCGCCTTGACCGTGACGAGGCAGGCGTCGACTGAATCCCGTAGTTCTGTCTGAACTTCCACGGGTACGCGGAAGTCGCCAAATCGCCCGCTGCGTACAGACAGTCCCTGACACCGAAGCGCGTCCGCAGTCGATGAGCGCGCTATGCAGATGACGCGGTGGCCATCACGAGCCAGCAGACCGGCCAGGAGCCCCCCTATTGCGCCAGGACCAAGTACCGCCACTGTCCACGCTGACCCCTTGCGGACCCGGTCGCCATCCAGCCGCATTCTAGGCATTCTGGACCGCCATCAGCTCCATTGTCTACCTCACCGGTCAGATCCGGACAGCCTGGATGCTTGGCAAGGTGCGTCGGGGCCAAAGGCGCGTTTCGGGGCGCCTGACGCCTGAGTTGGACGTCTTGCGGCGCGCGACTCGAGGATTGGTACCGGAGCCACCTTTGAGGCAGCAGCTCTTGCGAGATTTCCGTGGTGGCGTGGAAGCCTTCGGCAGCCAGTCCGAGCGGGCCGCCTGCCCGGAGGATGCTGCGCCGGGCGACACGCCTAGTCCTGGTGAACCAACCCGGTCGTATCGACTCCGCTCTCGTGCGCGGCCTGACACAGCAGGGCGCGGATGGCGTAGTGGACGCAGAACATGCCCCAGCCCTCTTGGTTGACTGCATCGACGATTGTGGGACGCAAGACTACGCGCGGTCCACGCCGGCGGGTCTGGAGCTCGTCCAAGGCTGATTCGAACTCCCGGCGCTCTGCGCCCAACGCTGTGAGCACTGGGGCCGACGCCAGCTGTGGGGCGAGGATGGTGGCCGCTAGGCGGTAGGTGATCGCCTCCGCTTGCGGTCGACCAGGATCCTTCACGGTCTGCTTAATGATCCGCACGGGCGGTTCGTTCCGCCGGCTGCGCTTGTGCGCTTGTCTGATGACGCCGCCACGGCGGAGCGAAACGAGCCATCTGGATTCCCCTCCAACACTCGGAACATAGTATCCCTCTTACACCGTCCGCAGAGCCGGTCCCGGCCCCTGCCATAGTGGGAAACAGGGGATGGGCTGTGAAACCCAGATCCGCGAGGATGAGCATGCCCGAGCCGCTCCGGGACGCCCGAATGCTGCCAGATTGCTCGCGGTACCAGCGGTGTCCAGCGTGGTCCCGTCCATGGATACCACCCGCCAACCCTGGTAGAACACACAACGAGTATCTAGTTCGGCCAGGGGAATGCACCGGGCCTGAAAGCGCGCTGCCAGCGGCTCCGCTCCCAGCCGTGCCCAGGCTTTGGAGATGGCTACCGAGATTGGGATAACCAGTGTCGTGCGCACTTCCCTCGTATACCGCCTCTCTGAACAGGGTCATGGCCAGCGCGTAGTAGGCCACCGTGGGCGCGGGCACCAGCCGACATCGCAGCTCTCGCCGTCCGCAGTTCGCCAGCACCTGCTCCACCAGCTCTTGGGGATCGGAGGCTGTCAACACCCCCCTGGCCATGCGGTCCCGTAACCACCGGCCGCCCTAAGGCTTCTTCTGTCCCGCTCGTGGCACACCCACGGTATACTGTGTGCCGGTACTAAGTTACGGGTATTGCGCCTAGGCATCGAGAGTCGCTAGGCGCTCGCTCACCGACCGGGCGCCATCGACCACTAGGGCGGCAAGCTCATCAAGCCTGTCCTCACTGACCCTGTAGGCGGGCGCCACTAGGCTGAGACCAGCCACCACGCGGTGGTCATCCCTCCAGATCGGGGCAGCCACCCCCACCACTCCATCATCGACCTCTCCCCGACTGAGCGCCCACCCCCGCTCACGACTCTTCGCCAGATCCGCTCTAAGTACAGCAGGGTCGGTGATCGTGTTGGCCGTAATCCGATAAAGACGTAGTCCCGCCAGGACCGTCTCCAATTCCTCTGAATTGAGCCAGGCGAGTAGGACCTTTGCCGATGCACCCGCTTGCAGGGGCATCACGTGCCCACGCTCGAACGAGATCCGTAGTGGGAAAGAGCTTTCCCGCCGCTCTAGACAGACTACCTGCTGACCCGCCCGGCGGGTCAGCAGCACAGCTTCCCCGGTCTTCTGGGCGAGTTGGCCCATTACTGGCTGGGCTGCTTCCACCAGACCCTCTCCGCGGCGGGCTGCCTTGGCGAGAACCAGAATGCGCGGCCCAAGCCGAAATCCTCCTCTTTCTTCGTCTTCCTCTACAAGGCCCGTGGACCTGAGGCTTTGAAGGTAGCGGTAGGTGGTTGCACGCGACATGCCGAGCCGCCGGGCGACCTCGGTCGCAGACACTGGAGAAGCCACTTCGTCGAACACCAACAGCACTTCTATGGCCCGTGACGCAGTTGAATTCCCGGCCTCAGGGGCCGACAGGCGTCTTACCTTGGGGGCGTCCACGCCAGACTTCCTCACCCCAGGCTGAACTCAGCGCATTGGAGCGTCATGATCAAGAGCTGAGAAACGCCTTCCGAAGGCGCCCGGGCAGCGAACCCTCCGTTGACATTGGCCAGTTCATCACTCACCGCCAAAAGATCCTCCAGCGACCTCCAACAAGCGCCTAGCCCTCATGACAATGGGTAGATCCACCAGCTGGCCACCAATCGCCACCGACCCGTCCCCGCGGGCCTGGGCATCCTCGAATGCCTTCACGACGAGCTTAGCGTACGCCAACTCGTCCGAGGTAGAGGAGAACACTCGGTTGATCTCCTCTACCTGGCGAGGGTTGAACGTAGACTTGCCCCTGAAGCCTAGGCGGCGAGCTTGGAGCACATCCTGGGACAGCCCCTCGGGATCGTCCAGGTTGGGGAACACGCCATCAATAGAGAGTACCCTTGCCGCAGCAGCTGCAGCTACCATGGCGGACCGGTGGTAGAGAAGCTCCCTGGCCTCGCCCTCCCGGTTGGTTCCGAGCCCGAGATCGAGTGCATAGTCCTCAGCTCCGAACATCAGACCCACCAACCTCGGGCTCGCGGCCGCGATCGCGGTCGCATTCACCAAACCTGCAGCACTCTCGATCGCGGCTACGATCCGCACCTCATCCAAGGGCAAAGAGTGAGCCGATTCCCGCCTGCGCAGGCTCTCCGCCAGAATCACGATCTCACGCGGGCTCTGGACCTTGGGTACGCAAATCCCTTCTATCTGCGACCCAACCACTGCATCCAGGTCTTCTTCCCACCAAGGCGAGTCCATCGAGTTGATGCGGACGAACCGGAGTGGTCCTTGCAACCTAGCGCCCAGGGAGTTGGCCACCATCTCCCGCGCTGCGGCTTTCTCGGCCACTGGCACTCCATCTTCTAGGTCCAAAAACACGCAGTCCACGTCAGACGTGGCCGCCTTCACCAAGAAACGCTCCTTATTTCCGGGTACAAACATCCATGAGCGCGTGGGTCGGCCCGATGGTGGCCACAGTCTCATGACCCTCGCTCCCACGCAGACAGACTTCTCATCGCCCCATAGCCACTCACAGACCTCCTTTCTGAGGCGGCGATGCTGGCAGATTCCGCCAACGCCGAGCGGGCCGGCCATCGCCCCCTCACTGGACTACCCCGGCAGCCCTCATATCACGGATCTCATCGCGGGAATACCCAAGGTCGGTAAGCACAGCCTCGGTGTCCTCGCCCAGCCCCGGTAGGCGCCGAGGCCGGTCTGGCTCGGCGAGGGGGAACCGCACCAGGGGGACCTCCCCAACCGGGGAGGTCGCGGCCACGAACAGGTTGGCGTCCTGCAGTTGAGGGTGGCTGACGACATCCGCCATGCCGCGGACCTCACCATGGGCGAGCTGAGCAGCGCGCAGGCGGGAAAACCACACCGGGCTGGGCTCAGATGCCATCACCGGCTCCAGCAACTGGTCAAGTTCGCCTCGATGCTGACTGCGGGACAAGACTGAGGCGAAGTCCGGCGCGCTAATCCACTCCAATCGATGCACAACAAGTCTGCAGAAGCGCTCCCAGTCGCGATCAGAGGCAACCACCAGATTGACGTACTGGCCGTCCCCCGCCAGATAGGGGCCGTAAGGGCACAGGTACTGGTGGCGCAGGCCGCTCCGGGGCGGCTCCTCGCCGGTGTGCCAGAAGCGCTGGGGGAAGTAGATCAGCCACGACACGGTGGCCTCCAGCAGGGATACGTCTAAGTAGGCGCCCCGGCCACCCTGCTGCCGTTGCATCAGGGCCGCCAGCACCCCAATCACCGCGGTCGTGCCACCGATCAAGTCGGTTATCGGAAGGCCCACCTTAGCCGGTGCCGCCTCGGTCCCCTGGCTGAGCAAGATGCCGGCCTCGCCCTGGATGAGCAGGTCATACGCCTTGACGTCACGGTAAGGGCCACGGTGACCGTAGCCCGAAATGCTGGCATATACCAGATGGGGGTTGGCGGCCCTCAATTCGGCCTCCCCGAGCCCGAGCCGGTCGGCCACTCCAGGAGCGAAGTTCTCCAGGAAGACGTCAGCCGCCTCGCCGAGCCGCCGGACGATGGTTCGGCCTTCGGGCTGGCTAAGGTCCACCGCGAGGTCCCGTTTTCCCGCGTTCACGGCCACGAAGCCGGCCGAGATTCCGTCCACTACTCCGTCCCACCCACGGACCACATCGCCGAGCCCGGTGCGCTCGATCTTGATGACATCGGCCCCCAGCTCCGCCAGGATGAAAGAGCAGAAGGGCATGGCAACAGCCTGTTCCAGAGCCACCACGCGCAGGCCCTCCAGCGGACCGCTCACGACACGGGTCCACCGTCGACCGCGGGGAAGATGCCAAGGGAGGGGGCTGCCGCCCGAATCCACACCATCACGCTGCGCCGGTATCGGATCACCAGTTGCCCGTCCTGGTTGTAGCCCCGGGTCTCGACCTTCACGACTCCCTGGCCGGGCCGGCTGCGGGACGCCCGCGCCTCGAGGACCTCACTCTCTGAGTACAGGGTATCCCCGGCAAAGAGCGGACTGGGCAGTTGAATTTCATCCCACCCCAGGGCGAAGCCGTTCTCCGATACGTCGGAAACGCTCATGCCAGCGACGATGGCCAGGGTGAGTGCGCTGTTGACCAGACAGCGACCCCACGGAGTGCGCTTTCCGTACTCGTTGTTGAAGTGGATCTGATTGCTGTTGTTGGTGAGGAGGGTGAATTGAATGTTGTCCGCCTCGGTCACGGTGCGGCCGTAACGGCAGCGGTAGATGTCGCCCACCTCAAAGTCCTCGAAGAAGCGGCCCTGCCAGCCCGTGCGAATCGTCCCCACCGCTAGCTCCTCCTCATCTAGTATGACCTCGGCATTCCCAAGACCCGCTGGCCCAGGTACGCCAGGACCAGGTTGTTGCTGACAGGGGCGATCTCCAACAGCTTGGTCTCGCGGAATTTCCGCTCCACGTCGTACTCGCGGGCAAAGCCGTTGCCTCCAAGCGCGGTCATCGCCGCGTTGGCGGCCTGCCAGGACGCGCTCGATGCCAGCAGCTTGGCCATGTTCGCCTCCGGGCCGCAGGCGTGGTGCTGGTCGAATAGGGCCGCCGCCTTAAACCGCATCAGGCTAGCCGCCTCCACGGCGGCGTGGGCCTGGGCAAGCGGGAATTGCACTCCCTGATTGGCGCCCGTGGGCCGGCCGAACACCACGCGCGCGGAGGCATAGGCACTGGCCCGCTCCACGAAGAAGCGGCCGTCGCCGATTGCCTCCGAGGCGATCAGGATCCGTTCCGCGTTCCAACCGTCGAGCACGTGACGAAAGCCCTCTCCTGCTACTCCTATCAGGCTTGACGCGGGCAGGCGGAGATCCGTGATGGCCACCTGGTAGGTGTGGTGGTTGAACATCACGGGGATCCGTGACGTCTCGACCGCGGACCCGGCTTCCCGCAGGTCGACCAGGAAGACTGACAGGCCATCCGTGGGGCGGCCAACCTCCTCAAGGGGAGTGGTCCGGGCCAGCAGCAGCATGAGGTCCGAGTACGCCACTCGCGAGATGTACGTCTTTCGCCCGTTGACGAGATAGTCATCGCCAATGCGGCGAGCCCGGGTCAGGATCCTCGTGGTGTCGCTGCCGGCGTCCGGCTCGGTCACCGCGAAGGCCTGGAGCCGCAGGTCGCCGGCGGCAATCTGCGGTAGATAGCGTCGCTTCTGGTCTTCGCTGCCGTGGCGCAGCAGGGTTCCCATGGTGTACATCTGGGCATGACAGGCATTGGCATTGCCACCGGAGCGATGGATCTCCTCCAGCACCAGACCCGCCTCGATCAGCCCCAAGCCGACGCCCCCGAACTCCTGAGGGATCAGGACTGAAAGCCAGCCCTGCTCGGTCAAGGCGCGCACGAAACGCTCTGGATAATCCCCGGTGGCTTCCAATTTCTGCCAGTACTCACCGGGAAAGCCGGAGCAAACGTCAGCTACCGCAGCGGTGATCGCGATCTGCTCGGGGCTGAGGCTGAAGTCCATGTCGCTCCCCGCCTCAGTCGGCGCCCACGCCGGTCTGATGAAGGATTTTCGCCGAGTCCAGGAAGGTTCGCAGTTCCCCCCTCAAGTCCTGCCCCACCGGCACGCAGGCGACCACGCATCGGGTCGCCCCCGCGGCGGCGTATTCTGCCAACTTGGCGGGGAGGCGCTGCAAATCGCCGGCGGCGTACATGGGCACGTCATCCACCATCTCGTCGGGAATCAGGCGCCGAGCAGCGGTGAAACCGTCAGCCCGGTGGGCCGCCTGCACCTTGGCCACGATCTCGCCCCAGCCCATCTTGGCCAGCATGTCGGAGTAGCCGTTCTGAAGCGAGTAGAAGGTCAGCACCTTCTTGAGAGTCCAGTAAGCCTGTGCGGGGTCGTCGGCCAGTGCCACCCGGACCTTCGCCACCACCTCCAATTGGTCCGGATCTCGGCCGGCCTCGACCGCGCCAGCGCGGAAGTCCGACACCACTTGGCGGATCATGGTGGGGTTGGCTAAGTTGATGATGATCCCGTCCGAAAGCTTTCCGGCCATTCGGGCCATCTGCGGACCTAGGCCCGCAATCCAGATTCGCAGGGGCGCAGCGGGAGGAGTGAAGGCCAGCCGAAAGCTGCCCCGGGTCGCGTAGTAGGTGCCATCAAAATCAGGCACCTTCTCTCCAGAGTAGGCAGCCCGCAGAACCTCCACATACTCCCGGAGCCGCCTCAGGGGCCGGTCGTAGGTGTCGCCATGCCAGCCGGCAATTACGGGGTTGGCGATACCAAGTCCGAGGATGAGGCGGTCGTGGGAAAGCTCGTTGAGGGTCGCAGCCTGGATGGCTAGGCTGACCGGGGAGCGCCCGTAGATGTGATAGATCGCGGTTCCCAGTTGCACCTTCGACGTGACCATCGCCATGGCGGCGAGCAAAACCATCGGGTCTCGAGAGTTGGACTCGCCCTTCCAGATGCAACCGAAGCCACGCTGCTCGGCCAAAGTCGCCGCCTCCACGCAGATGTCGGACGGAATCTGTGCCGCGGAGTTGAATTCAGTGTCGATGATCAATTTGGAAGCCTCCTCAATCGTCCATCAGCGCGTGTACCACCCCAGGGGGTCCAGCTCGTTGCGGATGAGCTCCAATTCGAGCTCCGTCGGGGCCTCGGTGACGGCGGTACCCGCGGGCGGGAAAGACAACGGGATGGGCGTGTCCCGCACAACCAACTCCGCGTCTTCTCCCCGGTGCACGGCCGTCAGCTCGGCGCCATCTGGCCCTAGGCTGATCACGGCGCGGTCGGTGACAATGGCACACGGCCCCTCCCCCCGCAGGCCCAGTTGGCCACGCCGAACGCCCGCCACGCGATGGCCGGGACTGGTCACAAAGTCCAGATCCGATACAAACTTGCGGGCCTGGTGGGCCATCACGATGACAGTGCGGCCCGCGTGCGAGGCCACGTCATTGCCACCTCCAGAGCCGTTGAAACGGCGCACCGACCCGCTGTCGGACGGTAGCTGAGTGGTGTTGATCGAGCCCCATTGGTCCACCTGCAGGGCGCCCAACATTCCCAGGCTTACCCGGCCCCCATGCAGCATCACACCCAAGATCTCGAGCAGGGAGCCGAAGGCGCTGGCGCCAGCCCACAGCCGAGGATCTGCAACTCCCATCGCCGGCTCCCGGGGAGCGGTGCCAAAAATTCCCGCCTCCAGCAGCAGTGAGACCTCGGGAGCATGGGTATGGCGGGCGAGGAGCGCGGCCACCTGAGGTAGCCCCAGGCCCACCACTACCACGTCGTCCGCGCGCACCTGGTGGGAACCGGCCACCGCCATCATCTCGCCGCGTGTCCACGACCCCGCCGACGCGCCGAGCTGGGGTGCCCGCAGAGGCCTGCTCATACTCATCCCACCACCGAGGCCAGATAGGCCCGCTCGTCAGGCACCCCGAGCACCCAGCGATCCAAGTACTCACGGTTGGCGTCCTCTCCACTCAAGGCCGCCTGCTCATAAAGCTCAAGGTGCTTGCGGTCGTAGTCATACCGACCGAACATCGCGGTGGGATGGGCTCCCCGAGGGCCTAGGGCCACGGCGGTCACATACTCCCCGGGGATGGTGACCCGTGCTGGGTCGAGGTCACCGACCTCGACCATCTCCTCGCAGACCGCTACCACCGCGCGGGACGCCCGCACCGTCTCTGGGATGCTCCAGACAGGACCCTCAATGGTGCAGTTACCAGCTCGATCGGCGCGGTCAACCTGGACCACGGCAATATCCGGATGCAGCGGTGCGAGCAGCAGACATGGCGAGTGGGTGAACGGGTCCCTATCCAGCCTAACCTCGCCAGAGGCCAGGAGAGGCTCCAGGAGATCAGACCCCAACATGGAGAGGGTAGGCAAGTAGGGCAGGCCCATGGCCCCGGCATGGAGACGAAGCGACAACGCGAGAGCCGAGTACTCAAACAGTTCCAAGCGGCCCGCCAGGGCGGCGCGGTTGACCGCTGCCAAAGGCCCGAAGCGGTCCAACGAGCCGCCTCCGTAGGTGAGCCTCTCCACCAGCCCGGCCGCCACCAGCAAGTCGGTTTCCAGACCTCCCACCACTTGGGTGAGGCGCAGGTGCGACCGCCCGGCTCGGATTAGCTCGTGGGCAAAACTGACGGCGTTGCGACTGATCGCGAAGCCGCAGAGAGCCAGGTGGGCTCGGTCCGGAACCAACCGGACCGCGTCCGCCAGACTAGCCCGCTTGTCCACCCTCGGAGCCATCAGGCAATCGGGTCCAGACCAAGCAGGCGGGCCGGGTTGTCGCGCAGGATCGTGCGGATGTCGTCGGCCGGAATTCCGAACCCAAGCAGGGCTCTTACGAACACCCGTATCCCGTCGATGCTGTCGACATGAAGAACCTGGCCAAAGTCCGAGCCGACCAAACAGCGCTCCGCCCCCACACGGCGAATCGTCTCCACCGTCTCCATGGGGTCTTGTATTGGCTGGTAGAGCGAAGGGATCATTGGCTGGCAGTAGGTCCCAACGTAGGTGCCGAGTCCCGCCAACGTCACCATCTCCTCCAGCAGCAGCTTGTTCAGCTCCAAAAGTGGGTGGTCGAGCACGGTGCGCAGGCCCAAGTCCTTGGCCAGCGTGCAAAGAGGCAGCAACTCCTCGTAGTCGGTGTGACCGAGGGCGATGGCCACGCCCGCCTCAGCAGCCATCGCCATCACCTCTCGGACCTCTGGCAACACCTCACCAGAGGGAGCAACTAGCCTCACGTAGCCGCCAGTCTTTTCGGGCTCGAGCCCCGCCGACCGAGCCCATCCGAACGACTTGAAGGTTGGGAACCAAATGCACTTGAAGTTGGGGTATTTGAGTCCCATCTCCACAGCTTCCGGATTGATGCCCAGATTCATTCCGAGTCCGCCGTAAACCTCCACTCGATGTTCCAGCCGACCCTCCTTAACCATGTCATCGATCTGGCGCTGAACCAGGTATGCGGCACCAGCGGTGAGGTGCCAGTGGTCCTTAAACGCAACCGCCCGCATCCGAGCACGCGAGGCGTCGATCGCGATCTCGACCATGTCCTGGGACCGGTGAACGAAATCCGGGTAGGCGTGGATGTGATGGTCGGTGGCACCGACCAAAAGTTCGTCCTCAATGCCGGGATAGATCGCCGTGAGCTGGGGATTGTCCTTGAGCATGTCGTAGAAGTAGGTGCGGGAGTTCAGCTGCCTCACGCGCTCCACCGTCAAGGTCCGACCCACCTTGCCCTCGCGCACCGCCGCCGCGTACACATCGTGCTCGTCACACATCAGTTCGAACTCCCATATCCTACAAATCGCGACTGCGGACCCATCATATGAGACCAAGTCTCGTCAGCACAACCTGACCGATCCCACGATCCGAGTTCGTTTCGGCACTGCTCCTACATGTGGGGCAGCCCCCGGGGCCACGTCCATGCCGGCCCGACCCAAATCCCACCACCGGGGCCGGGGTCGGAAATCCCTCCATGGGCCACAACCACATCACTGACGCCTGGTGTCACCAACGCGTGGCGGCACGACAGGGATAAGGAGATATGAGTCGTAAGGTCCACCCATGTGAATTTTATGAGCCCCGACGTTGACGCTGTCTTGGTGCAATTGCACTTGAGGCAGGTCGTATCGGAAGATATCATTGCCTTGGATGATTAATTT
>DATKSR010000112.1:0-4169 GCA_035531555.1 Candidatus Dormiibacterota bacterium
GCCCAGGACGCCCGCAACCTCCCGCCGCTGACCTCCAGGACCTCGACCTCTGGCCCCTACCATCCCCCCTCCACCCAGCCGACCCGGGGTGGGTCACTTTTAGATGATCGAGGTGGGTCCTTTTTAGGTTGACATTTGCACTTGGCTTTGCCAGCACCCAGGCTGGCGCCCGACATGGTGCCGAGCACCACTGGTCGCGGCCCCAACCTCCCGTCATGTTAAAACGGCTCACCACCGTCCCATCGCCATGCGGCACCTTGCGGTTCTCCCCTGGTGTCGCGAGGGACCACCGTGGTTGCCGCCCGGAAACAACCGTCATGAGTGCGGGCACGGTGAACTCGAATGGGATGGTAATTCAGCGCTCGCTACGCCGAGCGACGCCCCGACTTTCATGTTGACTAGCCGGAGCTCAATGAGTCATGACCCCGGGGAGCGTCGGTGGAACCGGTACGGCGGCCAAGCACTCCTCCACAACGTCGGTGTCGCGAATGTGCTGAGCCCACAGCTCCGGTCGCAGTGTCAGACGATGGGCCAGAGCGGGAACTGCCAATTCCTGGACATCTTCGGGCACCACGAAATCACGCCCCCCTAGAAGGGCTCTGGCGCGCGAGAGCTTCAGCAGAGCCAGAGCACCACGCGGACTGGCCCCAACCTGGACCATGGGGCTCTCGCGAGTTCCCCGCACCAAGTTGACGATGTAGGCCACAACCTCTAGGCTCACTTCGACCTGCTCCGCCGCCCGCTGACACTCCAGGAAGTCCCCACCGGTCAGGACGGGCGCTAGCTTTACATCGTCTGAGGTTCGCGCAAGGCGCCGCAGCAACATGCCTTTCTCGTCTTCTTTAGCCGGGTAGCCGATGCCGGTGCGAAGGATGAACCGGTCTACCTGCGCCTCCGGCAGTGGGTAGGTCCCCTCGTACTCAATCGGGTTCTGGGTGGCCAGAACGAGGAAGGGCTCGGGGAGGGGATGTGTCACTCCTTCGATCGTGGTTTGCCGTTCCTGCATTGCCTCCAGAAGCGCCGCCTGGGTCTTCGGAGGTGAGCGGTTGATCTCATCGCCCAACACCAGGTTCGCGAAGACCGGTCCTGGCCGGAACTCGAAGCTGCGGCTGTGTTCGTTGAAGATCGTCGATCCCGTTATGTCTGAGGGCATCAGATCAGGGGTGAACTGAATCCTGGCGAAGTCAAGAGCCATGGCCTGAGCAAATGACCGGGCTGTCACCGTCTTCGCCAGACCCGGCACATCCTCCAAGAGAACATGGCCGTCCGCCATTAGGCCAGTCAGGATTATGTTCAATACGGGCCGCTTGCCGACAACCGCCCTTTCGACCTCATCGAGGACCCGATCGGCCAGCTCTCGGACTTCGGCCACTTCAAGGCTCAAAGTCAGGCTCCTTTGCGCGAACTTGACCCTGCATTTGGTCGAAGTAACGTACACCTGAGTTAGGAATCGTGCAAGTGGATGCTAACGTTCTGAATCACGCCCCGACCGAGCGGAAGACATCGCCTCCGGATGCCCGAATCGGCCTTGAGCCCAGCGGCTGGCTCGGAGGCTTGGTCACCTTGGTGCTGGTGAGCTGGCTGGGTGCTCTTGCCTTTGGGGTGCCGGAGCTCGCCGCGATCGGCCTGGCGCCAGCCCTGCTCCTGCTCTACGGGTTGATGACAGCTCGGTCTGAACCCCTCTCCCTGAGCCTTTCGTTGGACCGGGACCGAGCCGTCGAGGGCGATCGGGTCACCGTCCGGGTGCAGATGAAAGCTCATCGATACTGGCGACGGGTCGTGTGTGAGATCGGGTTGGCACCGTCTCTGCAACCAGACGAGCCGCCAGCTCGGTTTGCGCTACAGCCCGGACCCAGTGGTACCGCCAGTGCCTCGGTCACCCTACTCTGCCGCAGATGGGGAGAGCACCAGGTCGGACCGGTGTTCATCCTGGCGTACTCCAAGGTTCCCCTATTCGTGGGCAGGAGTGTAGTCGCGGCTACCGAGGCACTGCGCGTCCGTCCAGCGCCTCTTGCGCTTCGCTCAGGGATCACAGCCGCCAGGACGCAGGTCTACGTGGGCAACCAGCTGGCTCGGGAGCGGGGCCAAGGGCTGGAGTTCGCAGACATCCGGCGATACCTCCCCGGGGACCCGGTGCGGACTATCAACTGGAGAGTCACGGCCCGCCAGCGGAAGGCCCACGTGAACGTTTTCCATCCAGAGCGCAACTCGGATGTCGTGATCTTCGTGGACACCTTTACCGATCTCGGGCCGGTCTCCGCCGGGAGCCTGGCCCTCGCGGGCCGGGCCGCTGCCACGCTGGCGGAGTACCACCTCAGGAGGCGCCGAGACAGGGTGGGGCTTCTCCTGTACGGAGGGGTTCTCAACTGGCTCGCCCCAAGTTCCGGGATAGGCCAGCTTCACCGCATCCTCGACACCATCTCGGACATCAGGGTGGTCCCCAGCTACGAACGCCCGACCCTGGCGGTGATCCCACCCCGAGTCCTGTCCTCCCAATCCCTAGTCATAGCGATCTCACCCCTGGTGGAACCTCGGGCAGTGCAGGCCCTCATGGAGATCAAGTCAAGGCAATTCGACCTTGCTCTTCTCGAGATCGACCCGGAGCCCTTCGTGGAAGTTGATTCCAGCCCCCACGACCAACTGGCCCGGAGGGTATGGGGGCTCTGGCGAGCCGCCCGGCGAGCCGAACTCCTGGCTGCCGGGATCCCGGTGGTGCGTTGGGACCCCACTACGCCACTGGACCAGCCCATTTTCGCCCTAAACCAGCTTAGGAGGCGCAGTTGGAACGCTGGAGTGTGATGTGGCCTCTCACCATAGGGGCGATCGCCTGCTCGCTCACAGCCCTCGTGGGTGCGTACCTGGCGGCTCTGGGTTCGGCCGCCAACTTGGTCGCCTTCTTCCTGCCCTACCTGGCTGCTGCCGTCCTGGCGCTGGGTGCTGCCCTGCGAAGACCAGGGTTGGTGACCACGGCGGGCGCCTTGGTCCTTTGCAACTTCCTGATGGCCGGACGAACCATCGAATTGGTCGGCGCGTCATCGTTCGCCACCCCGATCACTGCGGCCGGCCTGTTCGCGATCACCCAGCTTGGCTGGTGGGCGATCGACCTCACGATCCCGGCCTACGAGTCACCCGTAGCTCTGCTGCTACGAGCCGGCGAACTTTTGCTAGGGAGTATGGGCACGGGCGCGCTTGCTCTCCTCGTCCTCCAGTTTGGTCGCCTGCCAGCGGGTTCGGGCTTGCAGTTTGTCTTCATCGGGGCTGGCCTCAGCCTCCTCTTCCTGGTGGCCGTGACCGCTCATGCGAGGCGTGCGCGCCATCGAATGGGTCCACTTCCAGAGGACTCCGGGGTATTCCTAGGAGATGGGCCGCGCGAGGGGCTCCCACCGACGGCTCGACGCCACACACGGCTTCGGGCCATCATCCGAACCCTGCGCGGGCCGGCCTACCCGCCAGGGCGGCCAGTCTCCAGACTGTCTGTCATATTGTTGGGCTGGGCGATGCTGGGGCTCTTGGCACTTGATGTCGCCTTTGCGCCTACGATGGCTCCGGTGACCGATCGGGTATTCAGAGTCTCGGAATTCGTGTACTCCGCGACGTACACCACCCACTTTGCCGTGGCATATGCCGCAGCAACAATTATCGGCGCGCTCGCCCTGGGGATATGGCTCCGCCGCCTAGTGCTGTATCAGACACAACGAGACGCACGAACATTTGTCGTGCCCGGGGCAAGCGCTTCTACTCGACAGGACCTTCTGGAATGGCGTCAGATCCACGACGCATGCAACCGTAGTCAAGCGTCCCGGCCCCCTGACCCTGACTTGGCTCAAATGCTCACCGCGATTGCTTCGAATCTTCCACAGCTCCGCGGGGCTCCGGCACTCGTGGCCGAGGCGCGCACGAAGGACACAGGGGCGCCCCGCTCCCCAGTCGACACTGGACTTTCCTCAGTCGGCGGACTGCTTCACTCCGGAGATCTCAGGTCCATTCTAGCCTGGCTGGAGGCCTCTTCAGATGTCTGATCGCAGAAGGGCGCCCTCCGCCGCATGGGTCGGGTTGTGGGTGGTCCTGACCCTCGTGGTATCGGCCGGGATCCTGCTTGCCAGTGAGGCACGGCGTGGGGTCGCCGCACTTAGCGACCTGGGAGGGCTCTCCCCCCAGCCAGGAACCCC
>DATKSR010000113.1:0-49606 GCA_035531555.1 Candidatus Dormiibacterota bacterium
CCCACTCCGAGGGGTACTCATCCCCATGCTCCAGCACCATCCGAACCGCTCGCTCCCGCAGCTCTTGCGGATACCTGGTCGGGCTTGTCATCTCTCCATCCTCTCAACGAATGGAGTCTCCAACTTTCCCGGGGCGGTTCAGTCACTTGGTAGCCAGGAGTTGTCTGCAGCCGTGCCCGGTCTCCGTTGGCCCACCAGCTCTCGCGCATCGCAATGTGGGGGGCCACGCCCATCGGCCGGCACCGGGCCACGAAGTCCCGGGTGTCGGAGACCTCATCTGTCCCCAGCGCGCAGCGCCGGCGGCGAGTCCGGTTCCTCCGCAGTGTCCTTATCGCCGCCTCACGTTAGCTGGTGCCGGTCGCGGGGGTCAGCTCCACGTCCACTGCCAGTCCATGCCGGATCTCCATCAGGACGTGGCCGGAGAAACATCATCGGGGTTCCTTACCCAGCCCCTTGCGGGTCATCCGGGCTTCCGGATCGGTGGTCGAATAGTGCGTCTCATTAGCGCGCCGCTGGCCCTGGAGGTCTGCGTCCGCCGTTCTTCCCTCCACCACCCGAGTGTGTCCCGGGCCCGTCTCCTGGCGACGGTGCGGACTCCTCACGAGCCTCAGGACTCCAGCAGCGTGCCATCCACTGTGGAATGCTGCTAGGAGAGCACGTGACGCCATCTCGCCTGGGGGGTGACCACCGCCTCGAAGAACTGGCGGCTCACCCGTTGGTCCAGCAACCGCGTGCGGTTCTTGGCAAAACGGGAGTGGTCGAAGGGCTCGTCCTCCACGTTGAGGTCCAGGAACCATTTGAACAAGAGGTCGTAGCGCAGCCGCTCGCAGAACTGCCGCTCGTTGCGGATCGAGTGCAGCGCCGTCCACAGGCAGCTCTGCAGGAGATGCTCGGGTGGGATCGAAGGCCGGTTCCAGATCCAGTAATGCCGCCTCCACCAGCGGCCGGATCCGGCGGGTGGGGTGGTCGACGGCGATCAGGTGCTCGGGGTCGATCACCCCCAGCATGGCGACCTAGCGTGAGGTGGTGCCGCGCATTCAGCACTATCCCGACGACGCTCCGCCTCACTGACTTCCCCCAGCCGGATTTCCTCACCACCCAACGGACCAGCAAGCCAATTTCAACACCCTGCTAGCGCACCGGTCACCCGCGTCTGACTTCTGTCCTTGGGACACTCGTGAAGCTCGCCGCCTGAGGGGCGATTAGCTGTGTGAGCAGCCGTCGCCGGGTTCAGTGACGGATCTGCCGCAGCGACACACGAAGCCGATCCGCCGTGCTGGGACTCCTGCGACGAGCTCATAGTCACCGACGGAGTGAGTGACCACGCTCCCGGCCGCCACCATGGCGTACTGACCAATCTCGTTGCCACATACGACAGTTGAGTTGGCCCCCAGGGCTGCCCCCTTCCTCACCACGGTCGGGACGCACTCCCACGATCCGAACGCCCTCGGCCTGAGATCATTGGTGAAGGTCACGCTCGGACCAACGAAGACGTCGTCCTCAAGAGTGACTCCTTGGTATAGTGACACGAAGTTCTGGATCTTGCACCCTGCGCCGATCTGGACATCAGCGTCCACGTAACAGGACTTACCGACTTGGGTCCGATCGCCTAGCCTCGCGCCTCGCCGAATGTGTACAAAATGCCAGACCCGTACTTCGTCCCCCAGGACGACGTCATCCTCGACGACAGCAGTAGGGTGAACAAATGTCACTGGGATTCTCCTTGCAAGGACTTCGATCGAGCCCTCATCGGCGGCTCGATCGGGTGATCCGCTGGGCGACGCCAGTCAGAATCGTGCCTAAAATCGCGGGACCGTCTCTGAGTAGTCGCATCTTCGACGTCTCTGAGCCATACCGAGCAGGGATGGGCACGTCTATTACGCGGGCGTGCACCCGGCCCAACTCAATGAGCATTGCGTTCTCCACGGAATATCCGTGCGATAGCGATCCGAGTCGCACCTTCTCCAGCGTTGCCGCGGTAAAAGCCACGTACCCGTTCTGCGAGTCTGCGAGGTGGCGGTGGCCGGATGCGATTCTAGTCAGCCACGTAAGAATCAAACTGCCGAAGACCCGGTGCTTGGGCATCGCCCGGAGCGACGACCACGAGTAGAACCGATTTCCCTTAGTCGCTTCGGCTCGACCGTCGCAGAGCGGCTCAAGGAGGTCCGGCAGGTAGCGCGGGTCCATCTGGTCATCGCCAGCCATTACCACCACCAGATCTGCGTGTAGGGAGAGAGCACGCTTGTAGCCCGACACCAGAGCACCCCCCAGACCTTGGTTCTCTGCGTGGCGGATTAACACCACGCGAGGCTCGTCCAGCGCTTCTGCCACGGCGGCAGTCCCGTCAAGGCTCTTGTCGTCTATCACAATGATGTGATCGACGAGCGGAGGCATGTTGCGTATCACACCCGCGATCAATCGTTCTTCGTTATAGGCGGGCACAACCGCGGCCACATGTCGCTCGCGGAACACTCACCGGCCCTCGAAGGCTGCAGTCACGGCGCTCGCCACGCGCTGAACGTCGCTTTCGCTCGAGCCCTGATGCACTGGCAGAGAGTTTACTGCAGCGGCGACTCGACGAGCGTCCGCAAGACTGGCGTGCCCTGAGTTTGGTGGAGGCGAAATACTGGGCTCCTGAGGACTGTCCAAAGGGGGACAGCCATGGGAAGAAGGGGCTCCCCACCGGAGTTTCGCCGCCGCGTACTCGACCTCGTCACGGCTGGTCGGAAGGTGGCCGACGTGGCTCGCGACCTCGGGCTCAGTCAGCAGACGATCTACGTTTGGCGCCATCAGGACCGCATCGACCGGGGCCTCGAGCCCGGGCTCGTCTCGGCTGAGCGCGAGGAGCTGAGGGCCGCGAAGCGGAGGATCCGTGAACTGGAGACCGAGCTAAAAGCCCACCGGCGAGCCGCCGACCTGCTCGGGGAGACCACCGACCCAAAAAGGCGGGTCGCGGCGGTCGCGGTGAAGGCTCAGGAGCACCTCCCGGTCGGGGTCTGCTGCCGAGTTCCTCGGCGTCTCCGCGTCCGGCTACTACGCGCAGCGGAGCCGTCTCCCGCCGCCGCGTTCGATCCACCATGCCTGGCTGACCGACCTGATCATCCAGATCCACGAGAAGTCCCGGGGCACCTACGGCGCTCGGCGCGTCCACGCCGAACTCACTCTCGGCGAGGGCACCGTCGTTGGGCACCAGGCGGTCGAGACGCTCATGCGCCGGGCCGGTGTCCGGGGCGTCTGCGGCCGGCCGAAGTTGAGGTCCGCGCCGCACATCGCAACCGCATCCGACCGCGTCGAGCGACAGTTCGAGCTCACCGAGCCGGACCGACCCTGGGTGACCGACATCACCGAGCACCCGACGCGCGAGGGAAAGTGCTACTGCTGCGGTGTCCTCGACGGCTTCAGCCGCCGCGTCGTTGGCTAGTCGATCGACTCCGCCCCGACAGCCGCACTAGTGACCAACGCCCTCGGCATGGCCATCGAGGTCCGTAGTCTGGAGTCTGCGGTGATCCATTCTGACCACGGGACCCAGTTCACCTCCTGGGCCTGCACCAACCGCGCCATCGACTCCGGACTGCTTCCCTCGATGGGCTCGGTGGGCGACTGCTTCGACAACGCCGTGATCGAATCGTTCTGGAGCCGGATGCAGGTCGAGCTCCTCAACCGCAAGCGTTGGTACACCCGGGTCGAACTTGCCACGGCAATATTCGAGTACCTCGAGATCTTCCACAACCGCCAACGCCGGCACTCCGCGCTTGGCATGCTTACCCCGACCGACTTCGAGACCCGCTACCGGACTACTACAGTGGCCTAGGAATCCAGGCACCCGACTCTACGGAACTCAAGGGCAGCCCAGAATCTGCAGCTTTCCCGGGGCAGTTCACTTGACTCCCCCGCGCTGACGTGGCGCCAAGTCTGTGACCGCCTGTACACGGGTTAGGGTCAACATAGGGATCAAACGACTGTAGAGTACCGCTTCACGCCCCGGCAATCGGCCTGACTTGATCTCAAACCTGCTGGAGGCGACTCCGGGAATCGAACCCGGGATCGCGGTTTTGCAGTTCGCGGATGCCCACTTCGGATCTCACACCTACACCAGCATTTGATCTCAGCAATATAAGGTGTGGTGAGGTCCTGTGGAGTCCTTCTAAGTCGCCGTGGCTGTCGGTGTGGCTGTCATGGCGGCCCGCTCAGCAGGGCTGCCTCCCGCTCCCGCTGCTCGCGTAGGTCCCGCGCCAGCTCGTCGATCATTTCGGGCTCTCCTGACCCGGGTGTGGGTGGGTGAGCGCGGGGGGGCCTGTGGTTGTTGGGTGAGGGCCCGCCATCGGCTGGCCCGGTCAGCCGCAGGCAGTCGCTATCGGCACTTGCGAGCGGGGCGACGCGATGGTTCTCCGCCGCCGGGACCCGTCGAGCGCTTCATGACCGTGCCCCGCACGCGAGCGATGTTCGGAACTCTGCGAAGATGTGGTCAGTGGGCTGGGAGGCACTCAAGCAGTGGGGTGACGACGTCGCTCGCATCGAGCCGCTCGCTGGCGGAGTCGCCAACGACGTGTGGGGCGTGCGCGTCAACGGGCACCTCGCGGTCGGTCGTCTCGGTGCCAGGAGCGACGCTGATCTCGCGTGGGAGACCGAGCTCCTCCAACACCTCGACCGTGAAGGTCTGACCGTGCCGCTGCCGATCCCGACGGCGGACGGCCGGCTGTTCGCCGAAGGTCTGGTGGTGATGACCTACGTGCAGGGCGGTCCGCCCGAGACGCGAGCCGACTGGCGTCGCGTGGCCGACACGCTCCGCCAGCTGCACCGGTTGACGCAGGGCTGGCCGCAGCGCCCGGGCTGGCGATCGTCGACCGACCTCCTGCACGCCGAGACCGGGACGAAGATCGACCTCGGCGCGATGCCGACTGAGGGCGTTGCTCGATGCCGAGCAGCGTGGGCGCGCCTCACCGGACGTCAGACATGCGTCGTCCACGGCAACCCCAACAGCCCTGGCAACGTCCGCATGACCGCGGATCGGGTCACGCTGATCGACTGGGACGAGTCGCACGTCGACGTCGCCGACCTCGACCTGGTGCTGCCCCACAACGCCGCCGGTCTCGACGACGGCGCGCACGACATCGCCGCGCAAGCATCGGCCGCATGGGAAGCCGCCGTCTGCTGGGACGACGAGTACGCGGTCAAGCGGCTCGCCGAAGTTCGAGTGGTCTGAGCAGGGGAGCGTGGAGCTCGTCCACCTCAAGTTCCTCACCGGCTGCCTCAGCCCACTCAGGTGGGATGGTGACGTTCACCTGGTGATGCCGCGCTGTCGTGCCGCCGAACCGGCCAAGAGGGAGCTGCTGCTCATTGGCCCCCCGGTTCGGCGTGGCTCTCATCCGCGCCTGCTGAGCGCGCGCTCGAACCGCTCGGCGGCGTCCCGCTTGAGTGCGGGCATGATCCCCGCATAGACGGACGCGGTAAGGGCGATGGAGGAGTGGCCGAACACGTCCCGGACCGTCGCGATGTCTACTCCGTCAAGGAGCAGCAGGGCGCCGTGCAATTTGCGCAGGTCGTGGAATCTCAGCGGGGGCAGCCCGGCCTCGCGGAGCTTCCTCTGGAAGGCCCGGGTCAGGTTGGTGCCCGTCAGCGGCGCGCCCACCGCGTCGGTAAAGGCCAGCCCCGGGATGGGGGGCTTCCAGTGTGGTCCAGCGGCAAGCTGGCGCTCCGCCTGGCGCTGCTTCTCGGCTCTGACCGCGGCTACCGCGGGGCCGGGGAGTTGCAGGGTCCGCTTTGAGGTCTCCGACTTGGGCTCGCCCATCCGGGCGGGCTGCCGCCCGAGCTTCTGGAGGGAATGGCGCACGGTGAGCTGCTGGTACTCGAAGGACACGTCCTCCCACCGTAGCCCCAGGATTTCGACCTGGCGCGCCCCGCAGAAAAGCGCGAGTGTGACCACGTTCTCGATGTCGGTCCCGCTCACCGCGTCCAAAACTCGGTTGATGTCATCGACCGGGAGCGTCTTGGGCTTGGGCTTCGGGACTGACGGAGGATCGGCCAGGGCGGCAGCGTTGCGCGCCACCTGGCCCGATTTGAGGGCGGCGTTGAGGCTGGTCCGCAACACGGCCCGACAGTGGGAAGCGGTCCTCGGACTGAGGCCGTCCTTCTGGAGCTGGACCAGCATCCCCTCCACCGCCTCGGGGGTGAGCTTGGCCAACGGCACGCGCCCAAGGTTGGGGACGAGCTGCTCGCGGATCAGTCCCGCGTAGCGGAGCCGGGTGGCCGGGCGAAGGTTCTGCTTGCGCTCCAGCCAGCCGGGCAGGTAGGCGGCGAGGGTTGTGCGGCCGTCGAGCTGGGGCTGTCCGGTGGTGACGTTGTGACGGACCGCCTGGAGCTTGCGCTCCGCTTCCGCCTTGGTCTTGCCCGAGACGCAGACCCACTTTCTGGCCTGACTGGGTAGGTCCGCTCCGGGATTCTGGCCCCGCACTCTGGCGGTGTAGCCGGTCGTCACGACCCCGTACCAGGGGCCCTTCCCGCCGCGCTGGAACAGTGCACCCTGCCCGTTGCTGTTGCGTCTCGCGGTCATGTTCTCTCCTTCAACCTTCCACCGCCCCGCCGCAAATTCACCGCCGCATAGATGGCCACCAACGCGACTGCCGAAAGCAACTCCAGGGCTCGCTCCGCCCAAGTGCTCCCGATCCACGCGGAGGTCAGCAGGAGCAGAGCGAATAGCACGAGGCAGCCCGAGCAGCATCCAAACCGCCCGGTCACAGCAGGACCACCGCCATCACGGCTAGGTAGGCCATAGTCACGACTGCGGCCACCACGACCAGGCAGGGCACGCTGACGCCGATGCAGCCCAGATGGGCTCGGCCGTAGACCCGGGGACGGTAGCGGCGCCTCATGGGGACTCTCCGGCCAGCCAGCGCTCGACCGGGCCGCGAGCGATGCGGCGATTCGCTCTCCACGTCGCTAGCGCGCTGCCGCGCAATATCATCGCGAGCCCGAGGGCTAGTACGAGGAGCGCTGCCGCCCTCGCGGCGACAAGCCCCTCACCTATCGGCCAGACTCGGAGACTGATCTCAGCTCCGATCCCTACCACTGCAACGCCGACGCCGACCCAGTCGCGGCGCTCCCCCATCCCCCGAGGTCTAAGCGCGCCCTTCCCGTTACAAAAAAGTCAGTCGAGACCGCCCGGCGGAAGTCAAGCGAAGTTACTTTCAAACTGACCCACTACCCGGGAGAGTCTCTCTGGGCATCTGGCAGCAGTAGACTCAGCCCGCCGCTTTGGGCACCCCCCTCGGCGGTCACCGGGCCGGGAGGTGACACAATCGCAATCGCAGGCGGCCCGCATGCGGCCTGGCGTGAGCTGGAGGAGGGGCACTGGTGCTGAGTAGCTCGACCGAATAGCAGCGCGAGCGGGCGATGGCGGTTGTTTCCAACCGATTAGATCCTGGTGAAGCGGTTGAAGTCTTGCTGCTAGGGATGACGGTACCGGGCGGGTGGGTCATATCAATACTGGGTCCGATTTGGATGCGTCCCCGAGCCTGGTACGTATTGCTAACCGACCGACGTGTTTTTGTCATTGGCTTGAGTCGGTTCACGGCCGGTCCAAAGCGCGTCAAGTGGGAAGAGTTGCGTGGTGGGGTACGCGTTGAGGGATACCACGAGGGCAGGATGTGGGACAAACTACCACTCCAGCGGCTCAACGACGGAAAAGTGCTGAGGCTCCAATTCGCTGCTTCCCACCGGAATGAGATCCTGGCGATCAAGGCTGCCCTCGGCGGCTGAACAAGGGGCGGTACGGTGAGCCAGGATCGGTTAGCGGAGATCGACGCCCAGTTGGCGGGTATGAAGCGATCTCGTTTAGAAGACCGCACGGCGGCGATCAAGGATTTTTGGCGGGCCGCTGGGCTGGTCGCCTTGTCCATCCTCGCGGAAACCTTGGCAACGAGGGTAAGTTGGCTGATTTGGCCGGGTCTCATTCCCTTACGAGCGGGATCACTTTTCGTGAGCCGTGAGTCGGCCAGGCTGTTCAGGTGGAAGGGAACGAACTGGGTCCGACGCCAGCTAGAGAGCGAACGGGAAACGCTCCTCGGATCGGTGCGCAAGTAGGCGGCCCAGCTCACGCTGTCACCTCGCGCACCGATACCGCGTTGAGCGCGTCGGCGGCGGCGATCTTGGCCTCCGGGTAGGGCTGGAGAGCTGCCAGCAGGACAGAGATCATATGCGTGATCTCTGGGATGGCGAGCACGTTCACGCTCACCGTGGGCCGCTCATCGATGGCCCCGGTCAGCTTGGCCAGGGTCTCAATCGAGGCCCGGTATTCGCGCATCGCCGCGAGCTGCAAGCCCGGCGCGATCCCTGCCACCCCCATCGCCTCCGAGAGCAGCTCCTCGGTGTCTTGGCGGCTGAGGCCGGCGCGGAGGATATCGGCCATGGCGGTCAGGAGCCAGCGGTCCCACTTGGCCTGGTCCTGTGCCAGGTCGTCGGCCATGCACCGCTCCTCGCTAGACCGCGGCCACCTTCCCCCCGACTTCGTGCCCGTGGCTGTCGCGCTGGCTGTTTGAGCCGGTCCATGGCGGAGTCGCTGCCGGTGATTACCCCTCGATTTGAGATCAAAAGAGATGGAGGCGACTCCGGGAATCGAACCCGGGATCGCGGTTTTGCAGACCGCTGCCTTACCACTTGGCTAAGTCGCCCTCTTTGGAGCGCAATTGTAACCAAGGCTTGGTTGGGTCACCCTCCGAGGCACCGTCCGTCCAGAATAGTGGGCCTCTGACGCCCCTAGGATGAGGTGAGAGCGATGGTAGTCGAGAGGTCAGATGGACTGGTTCTGGTGAATTCGATCGGGGCCGTGACAGTGCTCACCCTGAACCACCCCTCGAGTCTCAATGCCCTCGACGAAATCATGGTGAAGGAACTCCAATCCGTCCTCGTCGAGGTGGCGAATGATCGAGAGTGCCGGTGCCTGGTCATTACGGGGGCCGGGCGCGCATTCTGCTCGGGACAGGCCCTTCCCGGCTCCGACCGGGACAAACAACTCCCTTGGGACGTCGAGGGGCTGATTAGGGACCGATATGTGCCCATAGTCACCGGTTTTCGCAAGCTGATGGTTCCAGTTCTGGCGGCCGTTAACGGCGTTGCGATTGGAGCTGGGCTCTCGCTCGCTCTCGCGGCTGACATCCGGGTGGCCTCAGAGGCCGCCTGGTTCGGGTGTGGATTCGCCAATCTCGGTCTCATCCCAGACGCCGGGGCGAGCTACTTCTTGCCCCGCTTTTTGGGGCTTCCCCGATCGCTGCAGTTTGCCTTGTCCGGGGAGAGGATGAACGCTGAGACCGCCCATCAACTGGGCATGGTGGCAACTGTCTACCCTGAAGGTACCTTCAGGGTAGACTACCTGCGGTTCGCGCAGGAACTGGCGAGTGGGCCCACTCTAGCCTTCGGTCGAACTAAGGAGGCACTCCAAGTCTCTCTAGAATCAACCCTTGAGGGACAGCTTGCCCGAGAAGGGACCCTGCAGCAGGCGAGTTCTCTCACAGAGGACTTTCGCGAAGGACTTCTAGCGTTCAAGGAACGGAGGCACCCGACCTTCCGCGGTCGTTAGGTCCGGACCGGGGTCGTCGACGTTGGATGTTGGCTGTGTCGCTTCGAATCGCTGCGAAAAGGGATTCCGCCGCCAAGAGCGAATTCGACCGTGCCAGGGTCTGCTCGCTAGGCCCGGCCTGACTCACAACAGTCGCACTAACCGGCGCTTGACTTCAGGGAGCCAGAGGGGCGCGCGACGATACCTGTCAGCGGCCTGTCAAACGGGCGGGAGCGGAGGTACGGTGGGAGCTCCCCCGCTTCCGCAATCTCGCCCTTAGAAACCGGGCGAAGTAGCAGAGAGGGCCATTCAACTCGCAGCCGCCTAGTATGTCCACCGGAGCGTTTGGGCCCACTTCGTCGTTGGTCCCTTACGAACATGCGACAATTTCAGCTCGACGCCTCAGGGTAGGCCCTTGGTCGCCCGGGCTCTTCTGCCCGGATCTCACCGCAGTTCACCTTCGGAGCACTTAGAGTGACTTCGCTCCGAACTCAGATGCGGCCAGGGTGCGGGCGGGTGCCCCCCGCGGAACCAGCCACCTCCCGCTGGCGAACTCCGCCCAAGCTCAAGTTCGTTCACGGATCGGATTCGCCGGGACCCCCGTCAGGCCCGGGCGATAGACTGGTCCGCCATGCCTCAAACAGCCACCGAGCCGCGGAACCAGGTACGATTCGCACTCATCGGCGCTGGATCGATGGGCGCCAATCACGCTAGAGTGCTTGCTGCGAATCCGCGATGTCGGCTGGTGAGCGTGGTAGACGTTGACCCGGCTGCGGGCGAGAAGCTGGCCGCAGAGAGTGGGGCCCTATTCAGTAAGTCGCTCAACAAGCTCGACGGTATCGACGCCGCAATCGTAGCGAGTTCTACCGACACCCATTTCGACGTAGCCAGGGCGCTGCTTCAAGCCGGGGTGCCCACCTTGGTGGAGAAGCCTGTAGCGACCTCGCTGGATGTCGTGGAGGGTTTGGTGGAGGTATCGGAGCGCACCACCACCCCACTGATGTGCGGCTTCGTGGAGCGCTTTAATCCCGTTGTCACCACGTCAAAGCAACTAATCGAGGACGATATCCTCCACATTCGCACTCAAAGGCAGTCGCCCCCGCCGGGACGCTACTCATCCAATGCAATTTGGGATCTGCTGATTCACGATCTCGATTTGGTCCTAGGGTACCTCGGTGCGACTAACTACACCTCCTTGAGTGCGGTTGGAGTCCGCGACGCGACTACATCATCTCTGGAGTCAGTAGAAGCCACTTTCGGCCTCAGGGGCGCTATCGCCAGCACAACCTGCAGCCGTATCTGGCAGACAAAGGTGAGAGGCATTCAGATCGCAACGCGCTCTAGCGTACTCGACCTGGATCTTGTCCGCCAGACACTCACCATCTACCGACACATCGCTCAAGAACAGTTCATGAGCGGTGCCAGGATATACCGGTCCGCCACCACCGTCGATGTCCCGTTCGTTCGGCACGCAGGAGAGCCATTGGCGCTCCAGCTACTGCACTTTCTGGACGTGAAGAGCGGACGCAGCGATCCCGCCGCAGAGCGGAACACCATACTGGCACCACATGAACTTGCAGAGGCAATCAACCACAGATGCGTATAAACGTTTCCCAAGTGTACGTCGGCTCCGAGGAGCGTGTGCTACTGGGCGACGCTCTTAGTAGTGGGGGCCTAGTCCAGGGCAGACTCGTGGCTGAACTCGAAGCCCGTTTCGGCGATTTGGCCCGCGCACACCACGTAGTGGCAACCTCCTCGGGCACAACAGCGCTCCAGCTTGCGCTCGAAGTGGCGGGCGTCGGTCCCGGCGACGAAGTAGTCACCTCGCCGTTTACGTTTGTAGCTACCCTCAACGCAATCCTGGTGCGGGGGGCCATCGCTAGACTTGTCGACATCGATCCCGACACTTTCAATGTAGACCCAGACTTGATGGATGACGCGGTGAGCAGTCGTACAAAGGCGCTTATGCCCGTACATCTGTATGGATTACCCGCTGACATGGAGCGGATTGGGCAAATCGCTGACCGCCGCGGCCTCAGACTCGTCGAGGACGCGGCCCAGGCTCACTTCTCCAAACAGGGTGGGTATCACGTAGGAACTCGAGATCTTGGCTGTTTCTCCCTCTATGCGACGAAGAATTTGGCAGCAGGCGAAGGTGGTCTCATCACTGCTATGCAGGACGTGGATGACGACTCCCTGCGGGTTCTGCGAAATCAGGGCATGCGGTCTCGCTACGAGTACGTCACTGTTGGATACAACTTCCGCCTTACCGATATGGCAGCGGCGCTGGCGCTAGGGCAACTCAGCAGAATCGATGACACAATGGCGATTCGCTCACGGAATGCGGAATTCCTGACGTCAGCCTTGGCTGACCTCGATGGGCTGATTACTCCAACGATCCCACAAGGCTACAAGCACGTTTGGCACCAATACACGGTACGCCTAACTCCGGACGCCCGAGTTACGAGAGACGAACTTGCAGCGGAGCTGGACTCCCGGGATATCGGAAGTGGAATTTATTATCCCAAGATTCTCCCCGATCACGCTGTCTTCGGCAACCACCCAGGCGTCCAATTCGGCGACTTATCAGTTGCCCGTCGGATAGCGAGCGAGGTCCTGTCCCTTCCGGTTCACCAGGGACTAACCCTTTCCGACCTAGAGCGCATCGCGAGCGCCGTCCGGTCGATCGTTAGTGACGCGTGACTGGGCAACAGAGGCTGAGCGGGCGCATCTCGGCGCACCGTCATTCACATTTAGGGCCGATTCAACGAAATCATCAATCCGCTAAGGGAGGTGACTCCGTGAAAGCTGCCGCGCAACCCGGCTGCACCGGAGACAGCCGGTGCCGGCGCCACGCTCGGTAGGAAGTTGGAGAGGGCAGCTCAACCGTCGCGTAGGGACCCGGAACTGGGTGCGAGCATGACGCTGCGAGGGGGTCGTGGGTGACGGACGAACGCAGTGAGCCAAACGCGGCCCCACTAACCCGAATCGTCGCCCGCGCTACGGCCATGATTCGAAGGGAGGAAGGGCAGTGGACGCCACCACCGTACCTCACCGTCTTATTGTTTGTCGTAGTCGCCGTCCCGTCCCTCGCGGCCAGCATTATCCTGACCCCACCCAGCCAGGTTCCCGACGCTATCGTCCAATTCGAGCGGGCCGTCGAGGTCTCTCAAGGAGGGCTGGTCGCCCGCGTGCAGCATGGGGAAGCAGGTGACTTCCTCCCCGCCGGTATTGTCGGCTTCGAGCGCGTCTACGCGCCACTGCCCTTCGACTACGCGGCAAAAGTGGATGGGAGCGAGATCGACCGGGAGGGTCGCGTTGTGTGGGGCCGCACACGGCGCTTTGTCGATATCCCGGGCGCCGCCGATTACCCTCCAGTCGCGTACCTGCCGGGGGCACTGGCGGTGGCGATCGCCAGACTTGTAACGTCCCGCATTGTTGTGGCGTACTACATGCTCGAAGTGTTCAATGCGCTCGCATTTGTCGCGCTCGTTTCGTTGGCCTTGATACTCTTCAGAGGCATCTCGGCTGCTTTGCTTGCCGCTCTAGCGATTTTGCCCATGACGATTTCCTTGGCAGGCTCGCCATCCACGGACGGAATCATTTTCGGGCTGTCCTCGCTTTTCACTGCCGTCGTTTACTATGAGCGGCGGCGGCGTGCGGCCGAGGATGCTGCGTCAGGCCCGGAGCCAGCCGCGCCGCTAGCTAGTGTTAGACGTCTTGTCCCTAAGCTTTCGCGGCTGGAGTGGGTAGCGGTCGCTTCGCTTGCAGTAGTGGCCCTGGCGAAGCCTCCGTATATTGTTCTCGTCCTACTGCTTGGGCTTGCGGTCACCCAACCGCGCGGTGTTCGAGCCTACGTACAACGAGTAGCGCCGCTCGCCTTATTGGTGGCCGTGATAGTTCTCGCGTGGTACACACTGGGCGCGCGCTTTCAGGGTGCGGAGGCAGCCGTGGGGCCTACGGTTGCGCCGATGCGACAACTGAGGTTTCTCCTAGCTCACCCCACGCACATCGTCCACGTCGCGGCGACCACCCTACAAGTAACTTCTGGGTTCTATGCGCGAAGTTTCATAGGAATCCTGGGCTGGCTTGACACACCTCTTGAGCACTGGCTCTATGTAGGAGTGGTCCTGGGCTTAGGCGTGCTGGTTGTGATGCGTGTTCTGACAGGAGTGGTCGAGTGGAGAGTGCTGGCATGCTGCGCGGTAGCCGCCGGACTCTCCGCCGCCCTAATCTTTGGAACACTGTACGCGGACTGGACACCGGTAGGGTTGCCAGAGGTACTAGGGGTGCAGGGTCGATACTTTCTGCCGCTCGCCCCGGCGCTGATCGTCGGACTGGGCAGGGACCGACCAAACCTTCGAATGAAGGTAAGGTGGTGGACCTTGAGCACTTTCGTTTGGCTGGCACTCGCCGGACTAGCGGCTGTTGGCTCCAGCATTGCGCTGCTCGGGCGATATTGGCTCACCTAAGTATCACCTGTGCGGTCAACCGTGTTACAGTTCACCCACGGAAGCTCAGATGGCATAGCGTCCGTCGCGATTTCTTCACTGGCCTTCCCGGGAGTGATACGTCGGTATCACGCCTGCGCTCGTGGTGATCACGGGACCGCGTGCAATACCTTCTAGGGGAACAGTGACCAGTCACTTGCGGTTTTGCACCGGCCCGATCGCTGAAGCTGCATCGACTGTGGGCGTCTGAGCTGAAATGAGTCGGACGGAGTCGCCGAACTCGGACCGAACACAGGTGGTGAGCGTCCTGATCGTGACCTATCAGACCCCGCCCGAGATGCTCCGCGAATGCCTTCAGTCGGTACTCGACTCTAACTATCGACCACTGGAACTGGTAATTGTGGATAACAGTCCCGGTCAACTCGTATCGGATGCGCTAGAGGCTTGGATGTCCGAGCAAGCGACTCACCTGCCCACAGTGTTGTTCCTCGCCCAAGCTCGAAACCTCGGCTACGCTGGGGCAACGAATCGGGGGATCGCTGCTAGCCATGGCAGCCTTCTCTTGATGCTGAATCCGGACGCTGTGCTGCAACCAGACACTTTGGCGCTTTTGGTTGCAGCCTCTGAACGCCACCCGGACGCCGTGGGATTCGCACCAAAGGTTCTTCTCCGCGGGTTTGACTGGACGCTCGACTCGATCGGGCTTGACTTGTACTTGCGGGGGCAGGCCGGGCAGCGCGGACTTGGCGAGCCGGACCTTGGCCAGTACGACGTGGAGGAGCGCATCACCGGCCTGTGTTTCGCCGCAGCCCTCATCCGGCGATCCGCCTTCAGGGCTGAGGAGGTAGGCCCGTTGGACGATCATTACTTCATGTTTTACGAGGATGTGGACTGGTCGATGCGGGCGTCGATGCAGGGCCGAGCATTTTGGACAGTGCCTGAAGCGCGAGTGCGCCACATACATTCGGCCAGTACACGAGCTATGCGTGGCGCCTTCAAGACTCGTCTCATTCAGAGAAACCTGATTTGGACGGCGGCAAAAAACCTGGAGAGGCGACGAGTGGCCAGGTCGGTGACTGGGCATCTTGTCAGGACAATTCTGAGCGGTGTTCGCGGACGGCACTTTTGGACGGCCCTCCGCACCGTGCTGGAAGGAGCGATGGGGGTCCCTTGGCTTGTGAGAGCGCGTCGAGATGCCCAAAGAAGGCGCGTACTCCCCGATCGGCGAGTCCTAGCTGAGTCCAGGAAGGTTAGCTCATTCGACACACACAAGTATCAGCCAATTCCTTCACCTGAAGTGCTGGTGACCGCTATTAGCCGTCTCTATGCCACTGCCCCCAATCCCGTGCTGGGCCGACTGGCCCTCCAGCTCACGCTGGCTGCGGAGACGTCGATGATGCTCAACGCACCTCAGTTGGCCGAGATGGTTCGACGGTCAGGCCTGGAGATCACTCCTGCGCTGGAGTGGACGTTAAGGAGTCTGGAAATTGGGTCAGTCACGTGACTAGCTATTTCGTGTCAAGTATTGCCTAGGGTGATCGTATGGCCCGAATTCTGATCGTCGCCAACGACGTTGTGTCTGGGCGGATGGCCGGACCCGGCATCCGCTGCTTCGAGTTAGGTCAGCAGCTCCGAGGTGCTGGCCATCATGTGACGATCGCCGGCGTTGAGGCGTCTGACCTACCCTCCATGGGTATCGAAGTTGTCCCCCCGATGTCGCAAGAAGCCATGAACACGCTAGCCAACTCCAATGACGCCGCCTTGCTGGAAGGGTTCGCGTTAGTCCGCTATCCCAACCTGGCGTGCCTAGGCCTTCCCTTGATCGTTGACCTTTACGACCCGTTCCCACTAGCTCTTCTCGAGCAGGACTCCCACCAGTCGATGGGCGAGAGGAAGCTGGGCGCAGAGCGGGTTTTGTCGGCTCTGCGGGCGCTGTTGACGGTTGGCGATTACTTCATCTGCGCGAGTGAGCGACAGCGAGATTTGTGGATCGGATCGTTACTTGCAAACGGACGCGTAAACCCAGAGTCCTGGGATCGGGATAATTCTCTACGTGCGCTGATCGATGTAGTGCCCTTTGGTGTGTCCGACGCACCACCGCCCCACCGTGAGCCACTGTTCCGAGAACGGATCCGGACGGGGTTAAGCGAAACGGATCTCGTGCTCTTGTGGGGAGGCGGAATCTACAATTGGTTCGATCCGCTTACCTTGATTAGGGCTGTCTCTGAGGTGGCCAAGATCCGCCCGGAAGTGAAGCTTGTGTTCATGTCGACCACTCATCCGCAGAAAGGTGTGCCGGAGAGAATGTGGATGCCAGGAAAGGCTCGGCAGCTCGCAGATCACCTCGGTGTCACAGATAAGCAAGTGATATTTAACGACTCATGGGTGCCGTATGACGAGAGAGGTGCTTGGCTGGCGGCAGCCGACGCCGGGGTCTCCACCCATTTCAACAACGCCGAAACCAGCTACGCCTTCCGGACTCGAATGCTTGACTACCTGTGGGCCGGCCTGCCGGTCATCTGTACGGATGGCGACTACTTTGCGAGTTTGGTAAGAGAGCGTGGCCTGGGTTGGGTTGTGGCTCCCGAGGACCAGGCAGGCCTGCAACAGGCGATTCTTCAACTGGCCGATGATGCTGGCGAGCGCTCTGAGGTCTGTTCGCGGGTCGCATTCACAGCGGCGACGATGACGTGGTCCACAGCCTGTGTTCCCCTGCTTCGCTACTGTGAGCACCTGCGCCACGCCCCGGACGCGTCCCGAGGGTCTCCAGTGGAACGGGTGCGGCGGCGCGGCGGTCAGGAGGTGCAGCACCTCGCCGGTCTTGTCCGGTTGGGGATTCGAAGTCTGCGGACCGACGGGGCCCTGGCCACCGCCCGCAGGGCTTCCCGCTGGTGGGGGGCACGGTCGCGCCGGGCAAAGGGATGAGGTAGTCGGGGGTCGTCCACCGCTCGACGTCTAATCGTGACCGGATCGTAACCCGCACTTCAACCTAGTTGTGTCCGCATCCCATACCCTGCCAGGGGTTGAGTATGGGTCGTACGCAACGTGCCCGTCGCGCTGAGCCTCGATCACGGCATTCTCACAGTTAGGTATCCAACACATCTTGCCCGGTTCCCAGTCTCATGGCCGTGAGTAGATGATCAGGCGGATGCTTCTCGCGGTCGCCGCCTTGAGCTTGCTCGCCGTGTCGGGCAGTGTGCAGCCCGCGCGCCCGGGCACGGCTGTCACCCACGCCAACAAGGCTAAGCCCGTCAAGGGCGCCGGGGCAAATTCAACTGCTGTCGCTCCTCCGGCAAGCACTGTGACCCGGTTTCGATGCATGGATCTTCCGATAAGCAGTCAGGTGATCAGTCCCGCCAGCTGTTGGCAGACCGGTCCAATCTCGATGCTCATTACCGGTTCATCTCCCACGCAGCCGGGAGCGGGGGTAGTGGCCGTGGTCCGGGGCCAGGGCGAGCAAGTGACTTCCATCCCGGGAGCGGGTGAGCTAACGGTGAAGAAGTCCACGAGTGTGGGGGCGTGTGTCGAGACGCGCAACGGACTGTTCTACTCCGTAGTCCTGGCCACCGGGTCTGTGAGCCGAAGGGCGACCAGTAGTTGTTCCATGGGCAGCGCCGCGGATCCTGGGAGCTCTCAGAACGGGGTTAGGCTCTCTGACAACCAAGTGAGTTTGGCGAAGACGACCTCTGCGGTTCTCGTCCCGCCGCCAGTCACGGCCTCCTACTACGAGTATTTGAGCTACGCCACGGACTGTGGCAGCGGTGCGACCACCGGGTGCATGATGTACCTTCAGGGGCAGTCGACGATCACACCGGAAACTGGCGGTGTTCTCATACTGGACTTCGGCTCTCAGTGTTCGTCGGGTTCCACGTACGGCATCCAGATGTTTGGCAGCACAACCTGCCGCCCGGATGGGACAGTGCATCAGCTGGTCCAGGAGTGGATCAACGGCTACGAGTCTGACCACCTCGCCGAAAGTCCTGATTTCACAGTGGGAGTCGGGACGAGCAATAGCTACACCGCGGCCGACCCACCCACGTATCAGCCAGCTAACCTTCAAACGTCGGGTGCCAACTGGTATCAGGACGTCGTGGGGAGCTCGTACATCACCGGTCCTGCTCCCGTCACCGTGTGGGGTGCCAGCGACATGGAAGAGTCGTCCGGCGGTGACTGGTATGACGGATCGGACACCATCTCCTGGGTCACGGGGTATGCAGGGGCTGCATTCCACGAGGCGCCAAGTTCCGAGTGCTCGCTGACCCAGACCGGATTCCTCGCGGACTACGGTGACGACAACAGCGGAGGACTCGCCGCCGCCGACTGGACGATTAACCAGGTTTACGACGTCGCGCAGGGAATCATCGGCACCTGTGCGGTTCCGGAGATCTACTACTCTGGCAATGCCCCGGAATGGCTCGCGCTTAGCCAGTGGGCGCAAACCAATGGTTACCTGCCGATGCAATTTACCGCCGTGATGGTGGAGCCGGGGGGCTCATCACAGTGTCCGCCCCCAGACGGCTCTACCCTGATGTCTGCGTCGTGCGCCTGGACGCAGCTCGAGACGGCTACCGGCCAGTCGCCGGCCATCCCGGGCATAACTCAGATCGCGACGGCCCTTCAGGCCCCGGGTCCCCAAGTGTCCTCCGTCAGCCCGGCCTATGCCCCTGAGGAGTCGTCGACTCCGATCACGATCTCCGGCTCCGGGTTCCTGGGCGCCCAGAGCGTGTACTTCGGCTCGCAGTCGGTCACGGTGACGGCCTCTGAGGTGAACTCGACCGGCACCCAGATCACGATCGACAGCCCCGCTGAGTCCGCCTCGGTGGTCGACGTGGTCGTGGTCACGTCCCTCGGTTCCAGCGCGGTGGAGGCAGACGATGAGTTTCAGTACGACGCTCCAGCCTGTACGGCGATCACCGTGACCTTGGCAGCTCCGTCGGCGTCGCCCGGATTCAACGATCTGGTCACCGCCTCCGCCATCTGTCCTGTTGGTGCTGCGACCGAATATTCCTATTTCATCCGCGCGGGCGACTCAGGGAACTGGACCTTGGAGGCGGCTTACATAGGTCCCACTTGGACTTGGAACACCAGCTCGCTCAGCGATGGCGACTATCAGGTCCTCGTCTGGGCCGCTGATGGACCCTACGCAGGGCCCCAGGTTCAGCAGTTAGCCAGCCTGACGCTCACACCTCAGCCGGCCTGCACAGGCGTGGCCGTCGGCGCGATCCCAAGCACGGTTATGACCGGCAACAGCGTTGTCGTCACAGCCACCCCATCGTGTCCCACGGGATCATTGCCGGAGTATTCATACTTCGTTCGTCAAGCCAGCGCGCCGACCTGGACGTTGGAAAGCGCCTGGAGCGGCCCCACCTGGACCTGGTCCACGACGGGACTGTCTGCAGGCAATTATCAGGTCTTGGTATGGGTCAGCGACGGGCCTGTCTACTCCCCCCAGGCAGAGACGTCAGTGCCGGTGACGATCGAGGCGATCGCGCCCTGCACTTCGGATTCTGTATCAGTTACTTCCCAGGTATTACATGGGCAGGTCGCCGACATTAGCGCAACCTCGACCTGCCCATCCGGAACGACCCCCCTCTACTCCTATTTCCTCCGCGCTGACGGAGCTCCCGCCTGGACGTTGGAGGCGGCCTGGACTGGTTCCACGTGGTCCCTCAATACCTCCGACCTCGCCGCCGGCGACTATCAAGTCCTTGCGTGGGTGAGCGACGGACCCGTCTACACCCCGCAGGCCGAAGCGGTTGCAGTCTTCACTGTTGAGCAACTAACGGCCTGTTCCAGCGTATCCCTGACTGCTCCGTCGACTGTCACGGAGGGACTTCCGGTGGGGGTGAGCGCTTCCGCCACCTGCCCGACCGGTGCCCAGATCGAGTACTCGTTCTTCGCTCGGGCTGACGGAGCGTCCACGTGGACCCTGGAGGCAGCATGGATTGGTCCCAATTGGACGTGGTCAACGGTGGGGCTCTCAGACGGCGCGTACCAACTGCTGGTGTGGGCGAGTGACGGGCCAGTTTATACGCCTCAGGCCGAGTCCACCGCGACGGTTGCAGTGTACACGCAACAGCCCTGCACGGCGGTTTCGGTCACTGCCACGCCATCCTCGTTAGCCGCCGGACAGTCGGTGACCGTGGCCGCTACCGGAAGCTGTCCCGCGGACACCTCGCCCCTCTACACGTACTTCACAGGACCGTCCGCCGCTGGTCCCTTCACCCTGCGAGCCGCCTGGATTGGACCCGACTGGACCTGGACCACCACCGGACTCACCAACGGCACCTACTACGTGGTGGTGTGGGTGAGTGGGGCGCAGTACAACGGACCGCAAGCTCAGGGAGTGGCAACGATCACAGTGAATACCCCCACTGCCTGTAGTGGGGTCAGCGCGACAACCAATCCCTCGTCGGTGACGGCCGGTCAAACGGTGACGGTCAGTGCCACTTCGACGTGTCCGGTAGACACCACGCCGCTTTACTCCTACTTCATCGGACCTTCACCGACCGGCCCATGGACCCTCCAGAGCGCCTGGAGTGGTAACTCTTGGAGTTGGTCCACGGTGGGCTTACCTAGCGGAACCAACTACGTTACCGTCTGGGTCAGTGATGGACCCTACTCGGGTCCGCAGGCGCAGACGCAGGTGAGCATCACAGTGACGGCGATAGCTGCATGCACGGCGGTAGGGCTCACAGCGCCGGCCACGGCCCTGCGCGGCCAGGCGGTCGACGTCATCGCATCAGCCACGTGTCCTTCAGGTGCGGCGGTGGAGTACTCGTACTTTGCCCGGGCGGATGGAGCGCCCACTTGGACTCTCGAGGCAGCATGGGTAGGGCCTACCTGGACTTGGTCGACGGTCGGACTCCCGGATGGCGGGTACCAGATTCTGACCTGGGCGAGTGACGGCCCCGTGTATGCACCCCAGGCCGAGGCAGTGGCCGACATCGTGGTCTACACCCAGCTGCCTTGCACTTCGCTGTCGGTGGCCATCACGCCATCTACTGTGGCCTCGGGCCAACCAGCCTCCGTAGCAGCCACCGCAACCTGCCCGGGCGGTACCGTCCCGCTTTACTCCTATTTCACCGGTCCCACTTCGACTGGACCTTTCACCTTGCAAGCGGCCTGGATCGGCTCGACCTGGCCCTGGCCCACCTCAGGACTGGCCGACGGTTCTTATTACGTGGTGGTCTGGGTGAGCGGAGCCCAGTACGATGGTCCAGAAGCGCAGGCGCTTGGGAGCATCGAGGTGAGCACTCCAGCACCATGTACCGGGCTGGTCGCCAGTCCCAACCCCACAAGTGTCACCGCTGGCCAGTCTGTCACGGTGACTCCCTCGCCGACGTGCCCGGGGAGCACTACGCCTCTCTACTCCTACTTCCTCAGCACTTCTGCCGGGGGCCCTTATACGCTGCAGGCTGCCTGGGTCTCCGGGAGCTGGACCTGGGCGACCGGAGACCTGCCTGCGGGGACGTACTACGTGATCGTCTGGGTCAGCGACGGGCCTTACAATGCCGGTCAGGTTCAGGCCCTGACCCGTTTCCAAGTCACCGGGTGAGGCGAGCGGATCCGCTCTGATCGCTCCGACCTAACGGCGGCGCCCTGGACGTCTGACTCTAGCCCAGAGCGATTTCGCCCGGGCAGTGATCCGAAGGGTCTTGGTGTAGAGCAGCGCCTGGGTCTCGGCCAGCGCGGACTCAACAACTGGAACCAGCCCGTCTCGGTGGTTTCTCACCTGATCTAATTCGTTTTGGATACGATGGATCCACCGATCGTATCCGGCGACTACCTCCCCAATGTGGGCTGCCTGCCGAAAGAGGAAGGTGTGGGGGTGAGAAAGCTCCCATCGAAGTCAAAGTCCAGGCAAAAGCCGTGCGCCGCGAATAGCGCCGCCCAACAGTCAGCCGGACGGACGGTGACATGGGACATTTCCTCGAAGTCGTCAGGTGTTGAGGAAAACAGGATGAGTCTGGCATGGCCACAGAAATTGTCGATGGCCGCGGCGGCATCGGCCGAAGAAAGATGTTCCAAAACCTCGATGCAGGTTATGAGGTCGTAGACGCGATCAAAGGACTCCGCGACTGATCCCACATGGCAGTACTCTCGCACGTCAGGTGGAGGCTGTCCGATTGGCCACTCTGAAGTGTCGATCCCCCGAGCGTCTATGTGTCGACCCCTCAACGCCGTAACTAGGAAGCCGATCGCACATCCGGCATCCATCACGGTGCTGGGGCTGAGCCTCGCGACGATGCGGTCGAAGAACCGCTCCCACTGCGGCTCTCCCAAGCGGTAGGGGATCGCGGCGGACCGATCCACGGCATCCCCCCGCGTCAGGTAGCGCTGCTAGTACGCTGGACCGTAGGCGTCCGTGTGGCGGGGGGGTGCCAGGACTACTTCTTCGGGTCCTGACGCTGTTGGCCCCTTCTCACTCACGGCGATCCCTGCTCCGGTAACGGGAGAGGCCACGAGCTGCGGCGGCGTGGTAATTGCGCCGGTGACTGAAGCGCGAAGAATGGGCATCCGCCCGTAGGCCGAATCTCGAATGATGACGAAGCATGGCGAACCGCATCGACGCTAATGTATCAACCTGACTTTGAGTTGTCGAGAAAGTAGAGCATTTGTGGGACCCTGGTGAGGCTGATGGTTAGCCTCTGCCACGAATCGAGATCCGCGTACCGGATGGTGCCCGGAGCCACGAGGTGACTTCCACTGCAGTTCTGATCAACCCCGCTAGGGTGTCCAATCTGGTATCGGTGCGGCGTTTGATTCTGCGAGCGTTAGCGGAGGAGGGATGGCCCGAGCCGCTCTGGCTGGAGACCAGTCCGGACGAGACGGGAGAGCGACAGGCGCGGTTGGCGGTTAGCCGTGGGGCGGCGGTACTCTTCGTCTGTGGTGGCGATGGAACTGTCCTGGCGGCTGTTGCCGCACTGTCCGGTTCGGAGACGGCGCTCGCCGTGATTCCATCCGGTACGGGGAACGTACTGGCTCTGAATCTAGAGTTGCCGTCTGACGTGGCCTCCGCAGTTCGTCTGGCTACGCGGGGGGACCGCCGTAGAATTGACCTCGGGGTAGTCGAGGGTCGTCCCTTCACGGTAGCCGCCGGAATGGGCCTCGACGCCCAGGTGTTGGCCGATACCCCGCACCGCGTCAAGCGGCGGTTGGGGTGGCCCGCGTATGTCTCGTCGGGGCTGCGGCGCATTGGCGATCCGCGCTTTCGCGTTAGTCTGCGTGTTGATGGCGGCGAACCAGTGGTCAGAGAGGTGCGCTCAGTGTTGGTCGCGAACGTCGGACGCTTTCCAGGTGGGTTCAACCTGTTGCCCGAAGCGGTACCGGATGACGGTCTGCTGGACGTCGCATTGATTGCTCCACATCGCCTTCGCGACTGGGTCAAACTTCTGGTCAGCGTCAGGGGTCGCCACCCGAGGGGAGGTCGGATGGAGACGATGCGTGGAAAAGTGGTGGAAGTTGCCACCGACGAGCCGTGGCCGCGAGAGATGGACGGAGATCCACTCTCATCGGGGACTAGTCTTGCGGTCTCAGTCCTCCCACTTGCCCTGACCGTCTGCGTGCCGCGCGCGACCTCCCGCCCGGGTCTCCATAAATGAGCGGTGCTCCTAAGTGGACTTAGCGGAACTGGGCCACCACAGTCGCCTCAGTCGGGACCCATGAACTCGCCCTCGACCCCGGCTCCTATACGGCGTACGAGAGAACTGCCGCGCGGTCGGGCTCCAAGTGTAAAAGTCGGGAAACACGTCCACAAACCCACCTCGGCGCGGAACCATCTGGCCGTTGCCCGAACCCGTGCGGGAGCCTCGGGAGGAACACGGCGGCAAATCTACCCCTTGTGCCTACCGCCGCGGTGATCGACGAGATGATGCATCCGTCGTTGGTCGGCCGGCTGCGCTGCCCGGGCGCCCTCCGACTCGGATTGGAGGCGTCTCCCCAACACTCGGAGCGCGAAGCGAAGCCGGTTAGTCTCAGCTCGGGCGGCGTTGTAGGGTCCTACTGTCCGGGTTCAGAGTGCGCGAGTGCGCGCGGCGACCGGACATTTCTGGGACTCGTGCTAGTCTGCGAGCCAGGCAGCAACGGGCGTTCAGTGTTTCAGCCGCCATCTCTTGGTGCCGCTGCCAGCAGCTATGGGGAGATCAGCTTGGATCGGAGCCACCATCGGCGCTGGGCGGCGCACCCTAACGGCGTTCCCCCCGCACGATTGGTCCACCGCGAGGCCCCCTGTGATCGGCGATAAGCGCGTTGTGGTGGTGCTGCCGGCGTACAACGCAGCGCAGACCCTCGGTCGGACGGTCGCAGAGCTGGATCGGGGTGTCGCGGACGACATCGTGCTGGTCGACGACGCCAGTACCGACGCGACCGTGGCACTGGCGACGAAGCTCGGACTCCACGTCGTAATCCATGCTGAGAATCTGGGATACGGTGGGAATCAGAAGACTTGTTACCGGACGGCTCTGGATCTGGGAGCGGACATCGTGGTCATGGTGCACCCTGACTACCAATATTCACCGCGGCTGATGCCCAGCCTTGCGGCGATGATCGCGTCCGGCGAGTACGACGTTGTCCTGGCATCGCGGATTCTCGGCGGCGGGGCGTTACGGGGTGGGATGCCACGCTACAAGTACGTAGCGAACCGTGTCCTGACTGGGGCGGAGAATCTCTTGCTGGGCACGAAGCTCTCCGAATTTCACACGGGCTACCGTGCCTATTCCGGTGCTGTACTGCGGTCGCTGCGACTCGGTGAACTCTCCAACCACTTCGTCTTCGACAACCAGATCCTGACCCAGGCGCTAGCCGCCGGATTTCGGATAGGTGAGATCTCTTGCCCTACCCGGTACGAGGCCGACTCATCCTCGATCGGCTTCCGCGCCAGCCTGCGCTATGGGCTCGGCGTGCTCAGGACTGGGGCGACATACCGGCTGCACGCGCTTGGCTGGCGGCGCTGTAGCTACCTCACCCCGGTCGACGCCGCGCCAAGTTGCGGTGGCTCACCGGCCGAGGTCCGCGAGCCGGAATCGGTATCGGATGGCGCTAGGGCTCCGTCCCAGAGGAATCTGCCCAAGGCCTAGCGTCGCTTCGCCAAGGTCGGCACCCCCTTGCGGGCAGGATTGCCGATCAGCCGCCGGTTTGCGGCGGATGATCGTTCCGATCGCGCTTGAGCTCGAAGAAGTAGCTCCGGCGGACCATGTGAAGGACATCCTGCAGCAGCTCGCGGGACTCCTCGTCAGAGGGGACCTGGGTGATCACCGGGCCGAAGATTCCTGGCCCCGCACCGCCGTCCAAAATCAGAGTTGGCACCCCGAAGGCCTGACATGCGGCCACCGCCGCCCGGTGGTCGCGCAGCACCTCCTGCCACAGGGTGGGATCGGAGGAAGGGGGGGAAGGGTGGCTGTCCGGGTCCAGCCCGGCCTCGGTCCATGTGCGATCGAGCACTCCCGAGTCGGACAGCTTTTCGTGACGTACGTGAGCGGCGGTTCCCATCGTGGTGTAGAGCTTGGAGACAGCAGAGTTTCCAGCCAGCCGTCGAGCCCCCGCTAGGAGCTCCAGCGCGGACCCACTTGGTCCGACCGGCGCGGATGGCACCGACTCACCCTCGGGGAGGTTGGCCACCCCCAGCGAGAAGAGCCGCCACTCGATCTCCAACGCACCCAACTCCTCCAGGCGGGCGGCCCACCTGGAGGTGATCCAGGCCCACGGGCAGAGCGGGTCAAAGTGAAAGTGGACAGCTTCTGAGGCGGTCATGAATCGAACTCGAGCGGAGTTCGGCGCGGCATCAGAGAGTACGGGATCACGAGAAAGCTCCTCCGAGCGGTGCTGGCAGGGCTGGTCGTCAACCGGCGCCACCCGATTGTATGTCCGGCCCATCTCAGGAGCCCAGCTTGCGGATCGGAGCTCGGGGGCGCCAGAAGCTGGGAGCTCGGTGGCGTCGGACCGGTGTCGTCTCCTCTTCGGTGAGCTCCACCCGTGCGCGGCAGTGCTGGGCGTCAGGTAGTTACCTCATGCCGCGTGGGCCTGCCTGGTGAGCACAACTAGAGGTTCCGATCGCGAGGCCCAGCGTCGGGGCGCGGCTCTAGCCCTGGCGTTCGCGAACCACTCGCTGCGGCGGGTGACCCTCGCCTACGGGGTGGGGTTCTCTGCGGAATTTGGAATCTGGCTGGAGTTGCTGATCATTGCCTACGCCCACGGCAGTTCGACGGCGGCAATGATCATGCTCCTGATCCAGTCGGTGCCTAGTGCTGCACTGGCCCCGCTCATCGGGAGTGTGGTCGATCGGGAGCGCCCGGTAAAGGTGATGCTGGCTGGGTACGTGCTCCAGGCGCTGAGCATCGGCGCGGTGGTTCTGGCGATCTCGTAGTTGGCCACCCCTTCGCTGGCCAACAGCAACACGTTCGCTTGCAGCACAGCACGATGGCTTCGCGAGGTGGACTTCGCAATCCGCTCCAACGCCGCTCGTTCTTCCCCTGGCACAGGCAACGGCTCCGCAGCTGGCATCGTCTTCATACTGTCAGCGGATCGGGTTCATCTATTTCAACGACGAACCACCAGGCACTACAGGCCCTGGCGCCTATGCCACATCTCCGCATCCTATGGGCTGTTTCCGTATTCGTCTCCCAAGAAGCTGCGGAACCCCGCCGTCAGGGCTCCGCTCCTGCCACGGATCCTCTGCACTATTCGTGATCAGCTCATTGCACTTTTCGTGATCGCCCACAACTTCGGTGGCAAGCTCCAATGAAGCAGGAACCGGGATCGCCCGGAGCCCACCGACCCGAGCGGTGGTCCTCAACTTAGGGACGACTCCTTGTCCGCTGTGTCCGTTGTTTAGGAACGCTTCTGACGTTCCTCCCAGAGCTTAAGGCGCGCGGCGACCTGGAGACAGGTCAGCGGCTGCCCTCGCTTGGCTCAGGCCCTCCGCGCGCCCAGGAGGGTCGCTGGCGAGGGGGCCAGGCGGGGGTGAAGGCGCGGCCCTCCGCGAGCGAGAGGTTAGGACTGTAGGCCGGATCGTGGCTGAGCAGCCGGGCATATCTTTCCAGTAGGTGGGCGGGGGCGTGGCGAGCCGCCGGCGGGCCCGCCCAAGCTGGGCCCACGCCGAGCCTGGCACTGGGAGTCCACACCACCCGGTACCCCCTCTCCCGCACCCTCAGAGAGAGGTCGACCACCCGCCATAGATCGTCGAGATTCGGGTCTGATCCCCCGACCTCCTCGAGAACAGCGCGGCGGATGAGCAGGCAGCCGGGGGCCAGCGCAGCGACCGAGTGAACCAGCCACGGCCGTCCGAAGTAGCCGTCGTCAAACCGATCCAGGCCGTCAAAGGGGGCCAGCCTGGTGCCATCGCTGGCAAACACCAGCGGACCCATGGTGATCGTTCCGTCGAAACGTTCTAGTCGAGCCCCCACCAGACCCACTCCCGGGCGGGCCAGTTGAGCGGCCATCTCCCGTAGCCAGGTTGTCTCGATAACCTCGACGCCAGCCCCCACCGCGCAGATCATGTCGGTGTCTCCGCGAGGGACGATCACCTCTGGCCAATCGTCAGACGCCCCGGGAGCAACCGAGGTCGGGTCCTGCTCCACCCTCACCTGGGGACCTGTTCCATCCGCCGCCGCGAAAAACGGCCACCGTCCGGCGGCGCGATCGATCTGGTAGTTGGGATAGTCGGTCAGCAGCTGCAGGCCCCTCATGGCATGCGCCTGTGCTTCGACGTTGGTGCCGGCCACGATGATGCTCACCTTGGGGGCCGGTGTCGGGAGCTGCCATCGCACCCGGTTGACCCCACCGCTGAGCACGCCGCCCACTTCGCCGACCAGGCCCGACCGAGCCAGGTGCTCCGCCACCGCGCGCTGGCTGGCAGCGCGGGCATAGGGCTTGCTCTGGGGTGAGCTGGCAGTCGAGCCTTGGTGAGCCCGCCAGTGGTACAGGACTAGCGGGATGTGGCGAATCTGATCCGGTTCGACCTGTTCGGAGACCCTCAGCGCCAGATCGTAGTCCTGACTGCCTTCGAATCCCGTTCGGAACCCTCCCGCCGCCAGGACCAACGCCCGACGATAGGTGCCGAGATGGCTGAGATAATTCTGGCCGAGAAATAACTCCTCGTTCCACTCCGGCTTGAAGTAGGGCTCGTAACGGCGCCCCTGCTCGTCGAGCTTGTCCTCATCGCTGTACAGGAGCGCTGCCGTGGGGTGCCTGACCAGCTCCAGAGCAAGGCAGGCGAGCGCATGCGCAGGGATCTCATCATCGTGGTCGAGCAGGGCCACGAACTCGCCCTGTGCGAGCGCCAGGGCGCTGTTGGAAGCCTCCACGATGTGCCCGTTGGTGGAGCGGTAGGTCACCTGAATGCGGTGGTCCCGTTCGCGGTACTCCTCCAGCACTGAACGCACCTGGCCGTCCGTCGACGCGTCGTCGGCAACGCACAGCTCCCAGTTAGGGTAGGTCTGGGAGAGAACCGACTCGATCGCCCTGCGGAGATGCCGCTCGGCGGGATTGAAGACTGGCATCAGGACTGAGAAGGTGGGTCGCCAGGCAAGGTGCGTGATCATCTCCCCGAGCCTCTCGCGATCCTGCCCGGCCAGATGGTCGAACTCCCGGACCCACGCCTCGTAGCTGTGTGGTCCGTCCGCCAGCACCGTCGGAGGATGGTCGGTGGCCGCCTTGTGCCCACGCGTCCGAGCCCACAGAGAGCGGACCCCGGCTGTCAAACGGAAGGTCTTGGTGCTCAGCAGGGCCTGGAGCTGGGCTGAGGCCTGATCACGGTCGCCGAGCAGGCGCTGCAGTTCTGCGTGCAGATGCTCACGGTGGGCGCGCACTCCCCGCAGCTCTCGCTGGGAGTCCCAGTGCTGGCGCTCGTATCCCCTCACCACCTGCGCCCAGTGCTGCACCGGATGAAACAGGACCGCGTCGGGCGACACGAAACCGGCGTCGAAGTCCACGTCGCGGTAGAAGCCGTGGCGAGCGAAGAGACCCGCCCAGTAATCGGGCGGGCGCACGTTGAGATGGGTGACCTCGTCGAAGTGTCCCGGGGTAGATGAGAAGAGCACCGCCCGTCCATGACGGCAGAGGTTGGCGACCGCGGCGACCGCCTCCTGGGGGCTCACGTGCTCCAGAACCTCGATGCAGGTTATTAGGTCGTAGTCTTGAGAAAGCTCATCCGTGACCGACGCTACCCGACAGAACGGCTGAGCTTCCCGGTGGACCTGGGAGATGGCCCAGGCTGAAATGTCAAAGCCTTCCGCCTCGACGCCGCGGTCGCGCAGAGCCTTGACCAGGAAGCCAATCGCACAGCCCGCATCGAGCACCGTGCGCGGGTGGAGTCGAGCGACCACCTCCCCAGCTAGATTGCCGAAGAACTCGTCCCAGACGGGTTCCCCCCAACGATATGGCACGGGAGCAGGGCCTGTACCGTCCGTCCGAAGGGTCTCATAACCCTCGTAGTACATCGCCCCGTACAGGTCGTGGTGCTGCTCGGGGGGAGCCTCGTTAGGTTCTGGTCCCGGCCCGGCCGAAGTCTGTGGTTCAGCCATGTGGTTTGGGCACCAGCGAATCATCGGGGCGCACACAAGTCTCCGCCTGAGAGCACTGACTGATTTATCTGCGCTCAGGCTGCGCTCACGAAGTATCGCAGGTCCAGGAGTACGTCCTAGCGCCCCTCTGCCTCAACCGCCCCGAGTTTCACAGAGGTTCGGGCTAGTGGGAGACGGCTAGCCGAGGTGGGGCCCCTTCATGGCAGCGGCCGGCTTCGAACGCGGCGGGAGGGACGATGCCCAGCTCAGTGTGGAGCCGCCGCTGGTTGAACCAGTCGACCCATTCCCGGGTGTCGTACTCCACGCCGTCGAGCTGGCGCCAGGGACCTCGCCACACTTTGTCAACAACGTCTGTGGGCACTACACCTAGGTGGAGTCCCACCGGGACGAGAAGGCCACCACCTGTGCTGACTTCTTGCGCCGGGCCAGGGCGTTCTATGCCCAGCACCGGATGCTGGTGCAGGCGGTGATTACCGATAACGCCCGCACCTACTGGAACTCCCTGCTGTTCCAGCAGACCTTGGCTGAGCTGGACTGCCGCCAGCTGCTGGCCCCCTTCTACCACCCCCAACTGAACGGAAAGATGGAGCGGTTCAACCGGACTTTGCTCGAGGAGTGGGCCTACGTCCGCCCCTGCAACAGCAACGGGACCAGGCTCCCCTTGCTATCCGCCTGGCTGCACCGCTACAGCTACCACCGCGCCCACACCGCGCTTAGCGGCCTTGCTCCCGTGACTGGTGTCAACCACCTACGTGGGAAGTACACCTAGGCGAGCCGGCTGTGGTCATCCACAGCGCAGTGCAGGTAGTCGTAGCCCTGGCCGGTCGCGTGCGGCACCACCCCCGGCCGTGGACCCGGTGGCCGCCTTCAGGCTGGATCCGGCCCAGCTTCTTCACGTCAATGTGGACCAGCTCCCCAGCCACCTCCCGCTCATAGCGGCGCATCACCCGCCCCGTGGGTCGGTCCAAGAAGTCCAGTCACGCCAGACGCCACCGGCGCAGCCGGCAGATCCTCGCCTGGGCCGGCAGCCGCCGCGGGCTGGGCTGTGGCCGCGAGGATCGGTCACAGAGCCCAGCTCTCGGCTCTGCCTCCCACCTCCGCAACAACCGGTACACCGTCTCCCTGGAGAACTCCGCAGCCTCAGCCGTCGCCGCCACCGTCCACCCTTCCAGCTCCACCCGCTGGACCAGCAGCCACCTGCCCTATTCCGTCAGCCGCGCTCTCGGTCTAGCATTTCGCACAAGGGCCCCTCCCTGTTCTGGATCCAACAACCCCAAAACCGTGGCCAGCGGGCAATCACTTTGTCAACAACGTCTATGGGCACTACATCTCGAGGGAGCGCAGCTTCGCCCGCGACATTTCCTGGCCCGGCGGTGGATCGTCGCGCCCAGCTCGGCTCCGGTCGCCTTGCCGGGACCCGGCCAAAGCCTTCGACGCTACTTCTTGGATTCCAACTAACCGTACGGGGCGGGAACTGATCTGCGGGGTCGCCGGTGGAAGTTCTCCCGATCTCGGATTCGTGGTTGGCGAGCGTTGATAATGGATGGCACTAGGTGAAGTTCTGCGGACTTTCTGCGGACTACGTGCGGACCGAGCAGGCAAAGCGGATCACTGTGGACGAGATCACACCCGGACGACAAGGTCGAGTTCTACGACAAGCTCAGCGGCGCCGTGAGGGACGACCCGACGTATCTGACGCTGAAGCGATCTAGGGACGGAGCCCTCAAGTTCGAGAAGACGTCCGTCACCATCCCCATCCCCGTGAGCCCGCTTGAGAGGCGGGTCAGGCTCAAGGCAGAGCAACTGGGGCAGAACGCTGTGGTCAGGGTCAAGTTCAACGGCTAGAACCGGTGGGAGATCCTAGATTGAGCCAAGGGCTCGGTCAGCCGGCCTCACCGCAGCCGAGCCTCGACGTAGCTGTCCAGGTCACGGCGTGTCACCCGGACTGAGCGACCCAGCTTGACCGTGGAGAGGCTTCCGCTAGACGCCTCCCGTCTGACGGTGGCCAGCGAGAGCTTGAGGAGCTTTCCCACTTCCTCCAAGGTGAGCAGCTCCGAGGGATTGGTCGGCACCGGCAAAGGGTAGTGGGGCGGTTGGGCCGCGTGTTATGGGACGCCTGAGACGTGTGGAGCTTGCCATCACAATCGCCACGGCGTCCTGAGCGGACGCCGGTGGACTACTCGCCCGTCTCGCCGTCGACGGCTTCGCGGAGGAGGTCGGCGTGGCCGTTATGCCGTGCGTACTCCTCGATCATGTGGAGCATGATCCAGCGCAGGCTGGGCGCCCGTCCGTCTGGCCAGGTACGGACGGCGAGGCGGTCGAGGCCGCCGTCGGCGAGGGCTTCGGCGACCTGTTGGCGCGAGCGTGCGACGGCGTGCTCCCACAGGGCTCGCAGCTCTTCGGCGCTGTCGTCGGCGGCGGTGCGCCACTCCCAGTCAGGGTCGGACTTCCAGTCAATGGCGTCCCACGGCGGCGAGTAGTCATGGCCGAACAGCGAGCGGGAGAACCACCCGTCCTCGACCAAGGCCAGGTGCTTCATCATCCCGCCGAGCGTCATCGTGGAAGCGGCGGTCCTGGTGTTGAGGCCTTCCGAACCGAGGTCACGGCACTTCCAGGCGAACGTCGCACGGTGATAGTCGAGGAAGGCGAGGAGCATCGACGTCTCGTCGCCCGCCTCCGGAGGCTCTGGTCGGCCGTGTTCGTCCAGCTTGAGCGCCGCGCCGTTGCCGCCTTCGTCGAGGTCCATGCACTGAGCTTAGCCAATCGGCCCAAGCCTTGGGATGGGGCCGTGTGACGGCACCGCCGAGGCGATGCTGCCAGCGGACCCCACGGACCAGCCGCGGCGGGTCCGTTTTACTGAGTGACCGCCCCATGCTGACCATGCGCCGAGGGTGCGGCGGATGCGGGAGTTGCCTGCTCTGGTGGATCGTCGCGGTCTTGCTAGTCAATTCCTGGGTGAGCCCCAGTTGGACACTCCGGGCGGTCGAGCTCCTGGCCGGTGCCGTGGTCGTCGCTGCCTTGGGCACCTTGCGGCACCGTAGGTCGAGGTCCTTTTTTGGAGTCGCAGGGCATCCTTACCGGGGCTTAGGTTGGCTTCCAGCGTCACCACGCCACGGTTGAGGCGACCAGACAGCCAGCTGTTAGCGGGCGGCCCTCCCAGCGGCTCTAGGCTGCGGACGTACTCAGCCCGGCGCTGGCGAAACATCTTCCGACGCCTTCCGCTCATTGCAGGACGATGATCCGGTCCTTTCCGGGGGTGTGCTTGGTGAGTCCAGCGGAGAGCGCGTCCAGCCGGGCGGCCCATGCCAACGTCGCCGCCACGGCGCAGTCGACCTTTCGCGGGCTGTCGGGGTACTCCTCGCCGATCTGGAGACCGCCGCGCGACACGGTGCGCCGGGCGTTGAGAACGTGCTCGGTCAGCCGATAGCTGCCGTCGTGGGTCAGGTCGCCGTTATTGACCGCCTCCTCGAAGGCGGCCAGCGCCTTGACCATGATCGAGGTGCGGTTGGCCCAGTAGTGGGTCGGGTGATCGTTACTGGCTCGGACCTTGAGGCGGCGGGAGAACTGCTGCTCCCAGGTCCCGAGCTGGGACTGCCACCCGGAGGGGTCGGCGTAGAAGCCGACCACCCGGAATTTGGCGAACGCGCCCCGGACGGCGCTGTCGATCAAGGCCTCCGGCGCTTCCCAGCGGTCCTCACCCTCGCGGGCCTGCGACCGCGCCGGGGTCGAGCTGACTACTCACGGGCTGCGCCACTTTTACGCCTCGGCCCTCATCGCTGGCGGCGCGTCCGTGAAGCAGGTACAGGCCGTGCTCGGCCATGCGAGCGCAGTCATCACCTTCCGAACCTACGCTCACCTGTGGCCCGGTGATGAGGACCGGACGCGCTCCGTGAGTGACGCTGCCCTCAACGTTCTGCGGACTTTCTGCGGACTAGACGCGCAAACGGGCGGTGTCGCCACAGATCAGAGTGACTTGGCGGCGAAGTCAGGCCCCTAGCGACGCTACTTCTTGGATTCCCAGAAGATGCGGGCCACCTCATCGACCTTTGACCGAAGCTCTGCGGCCTTCTCGGCGTCGACATTCTGCTTGGTCGCGGAAGCGGCCTTGAGGGTCTTCCAGACCAGGTCATGCAGCTCAGGGAACTTCTCAAGGTGTTCGGGCTTGAAATAGTCGCTCCAGAGCACTTGAACCTCATGCTTGACCCGCTCCGCGTGCTGCTCCTTCACGGTCACCATCCGCACGAAGGAGTTGCGCCGGGCCTCGGAGTCGTCGTCAGGGAGGGCCTTGATCTTGGTGACCATGGTCTCCACGGTCTGGGCGGCCAGCTGGGCCTCGCTCGGGTCGTAGATCCCGCAGGGGATGTCGCAGTGGGCGTGGACTACTCGCCTCGGGGCGAGTCGCGCTGTCAACTTGGCACTCATACTGAACTCCCTCAATCGCAACTTCGCCAAGCCCCAAGTAGGACTTCGGTCAAACGTACCATCAGCCTGTGGTCAGCGGCAAACTCACTCGACTAGCCGGACGAATTCACACCCTGACCCCTCAGCTGGCGGTGGTGCAGGGCAAAAGCATGGAGCCGACTCTGCCCGAGGGAGCCTGGGTTCTAGTCAGCCTGGTTGCGCCTGGCGGACCGAGGCTTGGCCAAGTGGTAGTGGTCGAGCACCCTCGCAGAGCGGGCTTCGAGCTGATCAAGCGAGTTTCTGCCGTGAGCCGAGAGCGGCGGCTCATCTGGGTCGCTGGCGACAACCGTCGGGCCAGCACCGACAGCGAGGATTTCGGACCCGTGCCTCGGGAGCTGGTTCGCGGGGTAGTCCGGGCCTGTGTCAGGCCACTGCCCTGGCATTGGCTCCGGCCTGACCCCAGCCGACTGGTCTAATCCACGCGGCGGCGACTGCCCGCGAACTGGCACCATAGGAACCGAGATGAGCGAATCAGAACTACCGACGCCACCCAAAGCCCCGGACCCGCCCCGAGAGGTCTTCGTCAGCAGCGTTCCTTCCCAGAAGAAGGACAAGAAGCGAAAGAAGAAGGTGTCTCGCGAACCACCGCGGGGTCGGGGCCGCCGCTGAGCCTGGAGCAGGGCCTGCCCGATCGACGGCTGGCGCTGGCAACCGCGCGCTACGCCGTCCAGGCGGGGGGCGCCGTGATCAAGTCCGCCGGAGTCGGCTTCCACACCACCGAGAGCAAGGGCCCTGGCGACTACGTTACTGCCGTAGATCGAGAGAGTGAAGCGGTGATTGTCCGGATTCTCTCCTCGGTCTTCCCTGACCTCCCCATCCTCGCTGAGGAGAAAGGGGGAGGAGTTCCGGAAAGGGGCTGGGTGGTCGATCCCCTGGATGGCACCACCAACTTCAGTCGCGGATTCCCAATAGTTGGGGTCTCGGTCGCGCTGCTCGAGGCCGGCGAGCCGGTTGTGGGAGCGGTCCACGCGCCCTTTATGGGCTTCACCTTTACCGCCGCCGTGGGAGAGGGCGCCCACGACCAGTCAGGGCGACGCCTCCAGTTAGGGGACCCAGAACCGAAGCAGGCGGTGGTCTCCACCGGCTTCCCGTTCAAGACCCCGGACCAGATTCCGCGACTGGTGGCCACTCTGGAGCGCGTACTTCGCCGGGTGGAGGATGTGCGGCGACCGGGCGCTGCCAGTCTGGACCTGGCCTTTGCTGCGGCCGGAGTCTTCGACGGATTCTTCGAACTCGGGCTCAAGATCTGGGACATCGCGGCCGGGGCTTTGCTGGTCACCGAGGCAGGTGGGGTGGTGTCGGACTGGGAGGGTGTTACCGGACTGCCCAGGAGCGGGAACATCGTCGCTGGCTCGCCCCGGGTCCATGCGGCCCTGTTGGAGGCCACCGGGGCCGGCTAAGGGTCGACTCTGACCATCCCTCTGGTCCCGGAGCCCGCCCGTTTGGGGCCTGCCTGGGGTACCAGCTTCAGGCTGAACGTCCCGGGGTGGAGGGGAATGACCGTGATCACCACCGGCACCACCGCGTTGGCCTCCAGGATCCCGCCGCACGAGCGGTTATCCAGCCAGTGCCCACCAGCGGTCCCGAGGAAGGTGACTCGCACCACCTTGAACTCGGGGCTCAAGTTACCCGCGACGCAAGCCGGGTCCATGGCGCCCCCGGCGGTGTCATCGAGGGCGAAGGTGAAGACGTTCCGCTGACCTACCCGCAACGCCGACGTGGGCAGTGTGCCGTTGAGCTGAGCCTGGGGTGGCCCTTCACCACTGCTCACCTCCTTCAGGCTGATGAGCACGTCCGAGAACACCGCGATCACGATGAAGAGGATCACTCCCAAAGTGATCCAGTGTCCGGTCGTTAGTCTGGGAACCTGGAATCTGGGTGGGCTCACGCTCTCTCGAGACTAGCGGGTCCCCGGCGCGGGGCCTGGAAGAGCACGGAGGTAGGGCTTGACCTTAATTGAGCAGGTGCTGGCGGGCGAGATCCTGGACTCGCGGGGAAATCCCACGCTGGAGGTCGAGGTCCTCCTGACCACTGGCGATCTTGGACGGGCGGCGGTGCCCTCGGGTGCCTCGACGGGAGTCCACGAGGCGGTCGAGCTGCGGGATGGCGATCCCAAGCGCTTCGGCGGCCGGGGGGTGACCCGGGCGGTGGCGGGAGTGAACGAGGTCCTCGCTCCGCTGCTCTTCGGCATCGACTCCCTGGACCAGCGTGAGGTAGACCGGCGCCTGATCGAGGCCGACGGCACCTCTGACAAGTCCCGACTGGGGGCAAATGCTCTGCTCGGGGTCAGCCTGGCTGTCGCCAAGGCGGCGGCCGCCGCCCAGGATCTGCCGCTCTACCGCTACCTGGGGGGAGTCGACAGCTGCGTGCTACCGCTACCCCAGTTCAACATCCTCAACGGCGGTGCCCACGCGAGGACCTCGGTCGACTTCCAGGAGTTCATGGTGGCTCCCGTCGGGATGGCCACATTCGCCGAGGCGGTCCGAGCCGGCTCCGAAGTCTTCCAGACTCTCCGCCAGGTTCTCCAGGAAGGGGGGCACGACACCGGCCAGGGTGACGAGGGTGGCTTCGCCCCCAGCCTCAAGAGCAACGTCGAGGCGGTGGAGCTGCTGCTGACCGCCATCGAGCGCGCCGGTTACCGGGCTGGGGAACAGGTCGCCCTGGCGCTTGACCCTGCCGCCAGCCAGCTCTTTCGGAACGGCCAATACCACCTCCCCGGCGAGGGCCGGGCGCTGTCACCAAGCCAGCTCATCGACCTGTGGGAGGACTGGGTGCGCCAATACCCGATCGTCTCCTTGGAGGACCCCCTGGCCGAGGACGACTGGGCTAGCTGGGCCGAGCTCACCGACCGGCTAGGGTCTCGCGTGCAGCTCGTCGGCGACGACATCTTCGTCACCAATCCCACGCGGCTCCAGCGGGGGATCGATGAAGGGGTGGCCACCGCCATCCTCATCAAGCTCAATCAGATCGGGACGCTCAGCGAGACCCTCGACGTGGTCCAGCAGGCCCAGCGACAGGGCCTGGGCATCGTGATCAGCCACCGCTCTGGTGAAACCGAGGACTCGACCATCGCCGACCTAGCGGTGGCCGTGTCAGCGGGCCAGCTCAAAAGTGGAGCGCCCTCCCGTGGGGAGCGGACTGCCAAGTACAACCGACTGCTCCGGATAGAGCGAGAGCTGGGCAGCTCGGCACGCTTCGCAAAGGGAGATTGGGTGACCCACCGCCCGAGCCAGGCGCGGCTTTAGTTACCTGCAATCCCGACTGGTACAGTGGGAAATATGCCGACTTCAGCTGAGAGGGGGCTGCAGGTCCTGACCGCACCTCCGGACCGTCGCATCTCTGACTGCATCGGCCACACGCCGCTGCTCCGCGTGCGCCTCTTCGAGGATCGGGCACCGGACCTCCTAGTCCTAGGCAAGGCCGAGTTCCTGAACCCCGGCGGGTCGGTCAAGGACCGACCCGCGCTCCGGATGGTGCAGGAGGCCCAGCGCAGTGGTCAGTTGGGTCGCGGACAGGTCCTCCTGGACAGCACCAGTGGCAACACCGGGGTGGCCTACGCCATGCTGGGCGCCGCGTTGGGATTCCCGGTAAAGCTGGTGGTGCCGGACAACGTCGGGGAGGAGCGGCGGCAACTGATGCTGGCGTACGGTGCGGAGCTGGTACTCAGCGACCCCCAGGAGGGCTCAGACGGAGCCATCTTGCTCTGCCGGGAGATCCAGGCCAGCGATCCGGACCGTTACTACACTCCCGACCAGTACAACAATCCCTTCAACTGGCGCGCCCACTACGACACCACCGGGGTGGAGATCTGGGAGCAGACCGAGGGGGAGATCACTTTCTTCCTGGCCGGACTCGGCACCTCAGGGACCTTCGTCGGTAGCTCCCGGCGGTTGAAGGAGTTCAATCCCTCCGTCAGTTGCATAAGCCTCCAGCCGGAGGACGCCTTTCACGGTCTGGAGGGTCTCAAGCACATGTCGACCGCGATTGTCCCGGGGATCTACGATCCCAGCCTGGCGGACCGAAACCTGGCCGGTCCAACCGGAGCAGCCTACGATCTGGCCCGGCGGCTGGCCCGCGAGGAAGGTATCTTGACCGGGCACTCCTCCGGCCTCGCGCTGTGGGGAGTGGATCAGCTGGTGCAGGAGGGATTGCGCGAAGGTGTGGTGGTCTTGATCTTCCCCGACGGCGGTGCCCGCTACCTGAGCGCCGGTCTGTACGGGGCTGGGTGAGAGTGGCGTCGGCATTGGAGCTGCTCTTCCCTGTTGAGCTCTTCGAGCGCTTGACCGACTTGGCGGAGGCAGCCTATCCCTACGAGGGTTGCGGTGTGTTGCTGGGGATGCCGATCGGGGAGCTGATTCTCGTCAGCCGGGTTCTTGAGGGACACAACCTGGTGCAGGACCGTCGGCACGACCGCTACGAGCTCGACCCCAAGGACATCATCCGGGCGGACCGTGAGGCCCGGGAGGCCGGCCAGGAGGTGATCGGCTTCTACCACACCCATCCCGACCACCCAGCTCGGCCCAGCCAGTTCGACACCGATCGCGCCTGGCCGGGATACCACTACGTGGTGGTCGCGGTCGACGACGGCAAGCTGCGGGAGGCGACCACCTGGCGGCTGGTTGAAGGCGAGGAGCCGAACCGCTTTGAGGAAGTTCCCCTGAAGGCTGGTGACCGAGGTCGGGGCTATAATCCGGCCGGTCTTGTGGCGGAGGTCCCGTGAAGTCCGCGATCGGCATCCTGGAGATGGTTCTGGCGCTCCTGGTGATCGTCACGATCCTGCTGCAAACCCCCAAGTCCAGCGGCCTTGGGGGCACGATCGGGGGCGGGACGGACATGGGTGGCGGCTATCGCACCCGTCGGGGACTGGAAAAGGTGCTTTTCCGCGTTTCCATCTGGCTGGTCGTCGCCTTCGCCCTGGTGGCCGTGGTCCAGATCCGGCTGGGCGCCAGCTAGCCCGACCTGGTCCGCGCGGCGGATTCTTCCGCGCCCCGGGCCATCCTCTGCGGCGGCTTGCCTTGGTAGGAAGCGTGGTGGTCGTGGTGGGCGCGGCGGCCGCTCTGACCATCTCGATCAGCACCTTGGCCACTCACCAGGTCTATGTCGAGGCGGTGGTAGCCCCTGTGGGTCCGTCGGCGCTCAGCCCCCTGCTCACCCCGAGCGACCCGGTCGCGCAGGCGGTTGGGGGACTTACCGGCCCGGGACTGATGGCGGCATCCGCCACCGGTGACCCGATATTGGGACTGGCGACCAGCTGGCACTCCGTGGACGGCGGAGCCCGCTACAAGTTCACCCTCTCGTCGAGGCGACGCTGGTCGAACGGCCATCCGGTCACGACCAAGGACGTCGCCTTCACCTTGGCTGTGCTGCAGTCGTCCAAGTTCCCCAACCCTGACATCGCGGCGCCCTGGACTGGGGTATCGCTATACGCCAGCTCGCTCTGGTCCGGAACCTTCGTGCTTCCCGGCACCAGCACCAGCTTCCCGACCGCCGCCGAGGACGCGGTGCTGCCCGCCAGTCACTACAAATCTCAGCCCGACCTCTTCTTCCGGGGCGACCAGCGCACCAATGCCCAGTTCGCGCCCAGCGCGGGACCCTTTCGGGTGGACGGCAACAGTGCCGACCAAGTTAGTCTCACCCGCAATCCCTACTACCTTCCCCGTCCGATCCTGGACGGCTTCACCGTGCTCCTGGAGCCGAGCTCGGCAGCGGTCGACGAGCTGCTGGCCAATGGCACCGTCGACGGGTGGTTGGCCGCCACCCCCAGCGACCTCCAGGGGTTGCCGTCCGGCCTCGTCTCTTCCCGGATCACCACCTACAGCTTCGTTGAGCTGCTGATGAACGAGCAGTCGCCGCCGCTGGGCACCCTGGCGGTGCGGCAGGCGATCGCGGGATCGGTGGACCGCCACTCCCTGCTCAAGAACCACCTGGCCGGGCTGGGAGAGCCGCAGTTCGGGCCGCTTCCGGACTCCATCCAGTGGGCCGCCAGCGCCAGTGACAGTGAGAGTGCTCTGGGCTCACCGGCGAAGCTTCTCCAAGCGGCGGGTTGGCAGCGATCGCCGAGCTCGCACCTATGGCAAAAAGCGGGCCAGCCGCTGAGGCTGACCCTTGACGTCCCGGACCTGGATCCGCTGCCCCAAGCGGCGGCGGGTGTGGCCTCCCAACTGGACGCTGAGGGATTTCTGGTCAAGGTCGACGCGCTCCCCGAGTCGTCCTTCGTCTCGGGCACCCTGGCTCAGGAGCAGTTCCAGGTGGCATTGGTCGGTTTCGATAATGGCCCGGACCCGGATCTCACCTCACTCTGGAACTCCGGGGTGGAACCGGGTCAGTCCCTCAACTTCAGCCAGTCGGTTCCGGACCTCTACCTGAACCACGCCCTGGATCAGTTGGCCACCGCCGCGACAGCGGCCGCCCGTCAGAGCGCCTACCGCGAGGTTTCCAAACGGCTGCACTCGGACCTGCCTGCCGTATTTCTTTACACGCCGGTAGCCGTCTACGTCCGCCAGAGCTCGGTCCACATGCCCGGCGTCCCCACGGTCGGTGACCCCAGCCAGCGCTTCAGCCAGGTCGTCGACTGGAGCCTCTGAGCAGGAGGGGAGCAAGGGAGACCGGCTTCGGGACCGCAGCAGTCGTCAGTTACGATTCTCAGCTGCGGCCGGGATGGTGAAATTGGTAGACACGCAGCGTTCAGGGCGCTGTGCAGGTCACTGCGTGCGGGTTCGAGTCCCGCTCCCGGCACCATCCGCGGGGCCTCGCCAGCCCGACGGGCCACGAGGAAACGGGGACTCACTTCGGTCCCGCCGTGGAACCATCTCTAGGGGACCAGCGCTTCTTCCGAGGACTCCAGTTGGCCCGACGAGGGCGTCCAATCTCGGGAAGGGGCGGTGGGCTCGGGTCGCTGCCACCGGCTGACCAGGAGCCGGGCAGGCGGGCAGATCCGGCGAGCCGGGCTATGCTGGAGGGTGTCCGGGGAGCAAGGACCACATCAGTCCGGTCAGCTAGAGGTGTGAGCACGGAATCGGACCCCGGCGTAGAAGGTGAGGACCGCCAGTCAGGGGCTGGCGACGGTCGTGAATCGCCCCTCCCCTGGATCCCGCACGCCCCCGACCCTTTTCTCTCCCAACCGTCCTTTCCGACGCTGCCCGGGGAGCCGCTGGCTGAGGAATTCTCCTTCGACCCCGGGGACTCCGGCCGGACCCGGCATCCACTCCAGCGAACGGTTTCAATTCTGGTGGTAGTCGCCATGGGAATCCTGATCGGCTCGGGGGCGGCCTTTTTCGGGTCGAGCTTCAACCACCCAGCCCACCAGAGCTCGAGGGACTCTCCGAGCGCCAGCGCCCCGACGCCGACCCCCACCGACTCGGCCCAACTGCTAAATGTGGTAGCCGCCAACGACCTACCGGAGATCGTGATGGTGGTCGCGGTGGGGACCACGTCGGAGGAACTGGGCACCGGCTGGCCAGTTGACGATTCCGGCGACTTCCTCACCAACGACCACGTGGTGCACAACGGCGAGAGCATTCACGTGCAGCTCGCCTCCGGGCAGGAATACCCGGCTCAAGTCATCAACGACGACTCGCAGTTGGACCTGGCCGAGATCCATGTCGTGGGCCTCCGGGAGCAGCCCTTCCCGATCATCGCCTCGCTGCCGGCGGTCGGGGAGCCGGTGGTGGTGCTGGCCTCTCGGGGGGCCACGGGGCAGCCGCCGGTCACCGACTCCCACGTCAATGGGCTCGACGAGAGCGCGACAGTCAGCAACGCCGCGCCGGGGGAGCTTTCGGACTACAGCGGACTGATCCGGATCCCCGCAAAGATCTACCCCGGGAACAGCGGCGGTCCGATGCTCAACCCTGAGGGTCAGGTCGTGGGCATTCTGACGCTCGCCGCCGAGAACGGGACGGGAGCGTTCGCCATCCCCATCGCCCAGGTCGACCAGGAGATACAGAGGTGGCTCGATGGCTGAGCGCTCGCTTAGAATCCGTCCGCGGAGGGGAAGACCGATTGACGCTCTCTCAGTCCCTCTGGCAACATCCAGCAGGTGACCGCACTGGTCTCGACCGTGATTGCAACCAATGCCGGATCGCCGCTGACGCCCGCTGGGTGCTAGGCCGGTGGGAGATGGACAGTTGACCAATGCAACAAAGGCTGGCGGCCTGACCGTCCTGGTTCTGGGCGCCGACGGCTATATCGGCTGGCCGATGGCCATGCATCTCTCAAGGCTCGGTCACCGGGTGGTGGCGGTTGACAACCTGGCCCGGAGGCGCTGGGACAAAGAGGGGGGTACCTACAGCCTGCTGCCGATCAGAACCATGCCGCAGCGAGTCCAGCGCTGGCAGCAGCTTACCGGCAACACCATCGAGTGGCGGCGGGCTGACCTCACCGACTATCAGGCCTTGGACCAGCTCTTCTCCGAGTTCGAGCCCCAGGCCGTCGTTCACTTCGCCGAGCAGCGGAGCGCTCCCTTCTCGATGATCGACCGGGAGCACGCCGTCTTCACCCAGGTGAACAACGTCGCCGGCACCCTCAACTTGCTCTTCGCCATCCGCGATCGCGCGCCCGACTGCCACCTGATCAAGCTCGGCACCATGGGGGAGTACGGCACCCCCAACATCGACATCGAGGAGGGTTACCTCGACATCGAGCACAACGGTCGGCGGGACCGACTGCCCTTCCCCAAGGTGCCGGGTAGCTTCTACCACCTCTCCAAGGTGCATGACAGCGCCAACATCCACTTCACCTGTCGGGTCTGGGGGATTCGGGCAACCGACCTCAACCAGGGGGTGGTCTACGGCGTCGAGACCGCCGACACGGTGCTCCACCCGGACCTGCAAACGCGGTTCGACTTCGACTCGATTTGGGGCACCGCCCTCAACCGGTTCTGCGTCCAGGCCGCCGTGGGGCAGCCGCTGACGGTGTATGGCAAGGGCGGTCAGACCAGAGGCTACCTCGATATCCGGGACACCATGGCCTGCATCACCCTGGCCCTGGAGAACCCCGCCGACCGCAGCGAGTGCCGGGTCTTCAACCAGTTCACCGAGCAGTTCAGCGTCAACGAGCTGGCTGAGCTGGTGACCGCAGCCAGGTCCCAGCACGGGCTGGAGACCAAGGTCTCCCACATTCCCAACCCCAGGCTCGAGCGGGAGGAGCACTACTACAACGCCAAGCACCAGCACCTGCTCGACTTGGGCTTGAAGCCCCACATGTTGGGGGATACCCTCCTGGATTCGGTGATCGGGAAGGTGGGCAAGTACGCGAAGCGGGTGGACCCGGTCCTCCTCGCCCAGCCCAGCGTCAGCTGGAAGACCGGGGGGAATGAGGTCTGGAAGAAGTACTCGCAGCACGGTGGCACCGCGGTCTCGGGTGCGGCCCTGGTGCGGGGCGGCTACGCCAGAGTAAAAGCCGCCGTCTGATCAGCCCGTGACCCGCGCTTGAGTTGACGGGGCCCCGGGTAGAATTTCGTTGAGTTCGACCGTCGGCCGGCTCTACTGAGGAATCCCGTGAACGAGCGCCAGTACGAGATCGCCATCGTCGGCGCCGGCCCGGCAGGCCTCACCGCCGCCCTTTATGCCGGCCGGGCGTTGAAGCGAACCGTCCTGCTGGAGGCCGGGATCCCCGGGGGCGAGCTGCTCAACACCGAGGACGTCGAGGACTACCCGGGATTCGAGTCGATCAAGGGACCGGCCCTGGCCGAAACCATGACCAAGCACGCTCTCAAGTTCGGCGCCGAGATGGTCGTGGCCCGGGTCACCTCGATCACGCCGCAACCGGATGGGCTGAAGCGGATCGAGCTGGAGGAGGGCGACCCCTACTTCGCGGAGGCGGTGATCATCACTGCCGGCGGCCATCCTCGGAAGCTCCAAGTGCCCGGGGAGGAGGAGTTCGCCGGCCGGGGCGTCTCCTACTGCGCGGTGTGTGACGGAGCCTTCTTCAAGGGCCAGCACCTGGCCGTCATCGGCGGTGGGGACGCCGCCATCGAGGAGGCCACCTTCCTCACCAGATACGCCAGCCAGGTGACGGTGGTACACCGGCGCGAGGAGTTCCGGGCCCAACCGCTGCTGGTGGAGCGTGCCCGACAGAACGGGCGCGTCGACTTCCTGCTGGACCGGGTGGTGGAGGAGATCGTTGGCGCCGACGGTCGGGTTGAGAGACTCCAGCTTCGGCACCTGCCCAGCGGAGATCAGGAGAATCTGCAGGTAGGCGGGGTCTTCATCTTCGTGGGCTTCTTACCCAACACCGGCCTTCTCTCCGTCCACGCAGACCACGACAGCCAGGGGTACTACCTGACCGACGCCAACATGATGACCTCGGTGGCCGGCATCTATGCCGCCGGAGACGTTCGGTCCCAGCTGACGCGCCAGGTGACGACCGCGGTCGGGGACGCCACCACAGCGGCGATCGCCGCCACCAAGAAGGTGGAAGAGGAGCGGGCCGCCGGTCACGGTGAGCTCCCGGTCGCGGTCGGCGGCTGAGGATGCCCTCCAGCATCGTCACCAAGGGCGGCGACCAGGGCGAGACCAGCCTGCTCTACGGAGGCAGGGTCGCCAAGGATGACCAGCGGACGGAGGCCTATGGAGCTCTGGACGAGGCCATCTCCGCCTTGGGGCTGGCCCGCTCTCTCTGTACGAATCAGGCGGTGCAGGGGCGGATTCTGGAGCTGAAGCGGGAGTGCTTCACGGTGGGGGCGGAGCTGGCGACCGGCAAGGGCCAGCGCGGCAAGCTGGAGGCCCACTTTCCGACCCTCCAGGCGGCGGCCGCCGACGCCCTGGAGGTCGAGGTCCACCACCTGGAGGAGACGATCGGGCTCCCCGAGGGCTTCGTGATTCCGGGTGGCAGTCCGGGGGCGGCTGCGATCGACCTGGGGCGCACCTTGGTCCGCCGGGCGGAGCGCCGAGCCGTGACTCTGCAGCGCCAGGGTGATCTCGAGAATTCCGAGGTGCTCCGGTACCTGAACCGACTCTCCGACCTGCTCTTCATGCTGGCGCGTCAAGAAGAGGCGGGCCGCACCGTCCCCAAGTAGGGTCGGCTCGGAAATGAGCCGCGGGAGGGCGTCGGCGGTCCCCTATGACATCAGGCGTCGCTGTCTGATTGCGGGCCTTGTGCAGATGGTCGGATTCCGCATGTTTGCGATCCACCACGGGCAGCGCCTCGGGCTGCGAGGCTGGGTGCGCAACCTTTCGACCGGTGAAGTAGAGGTCCTGGTCGAGGGGCCACCTCTGGCCGTGGCGGAGTTCCTGACGTTGCTCAAACGGGGGCCAGCACCGGCCCAGGTCAGCAGCTTTGTGGTGTCCGAGGAGAAGTTCGGGCCGCTGCTCACGCAGTTCGGCGAGGCGCTGAGCTGACCTACTCCGTGGGCTTCAGCCGTCCGTACGCGACCAGGGCGTTGAGGGCCCGGAGGGTCTCGAATCCCCGCCATTCCCAGATGGCCGCTTCGCTCGGCGGGTCCCAGGTGATTGGCCAACCGCCGTCCGGCTGCTGGTCGCGCTCCAGTCGGTCGAGATGGCCCTCGATCTGCGAGTCCGAAAACAGGGCGCGCCAGGGACTGATCGGAGTCGGCGCAAAGTGCAGCGGTGTAAGGCCGTAGCCGGTGGCGTCGGGGTCGCCGTGGTACAGCTCCACGGTGGGCAGGTGAGCCGCCACCGCGTCGTGCAGACGGCCGGCGCGGTCCCGGTCCGGACTTTGCCCAAGGAAGATCAGGGCCTCCGACATGCCGTGCGCGCCGGCGGGAAAACTTCCCGACTCGAGCTGAGCCCAGCAGTATTGCGCGCCCTCGGATACCCACGGGTGCGCCACCCCCAGCTGGTAGAGGAGCCCGACCAGCCCGGCGGTGGGGTTGAGCCCGGGCTCGTAGGTCCACGCAGTCCAGTGCTCCGCCCGGGGATATCCCTCGATCACCGGCATCGCCGCCGGAACCGCTCCGCTACAGGCCGAGCTGGCCGCCACACGGGCCAGGTAGTCGCACGCCTTCTGGGCCATCTCCGCGTCGACTTCGCCCGCAGCGGCCATCGCCTGAAACGCCATCTCGACGTCGATCGGCAGGCTCGCCGGGCAACGCTTATCGGGCTCCAACCCGTGGCCGAATCCGCCGTCTTGATTCCGGTAGGCGCGCAGCGCCTCGATGACCCCCTCGGCCGGGGCATCTTCGTAGAGGGCGGCGAACAGTCGGCGCTCGACGACTCGGCCCTGCCGGTAGATGAAGTTGCGACCCGCCGTGAACGACGCTTCCATGGCGACCAAGCTACGCCGGCGGCGTAGCTCCTGGCTTGAACAAATCGGACGGAGTCAGTCCCGCTAGCCGTCGGCACTCGCGCGCCAGGTGGGACTGGTCCGCATAGCCGGCATCGACCGCCAGTTCGGCCAGCGTGGAGGAGGTGCGGGAGCGCGACCGGGCCCGCTGAAGTCGCAGGATCCGATCGAGCGTCTTAGGGCCGTAGCCGATCGCCGCGCGACAGCGGCGCAGCAGCTCTCGTTCGCTCACCCCGATGCGTCGGCTGATCTCCGCCACCTTGGTGGTGAGAGGATCCGCTGGGATCCCGGGGGCGCCGCCGAGGTGAGCGACCAGGGCGTCGACCACCGGATCCGGCTTGCCGGTGGTCGCCAGAGGCGCCACCAGATCGTTCTCCAGGATTAGCGCTGCCGCCTCTGCCGAGGGCGCGGACTGCAGATCGGCAATCAGTCGCCCCCAAGATCCGGGGCTGCCCAGCTCCAGCATGGGGACCCGTTGATCCACCAGCTCCCAGGCCGGGACCCCGAGAAATTGGTGGGCTCGTCCGGTACGGAACCGAACCCCGGAGTACACCGTGTCCGGGCGGTCCGCCAGAGACACAGGTCCGGTGTCTGGTCCAGCCACAAAAACCGATATGCCATCCCAGACGATGTCCATGCAGCCGTCGGGCAGCACCCGGTCATGGGGCGGCGCTGCTTGGTCCCCAACTGCATTGGTCCATACACACTGGACGAAGTCCCGGAGCGCAGGATGGGCCGGCCACTGCCGGTACCCGGTCGCGACAGTTGTCTCGGGCCGCGATTCATGTGCTGTCTGGGACACCGGTTAACCGTAGCGTCCAGGGCTCTGTCCGTGGCCGAGGCGTCAGGCAGATTGCCAGCCGGTGGCGGCGACCCATACCTCGGCGTCGCGAGCTGCATCGAGAATGAAGGTGGTCTTCGCGTCGGTGTCGGCGGGGCGGTCCTCTCGCCAGATCGTGGCCAGCTTCTGCTTCAGCGTCCGGTAGCCTTGGCGGACCTCGGGAAGCGTCCGCAGGTAGTCACGAAAGAGCAGGTGTTCACGCTCCCAGTTGCTGCCGGTCTGACAGACGTGGAGGTGCACCGTGCGAGGACTGGTCGGCGGTGGACAGAAGAACCGGTGCAGGCTGTCGCGGGTACGCAGCGGAAGCCCCACCGACGCAAGCTGTCCCTCGTACATCGCTTCGTCCTCCAGCTCCGGGACGCTGATCTGATTATCGATCACGGGCTTGGCCCCCAGGCCCGGTACCGATGTCGATCCGACGTGGTCCAAGCGCTGGGTGGCAGGCCCGAGCGCTTGGCGGAGGCGCTGTTCCCAATCCGCGTACGCGGTGGACCAGGTCGGGTCGTAGGGGACCATCACCACCGGCTCCGCCGAGCGGGTCCAGCTGGTGGCGACACCCGGGCCTGGGAACTGCACCGCCCACACCTGGGCCGCCATGCGGGCACGATCCTCACGGGGCAGATCGGACACCGGGACTCCCCGGGCCGTCGCCTCCAACTGATAGAGGTCGAACAGGGTGATCCGACGGTCCCAGCGCGCGGATAGAGCAGACCACACCGCCCACACGGGAGGATCGGACGGACCACCGGTCCAGCCGGCGTAGCCCAGCTCCGCTAGCCGCTCCTTCAACTCCGCGCCCAGCTGCTCCCCTCCTGAGCCGGGGCGCGGCTCAGCACCGTCTACGACCACCCCGAGATGTAACCGACGGCTGCCCGGCTCCAGCGGACCCTCAGTTGCCGGAGAGTTGGTTGGGCTCGAGTGCCTGCAGTGCCTCGTCGGGGGTGGGGTAATCCTGGATCTGGGTGACCAAGCCGTTGTGGACTGACAGGATGTGGGTGCCCAGGACGGGCCGCCCCGGGGGAAGATTCTCCCGGCGGAGTACAAAAAGTATCCGACCGCGGACCTCCCTGAACTCCGCAATGTGACCCACCATCCCCTGGGCAATCCCGGCGCGCCAGACCTCCAGGACTTCCTCTCTTGAATGGCAGTCTCCCGGCCCTGCTGTCATGGCCGCCCAGGCCACTTCGGGGTCGAGTACGGCCTCGAGCGGAGCCACGTCCTGGGCATCGGCGGCAGCTTGAAAAGCCTGCTGGATTCGGACGAAATCAGCGGAGTCCACTCGCTTCACCCCATTTCTAAGCAGCAGCGTCGCCGGCTCGTCGTCAAGCTTCGGTGCTGCCCCCGGCCGATGGTGCAGCCCTGCTGAGTGGAGTGGGTTCCCGCAAGCTGCCCGTCAGTCAGCTGAGTTGGCGGAGCAGGCTAGGCAGCGAGTCCACCGTCCACCACCAGAACTTCGCCGGTGATGAAGGCTGCCGCCGGGCTGCAGAGGAAGGCGACGGCGGCCGCGATCTCCTCCGCCTGGCCCTGGCGGCGAAGGGGGGTCATCTTGATCAGCTCGGCCAGCATCTCCTCCGTAATCGAGGAGGCGGTCAGTTCAGTGTGTACGTAACCTGGAGCCACCACGTTGCAGGTGATGTTGCGGGATCCCAGCTCCTTGGCAACTGACTTGCTTAGGCCGACCAGGCCCGCCTTGGCGGCGGCGTAGTTGGCCTGACCGGGGTTGCCCCCCAGCCCCACGATCGAGCTGATGTTGACGATCCGGCCCCAGCGGCTCTTCAACATGTGGGGCACCGCCGCCTTGGTCACATGGAAAGCGGCGGAGAGATCGGTGCGCAGCACCTGGTCCCAGTCGTCGCTGGACATGCGCAGCAGCAAGCGGTCCCGGAGCAGTCCCGCGTTGTTGACCACCACATCAAAAGGGCCCGTCTCATTCACCATCCTGGCCACCTGCTCGGGGTCGCCGACGTCGGCGCCAGCGACAGTCGCGCTGCCCAGGGCGCTGGCGGTGGCCTCCGCGGCCGCGCGGTCCGAGCGGTAGTTGATGACTACCCGGGCGCCCATCTCCGAGAGCTCGCGCGAGATGGCGGCACCGATCCCCTTGCCGCCCCCTGTGACCAGCGCCGAGCGGCCGGACAGGTCCAGGTCCACGCTACTCGGCGCCCTCTACCAGGAGTTCGTCGGCGTTCCAGGTCGCCACGCCCGGCATGTGCTTAGCGGCGAGGCTGGCCAGCACCCGGCCGGGGCCTAGCTCGACCACGGTCCCCACCTTGAGCGCCTGCATGGAGGTCATGGTGCGGGCCCAATGGACCGGTCGGAGCAGGTGTCCGCTTAGCTCCGCCCGCAGCGAGCGCACGGTGCTGATTGCCAACCCGGTGCCGTTGCCGATCAGGGGGATCTTGGGAGCGTGCAGCGGGAGCGCCCGCACTGCCTCGCTCAGCTTGGCCGAGGCCCGGCCCATCAAGGGAGAGTGGGCGGCCAGGGGAACTTCCAAGACCAGAACCCGCCGGGCGCCCGCCTCGTTGGCGAGCCGCTCGGCCAGAGC
>DATKSR010000114.1:0-5384 GCA_035531555.1 Candidatus Dormiibacterota bacterium
CCGCCAGCAAGAAAGACAGTGCCCAGGCCCGACCAGGCCAATTGGTAGGTGATGGAGATCGGGACTAGTGGTCGCCGTAGCCGAGTTTAGCCGGGACGCCCCACCGCCGATGGGCTGGGACTCCTGGGCCGAGTGGGAGCGGGACTTGCCAGCAGGACCGCCTGGAAGCCCGGAGTATGAGCGACTCCACCCAGCAACTTCCACCTTCCAACCTTCCAGGGGCCACTCTTTGCGCGTTGGAAGTAAAGGTAGTGATCTTAGACCGACCCCCAACTTCCAAGGCGGCCTCCAGGTGACCGCCACGGAATTGCTGACCGGGGATGGCCTGCTAGCACCCCTTCCGGACCTGCCCCTGCTGGGCCAGAAGGGGTACTTCGTCGAGGAGTGGAGCCACCTACTTGCGGCCTTCGCTCGGACGGGGAAGACCGAACTTCTACTCCAAGCGATCCGCCCATGGCTGGCCTCGGGCCACAAGGTCTTGTGGATCACAGAGGAGCCCAAGCGGCTGTGGGCTAGGCGGCTCCGGGACCGAGGCGGCTCGTGGGAGGGCCTTAGCTTCGTCTTCGGCCTTGGGGTGGCCCCGGACGATCTGCTCACCGAAGCCACCCAAAGCGGGGCCGACATGATTCTCGTGGACACGATCAGGAGCTTGCTTCGGTTCGAGGATGAGAACTCCAACTCCGAGGTGACTCGACGGGTGACCCCGTGGATAGCCGAGCTTCGGAACGCCCGAAAGACCCTGATCTTGGTCCACCACACCCGGAAGGGTGGGGGAGGCGGTGGCGAGGGGATCGCGGGGGCGAGTTCCCTCCTGGGATCGGTTGATATCGCCATCGAGATGACCCGCGATCCCCACCAGTCCAGTCGTCGGCAGTTGCGGACATACAGTCGGGTGCTGGATCCCCAGGAGGCGATCTACGAGCGGCAGGAGACGGGGGAGTTCAAGATGCTGGGCCACCCGAGCGGACTCCACGCCCATGACGTTAGGGAGCGGGTGCTGGCTGCTCTCGCGGATGCCGGAGTCTGGCTCACCACCGCCCAGATCGCTACCCGCCTGAGCGAGCCCCGGCCCAGCCAGGAGGCGGTCAGGCAGGCCCTCGATGCTCTAAGCCGGGATGGCGCGATCTTCCGCGATCCTCCTATCTCGGCAGGTCCGACCCAAGGGAAGACCCAACGCTGGGCAACTTCCAAGTCGGCCGCTAAGCACTTGGAAGTTGCCCCCCCGTTTGAGATCAAGAACTCCACTTCCAACGGGCAATCCCTAGTCCCAGGGGAGTTGGAAGTGGTCTCGGTGGGAGATGAGGCCAACGGTCAAGCCCCGTCCTTTGACGGCACCCCGGCCACCTGGAGCGACCGCACTCCCTACCGGCTGCCAGAGGCGCCCAACGGGCACGTGGCCGAGCCCGTCGCCGTGCAGGAGTGGGAGCCGTGAACCCGCAGGCGTTGTTGGAGCGGCTCAGCGAGCTGGGAGTCACCATCCGGCTGTCCGGCCCTGGCACGATCGCCCTGTCGCCCGTGAACCGCATCCCGGACGAACTGCGGCCCGAGGTGGTGGCCCACAAGGCTGAGCTGGCGGTGCTGGTGGGGCGACAGGCCCGCACCTGGCAGGCCGACCCGTCCGACCTGGCCTGGCCCGCGACGGTCGGGGAAGATCCGAGGCCCGACCTGGAGAATGATTCGGCCGATTGGAGCCGCCTGCTCGCACTCGCATCCGGCGACCAGGGCGATCCGAGCGGCGTCTACGGTCGGCTACTGGCTCTGAGAGCTTGCGGAGGCCAGCTCGCGTGGAACGGCTCCCGCTGGCGCATGGTGCCATTGATCGACCCCACTGAGCAGGTGTCGGTCTGGCATGACGGCGAGAGCTGGGAGGCTGATCGCGCCCGCTACCTGCTACCCCGAGCGCGGGAGATCGCGGCCCTGCTGGCTCAGCTCCCACCACCGGACCAAGGCCCGCAGGCATGAGCGCCCTATGCGGAGCGGCTACCTGCCGCATGCATGGCAACTCCCAATGCTTGGCGACCCCCAACGCGCGGCCAACTTGTACCCCATGCAAGCGACTGACCTATGGCGAACAGTCACCGGCTCTTGGCGATTCCTGGTCTTGGCGATTCCCAAGAGTCCGCCCGTGAGAGCCCCTGTCCGGTGGGAGCGGGGCAAGCTGACACCAGAGACCGCCGCTCGTCTGCGTGCAGCAAGAGAGGATGCTGGGCTCAGCCTTCGGCGCGTCCACTCTCTGACCGGGGTCTCAGCAGGCTTCCTGAGCGAGATGGAACGCGGCCTTAAACGACCGAGGATGAGGACCACGGACGCCATCTTGAGGGTGATCCCCGTGGACCCCGAGCTGGAGCAGGCGCTTCGGCGGGAGAGCGTAGTCAAGTCCGGGTTCCTTCCGTGGAACCAGCGACCGCCAGGCTGGGTCCCACAGGCACGGACAGGGGCCGACTGTGGCTATTAGGCTGATCCCTATGAAGCGTCAGGCGGAGCGCCTACAGCGGCGCACCGTGGCCGAGAGCCGAGACGGACTACAGCGGGTGCTGGTGGCGATCCGCACGGGCGAGCTTACCGCCAGCCCTGGATATGTGGCCCGGCTGGAGGGTGCGATAGCTGCGCTCGACGTACTACTTGAGTATCCGGATCATCGGGCAAGACGACGCCTGCCACCTCACGGCCCGTGATCATAGACGCGTCCGTCCGGGTCAATCCAGAGCACATGCAGGATGCGCTCGTTCCGGAAGCCGAGGAGCCGGTACTTCTCCTTCGACTTGACCCGGAAGGACAGCACGTCGTCTGTGTCTGTCACGCACTCAGGCACGTGCTCGCGGAGTTGTTGGCGTGGGATCTTCTCGCTGCCATGTACCTTGCCAGCCCTTGAGATCCAGCCCCAAGTCTTCTCGCTCAGCGTCCCAAGAATGTCTAGGAGCGCAACCTTATCGTTACGGTCGAGTAGATCGCCGATCCGAAACCCCGGCCGCGTGTGTATAAAGCAAAAGGCTGGAGGCTCGCTGTCGTGGCTGGCGGCCAAAGTCGGGGCCACAGGCGCCGCAATGCGTTTACCTCCCTTTGCGTTCTGGCCCCGTATCCCCGCCACGTTCCTTACTCGGCGAGCTGGGTTAGGAAGTACTCCCTCATAGCCTCATGGGCGATCACCGAGCCGCGTCGGGCGTCCTTCCACGGTGGAGTCTCGTGGGTCATCTCCCGAAGCCTCCAAGCTGAGAACTGGCCGTAGACTTCCGACACTTCCTCAACCACGCCCATGGTGTCAACTGGAAGTTCCGGGGGCGCCTTCGGTGGCTCGATGCCAGTCGCTCGACTGCCCTTGTAGAGGTCATAGACCTCCCTGACGACTGGACCGTGGGTCCAAGCGCGCTCCTCTTCCTCAAAGGCTGGCCTATTTAGCAGGGCCAGGTGGAAGCCCTGAACGTAGTAGAGGAGCTTCTGGAGCTTGAGGGGGGTCAGCAGTTCAGCCCTTTGGCTTCCCTCCTTGCCATCTCTAGACGCGACGAAGAGCAGGTACTTGGCAATATCCACGGCTCTGCTCGCCATCTCAGACCCTCCGATGGGCGACCGTCACCTCTCAGCATTATGAAGGTTTCGTGCCGCAAACGTTGTCACAAGTCCTTCACGGGTTCGAGGCATGGCCATCACTTGGTACAAACTTACGTGCGTCTATAGCTTACCAGGTGTCGTTGGGTGATGAGACCTAACGGCACTTCCTGTCTTGCCTAGGTCGCACGCTGGCAGCCTGAGGGTACTGAAGGTCCAGCGGGATGGTTACGTCGACTACCAAGAGCTTCCCCAGCGGGAAACCTCGCAGTTGCTTTACACGAAACGTCCGTTTAGTGTATACTCCCTCTCATGGGAAGAGCAAAGACGAGGCGGACAGGAACGTCCGCGGTGGTCGGATACGCTCGGGTGAGCACCGCCGAGCAGGCGGACTCCGGGCTCGGGCTGGAGGCTCAGCGCCACGCGATCCGCTCCGAGTGTGAGCGGCGCGAGTGGGAGCTTCTGGGGATCGAAGAGGACGCCGGGTGGTCGGGCAAGGTCACCAGCCGCCCCGGACTCCAGCGGGCGCTCACAGCCTGCAAGGGAGGCCGGGCCGACGGGCTGGTGGTGGCGAAGCTGGACCGGCTCTCGCGGTCCATGCAGCATGCGGCGGCCTTGCTGGCTGAGGCTGAGCGGGAAGGATGGGCTCTGGTGGCCCTCGACCTCGGAGTGGACCTCAGCACCCCTTCGGGCGAGGTCATGGCCCACGTCTTGGCCGCCATCGCCCAGTTTGAGCGGCGGCTGATCGGTCAGCGGACAAAGGACGCCCTGGCGGTCAAGAGGGCCCAAGGCGTACGGCTCGGCAGACCGCAGGTGCTCTCTCTCCACCTGGTCGATCGGATTGCTAACGAGCGGAAGGCTGGGCGGTCCCTCCAGGCCATCGCTGACATGCTCAACCGAGAGAGCGTCGCCACGGCCCACGGCGGCGCGGCGTGGTGGCCTAGCACTGTAGCTAAAGTCCTTGGAGGCCACCTGTCAGCATGATCCGGGCGGCTGCCTCCGCGTCCCGCCTCGCCTACATCCGGGCGAGCAGCTCAGTCTTCTTGGTGTCGAATTCCTCGGCGGACAACAGCCCTTGATCTCGGAGGGTCGCCAGCGACTGAATCTGCTCAGGAATTGTCTGGCCCGCTGGGGTCGGTTCCCTGGCGGGTGCCGGTGCCAACACCTGTGAGGCTGCCCGCTCGGACTGGTCTCGAATCAAGTCTGCCGCACGCTGGAACGTACTCACCTGCCGCTTGGTGATCGGGATGGTATTGGGGGAGTGCCACGCGTTGGCCTGACCGGGCTTGTTCACGCTCCAGTAAGACCGCTCTGGTCCCTGCATGCCACCGGAACTGATCTCGAATGTCCCGGAGGCGATCGAGGCGCGCACCTCAACGGAGGTGATGTTGCGGTAGGGGAAGGAAACGACCTTGCCGCCGAGCGTCTGGCCAGTCATCCAGCCGACCTTGATGATGATTGCGCGCTGGTCCGTGAGCACAAGCGTGCTGGCGGCAGTCGCTCCGTTCATGGTGGCAAGTACCGTCTCATGGGCACCAAGGGTTCCCTGCAGAAGTCTCTGGGTCCGACCCTTCAGTTGATCCCTGGGAAGGCTGTCAATGGTCAAGCGATATCGACCCTATCTACAGTGGGAGGTGCGCCGAGGCTACAGCCTCGACAGAAGGTCCGTCTTCTTGGACTGGAACTCCGCTTCGGTGAGGACTCCCGCGTCTCGCAGTTCGGCTAGCTGTCGGATCCGGTCGATGCTGGAGACCGCTTCGGACTCGACACCTTGGCGTTCGGGATAGTGGCGAAGAATTGGGGATAGCGTGCCCTGCAACTCATGCGCGAGAAGCCCATAC
>DATKSR010000115.1:0-5497 GCA_035531555.1 Candidatus Dormiibacterota bacterium
CGCAGGAAGACGCTCTTGCCCCCTCCGGTCATGCCTCCCACCAGCAGGTGCGGGCAGGAGTCCAGGTCGACCCAGAGCGCCCCGCGCCGACCCAGGCCCAGCCCGATCAGGCAGCGCCCATGGGGGCGGGGCCCTGAGTAGAAGGTGCGGTAGGGAACCTGGTCGGGGATCCGGTGCCGCAGGACCTCCATCACCAGCACGCCCGGCTCCTCCCAGCAGCGCAGCGCGCAGTCGCACTTCGCCTCGAGCGAGCCCTGCCGGTTGAGGACATCCGCCAGCGTCACCCCCGGAGGCATCCGCCAGCGCAGGGTGACGTTCCGCCCGACCCACAGAGCCCCGAGCCGGGCCCTAGGGAGCAGCACCCTTCCCCGGGCATCCCGGGCGGCCAATCCGCACTCGGCCATGGCCCGCCGCAGCCGGGCGGCGACCGACCAGCGGCTCGAGTGCAGGGTGAGAAGGATCGCGACGACGGTCAAGATTCCCGCCGCCGCCAGGGTGAGCGGCTGCGACCACCCCAGAGCCGGACCGGCGCTCAGGGAAAGGAACACCACCCAGAGCGCCGGATGCCGCAGCAGCCGCAGGACGATCCCGACCGGGTCCCACCACTCCCGCGACTCGGTCGTGTAGCGGACCCCCATCACTCCACCACCCTTGCCGGGGCCGGCGTCGGCGCGGCCGGACCGGATGTCTGACTGGGGCCCGCGGCGAGTCCCGAGACCAGCCAGATGACGAAGAGGACCAGCAGGAGAACGCAGCCCGGCCGGAGACCGCCCCGGCCCCAGTTCAGCAGGCCGCGCATGATCGCCACGATTGTCATCCCGGTGAGCAGCAGGAGGGCCGCCCCCACCGCGAAGGTGAGGACGGCCCCGAAGAGCCCGTTCACTTGCCGCGGGCCCGCGGCTCCGACACCTCCTGAGCCTCCTGGCCCTTGGGTGCCGAGAGGTAGGTGATGGCCTCCGCCACCACGGTCAGCCGGAGCTGGCCGCCCCGCTCCTTGCCGTCGGGGTTGTAGAAGGTGCCCCGGAGTCGTCCCGTGATGGCGACCCTGGACCCCTTGCCGTTGAACCGGACCAGGTTCCTGGCCTGGACTCCCCAGGTCTCGACCCTTACCCAGTCCGGTGCCTGGTCCTTGGTGCGCCGTCTCACGGCGCACAGGAAGGTCGCCTTGGTCTGGGGTCCGTTGGCCGCCGCCGGGAACTCCTCCAGCCGCACCTGGGACGCGACCACTCCGATTAACTCGACGTGGTTCATCGCCCCGCCGCCAGCTCGTCCAGTTGCCGCATGAACTCCCGGCGCTGCTCCTCCTGCCGCGCCAGCCCCTCCCGGACCGCTTCCGGGTCCACCATCCACCAGCGCAGATGGCACCTATGGCCGTCGTCCTCGACTGCCACCTCCTCTTCCGCACACTCCAGCCGCCTGAGATCCGCCATGTCACGCCTCCTGTGATCCGGCGCTGATACGCGCCATGTGGTACGGTCCATCCTAGCACGTCCACTGGCGTTGTCAAGGGCTGGGCCAGAGTTGTCTTGTCACAGGCACATGGACCAAGTGGGAGTGGCGAACACAGGCCGCCATCCAGCCCAAGTCACCATCTCGGGCCCCACTCCAGACGCCGTGTGGTCTGGCGAGCGATCCGGCCCGCAGGGCCGCCGGCTGGGCGCCGGCTTAGAGGCTCAGCGGCAGCCGGGGAAAGACCAGAGTGGCCAGATACGCCGGCAAGTGCGCCTCGACGACAGCCACCACCTGACCCTTCTCCTTCATCACCCGGTACAGCTGGAGCACCGGCACCCCATCCGGAAGGGACAGGACCTGCTTCATGCCAGGCGTCGGCATCGTGGCCTCCACCAGGTCCTCCCCCTCCAGCCCTGGTATCCCCTTGATTGCCAGCACGTCGGGGAGCCAGCGGCCAGCCAGGTCAGTCACGGCCAGCCCCAACTGCTCCTCAACCTTGGGGTGAAGCCAGGCCCAACAGAGGGATGGGACGCCATCGGCATAGAGGCCCGTGGTCTCCTGGACCAAGACCTCAGTCCCGATCTCGACCTGGAGCAGTTCCGCTATCCAGGGCGTGACCTTCATCCGCCGCTCCGAGCTCTCGATGATCGACTGGAGGCGGAACGCCCGCTCAGGATGGGATCCGTCAGTCTTCGCCTTCTCGGGTGCGGCTGGCCGCACCGTTCCCACCCGTCTGGCGTCCACCCGGCGACGGTCCGCCTTGGGGTCCCGCACGAAGCTGCCGGCCCCGTGCTCGGATACGACCATGCCCTCCTGCTTGAGAGCGGCGATGGCGCTCCGGACCGTGGTCCTGGTGACCTGGTAGCGGGACATGAGCTTGCGCTCCGACGGGAAGGCCACCCCCGCAGGCAACCGGCCCTCGGCGATGTCCTTGCGCAGGTTGTCGGCCAGCTGCTGGTACAGCGGCACCGGGCTCTCGTGGTCGAGGACTGGGCTCACGATTGCTACAGCTTAGCTGGTGCGGACCAAACTTGCCACAGCCACGACTCGGCGAGGTGTCCGCCAAGGGCCGACACGGACCTGCCACGACGTCCAAGCTCTCGAACGAGACCACGGCGAGCAGAATGTTGAACCGCCCCGTGGGGGCTTTACCCAGGCACCACGACCAGGCGGCGGAGCTGTGGGTGGACGAAGATGAAGGAGGGCCGGATTCGGGCCCTAGACAGCCCCGAGCCAGAATTGCGGACCAAGGAGAGGCAAGCCAGCGCCAGAACCACTACTACAGCCGCAACCGATGCAAAGCATTGTTTGCGAGCCTCAAGGTCCTCGCTGGCACGGCGAGTGGACGACAAATGCCTCCATAGCCACGACCCCTCGGAGTTGATGCACTTCCTGGGCCGTGTGCACCGAAGACGTCCGCGGTGGCCTGAGGATTCCCAGGCTCCTCGATAACGAAGTCAGCCACGAACTCGACGTCGAGCCCGTGCCTCCCTCCCGTCGAACGATGGTCCCGGGACCTGACCGCCAAGGCCATCCTCATGGCGTCTTCCACTCCTCCGTCTCCAACTTAACGGCGGCCATCGAAGACTACCTAGACGTCAACGACGACCAATCCCCGCGTTCGTCTGGACCTCTCCTTGAGACGAGATCCAGGATCAGGTCCGTCGGGGCCGAGTGGCCCTTCAGCGAATCACCTCCCAGAACCGTGACACTCACTTGAGGATCCACGTGCGCTCAGCGCGGCGCGATTCTGGCCGGCCCTTCCGGCTATGCCCACCGGACGTCAGTACTCGACGACACTGTGTGCCGTATACTCGGTCGACGGCTAAGCGTCGACTGAGACGTTTGCGAAGGAGTAGTTCGATGGCGGACCGTATCCGTGGCGAAGTAAAGTCTTCCGTGCTCGCCTACCTGCGCGAGCGGGACGGTGAACCGGTCACAATCGCCGAGATTCGAATGTCAATCCAGGCCCGATGGCCTGCGCCAATCCCTCAGTCCTCCGTGAGGAGCGCCTTGCAGGATACCCATTACTTTGAGAGAGTGAGTCGTGGCGTCTTCCGCCTTCGTCCTAGACCCTAGTGTCGCCCGCGCCGAGTGGTCACGGATCTCGACCCAACTGCGGCTCGATGCCCAAACAAGCCTCAAGGATCGTAATGTCCATGGACAGTTCGCGACGCCTCCTTCTCTGGCCGACGATATCGCGGCCTATGCCCTAACGCTGCACGATACCCCGACCGTTCGCTTCTTGGAACCAGCCTGTGGAACCGGCGCATTCTACTCGGCCCTCCTCCGTCAGTGCGACCCAAGCCGGATCGATTCGGCCATTGGAGTCGAGTCCGATCCCAGATTTGCGGACGCATCACGCAATTTATGGGGTCCGCTCGGTCTCCAAGTGCAGGAGGCAGACTTCACACGCTGGATCTCCCAAAATCGGAGCCAAGCATCGCTCGTCCTCGCAAATCCTCCCTATGCGCGCCATCATCACATTCCACCTACCCGCAAACGCGAACTGTGCTCACGAGCAACCGCTCACCTCGGTCTGCATGTCTCCGGACTCTCCGGACTCTATGTCCACTTTCTCCTCCTGACCCACCAGGCTCTAGCCCCCGGAGCGATTTCTGCCTGGCTGGTCCCCTCAGAGTTCATGGACGTGAACTATGGCCGTGCGATCCGTGAGTACCTGACTCGCCACGTGCTGTTGCACAGAATCCACATGTTTGATCCCGCAGATGTTCAGTTCGCCGATGCCTTGGTTAGCTCGGCTGTGGTGTTCTTCGCGAATCGGTCGCCGTCTCCGCATCGCGTGGTTGAGTTCACTTACGGAGGCAGCATCTCCTGCCCCAGGGACCGTCGGGCACTGCTTGCACGCGAACTTCACCCAGAAGGCAAGTGGATCGACCACTTTCGCGAGCCGAAGACAAGGCCGCTCCGAAGCACAGCCGTGCTAGGCGACTACTTCCGAGTGCAAAGGGGCATAGCTACTGGGGCCAACAAGTTTTTCATCCTGCCCAGGCCGGAAGCAGAGACTCGAGGCTTTCGCCGCGACCACCTCACGCCGATTCTTCCTAGCCCGCGATACGTAGATAGTGTCACAATTGAGTCCGATGCCGAAGGTTGGCCTTCTGTGCCGAGACAACTAGCTCTCCTAGATGCAAGCGTGCCTCTCTCGGTCTTGCGAACGATCGATCCACAGTTAGCGACCTACTTTGACACGGCCGAGCCTGCACTGAGAGCTGGCTATCTCGTGCGTCAGCGGTCGCCATGGTACCGACAGGAACAACGCAAACCAAGTCCATTCATGTGCACATATATGGGGCGCGGCAACGCTGAGAGCCACCCCTTTCGCTTCATTCTGAACCGGTCTAGAGCGGTCGGGACGAATGTCTACCTCATGCTCTACCCGACCCCCTTGCTACAGGCGTATATCGACTCCTCGCCCAAGGCTTACCAGCGCATCCACGAAGCGCTGGTGTCACTGACGCCCGACGACCTCAGGTCAGGTGGTCGCGTTTATGGCGGAGGCTTACACAAGATCGAGCCGAAGGAGTTGATGCGCCTCGGAGCTGAGGCAATCAGCGCCCTGGACCCGGCCACCCTCGCTCCACGCCGCTCGAAGCAGATGGACCTTCTACCCTAGGTCTCTGCACATCTCCCAAGCGCAACCAGCTTGTTTATTCGGGTTGAGGGGTATTGGGTTGTCCTAGCTTCTAGAGTCGATGTTCCCAGTAGCACTCCACGGCTGACCCTACAGCACAGCCTGTTCGAAGTCATCGATGCGATGCTCCCAGACCCAGTCGAGACCCTCGGCTGCTTCGTACCCAAGGTATCCAGAATCAAAATATCCACACAGAAAGAGGACGAGCTTGACCTCCTCGCCATACTTCGCTCGCAATTGGCGAATCTTAGTGGCCTCCTCTTTACGTCGTTTGTTCGTGTTCGTGTAGTCCCCAGCTGACTTCGCTTCGACTAGAAGCGGTAGCTTGTTCTCCCGTAGGCGATGGGGCTGTATGGCTACGTCGATTGGTATGTTGACCCGGAGCTCGTC
>DATKSR010000116.1:0-5162 GCA_035531555.1 Candidatus Dormiibacterota bacterium
AGAAGGCCACAGTTGGCCCTGCCGACTCCCAGCCGACCCGCCTGGCGCCCACCCGGGGCCAATCCTGCCCCTCTCCGCCCCCTCCGGGTGGCACCGGCGGCCCTCGGAGCAAGGTTCCGCCAGCTCTTCGCTTGTTTTAGGCCTAGGCGACGAGTAGACACCAATGGCGGGAGCGCTGGCTTCCTAGGGCCCGAGATCCGGTAGCAGCCGCCAGCAGCGGGTGGTATCCGGTGGGCCGACGATGCGCCGGAATGCCGCCCGTCGGGACGCGCGGCAGAGGCGATGCTGGTCTGCTGGCGGCCGCCGCGATTCGACCGTCAGTGGCTCGGTGGCACTCAGAAGCGCCCGCGGAGCCGATCCGCCCGCCTGCGCCCATCTGGGTCGTAGAGTGTGCGATATAGCGGAAAAACCCACCACCGTTCATCGCCGGCCACTGGTGCGGGTTGGTGCTCCAGGATCCGGCAGCCGGGGTGTGGTCCCGGTCGGCCGCCCCGGTGCCAGGCTGCTAGCCGCGCCGCAGCGTCGCGCCAGAGCGCCAGCGATTCGGTTGGGTCGAGCATGGAACGGTCGTCGGGAACCCGCCCCAGGTGCTCGGCCCAAAGGGTAAGCCGGAGCGACCGAGCCAGCACGCGAGCGCCGTCGCCCAGGCCCCCCGGGTCGCGCGGCGGCCTGAGATCGAGGGTCGAGTCGAGCACCGCGCAGGAAAGCTCCGAGTCGTGAGTCCAAGAGCGGAGGTTGAAGTTGTCGGATCCCACCATCGCCCACGTGTCGTCAATGATGCAGACCTTGGCGTGGATGTAGATCGGCCCGCTCGACTCATTTTCGATGTCGAAGATGCCGGCCCGGTCGCCCCCGGCGCGCCGCAGCATGGCTAGCGCAGTTACCTGCCCGATCCGGTTCGGCGGTCCCGAGAGTACACCGTCGGCGTCGGGATATCGCGGCACGACGGCGATCAGCCGGAGCTCGGGATGTTCGCGCAATTGAGCGGCTAGGACCTGCGCCACCTCAGCCGACCACAGGTATTGGTCCTCGATGTAGATGAGCGAGCGGGCGCGCCGGATCGCCTTCACCAGGGCTCGGGCCACACTCCGTTCGCCGCCCCGAGCGAAGGGGTAGGGCCGCCGGCGCGGCGGATAGGTGCGCAACACCTGAACGTGGTGGGGTCCGGCCGCTGGCGGCACCATGATCGGGCCACCGAATGGCGTTGGTCGCCTTGGCTCGCCGGAGACATGCGAGAGGAGAGCCCGCCAGGGGTTGCGATCATCAAGCGGAGCCGGGTCTTCCCACCGCTCCCGAAAACAAAGCTCCAGTTGAGCGACCGCGGGCCCGTGGATCTCCAACTGGATGTCATGCCAAGGAGGGTGAGGGCCGTACCGGCGGTCCATCGACTGCGCCTGGGAGTCACCGCGGTGACTGCTGTCATCCCGGCGACCCCGGCAGAGGTCGATTCCGCCCACGAAGGCCACGTCGTGGCGAGCAGGGCGGGTGCGATGAACTATCAGCAGCTTCTGGTGGTGCGAACCGAAGGGCAGCACCCGCTGATCCAGCAGTACCTCCCCGCCACGGCGATTGATGGCCTCCTCCAAGCGGCGGTTGGACCCCTCGCTGAAGGAGAACATCTCGGGGTGAGAACGCCAGATCAGACCCCGGACATCCACCCCCCTCTGGGCCGAGGAGGCCAGGAGGTCTCCGACGGTGGGTCCTCCGGCTCGTAGCAGTTCATCGCGGTCTCCCCGCCAATCGGCGAAGTAGATGGAGTCGCCTGGTTCCAGCGCCGACAGCTCGTCCACCAGTCTCTGGTAGTAGGTGGCGCCATGGATAAGCGGCCCCACGCGGTTGCCCTGGGTCCAAGCAGTCCCCGGGGCTGCCAGGTCGTCGAGATGGGTATCCGGATTCCCTCGCTCGGAATGGCCGAGAAACCAAGCCGAGATCTCCGAGCAGCTCATCGCTCCTACGCTCGCCCCGGTAGAACTGGTCCAGAGGCGCCGTCGATGAGTCGGAATCTGATCCCATTCACTGCGCCCATGCTACCCCGCCGCCGGGGCGACTTCGCGGTCACGGTCACGTGCCCAGCCAGAGATGGCACCCGCTCCCACCAGTCGGCTGGTGGGCCGCGATCGGTACTGGGCCATGCACCCGCCCCGGGCCCCAACCGTCGGACTCCCCGGCCCAAGCGGTTTTCGTCAGGCCAGCTCGGCCGATCGGAAAATGAGTGGGTAACCTTGGCGCGGACGATAGACCAGATCGCACCGCACCCCGAGTTGTGCCAGCACCTTCCCCACCCTCAGCACGTAATTGCGGCCTTCCTCGTGACTCAGCCCTGAGTCATCCCAGGCCTGCCCCGTGATCCGGTCCGCGGTGAAGCAGCGATGCGGGCGGTCGAGGCGAAACCCGAGCCGTTGGAACTCGCGCTTGGTGAGAGTCACCTCCCGCCCCCGATGGTGGACCAGTCGGGCCTCCGGATCCAACCACAGGCCGTGGAGTTCCCACAATGCCCCGTACCAGAGGTCGAGACGGGCGCACGAGACGGGCGTAGTACCCCTGCATCTGGACCTCGATGATCGTGAGCCCCTCCGAGGCCGCGTGCTGGGCAACGGGCGCCAGCCTGAGGAGCTCACGCCCAACCCTGTGGGTGCCGAAAACCCCATCCGTGGGTCGGGTTGCGGTGCAGGACTCCGTTACGAGGCGACGTTTTCCAGATCGTCTGATGAATATCAGCAGCCACGGTGCCGTTCTCTGAAGTCGGCTCCGATGCTGAGGCCCCTCCAACTGGCGCAACCACGATGCGTCCCCTCGGAGGCAAGCCACGGCTCGCTCCGGCTCCGCCCTCCCGTGGTCCTGGTCGAGACTCCGCGACGCCGCCCCCCGCGCCCCTCGGCTCAGCCGAGGGATCAGGCATCGCGCGAATACTCGTGGATGAGGCCGTCCACGATGTCAGTGCGCCGGACCAGCGTCGAGGTTAAATCGGCAATCGGAACCGGCAATGGCAAGGTATCAGCTCTCGGCCACCACAGTCAGGATCCCAGGTGGCTACGAGCGCAGGTGCCAACATGGCACCGAGGGGCGGATCCGTGGCAAGATCTCGATTGTGACCGCCAAGCCCCAGACCCGTGAACATCGCGTCTCTACCCGTCTGGACCCAGAGAGCGATCAGGTCCTGGCTGCGGCTCCCGCGGCCGAGCGGGTGCCCGCCGACGCCCCGGCCAGTCTTCGCCTCCACGCCTGGGTGCTGTACGGCTTTCGGCAGTGGCGCTCCCAGAGGGACGAGGCCGCCAAGTTAGCCGCCTACGCGGAGATCGCTGGCGAGGAGGGACGCGACGAGCTCCTCGACGCCTACCTGGCTCAGGCCGTCGAGGCGGGAATCCTCTAGCCAGCCTCGGTGTACCGGTGGCATTCGGTCGTGGAAACACGACTCGGTGCGACGACCGGTGCTGTCGTCGTCTCCGAGGGCGCATGGAACGAGTGGGCGAGATCCCCGATCGTTGTGCCCCTCAATGCTTCGCTTAGGGCGAATGCCCTGCGTCCCCCCGTTGGGGAGATCGGCGTCGCCGACTGCACCCGTTCGATCACAGTCAGCCAAACCCGGTTAAGCACAGTTCGGGGACGCCTCTCGACTGGGAGTCGACGGCGGTCACCGCCGCCCTTGTCTCGATGCTCAACGTCGCTCACCTCATCAACGGGAAAGTGCCCCCACAGCCCGGGCGACCGCCCGCGGGTTGGTACCCACGCTTCGGAGGCATCTACTTCGAAACCCTGCCAGTCGGCAGGCAGCAGAAGATGTTCGCCATTGTCTCCGACGATCGCTGGAACGCGACCGAGCGCTGCGTCATCGGTCTTAGGCTGACCAGCACGCCCAAGGAACTCCGGCAGCGATGGGAGGTGCCTCTGACCGGTGGCCCCGCAATCGTCGGCTACATCCAGCTCCTTCCGACGGCGCGTCTGGAGCCGTCGCCACCTCGACCTCCCCGCCCAGTGCACTGCACTCCCGGCCAGCGCGCTGCCATCGGGCGTGGTCTCCCGATGGTGCTCTACTTGTGAGGAGGGCGATCGAGCGGCTTGTTCCGTGGCGATGTGTATGGCAAACCCACGCTTGGGTCGCATCCGGCGCGGCCGGAGGAGTCTCAAGTGGCGGTAAGTCCGGCAGCATGGTGCGGGTGGGTGCGACCCATCCGGACCGTGACTTCACCGTTCTGGCCTCTTGAGATCAAGAAGTGTAACAATCGGGAAAGTCGCGTGTAAAGACGCCTCGCAACCTCTCAGGAATCGCCCGTCTCAAGCTGGCTTTGCAAAGTCGTAAAACCCTCGATGGGAGGGGCTTGCGAATAACTCGCAAAACGCTTGCGACTTTCGCGAAGGAGACCCCCAAGTTAGTCTGCGACCGACCCGCGTAGCGGGCTTTCTGAGGGGCCAAGGCGCGGCGCATGTACAGGACTGGACTGGCTACAGGTTCCTTGTCGCCACCCGTCGCCCACGCCCAACCTACTCGCGGCTCCACAACTGCGTCCGAGACGTGCTTTGGCACCCACCAGCCTAAGGCGCCGTGCCGTATCGTTGCGGGCACGCGCGGCCGCATCGGCCAGTAGGCAAACTGCTTAGGAGGCCCCATGTCTGAAGAGACCATCCCTGTGCCCTTGGAGACCGAGCTCGACGCGTTCTTCGCCCAGTACACGGCGGCTGAACAGGCGCGGGGTTTGGTCTATGGGCTCACGACGCCAGAGGGCCTCTCCCACTATGCAGGGTTCGGTGTCGCTAACGATGATGGTCTAGTGCCGGACGCCGACACGGTCTTTCCGATCGCGTCGATGTCCAAGAGCTTCGTCGCCTGCGCCGCCTTGGTGGCCCGCGACCAGGGGCTCCTTTCGCTCAACCATCCGATCACCGCGTACGTCCCCGAGTTCGTCGTCAGCGGACAGGAGGGAGGGGCCGAGGGGCCGCCCACCGTCGGGATGCTTCTCAGCATGTGCGGGGGCCTAACTGAGGACAACTCCTGGGTCGACCCCTTCATCGACCTGCCGACCGAGACACTGCTTGGGTACGTCGGCAAGGGCGTGCGCCTCAGCCGCTTCCCTGGTGCAGAGTTCGAGTACTCCAATCTTGGCTTCGCACTGGCTGGCTTGGCCATCCGCCGAGCCGTTGGTAGGCCTCTCGAGGAATTCGTCCGG
>DATKSR010000117.1:0-15258 GCA_035531555.1 Candidatus Dormiibacterota bacterium
CAGCGACCGCCTTGCGACGGACAGATTGACAGGTCCATCCTGTCCGTTTTGTCGTCCACTAGGCAGACGTCAGCTGGTCAGAACGTATAACCGAGATCAAACGATTCTAGTTAGCTACGTACCATGACACTGGATCAGGTAATCGGAGGTTCGAATCCTCCCACCCCAGCCATTTTCTCATTGGGACGTGTTTGAACTCGCATGCGGCCTCTGGCAGTGACGGCGCGGCCGAGCACCATTCGGCTCCAGGTTTCCAATTCGGTCCGACGCCTCCTTTGCCGATGGCGGGGTTCGCACACATTCCAGTAGCCATCGGAGCTCCCGTGAAGCACTCCGTGGCCCTCGCAAGGGCCGTCGTGCTCTGTCGCTTGATTGATTTGGGGGTAGTGTTGGCATCACGTTGACGATGCGTGCTTTTCCTGCCCGCATCAACGATCCCGGTACCACCAGGAGGAACTACGGGCAGGCGGCGGACGAGGGACGACGCTTAGAGTTGCACCGTGCCGGACTATCAGCCGATGACGTTCTACCTCAGCACGGAGCGGCTGAGGCTGCGGCCCTGGGCCGAGTCCGATGTCGACGAATACCGAGCACTCGTCACGGAACGGGGCAACGGCGTACCAAGCGTGGCGGAGATCCGGGAACGCATCGCGACCCAGCTCGCTGCGACAGCACAGACCGGGCTCGCGTTGCTTCCCATCTGCCGCCGCCTTGAGGGCGACTTCATCGGATATTGCGGACTGATCGTCGGCCGCTCGTCTATCGATCAGCCCGAGATCGCCTACGAGCTGTTTCGGCGTGCACACGGGCGCGGCTATGCGACTGAGGCGGCCCGTGCGGTCCTCGACGCCGCGATCGCAACTGGGCGGACGCGACTCTGGTCGACGGTAGGCAGTTGGAACACACCGTCGCTCCGTGTCCTCGAGAAGCTTGGGTTCAAACGCGACCATGTCACGACGAAAGAGGATGGGGACGAGGTGATTTGGCTTACACGAGTGCTGCCCTGAGGTGCGAGGCGCCTTGGTCCTGAGCGAGCGCTCTTCCAGGCGCAGCTGAGCGCGAGTTACGACAGTCCTTGCGGCCGGGATCCGCTACCAGCGAAGTTCGGTTACGTTTCGCCTGCTGCGTACGCTAGTGCCGCGTCGCGGGTTGGACTTGTGAGAGGGTTCGACGGCCTCGGCGTATTTTTTCGAGGATCTCGTCGGCTGCGGCGTGCCACACGAGGGGGTTGGATCGGCGTTGCGGTGGCTGACCCAGGTGTCGATCGCCTCCATGAGCGCTGGGATGCTGGTGAACTTCCCGCGCCGCAGACGCCGGTCGGTCAGTCCACCGTGGACTCGACGCGAAGAAGTAGCTGTGCCAATTGGCGCACCGCTGGTTCGGGGCGAGCGTTTCGTCTCCATGGACTTGGCTCGCAGTAAGGCTGCGATGCCGCATCCGGGTCGGCGGCGGACTCAACTCTCCGCGGGCGCCGCAGCAGTCGCTGCGCCACCTCCCGCCCCGACGAACAGGTAGCTGGGACGCCGAGGCGGACAGCTCGCGCCGGCTAACTGTCTGCCGGCGTCTCGCCCAGCAGGGTGGGCGCGTACGACGGGTGCGAGATAGCAAGCCTGGTCTTGGCGCCCTCCAGCAACCCGCCGCTCGGGCTGCTGATCGTAAGGGCATCGATGAAGTCCTGACCGGGAATGCGATATAGCGTGCACGCTTCCAGCGCCTGCACCGTGGCGGTTCTGGGCACGCGCGCCAGCAGTCCGATCTCACCGAAGTAGGTGCCCGGTCCCATGACCCGCAGCCGCCGGGCGTGCTCGGCCTCTCCCTTGGCGGAGACCGCCACCTCCCCGGTCAGCAGCACGAAGAAGGCATCCGCGGTGTCCCCTTCCTGAATGATCACCTCTCCGGCAGGGGCGGACGTCTCGGTGCAGGCCGTGGCCAGCCGCTCCAGGGCGGCTCGGGAGCCGGCGGCGAAGATGCCAAGCTGCTCCAGAACCTTGATCCGGGGAGCGAGTTCGGCAACTCGACGAACCGCAGTGCGATCCATTCGATGCAGCCAGGGATAGGCGCAGCAGGCGAGGCCCGGGATCACAAGCCCGGCCAGCAGGAGACTCCCGTGCAGCCCCACCGTGCTGATCGCCGTCGCCCCGAGCGCTGACCCCAGGGAGATCGCCGCCAGCACCAGGGCGAAGAATACCCCGAAGACCCGGGCCACCATGGTGGGCGCGACTGAGCGCTGCATGGCGGTCACCGCCAACACGTCTACCACCAAGGTTCCGCCGCCGCGAACTACCTCGAGGAAGAAGCCCAGCGCCGGAGCGTGGACCAACAGCATGAGGGCGGTGGGCACGCAGTACACCACCATCCCCAACGTGATGATGATCCCGAGCCGGGGCCGCGAGGCCAGCTGGTTCACCACCAGGGCCGCGAGGATGCCCCCCACGCCGAGGGCCGCCATCAGGTAGCCGAAGCCGGTTGCCCCGGTACCCAGCTGCAGCTTGCTGATGTAGACGAAGAGCACCGTGTCGGTCCCGTAGACGAAGCTGGCCAATACGCTGAAGCTGACCAGTACGAGCACCAACGACGACTCCGCGATAGCCTTGAATCCGGCCCCCACTTGGCGCAACACTCCCGCGGATCCGCCCTCGCTCACGTCGCTGGGATGGGAGCGGGCCTGCAGCCTGCTCACCAAGAATGCCGCGATCAGAAAGCTGGCGGCATTGATGGCGAACACGGCCGCCGCCGAGCCCGTCAGCAAGAGCAGCGCCCCCACGGCCGGGCCAACGATGATCACCAAGTTGTCGATGGTGCTATTGACCGCGTTGGCGGCGGCCAGGTCGTCTTCACCGGCCAGCTGTGGGATCATCGCCGCCACCGCCGGTGCATACGGTTGCGCGCACATAGCGGCGATCGCACAGAGGACGAGGATGAGCGCGATCGGGGTGTGGAGCACGACCGATACGCAGATCAGAACCTGCACGGTCGCCAGCACCAGGTCGCAGGTGATCAGCAGCCGGACTCGCTCGAAGCGCTCCGCGATGATCCCCCCATAGGGCGAGAGGAACATCGCCGGCACGAAGCGGACCAAGAACACCGCCGACACCACGAATGCCGAATGGGTTCGATCAAAGACATAGACCGCCAGGGCCACGTTATACGCCCAGGAGCCGGTCGCGGAGATGACCTCGCCACTCAGAAGCAGGCGCAGATCACGGTGCGCCAGCGCCGCTCGGTATGGCTGGAAGATCGCGCCGAGCCGCATCATTCACTCCCGCAAATAGGCGTAAGGAAAGGCTCCCGCGCCACCCCCGATCTCTGGCGACCGCCGCCCGGAAGTGAGCTGCCTACCACCCCCTCTGAGCGACTAGGTGGGGATGGTATCAGCCGCCTTCGGCGCCCAAGAGGTCTCGGGCTCGACTGAGCTGGGCTGTCTCGCCGAGCCGCTCGAGCTCGGCGGCGGCGCTCTCCAGCGAGGGCGAATCCGGGGGGTCACTATGCCTGCGCGAAGCCGACCAGTCGACCACCGTCCGAGCCAACCAGTAGGAGTAGCCGAGAGCAGAGAAGGCTTCGGCGGCCGATTGGAAGAGCCGGCCGGACGCCTTGCCGTTCACTCCCGGGACCAGGGCCTGGTACCGCAACGCCTGGGCGTCGAGGTACGGAGGCGTGTGCCCCGAAGGTGCATCACGGAGCTGCTGGAGCAGGGTCTTCAACTCGGAGGCGGACCCCGACTGAACGGCGGCCTCACAGGCGTCGGGCCAGGCCTGGCGGGCGATCTCATGACGCCAACCGAAGCTGGGCACCGCAACCTCCAGTGCGGAACGGGCAGCTGCCAGCGCTGGTTCCGCCAGTCCCTCGGCCAGCAGGACTGTCCCCTCCAAAGCCAGGCGCAGCGTTCGGGGCTCGCTGGAGTCATGCTCCGCCCACCTGGTGAGTCGGGCGAGCTCATCCCGAGCGGCACCAGCCTCCCCACGGAGAGCGTGCAGGAGCACCAGCCGGCTGTGGAGGATCTCCTGCCCGTGGTGCTCTTCCTTGAGCAGGGCTACCGCGACCGCCTCCGCGCCCTCCCAGTCGCCCGCGAACAGCTGGGCGAGCATCAGGTTGCCGCTCAGAAAGGTCTCCGAGTACCGCTGTCCCAGCCGCCGGGAGATGGCCAGCGCGGCCTCCAGGTGGGAGATTGCCTCGGGCAGGTCATTGGCCATCCTGGTGTCGGCGCTGTTGGCGTGACCCGAGAGCAGCTCCTCGGAGGCGAGCCCGCGGGACTCGGCGATCTCAATCGTCCGCTCGAAGAACTCCAGCGCCTGTTCGGACTGGCTGGCGGATCGCAGCAGCAGCGCCTTGGTTTCCAGCGCATCGCAGAGCACCTGGGGCAGGTCCAGTTCCTCCGCCAACACCAACGCCCGTTCTACGTGGGGAAGGGCCTCGGTGCCGGCTCCCGAGATCGAGAGCTCTCGACCCAATTGAGAGCAGACCCGGGCGAGAGCGGGGCCCGGCGACCCCTGGTCGAGCACCTGGAGCGCCTTCCGGAGCCGGCCGATTGCCTCCCCAGCCCTTCCCAGACGACCCAGCGCACTGCCGATCTCCCCCTCCAGGCGAGCCGCGTCCAGAGTTCGCCCAGCGTCGCTGTGGGCGCGGGCCACCCGCTCGAACAGCTCCAGGGACTCGGCCACGCTTCCCGCCCGGAAATACATCTCCGCGGCTGCCTCGCGATGGGCCAGCGCCTCCCCCGAGCCGGCCACCAGCTCCGCCGCCTGGAGGAGGTAGGTGGCCGCCCGCTCCGGCGCCCCTACGGTCGCCGCCCGTTGGGCGCCACGAACCAGCCACTCGCCGGCTAGAGATCTCACCTCGGCGGCGTCGGCCGCAGCCGGGTCGGCCAAGTAGGCATCACGGTAGTGGTCGGCGATCGACTCCGCCACCTCTTCTCCACCAGCGGAAAAGAGCGAGCGCAGGTGGACCGCCACCGCGAGGTGCCGAGCTCGACGCTCTCGCTTCCCCAGCCGGTCGTAGGCGATCGTCCGCAGGAGGGTCTGACTGAAGGCGAAGCCGCGGCCCGCGTCCTGCCGCCAGTTCGCGGCTTCGGTGAGCACCTGCTTGCGCTGCAGAGACTGCAGCAGCCGCTCCAACTCAGCTGGCGGCAGAGTGCTGATCCCTTCGACCGCATCGCGGCCGAAGGCCAGCCCCAGCACCGCCAGATCCTTGATTAGGGCGCGCTCCTGAGCGTCGAGCTCATCTAGGCGAGCTGCGATCAGCGCTTCCAGCGAAACGGGGGTGTCCAACTCGGTGAGCTCCTGGGTCAGAGACAGCGCCCCGTCGCGCTCCACCAGCAGGCCGCGGTCGGCCAGCATGTGCACCGTTTCCACGGCGTACAAGGGGATCCCTTCCGCACGCGCTACGACCTGGCGGCGACTTGGGAGCGGCATGCCCGGCACCAGATCCTCGAGGAGGCTTCCGATCTCGGTGTCGCCCAGCCGATTCAGATGCAGGGCAGAAATCTGGCGGTTGGTCGTCCAGCTCTCACGGCGTTGGAGAAGCTCCGGTCGGGCCAGCCCGACCACCATCACCGGTAGCTGCCCAGAAGCCCCGAGGAGGTACTCCAGGAAGTCCAGTAGCCCGGAGTCAGCCCACTGCAGGTTCTCGATCGCCAGCACCACGGGACGCGCTTTGGCCAGCCCGTCGATGAAGGTGCGCCAGCCGGCGAAGAACTCGTCCCGCGAGGGGGTCTGCTCCGGACCCGGAAGTCCCAGCAGGACAGCTACCTTGGGAGCGGCGAATTCGCGGTCTCCCCGGTCGGGCAAGTACTGGGCCAAACCTTTGTCCAGCTTGGCGGAGACCTCGCTGGGCTGGTCGTCGTCGGACACTCCGAGCCGCTGCCGGAAAATCCGCGATAGGCCCCAGTAGGCGACCCCCGAGCCGTATGAGGTGCAACCGACCTCGTGCCAGAGAACCCGAGTCGGGATCCCGTCCAGATAGTGGGCAAGCTCCCCCAGCATTCGGGACTTGCCGACCCCGGCCGGCCCACTGACCACCAGCATGGTCGCCTCGGAGCGGAGGACCACCCCATCGAAGATCTCCCGGAGCTGGGCCAGCTCGGCGTCTCGGCCGTAGGTGCTGCTGACCTCGGCGCCTGCCCCTTCCCGTCTCGCCCCCTGGTCCAAGGTTCGGACCACCTGCCAGAGCTGCAGTGGCTCTGCCTTGCCCTTCACCGCGTGGATGCCAGCGTCCTGGTATTCGATTCCGGCGCCGGTTGCCTCTCGGGTGAGCCCGTCCACCAGCACCCCTCCGGGAGGCGCCGCTGACTGGACCCGCGAAGCGGTGTTGACCCGGTCGCCCACCACCAGTCCTTCCGAGGAGCTCGCCCAGGAAGCGGCGCGGCCGGTGACGATGCCCCCTCGAGCACGGAGCTCCGGCGCACCGACCTGCTCCGCGAATGCCGCGACCGACGCCACTAGTTCCAGCCCCGCCCGGACCGCCCGGAGCGCGTCGTCCTCATGGGCCAGAGGGGCGCCCCAGACCGCCATCACCGCGTCGCCGATGAACTTCTCGATGGAGCCGCCGTGGCGACCGACCACGTCGCGGGCGACTGCAAAGTAGCTGCTCAGCAGCTCGCGCATGTCCTCCGCGTCCCTCGTTTCGGAGAGGGACGTGAACCCGACCAGGTCGACAAACAGGACCGAAACCAAGCGAACCTCAGCGGCCGGCGCTGTCGGAGCTGCTGGGCTAGGCGCCGCCTCGCCTTCCACGGGGGACCCGCAGTTGGCGCAAAACCGCTGGTTCGGTTGGAGGAGCGCGCCGCAGCGCCCGCACCCTGCAGCAAGGGACGCACCGCAGGCCCCACAGAAGCGCTGGCCGGGGGCAACGTCACCGCCGCAGCCGGGGCAACTGTTCAACCTGATCCTTAGTTTGGCTGCTGCGAGCCCGCATGCGCGCCCTCGGGGGTCCGAGCCTGATTTTGGAGACGCCTGGAGCCGGTCTCGCACCCGTCGCTCGGCACGCTTCCATCGCCCCGCGAAGTGGCTTGGGGGCGTGGGTTCAGCTGAGAGTTAGAGCTGGACCTTGGGCATCGCGGTGGACCAGGGCTCCTGGTCGCCACGGATGGCGTCGGGGTTGGCGCCCCTGAGCCGGGCTAACTCACCTACCAGCCGCTGCAGTGGCACGATCGCCACCAGCGGGCGGAGCAGGTACTCCACCTCGGCGAACGGCAGGTCAGCGACGCCGGCTCCGCAGGTGAGGACCTCCAGCCCCAGCTCGAGGAGCATTCCCCGCAAGTCCAGCAAGCGGCCGCCGTCGTCCCGTCCTGGGGTAATCAGTATGGCCGCCATCCGAGGGTCGAAGGCCGCCGGCGTGCCGTGAAGGGCGAACTCCTGAGACATCCCCTCGGCGAAGATGTAGGTGCCCTCCTTCAACTTGAGCGCCGCCTCCTCGGCGGTGATCGCGTCGATACCGAAGCCGGTCACCACGATAGGTTCGCGGTGGGCCAGCCTCTCCGCCGCCTCGGTTGGGAGCGGTTCCGCCAGCGTCCCGGCGATGGCGGAGGGTACGTCGGCCAGGGCCTTGGCGAAGGCGTTCGCGTCGGAGCCGATCAGGCGCGCCACCAACTTTCCAAGTACCGCCAGGGCGGTGAGGTAGGAGACGGAGTGGGTGCCCGCGCGCTCGTCAGGACAGGTCCGCAGGACGAAGTCGCCGGGAGGGTTCTGGTTACCCCAGCCGGTGATGGACACCGTGGTCGCCCCCGCGGCGCTAGCCCGGGCCAGCAGCTCGTTGGGAAACCGCTTGGTGCCCCGATGGCTGACCACCACCACCTGGTCGCCACTTAGGAACTGGCCGTGGAGAGCCAGCTCATGGGCCTCCAGCGCCCAGGGGCGAAGACGGCCGCCGGTGAGCTCGGCGGTCCAGTAGGCCGCGACGCGGCAGGCGTGGAGAGAGGTGCCGATCCCGGCAAACAGTACGGGACGGTCCGAGTCGAGGGCGGGAACCTCGACTGAGTCCAGCACCTCCGCCACGGCCCGGGCCTGGCCTGACACCTGGTCATCGAACGCGAATTGGGTCATGAGTCCCCTCCATACAGCGCGGGCTGCAGCTGAGACGAGTCCGGTTCCTATCTCAGACAGTACCGCTCCCGCGGCTGAGCACGGTCAGCTCGGGGGACCTCCCCGAGGGTCGGGAGAGAAGGAGGTGGCAGCATCCGCCAACACGGTCACGGTGCCGGCGCGCAGCCGAGCTCCCCGCAGTGATGGGGAGAAGCGTCCGATCACCAGCGCCCCCACCTCCAGTGAGGAGTGACTCAGGTGGTACACCTGAAGGGAGGCCGCGACCGTGGTGATCGTCGTACCCACCTGGGAGACTGCCCGCCTACCGAAGAGGCGTCGCAGGTCCGAACTCTGCCGCAGCGGGCGCAGGTCGATCGACAGCTTCGAACTCAAAATTCAACCGTCAATCGCATGGTTGGGTCACCCGATGGTTAGCGATGGCTCGACCGCACTGGCGGCGCCCGAGGACGGTCGTCGACCTGAGCCCGCGGAGGGTGACGAACCAGCGTCCAGCTCGGAGCTATCGCTCGATGCAGCCCCGGGGCCTGATGTGGGGGTACTGGTCCTCTGTTCCGGATCCCGCGCCAGAGTCCACTCGGACCTGGACAGGCGGTACAGCACGTGCGGCCCCAAGGGATGACCTGGGGGAAGGCCCGGATGGGCAAAGTCATCGCTAGCATTCCGCCGCATGCCCAGCCGCTCCATGACCCGTTGCGACCGCAAGTTGGACTTGCTGCTGAACGAGACGATCTCCTCAAGTTCGAGCCACTCGAAGCCGAAGGCGAGAGCCGCCCGGGCAGCTTCGGTGGCGTAGCCCTGATGCCAGTACGACTGGGCCAGCCGCCACCCCACCTCGACGGCCGGAGTGAAGCGGGCTGAGAAGCGCGGTCGGTTGAGGCCCACGAAGCCGGCAAAGCCGCCGCTCACGGTGACCTCCACCGCCCAAAGCCCCCAGCCGTCCCTCGCGAACCTCTCCGCGATGCGGTCGGCCATCTGGTTGCTCTCGCCCAGTGACAGCGGCGCCGGGAAATGCTCCATAACTGTGGGATCCGCGTTGAGGGCGGCGAACGGCGCTCGGTCCTCCGGACGCCACGCCCGCAGCAACAACCGTGACGTGTGTAACTCCGCAGGCCTGGTGGCTTGGTTCACCTCACCAGATTACTCGGCGGAGCAGCTACCTACTGGGCGCCGCGCGCAGCCCGCGGTCGGCGACTAGTTGGTGAAGGCTTTTCGCGGCCGGTCGGGGCAAGAAACCGCAGTACCAGCCTCGATAATTGCTTGCTTATGAACCCACCGAGCCTGCGCCGGCTCGCGTGCGGATACCTAGCTTCGCGCGTCGCGGCGCGAGACGCGGTGCTGGCGCGCTCGCAGACTCTGGTCCAGGATCATCTTGCGTAGCCGCACCGCCTTGGGGGTTACCTCGACGCACTCGTCCTCACCGATGAATTCCAACGCCTGTTCCAGGGAGAATTGGAGATACGGCGTGAGTCGCTCCAGCTCTTCTTGGGTGGAGGAACGGATGTTGGTTTTCTGTTTCTCCTTGGTGGGATTGACATCCATTTCATCGAGTCGAGCGTTCTCGCCGACGACCATGCCCTCGTAGACCTGCGTACTTGGTCCAATCAGCATGGTGCCCCGCTCCTGCAGGGTCATCAATGCCTCAGTGGTCGACATCCCGCGGCGGTCGGCCACCATCGAACCATTGCGCCGTGTCTTTAGCGCGCCGTGCCAGGGCTCCCAGCCGTCGAAAACGTTGTGCAGCACTCCGGTGCCTCGCGTTTCCACCAGGAATTCCGTGCGGAATCCCACCAATCCCCGAGAGGGTACCCGGTAGTCCATCCGCACCCAGCCGGTCCCGTGGTTGACGATCTCCTCCAGCCGGCCCTGGCGGAGCGCCAGCAGCTGCGTGACCACTCCGACGTAGTCCTCGGGGACATCGATCGCCACCCGCTCCATCGGCTCGTGGAGCTTGCCGTCGATCTCCCTGGTCACCACCTGCGGCTTGCCGACGGTGAGCTCGAATCCTTCGCGCCGCATGGTCTCCACCAGTACCGCTAGCTGCAGCTCACCGCGGCCCTGCACCTCCCAGGTGTCGGGCCGGGGAGTAGGCAGCACTCGCAGCGAGACGTTTCCCACCAGCTCCGCGTCCAGTCGGTTCTTGATCATCCGCGCGGTCAGCTTGTTGCCATCGGTGCCCGAGAGCGGTGAGGTGTTGATTCCGATGGTGGTGGCCAGACTGGGCTCGTCCACCAGAATGGCGGGGAGGGGTCGGGGATCGTCCGCGTCGGCCAGGGTGTCCCCGATGGAGATCTCGGAGAAGCCCGCCACGGACACGATCTCTCCGGGCCCGGCGGCGTCCACATCCACTCGGTCCAGCGCCCGGGAGGCGTACAGCTCGGTGATCCTGGCGCGCTCAACGGAGCCATCGACCCGGCACCAGGCGACGTTGTCGCCGCGGCGCAGGGTCCCGTTGTGGACCCGGCAGATGGCGAGCCGGCCCACGTAGGCTGACGCATCGAGATTGGTCACCAGTGCCTGCAGCGGGTGTCCCTCCTCATAAGACGGAGCCGGGATGTGGCGGAGGATGGCTTCAAACAGGGGGACTAGATCCTGGCCCGGGACCGCCGGGTCGGTGCTGGCGCACCCGGCCCTGGCGTTGGCGTAAAGGACCGGAAAGACGATCTGCTCCTCATCGGCGCCTAGGTCGAGGAAGAGGTCCTCAATCTCCCGGACCACCTCGTCGATGCGGGCGTCGGAGCGGTCGACCTTGTTGACCACCACCACCACCGCCAGCCGCGCCTCCAGCGTCTTGCGAAGCACGAACCGGGTCTGGGGGAGCGGCCCTTCCGAGGCGTCCACCAGCAGCAGCACCCCGTCCACCATCGCTAGGCCCCGCTCCACCTCGCCACCGAAATCGGCGTGCCCGGGGGTGTCAACGATGGTGATCTTGGTCGGGCCGTACTGCACCGCGGTGTGCTTGGCCAGGATGGTGATGCCCTTCTCCCGCTCCAGGTCGCCCGAGTCGAGCACTCGGTCAGTGATCTCCTGGTTGGCCCGGAAGGACCCCGTCTGCTGGAGCATGGCGTTGACCAGCGTGGTCTTGCCGTGATCGACGTGGGCGACGATCGCCACGTTGCGGAGGTCGTCGCGAAGGGGCATGAACAACTCAGGATAGCCAAGCAATGGGCTCGGTAAGGAGCCAGTTGGTACGCTGGCGGCGCTCTCCGCCAGCGGCCGCCCCGCGCACGAGGTCACCAAACTCTTGTCCCCGACACCCGGAGAGCGTCCGGGCGGCGAGGGCGACCCAGAGCTGTTTTCTCCTGAGCTCGCCCCCACCCCCTGGAGCGCCACCACCGGCTACCTGCGCAGTCTCAAGCCCGAGCTGCCGGCCAGCGTCTGGACGGTGATCCTGGGGGTCGCCATCTCAGCCGTGGGCAACGGCTTCGTGCTGCCGTTCGGGTCGATCTACCTGCACGTGGTGCGGGGCCTGCCGATCCCCGAGGTCGGGGCGATCATCTCGGCCTCCGCACTGGCCTCCCTCCTGACGGGCACCGTCGGTGGCACCATGGTCGACCGGCTGGGTCCCCGAACTATGATGCTGGCCGGGCTGATTCTCCAGGCTCTCGGCTACCTCTGGTTCGGGTTCGCGACTGCCGCCCCCGAGGCGGCCGGGTCGATGCTGCTGATCGGCGCCGGACTCGGCTGCTTCTACCCTTCGATGGCCTCACTGTTGGCAGCCGTCACCAACCGTGCCCAGCGATCGGCGGCGGCCTCACTCCAGTACGCGGCAACCAATTTGGGCATCGGGGTGGGGGCGGTGATCGGCGGGCTGATCGTCTCCACCTCCCGGCCGTCCACCTTCACCACCATCTACCTGGTGGACGCCGTGAGCTTCGTGCTCTTCGGAGCACTGGTCGTCAGCCTGGTCCCGTCGGGAAGGCATCTCGGGGAGAAAGGGGAGAAGTCCAGCTACCGGCTGGTCCTGCGGAACCGCAGGTTCATGGCCCTGATCCTGTTCAACGCCGTGGTGGTCATGTCAACTTATGCCCAGCTGGACAGCTCAGTGCCGCTGTACGCGCGAGTTTTCCTGGGAGTGCCGACCGTGGCGCTGGGATTGATCCTGGCCGCCAACACGGCCTTCATCGTGATCGCTCAACTGCCAATCAGCCGGGCGGTGCGGCACCTGGACCGGTCTCGCACCCTCGCGCTCAGCGCTTCCGCCTGGCTGCTCACCTGGCTGATCGGGGAGGTGGCAAGCCTCACCCACGGCCTAACCGCCAGTTTGTTGCTCGGGGTGTTCGCGGTGTGCTTCGGTTTGGGGGAGTGCCTGCTCAGCGCGACCATCGGCCCCCTGGTCGCGGACATGGCTCCGGCCGCAGTGCGAGGCCGGTACATGGCCGCCTTCAACCTCTCTTGGGGGGTCGGCCTCTTGGTCGGTCCCACCATCGGGGGTCTGGTAGTCGGCTCCTTCCTCCGGCCCGGAATGTGGCTCCTCTGGGCGGCAGTAGCCGCCGGGCTGGTGGTGTTCGCCGAGCGGCTGGGGCGCAGGCTACCGGCCAGCATCAACCGACGTCCCTTGGCGAACTAGAGACGCCGGCCCGGTCCGGAGAACGCAGCTCTCAGCCCGTCCCGGCGCGGTATTGGACGGCAAGTTCGCGCAGCTTGCGGTGGATTCCACCCATCGTTTCCAGCCTGGGCAAGAACTGCTTGGGAAACTTGGCTACTGAGGTGTAGTTCGTGTCGCAGACATTGGCCAGGGGCGCCAGCACTCCCTGGCTCACCAGCTGGTACGCATCCATGGTCTCCAGGCCGTAGTCCTCACCGAGCCAGTGGACCAGATCGCTCTGGGCGATCCGGAACGCATCCTCCAGCGGCCGCGCCGAGCCGGTCGCCATGATGTATTCGTCGGTCTCGATGCGGGGCCACGGGCAGGGGCGGCCCTTGATCAGCTCAACTGCGATCACGGTGTTCATGGCGCACTCCACCGCCACCCCGCAGGTTTCTCCCTCCCCCTGGCGGGCGTGCCCGTCCCCCAGAGACAGCAGCGCCCCCTCAACATTCACTCCGAGGTAGCAGGTGACGCCTTGGCGCATCTCCGGGGTATCCATGTTGCCACCGAAGGCGTCCGGCACCAGTGCCGACCTCACCTCGAGGTTAGCGGGGGCCACCCCTACGGTTCCGTGCATCGGATCCATCGGCAAGTCCACTGAGAATCCCCCGGTCCGGGCCTCGAACCGGCAGAGGCGGCGGGCCCGGTCCAGTCGCCAGATCCAGACCAGCTCTGGGAGTGGCTCGTTCAAGAGCGCGGTGAGGTGAGTGGCGGTGAGGGCCCCGAATAGGGGGACGGTTGTGGAAACCGCCCAGTCGCGGGCTGGCTCGATGGAGATGAAGTGGACCGCCACTGTGTCCCCCACCTCGGCGCCCTCGATGTAGAAGGGTCCAGTCTGGGGATTGAGGAAGGGGAACTCGCAGACTTCGGAGACTAGGTCACGCTCGCTCTTGACGCGACCTGCAAAGCAGTCCTCAGTGAAGAGCTCGAGCACGCTCCCGGGAGTGATCCGAGCGACCGGTGGTGCGCCACCGAAGGTCCAAGCGTACTGCCCAGGCTCGGGATTGAAGGTCCGGACCTCCAGCGAACTCAAAGTGATCTCCCGGGTGGGTTGCTCAGCCTCTCCTTCAAGTCACTCCTTATCTGCCAAGCGTCGCCGCCTACGACCGGGATCTCAATTCACCGCCGGGGAGACCTGCGGCTCGGCCAAATCCAGATGCACCAGTCCCACCTGCTCCACCCGCTTGGGGTCCTTTCGATAGAGGTAGGCCATGTAGATCACCCCGAGAAGAATCCAGACTCCCATCGCTGGGCCCATGTAGGAATAAGGCGGTGGAAGTGGAGAAATGAAGGAGAAAACCGGGATTCCGGCGGCACTGAACCAGGCTGGAATGAAGGCGATTATCCCCAGCACCGGCACCAGCACGTGGAGGAACCAGTTGATCTGGGAGCCACGCTTGCGCAGGAAGAACCCGATGCAGGCGGCGTCGACCAGGATGTAGATCGCGGCCAGGACGATCACGATCCCGGTCCCCACCATGGCGAACGCCACGAAGGGATCGAAGTGGAGTCCCAGTCCCAGGGCCACCGCAACGCTCACGATGAAGGCCGTCAGGATGCCCCAGTGGGGCGACCGATGCTTCTGGTTGACCGTGGCGAAGTACGCGGGGAAGGCACGAATGCGTCCCATGGCGAACGCGGTCCTAGTGGAGACGTTCACCCCGGCATTGGAATTTGCGATCGTGGAGTTGACGATCGCCAGGAAGACGAAGAGCCAGAAGATCCCGTAAGAGGCCTTGGCGATGCCTTCCCAGGATGCCGGTCCGGCACTACTGAAGGAAGAGAAGTGGCTGGGTCCGAAGTACACGTCGGCCGCATAGGTCGTGAAGACGTAAATGATCCCGATCCCCAGGGTGGCCAGCAGCACCGCCCGTCGGATCGTCTTGCGAGGGTCCTTGGTCTCCTCGGCGAGAGGGGCCGCCCCCTCGAATCCACCGAAAGCGAGGACGGTGTAGACCGAACCGGCGATGACTCCGGTCAGTCCCTGGTAGTGGCTCGGAGTGTACTTGGTGGTGAAGACCTCCAGCGTGTTGGCGCTCCCTGCCTTGACCACGAAGAGGATCGCCAATACCACGAACACGATGATCTCGAAGGCGCCCAGGATAGTTCCCAGGCGGGCCGAAGTGCGGATACCGTAGTAGCCAGCCGCCAGCACGATCAGAGCGCCCACGATGGTGAACGGCCACCAGAGGTTGAGGGAGAAGCCGTGGTCGTATCCGTTGATAGTGCCGGCCACCGTGTAGCCCAGCTGCAGGAGTACCAGCGGGGGTATCAAGGCCGCGACAGCCACGTAGCCCCAGTTGACCAGAAAGCCGATCGACGGATGAAGCCCGCGGGCGGTGTAGGTTCCCATCGATCCAGCTGAGGGAAGCTCCCGCGCCAACTCGCCTACGCAGGACGCGCAGAGCATGCAGGCGATCAGGGCAACGATTACTGCCAGGGGCAAGGCGCCACCGGCAAAGGCAACCCCGGCCGGGATTGAGGCCGCGATCGCTGCGCCGGGGGCCATGTCAGTGATGCTTTGGAACAGAACCTCGCGTAGCCCGATCGCTCCCCGGCGCAATCCCGGATCTTCGGAGACTCGCTCGCTCGCGATAACGGTCATATCCCGCCCCCCCCCCCGTTCCAGCGAAT
>DATKSR010000118.1:0-56395 GCA_035531555.1 Candidatus Dormiibacterota bacterium
GTGGATCAGCGACTCCATCGAGGTGTCGATCTCCGATCGAGGCGGTAGGGACACCTTGCGGTCCGAGGTGTTGGTCGGCCCCCCGGGTAGCCCCTTGATCGCCTGGTCGATGATCCGGCAGGACTCGCGCATCTCCCTGACCCGGATTAGGTAGCGGTCGTAGACATCACCGTTGAGCCCGATCGGCACCTGGAAGTCGAAATGGTCGTAGCTCGAGTAGGGACGGGCCCGTCTCAGGTCGTAGGGAACTCCGGAGCCCCGCAGGGTCGGGCCGCTGCACCCGAAGCCCAAGGCGTCGGCTGCACTGATGACGCCCAGCCCGATGGTGCGCTGGCGCCAGATCGGATTTGAGGTCAGCAGGCCCTCGTACTCGTCGACCTTCTGCTGGAAGTCGGCGGTGAAGGCCCGGACCATCGGCACGAACTCCTCGGGCACATCGACCATCAGCCCACCGACGCGGATAAAGCTGGTCATCATCCGCACCCCCGAGATCCACTCCAGGATGTCGAGGATTCGGTCCCGCTCCCGCCAGCAGTACATGAACATCGTCGTCGCTCCGAGATCCAGGGCGTGGGTCCCCAGCCAGACCAGGTGACTCGCGATCCGGGAAAGCTCGACCACGATCACCCGGATGTACTGCCCCCGCGGGGGGATCTCCAGCTCCAGCAACTCCTCCACCGCCAGAGCGAAGCCCAGGTTGTTCATCGGCGGCGCCAGGTAGTCCATCCGGTCGGTCAGCGGAATGCACTGCTGGTAGGTGTGCGACTCGAAGCTCTTCTCAAACCCGGTGTGCAGGTAGCCGATGTCCGCCCGACAGCTGCGAACGCGCTCTCCATCCAGGCCCAACACCAGCCGCAGCACCCCGTGAGTGCTCGGATGCTGGGGCCCCATGTTGATCTCCATGAGCTCCTCAGCGGGCTCAATCTTGTCCAGAAACTCTCCGGTACCGGCGGGACGGAACCGCGGTATTCCCTCCTGGCGCGGGACCAGGTCTGGCGGGGTTCCGTCTCCAACGGGAGGGGGCTCTATCGCCATCAGGGGCGCTCCACCGCGCCCCGGGTTGCCCCCGGCAGGTATTCAGGGCGGTCTTGCGATGAGAGCGCCCACTCGATGTTGTGGGTGAAGGCGACCGGCTCGCCGAAGGAGACGTAGTCCTTGCGAAGAGGGTGGCCCTCCCAGTCCTCGGGGAGCAGGATCCGGGTCAGGTTGGGATGTCCGGTGAAGTTAATCCCGAAGAGGTCGTAGCACTCTCGTTCATGCCAGTCCATCCCCGGATAGATCCCTGAGAGCGAGGGCACCTCGCTGGTCTCCGACGCCAAAACGCTGATCCAGGCCAGGTCGTTGTGGACCAACGAGCGCAGGAGGTACACGAGGTCGAACCGCAGCTCGCGCTCGGGCCAGTCGATGCAGGTCATGCAGATGGCCATCTCGTAGAGGGTGCTGCGGTCGGACTGCAGCGCCGCCGCTGACTCCAAGAGTCGGTCGGCTGGGATCCTGACCTTCGCTTGGCCGCGCTCCCGGCTGACCTCCACCTCTCCCGCGGGCAGCAGCTTGGTGAGCAGTTGCACTGCCCGGGTGCCCTGTTCGGCCCCGGCTGAAGGTGCTCGGGAGCGCCGTGTATCCGGCCCCGGGGACAGGCTCCTACCCCCGGACGCTGCTCACCGGAGTGGCAGCGATCTTCTTCTGCAGCTTGATCACGGCATCCAGAAGTCCCTCTGGCCGCGGCGGGCAACCGGGAATGTAGACATCCACCGGAACCACCTTGTCGACCCCCTGGATGATCGCGTAGTTGTTGAAGATGCCCCCACAGGAGGCGCACGCCCCCATCGAGATCACCCACTTGGGGTCGGGCATCTGATCGTAGATCTGGCGCAGGACCGGTCCCATCTTCTGCGAGACTCGCCCGGCCACGATCATGACGTCGGCCTGGCGCGGCGAGGCGCGGAACACTTCGGCACCGAACCGGGAGAGATCGAAGCGGGCGTTGCTGGCCCCCATCATCTCGATGGCGCAGCAGGCGAGGCCGAAGAGTGCTGGCCAAAGTGAGGAATACCGTCCCCAGGCGATCACCTTGCCCACCGTGGTGGTGAACACCCCCACCTGAGCGGCGGCATCCGCCAGATCTTGCTCGGACGGGATCACGCCCGGCATCGCCGGCGCCCCCGCGATGCCGACTCGCGCGGCTGGCAACTTGCCCGGCAGCACCAGGCCGCCTTCGGTGGCTCTCAGTCCCACTCCAAGGCTCCCTTCCGCCATACGTAGAGGAGGGCCACCCCGAGCAGGGCCACGAACACCACCATCTCGACGAAGCCGAACATGTGGAGGGTGTTCTTGACCAAGACTGCCCACGGGTAGAGAAATACGGCCTCCACATCAAAGACGATGAACAGCATCGCGGTGAGGTAGAAGCTGACCGAGAACCGGCGGCGTGCCGTCTCCGCAGGGATGATCCCGCACTCATAAGGAAGGCCTTTGGCCTTGGTGGGGTGGCGGGGTCCTAGGAGGGCGATGCCCAGGGTCATGCCCCCCCCGAAGAGGACCACCATCACCAAGAAGACGAGCAGGGGCAGGTAGTCGAAGAGCATCCGCTCTCAGTCTAACAACGGCCGAGAAGCCGACCAGCGGACTCGCGCAGACCGAACAATGCGCTCTGACCCGGGAAGAGCGAGAGCTATCCTTAGCCGATCCGCCCGAGCGGGAGTAGCTCAGTTGGTAGAGCGCTAGCCTTCCAAGCTGGATGTCGCGAGTTCGAGTCTCGTCTCCCGCTCCGCGCCGAGGCGCTATCACATCTGGCCGACCCGGTGCGCATCGGATCACCGAAGCCTTCCTGGGACACGGAGCTAGCGACTTCCGATGACCCCGGATTGCTCACGTCTCTCCCGTCACTGCCTCGTTCCCACGGGACGGCTGACCTCGGCCGTCCTCCACGACCAGGAGACGCGGCTCTCCAGCCACCGGTCGACGCAGCAACGGGAGGGACCGGTGCAGGCGTCGAGGGCGAGCAGACCCATGAAGACCACCACATAGATGTGCTGGTCCCCACTTCGGGGGCCCCTGCGGTGAACGGGGCACCGAAGCCCTCGGTGGTGGACTAGATGAGGAGACTAAACAGCGCGGCGGCAAGGTAGGTGGATTTACGCGCGAACCCCAGGATTAGGGCGCCGACAGTCAGAGTCTCGACGGTGGCTGTCACGTAGGCCCAGACCACAGTCCGGTGCTGGAGGTGGATCCAGAAGTTGAACCAGGGATGGAGCCAGCTCGGTTGGCCCTGGGAGGCTGACGTCAGGTAGCCAGGGTATCCAGCCCTGAACGCCGGACTCGATTTGAGAGCGGCATCGACTGCCCAGATCACCCCGAAACCGATCAGAAGGGTGTCTTTGGGCCACGCCGGGGGGTGACGCACGCTGGTGAAATTCTCTGTCTGGGTCATCCGATCACTCCCTCAACCGTGGTCGACCATTTCGGGTTCGGCGGAGAGCGACAGGGCGTGGCCCAGTAGAGGCAGCAACGGAACTGCTCCGGCAGGTCGCCGTCTCACTCAGCCTCTGGGCCCCTTCCCGATCGCGACCTCGTTGAAGGTCTCGATTCCAGCGGTGACGCCCCCCAGGGCGCCCGTCTCCGGTACGCGCTGGACGACTGGTGGCAACAGTTCCCCCCCACCGCCTCTAGGGCGCCTGATCCGGTTCGGAACTTGCATATTCCCCATTGGTTATGTAACCTATCGGTTATGTCCGCAGTCGCAGCCACCCAACTGGACCGGACCTTCGCCGCCCTGGCCCACCCGGCCCGCCGAGCGATCCTCGCCCGATTGATCCGGGGGCAGGCCTCAGTGACCGAGCTGGCCGAACCCTTCGACATTAGTCAGCCAGCCATCTCCAAGCATCTCAAGGTTCTGGAGCTTGCCGGCCTGGTGGAGCGCCAACGCGACGCCCAGTGGCGACCGTGCACCCTTCGGGCAATGCCGCTCAAGCTAGTGGCTGATTGGCTGGACGAATACCGACAGTTCTGGGACGAACGACTCACCCGACTCGACAACTACCTTCGCCAACTCCAAGATGAGGAGACCGCCGGTGAATGACGTTGCAGCCACCCGGGTGATCACCATCACCCGCACCTTTGATGCGCCACGAGAGATCGTTTTCCGAGCCTGGACCGAGGCTGAGCGCCTCGCCCAGTGGTGGGGACCGGAGGGCTTCACCGTCTCCTTGGCCGAATCAGATCCCCGTGTGGGAGGCGTCCTGAAGCTCGTGATGCATGGGCCTGATGGCATCGACCTTCCCATGACCGCCGCGTACCGAGAGATCGTGCCGCCCGAACTCTTGGTGGTCGAGTCGACCACCGTCGGTGCCGACGGCAACCGTGTATTGGCGTCGAGGCACAGGGTCACCTTCGCCGACCGAGGCGGTAGGACCGAGATCACGCTTCACGCTGAGGCGACCGCATTGGTGCCCGAAGCGATCGCGATGCTGGGAGGCATGCGCGCCGGCTGGAACCAGAGCCTGCAATGTCTGGATGACGTACTCAGCGGCACGGTCGAGCGTCAGCTGGTGGTGACTCGCCTGCTCCAGGCCACCCCTGATCGAGTCTTCGCCATGTGGACAGAGCGGGATCACGTAAGCAAGTGGTGGGGACCAACCGGGTTCTCCATCACCCTCGATGAGATGGACGTGCGTCCCGGAGGCAAGTGGCGCTTCACCATGCACGGCCCGGATGGAGTCGACTACCCCAACCAAATCGTCTACGACGAGGTCAACCCGCCAGAACGCTTGGTCTACACCCATCTGGCGCCGCGGTTCACGACCACCGTGACCTTTGATGAAATGATGGGGATGACTGTGCTCACCCTGCGTCTTGTCTTCGAGAGCACCAATGAGCGCAACCTCACCAATGAGAAGTACCACGCACGGGAAGGTGCTGAGCAAACGCTGACCCGACTGGCCGGGCTGGTCCGGGCGCAGGTCGCCACCGTGTAGGTCACCGCACCCGGCGGGAGCCGAAGTTGACTGGCAACGAAGGCACGCCCTGTGCTATGGCAAGTGCAACGAGGTGGCGCCTAGCACCTAGCTTGTTGCCCTCACGAGGAGTCCGGCATGCGATGCCAACGATTCGGCAATGTCCAGCAGTTGAAGCTGGTCTATGATCGCTCCGCGCAGACCGTCGATCCCCTGCACTGCGGCGATCGAAGAGCCTCTGAGGTCAACCGCGTCGGCCCTGGCCCCGTGGAACAGCGATCCGGTGAGAATGCATCGATCGAATCGGCAGCGGCGCAGGTCGACTCCATGGAAGTCGGTCCCGTCCATCTCACAGTCCGTGAATTGGACCTTTGCGTTTGCTAGAAACCGGAAGCTGGAGAGCGACAGCTTGCACCTCAAGAACTGGACGTCGATGAGGGTGGACGAATTCGCATCGAACCCGGTCATCTGACACTCTCGAAACACCACCCGAGTAAGCGCCGACTCACTCCAGTGGGCGTTGGCCAGGTTGCAGTCATCGAAAATCACATCACCCCATGAGGGCCGGACAAACCGCGATTCACTGAGGTCGGTCGCGGTGATTCTGGCTCCGTCGATCAGGAGAGGTCTTGCCGACCGCGTGAGGGTAGCGCCTTGCAGCGAGATACTGCTCAGCTCACCCCGAAAGTGCTCCGCATCCACCGCCGTCAAAGACTCCGGGACTCGAGGCGAGAAGGTCCGATCGCGTCGGCCCTCCGACCGATCGGCTGGGGTCACCTTTCCCACACCGCAAAAGGGACAGTCAGGCTCACGCCCACGCCCGAACAGACGACAGGAGGTGTCGATCGGCGACCTGGCCGTCGATATACACCTCCCAGGAGCTGATGATTCCCAACTGGTTGTCGTAGCTGACGTCGTCGTGATCGCACCCGACACAGATGAACACGAGCACGATCGTGATGTCCTCGTCGAGCAGATCTCCCACGATGGTGAAGGTTTCCTGGGGCTCGCCATCCAGTCCCACCTTGTGCAGCCAGCTGGGTTCAAGGAGGCTCCCGAGGGGTCCCACTTCCGAAGTGGTAGGGCCCGGGTTGTCGGCTTCTGGCGGCTCGCCACGGAAGCAAATTCCGGCCGGCTCGGTCGCGGCCAGGGCCACCACCGGGTCCGCATGGTCCATCATCGATACCGATGCGAGACGGCGGTGGTTGCGCCCAGCGACCAGTGCTCCACTAGCGGCAATCCGCTGGAGTGACGCATCGGGTCACCGTGCGAAGTGCCATCTCCGGGGTTCCGCCTCTGCTTGAAGCGCCCCCGTCCGAGGTACCCCAGACGTTGGTCCGCCGACCACTCCCAAAGTCCGCCGACTACTGACCAGGGCACGGCACGCTCGACCTCCAGATATTGGTGGTGAACCGATGGATTTACCGAGTGGCGGCACTCGGGCGCGACGTCACTCTGGGGTCAGCCAGCCACCCCTATGCGAATTCGGGAAACGGCTCCGTCAGCGACCCGAGGACCCAGACCCCCCCAGCCTCCCTCAGCTGATCCGCGCTGTAATGGCCGGTGGCTACACCCACCGAGGTCCCGCCCGCCCTGGCGGTCGCCTCCATGTCCCGCGTCGTGTCCCCCACCACCATCACCTCCTCTCGGCTCAACTCCCGCCCGTGGAGCCTGCCGGCCTTCTTGATGGCCAACCTGGTGAGCTCGGCACGGTCCGGCGAATCGGAGCCATAGGCTCCGAAAATGAAGAACCGGTTGAGATTGCCGGGCATCATCTTGGTCCTGGCGGCGCCCTCCATCGCTCCGGAAACGACTCCCAGGATCACTCCTTCCCCGCTCAGTCGAGTGAGCGTCTCCTCCACCCCATCGAACACTCGGTACTCCTTGGACTGCCAGATGTCCTCGGCCAGGTGAAGCAGGTACTGGGCGTACACCGCGACCATCTCGCTCGGGCTCGGCTTGCGCCCCAGCACGGCCTCGAAGGTCTCGGTGCCGACCTCCGGGTCGGTCTCCCCCGCCGAGGTGTGCTTGCCGATGTCCGCCACCACCCCATAGAGCTTGTCGAAGGCGAAGGCCCAGCTGCGCGCGCCAGCACCACCCGTGTGTACCAAGGTCTCGTCGATGTCGAAGAGCACCGCGGCGGGCTTGGTCACGCTGACCCCGTCCTGACAGTGCCGGCCAGTTCACCTCTCACTTGGGCGCGGCCTTCTCATCGTGGCCACCGAACTGCTTGCGCATCGCCGAGAGCGTCTGGTTGGCGAATTCGTCGAGACCTCGAGAGGAGAACCGGGAGTAGAGGGCGGCGGTCAAGACCGGCGCCGGGACCCCCTCGTCGATCGCCGCAATCGAGGTCCAGCGCCCCTCCCCTGAATCGGACACCCGGCCCTTGAATCCCGCCAGGTCCGGTGACTCCTGCAGGGCGATCGCGGTGAGGTCCAGCAGCCAAGACTCGACCACGCTGCCGCGCCGCCAGAGCTCGGCCACCGCGGTGGTGTCAATGTCATAGCGGTAGAACTCGGGCTCTTCCATGGGCGCGGTCTCAGCGTCGGAATCCTGCACGTGAGCGCCGGCGTCGGCCTTGTGCAGGATGTTCAGACCCTCCGCGAGGGCCGCCATCATGCCGTATTCGATCCCGTTGTGGACCATTTTTACGAAATGGCCAGCTCCGTTAGCCCCGCAATGCAGATAACCCTGCTCCGCCGGACCTGGCTTGCCCATGCGCCCGGGAGAGCGCGGCGCAGCGTCCACCCCGGGCGCCAGCGACGCAAAGATTGGCTGCAGGTAGGAGTAGGCCTGGTCCTCGCCCCCGATCATCAGGCAGTACCCCCGCTCCAGGCCGAAGACTCCCCCGCTGGTCCCACAGTCAACCAGTCGGATCCCACGCTCGGCGAGCTTCTTCGCCCGGCGGACGTCGTCGCGGTAGTAGGAGTTGCCACCATCCACGATGATGTCGCCCTTGGCCATCCGGCCCGAGAGCTCGGTGATGGTGGAGTCGGTGATTTCGCCGGCCGGCACCATGACCCACGCGGCTCGAGGAATGGCGAGCTTGGCCACAAAGTCATCCATGGAGACGGCTCCAGTCGCCCCCTCCGCCTCCAGCTCCTTGACAGTGGCGGGATTGACGTCGAAGACCACACAACGGTGGCCGTCGCGCATCAGCCGGCGGACCAGATTGGCCCCCATCCGCCCCAGTCCCACCATGCCTAGCTGCATCGGCTCACTGCTCGCCATGCCTTCCTCCTTGCGCGTCTGAGTGTCGTCGGACTTCAGCTGTCTCCCACGCCTTCGGCCGAGCCCAGCCAGGGCTCCCGCCAAGCGGGATGCCCCCGGACCAGGACCTTGGCCTGGGACGGTCCCCATGATCCCTCGGCGTACCGGTGCAGCGGCGGCGGGGCGTTTAGCAGCGGCTGGACGATGCGCCAGGTCTCCTCCACGCTGTCCTCTCTGGTGAAGAGGCGCTGGTCTCCGCGCATGGCATTGTCCAGCAACCGCTCATACGGGCTAAGCGGTTGCCCTAGCTCTTGGGCGAAGGAGAGGTCAAGGTGCACCGGCTGGGTCAACCGCCGGCCGCTGCCCTGCGAGGTGAGGCTGATCCGCAGTCCCGGATTAGGGTCGATCCGGAGAACCACCTGATTGGCATCGGCCTGGGCCGCCCCACCCAGAAAGGCGAGCCGCGGCGGGTGCCGGAACACCAGCCGCACCTCGGTGACTCGCTCCGCCATCGCTTTGCCGGCACGGATGAAAAACGGCACCCCCAGCCAGCGCCAGTTATCAACGCCCAGGCGCAGGGCGACGTAGGTCTCGGTCTTAGACCCCTTAGCTACACCTGCGACCTGGGCATACCCCTGGTATTGGCCGCGCACGCAGTGCGCTGGGTCCGCACCCGGGATGGCCCGGAAGACCTCCGCCTTCTTGTCCCGGAGCGCGTCGGCGTCGGACCCGGCCGGCGGCTCCATCGCGATCAGCGCCAGAACCTGAAGCAGATGATTCTGGACCACATCCCGAAGTGCTCCGACAGCGTCGTAGAAGGCACCCCGGTCGTCGACGCCAAAGTCCTCGGCCAGAGTGATCTGCACGCTCGCCACGTGATCTCGGTTCCAGACCGGCTCCAGCAGATCGTTGGCAAAGCGGAGGAACTGGACAGCCATCACCGGCTCCTTGCCGAGGAAGTGGTCGACGCGCAAGATCTGATCCTCCTGGAGCAGCGATCGAAGCTCCGCGTTGAGCGCCCGCGCCGAGTCCAGATCGTGGCCGAAGGGTTTCTCCACCGCCACCAAGGCTCCGGCGGTCAGGCCCGCCCGGGCCAGCGCCTCGACGATATGAGCGAAGAGCGACGGCGGGGTCTCCAGGTAGAACAGCGGGTGGGAGATCCCTCGCAGCCGCCGGGCCAAGCGCTGATAGGTCGCGGGATCATCGAAGTCTCCGGGCAGATAGGACAGCCGCTTGGCGAAACGAGTGAACTGGGCCTGGGTGAACTTCTGCCCGCAGGAGGTCAGCGCCTGCCGGGCGTGTTCTCGCAGCGCCTCCTCGGACCACTCGTCCTTGGCGACCCCGATCACCGGGCAGTCGAGCCGACCCCGCTCCTCCAGGCGGAACAGGGCCTGGAAGGTCATCTTGCGGGCCAGGTCCCCGGTGATCCCAAAGATCACCAGCGCCCCGGCCGGTGGGCTTGAGTTGGGCAATCTCGCCTCCAATCCTTCTGGCCCTGCCCTAACGGCAGGCAGCGATTCGATTCGCAGATGGAACCGGGAGTGGCGCAGCGCGCGGCCCACCACGATACCGCCTCGATCTCACACAGCGGTGTTCGAACTCTGCCAGAATCTGCCGCCGAAAGGCTGTGCCGGCAACCGACGCCAAGAGAACCCCGGCCTGGTTGCTTATCTTGGGCAGATGCTGGCTGAAGCAAGAGGGGTCCGGAGGTAGGCATGACTATTCCTCCTTCGGGAGAGCAATTCGAGATAAGTTGGGGTGATCAGCGGGCCACCGTCGTGGAGGTTGGCGGGGGGATCCGCGAGTACTTCGCGGGCGATCGACCGGTACTCGATCCTTACCCCCTGGACGCCAGCTGTGACGGCGCTCACGGGGCCCCGTTGATTCCGTGGCCCAATCGCCTGGCCGACGGCCGGTATCGATTCGATGGGGTCGACTACCAGCTCGCCCTGACGGAGCCGGAGAAGCACAACGCTATCCACGGATTCCTGCGCTGGCGGCCCTGGTCGGTCACCGACCACCAGCAATCCCAGGTCACGATGGGCACCCGGCTCTTCCCGCTCCAGGGGTTCCCGTTCCTCCTCGACGTTCGGGTGGCGTACACCCTCTCCAAGGCGGGCCTAATGGTGCAGACCACGGCCACTAACTTGGGTGATCGCCATTGCCCGTTCGGTGCCGGTCAGCATCCGTATCTCTCGGCGGGACCGGGGCTGCTCGACGACTGCAGTTTGGAACTGGTGGCCAGTACGCGGATCATCACGGATCAGCTACGGCAGCTCCCGGTGGGTTCAGAGCCGGTGCAGGACACGGCTTATGACTTCCGATCTAAGACCTCACTTGGTTCCCTCCAGATTGACTACGCGTTCACCGGGCTAGCCCGGGATTCGAGCGGTCGCGCTTGGGCCCGGCTAACTGGTGCCGACGGCCGCCGGGCAGAGCTCTGGGTAGATGAGAGCTATCCAATAATCGAGATCTACACCGGTGACACTCTGGCGCCCCACCGACGGCGACGAGGACTCGGCACCGAGCCGATGACCTGCCCGCCCAACGCCTTCCAGTCCGGCGAAGGGTTGATCCGCCTGCAGCCAGGTCACGCCGTCACGACGACCTGGGGGGCACGTCTTACCTGACCTGACTCCAAGATCGTTCGGGCCGGTCAATCGCCGGATCAAACGCTCGAGTCTTCAGCTAACGCCCGGAGATAGGAGCAGAGCCCTGGTCCAAGAACAGAATCTCTGCCGCCACCGGGCGGAACCCGGCAGCCAGAAATGCCCTGATGGATGCCACGTTCCCGGGTGCGACCCGGCCGAAGACCAGTCCGCCGAGCGGAATCCGGGCGACCCCCGACAACATCAAGTGCGGTGCGACGCCCGGACGCCGATGCTGCGGGTCAACTTCGACAGCCATCTCCCAGCGGTCGCCCAGTCCGCGGCCGATGATCACCAGACCCCTTTGCTCATCGTCGCTGTAGACGAAGATATCGGTACGGAATCGCCCTGCCCGTACCACCGTCTGGTGTTGGTTCAGATCATCTCTGGGCACGATGAGGAAGGGGGATTCGCCGCCTCCGTCATGGGCCAAGACAATGTCCACAGGACCGGACGTCCCCCCAGGCGACTCTCCAGCCAGCCTACGAACCGAGCTCCCATGGGAGCTCCTACCTCGTCGGTCGCAAGCTGGTCGCCTATCTCCTCTGGGTCAACTCTCGTCGCGCTGACCACGTGCCGGGTGAAGGCCACGATGGCGTCCATCTGACCGGGCGCTGCTGCCGTCACCTCCACCATCCCGTCCGGTGGGGGGAACCGACTCGGGCCGCTTCGTCAAGCATCCGGGTTAGCGGGTGGCGCTCCATCGATTGCCTCCCTGAGAAGTCAAGTTCACAATCACCCCGCTCCGTACGCCCTCCCGCGATAGGTCGGAGCGGCCGGCGGTCTTGGCCTGAGTTCTGAAACGGTCAGGACTGGTCAACTTCCCGAATATCCCTTCGGCTGAACGCCAGGTACCCGACCAACAGCACCATCGGAATCGCCAGCACCACGGCGACCGTGCCGCGGCCCCAATCGAGCCCTCCATAGTTCTTCGGCACCCCCATCCAATCGGAGAATGAGGCGCCGATCGGACGGGTCAGCACGTAGGCGATCCAAAAGGCCAGGACCGAGTAGACCCTGAGAATCCAATAGCCCAGGCCGGGGATCAGGAAGAGCGCGAGAAACAACAGCCCTGAGGCGAAGAATCCGATTTGCATAGTGGTCGCGGTGAGGTCGCCCAGGGCCGTTCCCAGCGCGAAGGTGGCCAGAACGGTCGCCCAGTAGAAGAGCTCGCGGCGGAAAGTCGAGATGCTGTGGATGGACAGGGTCTTTTCGCTGGCGTACCAGGCGCCAAACACCACGACCAGGATCACCAGGTAGAAGGCACTTGAGGCGAGGTAAGGAACTCCCAGCTCCACGTGCAGTCCGTCCGCAGCCATGGTTCCGAACACCGCCACCATGGCCACTGCCAGCCAGTAGGACCAGGCGATGTACTTGGTGACAACGAACTGGAGCAGCAGGGCAATCGCCAATCCCACAGCCCCGATCGTGCCCGCGAGCACCGGGGGGAAGTGATGGGCCAGGAAGTCTGAGGTAGCCTCGCCCATCCCGGTGCTCAGGATCTTGATGATCCAGAAGTAGACCGTGATTACCTCCGGAACCTTCCCCTTCGGGGAGAGGCCACGGTGGGCACGGTCGATCCTCTGGTCGTCTGTCACCCCGGGGAGATGGGTCATCGAGTCGCCTCCTCGGACCATACCGTTGCCTCACGGCTATGCCAACACCGCGATCAGAGCGGAATCGTATGGGTCGGCTGGATGGTGGTCGCGCTCCTGCGGTCAGTGGGTTCTAGATGCTGCTATCCGACCGGGCGGAGCGAACCTCAACTCACCACCTCCTGGGACACTGACTTCAGACAACTTCATCCCCTTCTCCCCCCGAGGTGCTCGCCACGGCCTATCTGGAGTCGCCCACCCTGGCCGTCGACCGTCAGGTCCGGGCGCGACTCGCGGCGAGAGAGAGAGTCCTTCACTTGGCCTTTGGCGAAGCAGAACTGCCGGTTCTGCCAGAGGCGGCCACCGCACTGGCCAGCGGCACGCACATCAACAGCTACGGGCCGGTCGCTGGGTCGGCTGAGGCTCGTGCAGCGGTGGCACAGGTGCTGCGGTCCACCCCCCAGCCGTATCCACCGCCACGGATGCGGTAGAGCACAACCGGAGGGCACCCTGGTCCTCTCCAACTCATGCGATCCACCGGAAGAACTCCCCGGGTTTGGGTCAGGGGCTGCACCTGCGGCACCGGACCACAGCCATTGGCGGCGGCCCAATCGGAAGCGATCACCTCTTCCCCAACCGACTCTCTTCCGCGAGCGTCGACCAGCAAGTGTCGAACTCGCCGGCGCGCCGTCGAAGCGAGTGGTCCCCTACCACGGCCGCCAGCAAAGAGGACCAGCGGGTCAGCGGTGCCCGCGAGGCAGAGCACCTTGCTCGATTGACCCGGACGGAGGATCCCCCGACGGCTCACCTCCCGGACGGTTCCGGCAACCAGCACGATGCCAGTGGTCCGGACCACGCCTTGTCGGGCCAGTAGCTCCACGACGGAAGCTCCGTTCGACAGGCCGACCAGGTAGGTCTCGCCGCCGCTGGCGAGCCTGTCGGCGACCAGCCATTCCACCAGTTTCGAGGCGAAGGCTGCGTCAGCTAGGCCGTCGGTGCGGCCGCTATCCGAGTCGTTCCACAGCTCCCGCGACCGGTCCGGAAACACCGTCACGAAGCCGGCTCCGGGGCCCGCGCTGGGCCAGGCCGGTCCAGTTGGCCATGCGAGGTCCGGTCATCCCCATTGCGTGGAAGACCAAGAGCAGTGGGGCGGGATGCTCGCTGGCGGGTGTTACCCAATACGTCCAGGAAGGGCCGCCGACCTCGGTCGTGCGACGCTCCAGTACCCAGGCTTCATGCCGCTTCGCCTTGCCAATAGACACCGACCTATCCGTCCCTGGCTATCGTGGGTCTGGCGCCCATCTACCCGTCAGGCCGAGATGAATTCAGAAGACGTGGGCTAACTCCGATCGGCGTCGCTTGCCCCGGCGGTCGGCGGCGCGAGTTCGACCGGCAAGCCTCCGACAACGATTTCCCAAGGCTCGATAGTACTGATCACCAGGTGACCCGTTCCGGTCCACGGATCGGCCGCAAGGCACTCAGGGATTTCCTCCTCCGGCGGCGCGCGAACCATGAACAGCACTCTCGATCCATCACCGAGCGGGCCTCCCGCCACCACGAAACCGTCAGCCGCCAGGTGGTTCATGAACTCGGTGTGCTCTGCCCAGCCGACATGGAGCTCGCTAGGGAGTTTGGTCCGCGCCAAGCCGACCCCCGCTCTCGGGTGAGTGCGAGGTAGATCAACCTGCACTCGAATCAAGCGCCTCCGGCTTACGCCTGCAGCGGGCTCTGCGGCCCCCTAGTTTCCGGGCATCGAGGACATCCTAGGTCAGTCGGGTGGACGAGCGACCGGGTAGGATTTCCGCGATGGGACGCCGAACAACTCCGCCATTCCGTGCCGATCACGTCGGAAGTCTGTTGCGGCCCGAGTCAGTTCATCGCGCCAGGAGTGAGGCGGCCGCGGGGCGCATCACACCGGAAGAGCTGACGGCTGTCGAGGACGGCGCGATCCGGACGGCGGTGAAGATGCAGGAGGCTGTCGGACTCCAGTCAGCCACCGACGGCGAGTTCCGGCGGGCTTCCTGGCATATGGACTTCATCTACCAACTGGGTGGCATCTCCAAAGCCGACGAGAGCCTGCGGGTGGACTTCCGCAACAGCGACGGAAGAATCGAGTTCACCTCGGCGGCGCTCAAGGTGCACGAACGAATCCGGTTGGAGCGCCCTATCTTCACCGATGCTTTCAAATTCCTGCAGAGCTGCGTGACCACGGCCACACCCAAGCTGACCATCCCCTCGCCCAGCATGGTGCACTACCGCGGCGGCCGGGCCGCCATTGACCCCAACGTCTACCCCGAGATGGATGAGTTCTGGGACGACCTCAGTGCCGCCTACGCCGAGGAGATCCGCGAACTGTCCACACTCGGCTGCACCTATCTCCAGCTGGACGACACCAGCCTCGCCTACCTCAACGACCCGCGTCAGCGCGAACTCCTCGAGAGCCAGGGGGCGGACGCCGAGCACCAGCACCTGGTCAACATCCGGCAGATCAACGCGGCCATCGCGAACCGTCCGGAGGGGATGGTGGTCACCACTCACTCCTGCCGAGGTAACTTCCGCTCCTACTGGGCGGCGGAGGGAGGCTACGACTTCGTGGCCGAGGCGCTCTTCAGCGAGCTCAAGGTCGACGGCTTCTTCTTGGAGTTCGACGACGCCCGGTCGGGCGGCTTCGCACCGCTCCGCTTCGTGCCCCCGGGCAAGATGGTCGTGCTCGGCCTGGTGACCACCAAGCGCGGAGCCCTCGAGAGCAAAGACGAGCTGAAGCGCCGGATCGAGGAGGCCAGCCGTTATGTTCCCTTGGAACAGCTCTGCCTGTCCCCCCAGTGCGGCTTCTCATCCACCGTCGAGGGGAATCAGCTGACCGTCGACGACCAGGTCGCCAAGCTGCGCCTCGTCGTGGAGACCGCAGAAGAGGTCTGGGGCTGAGCGCCGACCGCGCGATGCCCAGGCGCTCTCATCTAATAATCCAGCGACCGCAGCCGACACCGTCACAAGCCACGGGGCATTAGCCTGGTTGTTCTCTGGCAGTAGCTCCGGAAGGCATCACCAAACCGGGCGGATAGTGCCCCTTCCTCCACCTGGATGCGGTACCCGTAGGCTCCGAATGGGAGCAGGAGCGCCGCCAACGCCATCCAGTTCGAGCAGACCAGCCCGACGCCCACCAGCGTGAGCAGGGTTCCCGTGTACGAGGGATGTCTCACCCAGCGGTAGGGTCCCCGAGCCACCAGCTCCTGGTGAGCCTGGACGCCAACCGTGACGGTGAAAGCGGAACCGAGGGCGGCGACCGCCCACCGGCGCAAGGCGAGCCCGGCCGCCATCAGCTCCAGGCCGACAGTGAAGAGGGGCTCGCTCCTCCCACCAGTTGAGAGTCCAGGGAGAAGGAACGACGAAACCAGACCGATGCCCACCCCCGCCCAGACCGACGTGACTACGAGATGCATCGAACCGGCGTCTCGATCGGCGGCTGCGGGCAGCCGCCGGTGCTGCTGCAGCCAACCCTCGCCCCCAATCCAGTTCGCGAATATCACCCAGAAGGTGACGGCTCCCGGTGGGCTCGCGGCGGCCAAGCCGGCGGACGCTATCCCGACCACCTCAAGCACGGCTGCGGGATGCCCTGGGCCGGGTCATGACTCCTCCAAGATGCGCTCAAAGGCCCGCAGGTAGCTGTCATCGCCGGCCGAGCTCCGCAACAGCCAGTACTCCGCCCCCCAGAAGAGGTAGGCCTCCAGCGGCACTACTCCCCTTCCTGCTGCCCCGGCCGCCAAGGCACGGACCGTGGGAGTGACCGCGGCCCCGGGGAGCGCCGGCAATGCAGCTGTCGGGCGCCGAGCGCCACCCTGCGGGTTCCCTAAGACAGCATTGAGGCCGAGTAGCGTGATGACCACCGGCTCACCACACGCCCGAGCGCGATTAGCACCAGCAGCATGCCGACCAAGATCAGGCCGGCGGCACCGCCCAGTTCGTGGTCGGTCTTAGACGGCAGACTGATCCAGTAGAAAACTACGTACGTGAGATAGCCCATCGAGTGCTGGAACGGCTGCAAGGAGGGATTCTGGTCAGAGAAGCCGATCGTGTACAGCAGCGGAGCTGTTTCCCCCACCCCAATTGCCAGCGCGACCACCAGCCCGGAGACGATTGCGGGAATCGCGGGCGGTAGGACCGCCCGCCGAAGTGTGGTCAACCGCGAGAGGCCCAGAGCGATGGCGCCGTCTCGCAGTGCAGAGGGGACCTGCAAGAGCGCCACTTCGGTTGTCTTCACTACATAGGGCAGCACGATCGCCGATAGGGCTAGGATGCCCGCCAGCAAGGAGAAACCCCAGTGCAGTTCGATGTCCAGCACCACGTATCCGACGAAGCCCACCACGATCGACGGGATGCCCGCCAACGTCTCGTAGCCGAGGCGGATCCAGGAGCCCTGGCGAAGGTGGGAGAACTCGGCTAGATAGATGCCGCCGGCGATTCCCACCGGAGCGGTCACGACCAGGATCCCGCCGCAGAGAACGAGAGTTCCCAAAATGGCATTCTGCAGGCCGTCGTGCGGGGTGCCGGCAGTGAAAAGATGCCAGCCGAGGACGGGCCAGGCCTGTTGCACCAGGGAAACCACGATCGATACCGAAGGAAAGATCACTAGAGCCAGTGCGATCAGACACAGGGTCCAGAATCCCAGGTCCCGGAAGTGCCGGATCACTGGCGGCACATCAGATTCCCCGTCCGATCGGTAGGGGGACTCCGCCACTCGCTTGCCGGATGATCAGCCGACCCACCAAGTTGGTGGCGACGGTAATTATCAGGAGCACGCATCCTAGGGCGGCCAGGGCGTGAACTGCCATGCCCGTGGCATCAGTCAGCGCCGAGTCGAGCAAATCGACGATCGACGCCGCGAGCGTAGAGAAGCTGCCATAAATGTTGACCGGCAGCCGGTCCAGGAGATTCCCGCTGATCATCAAGACGGCCATGGTCTCCCCCAAGGCGCGGGCCCATCCCAGAAGGGCCGCCGCCAGGATGCCGCGACGCACGTAGGGTAGGGTCACCACCTTGACCGTTTCGTAGGGTGTCATGCCCAGGGCGAGCGCCCCCTCCTTGGCCAGGATCGGGACCGTCCGGATCAGCTCTCTGGTGGTGGCGGCGATGATCGGCACGATCATCACGGCCAGTACCAGGGACGCCGTGAGCAGCCCCTCCCCAAATCCAACCGGGGCGCGCAAGACGGGTATGAAACCAAACACGGAGGCCAGCACCGGATAGACGTGGGCGGCCATGAAAGGCCCGAAGAAGAGGACTCCCCAGAGCCCGTAGGCGACGCTTGGGATCCCCGCCAGCACTTCCAGGAAGACGGACAAGCCGCTTTGCAGACGGTACGGTACCCGCTCGGTGAGGGCCAGGACCGCCCCGACCGAGACCGGCGCCGCTATCGCCAGGGCGATCACCGACGAAGCGAGCGTCCCCACCATGAAGGGCAGAGCTCCGTAGGTAGCGCCCTGCGGGGCAACTATTCCATTGTGATGACTCAGGGTGGGGGCGTAGAGCTGGCCGAAGGAGAAGATCTCACCAGTGAAGAAACCCCAACCGCTGAAGGTGAAGGCCGGGATCGCCTCCCGAATCATCTCGGCCGCCAGGAACAGCAGCATGCCGCTCGGCACCAGAGCGGCGATCAGGAATCCGAGTCGGGCCAGCCGATCCCGCCGCGTCAGATCGCGGTCTCTGATGGCTCTCCTGGCCTGGGATTCGGCGGGGCCGGCACTTTTGCCGGCCCCGCCATCGCTGGTGATCACCTGAGTGCTAGCAGATTTCGCGCAGCCGGATCAGCCGGTGATCTTCTGGATCGCGGCTTCCACTTTCGGAATCACGACGGCCGGCATGGCGACAAAGTCGACAGCCGTCAGGTTGTCGGGAGTGGCGCCCCCGCTAGCTTTGATCGCCCAGGAAAAGAAGGTGCGGATGGCCTCGGCAATCGCCTTAGTCTTCTGTTTCTTATGGACTATCAAGTACTCGAAGTTGACGATCGGGTAGGCCTTCGCCCCCTTCTCATAGATGAGGGACTGGGTCAGGTTGGCCGGAGTTGCGCCAGCCCCAGCGGCCACCGCCGCCGTGATCGTGCCCTCGACGGGCCTGACGAACTTCCCGGACTTGTTCTTCAACAGGCCCTCTTTCAGTCCGTCCTCGATCGCCTGGTTCTCCACACTGACTCCGATGTAGGCGATGCAGCCCGGAGTCCCGGTGCAGACGGTGATCATCCCTGGATTGCCCTCAGCGGTGAGCTCACTGCTCACGGCCGGCCAAGTCACCGTGGTCCCCTCGGATGGACCGTCCGCCCATGCCTTGTTAGTGGCCGTGAGAAAGCTGGTGAAGATGAAGGTGTCCCCCGAGGAGTCAACCCGGCGGACGGGCACGATAGCCAGGTTAGGCAGAGTCACGCCGGGGTTGAGGGAGGCGAGTTGAGGTGCGTCCCAATTGGTGATCTTGCCCTGGTAGATCTCGGCCAGAACGTTGCCGGTGAACCTGAGATACGACGGCGCCCCAGGCACGTTGTAGTCGACTGCCTGCGCTGAAATCGCGATGGGGACGTTCATGAGGCCGGGGTTGGCGAGCGCATCCGCAGGTGACAGGTAGGCGTCGGATCCTCCCAGTGAGGTCAGACTTCCGATCGCGTCCGCGATCCCCAGTCCCGAGCCTCCCGCCGATGGAGATAGGGTGAGCTTTGGGTAGGCGGCCGTTACCTGCGGGGCCAGAACCTCGAGGTATGGATAGATCAGCGTAGATCCCGCCTCGGTCAAAGTGATCGGGCTGCTCGGGTTGCCGGTCGGTAGCGCCTTTGGCTTCTTGGACTTGGCCAAGGCCACGTTGCCCCCGAAGCTACCAAGTACCAAGAGGCCCACCACCAGCAGCAGTGATGTCCCGGATAGTCGTGAGACGAGTCGTTTCGGGCGCATCGAATCCTCCTTCAGGAAATCCATGGTCAAAACCAGATGGATCGGAACGCGAGTCGGCGTCGGCGCTCGGTCGCAGCGGTTAGGCTGTCCGCCCCTCCACGTAGGCCCGGCTACGCGCGTCGACAGGGCTCGAGAAGAACTGGTCGGCCGGGGCGGCCTCTACCACCACGCCGCCGAGCATGAAGAGGACGTCGTCGGCGCAACGGGCAGCCTGCTGCAGGTTGTGGGTGACGAAGACCACGGTCATTCGGCGCTTCAGTTCGCTTAGCAATTCCTCGATGCGAGCGGTTGAATGCGGGTCCAGCGACGACGTCGGCTCGTCCAGCAGCAGGACCTCCGGCTCGACCGCCAGCGCTCGAGCCAGGCAGAGCAGCTGCTGCTGGCCGCCCGAGAGCATGAACGGGGTGCTGTTGAGCCGATCTCTCACCGCCTCCCAGAGCCCGACGTCGCGGAGCACGGCCTCGGTCCGTCCGGGGGCCGTTTGACGATTCCAGAGCCCATGGATCTTGGCCGCTAGGGAGACGTTCTCGCGGATGCTCTGGGGAAACGGATTGGGCCGCTGAAAAAGCATGCCGACCCGGCGCCTGAGGTCCCGGACATTGGTGCCACGATCGTAGATGTCGTCCCCGTTCAGTAGCACCCGACCGTCGATCCTTACCCCCGCCCGGCTGTCGTGCAGTCGGTTGAGGCAGCGCAGCAAGGTCGTCTTACCGCAACCGGTCGGTCCGATCAGGGCGGTCACCTTGCCCGGGGCAAAGACACCCTGGACCCCCTTCAGCACCTTGCGGTCGCCGAATTGGACGAAGAGGTCGTCCACCGAGAGCGTCGCCTGGGACGTCTGCGGTAATGAGCTGGCCACCTCGATGTCCTCCATCAGCACACGCCGATCCTAGCCGCCGTACCACTAAGGATCGGTAATGAACCGCTTATGAAAGTACTAAGGAATCCCAGGTGTCTACCGCGCCCTCGCAACGGCCCCGGCCGGGCTGACTCCTCCTACAGACCCGGCCGCTACCGTTGATCGGAACAGCGCGGTAGCCGACTTGCCTCAGCCCTCCCCTTTCAAGTGCGGCGCGGGCGTGACCCGCGTCATGCTCCGAACATCCTTCACCAGAAGCACCAGCAGGGTCGGGACCGCCATCACCAGCAGCGCTACCCAAAGCGCGGGCCGCAGCCCCACTAGAACGGCCAGGGGACCGGCAGCTGCCAGGCCGATCGGCATGAAGACGAACGAACCGAAGGAGTCGTAGGAGCTGACCCGAGATAGCTTCTCCTGGGGGATCTGCTCCTGCATGGTGGTGGACCAGAGCACCCCGAAGGTCTCCATTCCCACCCCACCGACGAGTCCAGATATGAGAAGCGAGAATAGCGGCGCCCCCAGGGCGAGCAGGATGAAGAAGGGCATCTGAAGGAGGATCCCGAAGGTGGCCACCAGGAGAGGACGTCGAGTTGCGCGCCGGAGCATCAACAGTCCGCCCCCGATCGCGCCCGCCCCGCTCGCGGCGTAGATCGCGCCATAGGCCAGGGCACCCCCCAAGGACCGGCGCGCAACCAGGGGCAGCAGCACGCTCATCGCTCCCATATAGGCCATGTTCACCAGTGAGAACTGGATCACGATCCCCCACAGCCAGGACCGCGACCAGAACTCATGCCAGCCGGCGCCGAGGTCTCGGAGCACTCCCCCGCGCGACTCCACCGGCGCGGCGTGCGCGACCCGGATGAAGAAGACCAGCACCCCCGCCGCCAGAAAGCTGGCGGCGTCGATCTCGAGACCCATTCCCGGGCCGATCAGGGCCACCAGGACCCCGCCCAAGGCCGCTCCCGCCACTCCGGAGCTATTCCGCGCCAGTCCCAAAAGCGCGTTCGCCTGGCGCAGGTATCGGGCGGAGACCGTGGAGGGAACCAGACCCACCTCCGCCGGGAACCAGAAGGCAATCGCGAGTCCGTTCACCGCCGCCAGCGTGGAAAGAGACCACACCTGACTGGAGTGGGTGAGGAAGAGAAGTCCGGTCAACCCTTGAGCCACGGCGGACAGAGCGCTGGTGCTGGCCATGATCGCCTGCCGAGGAAGCCGGTCGGCGAACACTCCGCCGAAGAGCAGCAGCACCACCATCACCAATTCGCGAGCTGTGAGCACGATGCCCAGATCGGTGGCGGAATGGGTTGTCTCGAGCACTCCGAAGGCGAGCGCGATAGGCGCCACCGCGCTGCCCAGCAGAGAGATCGCCTGGGCCGAGAAGAGTAGTCGGAAGTTCGGCTCCCGGAAGGGCCCCAAGGCCGTCACGCGGGCGCCTCGACACGCCTGATGGGCATCGGACGATCCTAAGGAGGTGTGCTCTCGGTCCCGGTGCACCCTCGTCCCAAGCCGTACCCTCGCTCAGGTGGCAGAGCCTCCAGATCATCGCGCCGAACCCGGCTCCGAGCCGACGTACAACCGTTTCGCCGCCCAGTACGGCGAGCTGGTGGCGAACCACTACCCGGTGTTCGAGATCGCCTATGCCTTCGTTATCGAGAGCGCCGGAGAGCTGTCCGGATGTCGGGTGCTCGATCTGGGCTGCGGCACCGGCGCGCTCACTCGACGGTTAGCTCGAGCGGGAGCCGACGTCACCGGAATCGACGAGAGCCCGGCCATGCTCCGCGTGGCGAGTCAGGGCCGTGGCGCCGAGGTCCGCCTAGTTGAGGGCGACATTCAGTCGCTGTCCCAGTTGCCCGACGCCAGCTGGGACCTGGTGATTGCCAGCCTGTGTCTCATGGACCTGCCCGATCCGGCCGCGGTGTTTGCGGTCGCGGCGCGGGCTCTGGTTAGCGGTGGGCGGATGATCTGGACGGTTATCCATCCCTGCTTCGGTTCGCCGCGCGCTGAGCCTCACGCTGACCGGAGCGGAGCCCTGCGCGAGCGAGTGGTCCGCGAATACGCCCCCACCTGGTGGCAATCAGCCCGGATGGGTACGGTCCGCGGCGAGGTGGGTGCCTTTCACCGTCCCCTGTCGGACTACCTCAATTCCTTCATCCGCGCGGGATTTAGGATTGACCAGGTGGCCGAGCCCGTGGTGCCGGCTGGCGCCGCCCTGGCTCCAGACCAGGAATCGCACCGCTGGCTCCCGCCGATCCTCGGAGCGGTCGGCACCCGCAGCTGAGCTTGACCGGCGCGCCCTCATCTCGGCGGGTGCATTACCCAGACGATCGCCCCGCAGCAGCGACGCCGCCCACCTGCCTTTCTTGCAATTCTCAGCACCCTTGAACGGATCACTCTGACCCGACGTTGCGCCTCGCCGGTTCTTCAACAATTGGAGGTCGGCACGGTGTCTTGGCGTGTCGAAGGGATGGCCGGTGGAGCACTCCTGGCGAATCCAACTGAACGGATCCATCAAAGTCCAGAGAGAGGGGCGAGCTGGCCGCACTGGTAGCGTGGCCGTCAATGGGTGGCACCACCAACCGATGAAGGCGGCGTCTCCATGAACTGGAACACCCGCTGGTTCCTGGACTTGAACGAACTCAGTCGGCACACAGTCTGGGCCCATTGGATCGCCAGCGCGTATGTTCTGATCCTCGGCCCAGTGGTGCTGACGGCGCTCGTGGTAGCAGGTTGGGTGCTGGCTCGACGGCAGTCGCCAAAACAGGTCGCGGCAGCCATCTCCGCCGGAATCGCCACCCTGGTCGCCTACACCGTCAACCAGCCCCTCTCGGCTCTGATCAACGAACCGCGCCCGTACCAGTCGCTCCACCACGTGCTGGTGCTGGTACCCCGGATCCTGGGCTCGTCGATGCCTAGCGACCACGCGGTGATGGCCGGTGCGGTGATCGCGGGGCTGCTCCTTTACAGCTGGCGGCTCGGGTCCCTGGCGGCTCTGGCGGGACTGGCCCTCGTCTTCGACCAGCTGTATGTGGGAAGAAACCAACCGGCCGACGTCCTGGTCGGGCTGGTTCTCGGGGCCGCCGTCGCGCTACTCTTTTATCGGGTCGTCGGTGGTCCGCTGCGCACCGCGCTCACCCTGGTGTCTCGGACCCCGCTCCGACGGCTGGTCTTGGAGAGTGCGGCCCGCCCGGCCAACCCCGCTCCGCCGGCGGGGACTTTCCCAGGACACTGACTAGGAACCCTCGACGGAAGCGAGGCAGCCTACACGTGCCCATCGGTCATCCGGCGAATTCTTGGTGGCACTCCTCACAGATCGTCGGCGGATCAGAGTCCGCCAGAGCGCCACAGTTGGGGCAGACCCGCCTCTGCCAGCAGGCGGGGTCGCCACCTTCCTCCGGCGGCACCTGAACTCCGGTCAGCAGCTCGAGCAGCACTCTCGCCTGGCTGTGGTCGGCGTCCCTGGTGCTGGTCAAAAGCGTCAGGGTGCCCGACCGAGCTAGCTCCCGTAAATGGGCGACCGCAACTGCCCACTCCGGGGATGAGAGCTCGGTGAGGTACCGCTCGCGGAACTCCGGGAATCGCTCCGGGACATGGTTGTACCAGCGGCGCAGCTCATCTGACGGTGCGACCGTCCGCAGCCACTCGTCGAGGTGGGCCGCCGCCTTGGCAATCCCGCGCGGCCAGAGCCGGTCTACCAGCACCCTGGTGCCGTCCTGAGGCAGCACTCGGTCGTAGACGCGGCGGAGTCGGATCTCAGTCATCGCCACCTTCCAGTCTGCCACGGCTCCCGGCCGGGCCGTCCCGAGCTAGACAAGTAGGCTGGGGCGATGAATGCCAAGCGCGTCGACTCAACTGGCCCCCGCGCGGCCGATCCCATCGGCCGGGTGGCTCTTCGATCCAGGTACAAGTGGCTGACCGGGGTTGCAGCGATCGGAAGTCTGGACGTAGCCCAATTCCTGGCCACCAACACCGGAATGTTCAGCGCAGCGCCTGGACGAGCGGCGGGGTCGGTGCTCGGATTGATTCTCTGGCTCGCCTTGACCGTGCTCGCCGGAATCGCGGCGTCCGGGCGTCGCTTCCGACAGTTGACCCGAGCGGTATTGGTGGTAGCGGGTTTGGTGGCGGTGGGTAGCGTGGGCCTGACGGCCGTCCACGCCGCAGCCCACGTGGGCGGGCTGAGGCCGGCCCTAGGCGGGGTTCTCAGCCTGGTGGCGCTCGCCATCGCCATCGTGGCCGTCCGGCATTGACTTCGAATCAGCCCGGCCCGACCTCGAACAGGGTCTCGCTCCAAGCCCGGAGCAGCGCCCCCAGAAATCATTGGTGGCTGAGCCCCGGAGATGGCGTACCGGTGCGCCAGGAGGGCGAGCCGCACCCCTGTCACCACCGAGTTGGCGGCCTCGTGCGAGTCCGCCAAAACGGAATCTGAGTAGGCGCCCGACCACCGGCTTCTAAGCTACCGGTGATGCCAATCTGGTACGGCGTCCTGGTGGGAGCTTTGGCGTTGCAGCGTCGGCGCGAACTTGCGCTCTCCAGGCGGTTGGAGGCGGGTCGCCCGGGCCGCCGGGCTGCGGCCCGTAGTTTTCCCTTCATGGTCGCCGCCCACATCGGCCTCTTCCTTCTCCCCTCCCTGGAGATTCGGCTGGCCCATCGCCGTCCACGCTGGGCGGGTTTGTGGGTCGGACTGCTGGCCGCCGCCACCGGCTTGAGATGGTGGAGCATCCGATCTCTGGGAGACCAGTGGAACGTCCGGGCGGCGGTGCCGGATGACCTGCAGCCGGTCTGCGTCGGACCGTATCGCTGGATTCGCCACCCGAACTATCTGGCGGTAATCCTAGAGTTCGCGGCCCTGCCGATGGCCGGGGGGGCCTGGGTCACTGCGATCGGGCTCTCTGCCTGGAATGGAGCGGTCCTAGTGGATCGAGTCAGGGCAGAGGAGGCGCTCCTAGCCGAGATCCCGGGATATCGGCAGGCGTTCGCCGGCAAGGCCCGGCTCATTCCGGGGATCTTCTGAGCGTCGCCATCTCCACGGTAACCCCCGGCCCGAAGGCCAGCCCGAGTCCCATCCCCGAAGACCCGCCCTGGAGCCCGGCCAGGACGAACAGCAGGGACGCGGACGAGAGGTTCCCGTAGCGGCTGAAGGCGGCCCTCGACTCGACGAGCGACCCCGGGCTCAGCCCCAATCCGTTCTCGACGGCATCGAAGATGCGCGGACCCCCCGCGTGGACCGCGAGAAAATCGAGGTGCCCCTCGCCGAAGCCGGCTAGCGCGCCCGCCAGCTCATGCTGGATCAATCGGGGAAGTCGACGATCCAGAACCGGGTGGAAACCGTCGTCGCGCAGGTCGAAGCCGAGGAGCTGGTCGGTGTTGGGAATGAGCCGCGTCCCAGTGGCCACCACCTCAAGGCCTCCGGTCTCGCCCGTCAGAATCGCCGCCGCGGCTCCATCGCCGAAGACCATCGCCGCGGTCATGTTGTCCACCGAGGTGTCCCGGGGCTGGAAAGTCAGAGAGCAAAGCTCTACGCAGACCACCAGGACGCGGTGACTCGGCTCCAACCGCAGGTGCCGGTGGGCAGCCGCCAAGGCCGCGCCGCCGCCGGAACAGCCCAGCTCCGTGAGAGGGATGCGGATCACGTCGCTGCGAAAGCCGAGCTGATTAGCTAGCAGCACATCGAAGGCTGGAACCATGTAACCGGTACACGACACCGAGAACACCACATCGATTTGGTCTGGCCGAAGGGCCGCTTCCGCGAGCGCTCCCTCCACCGCCAGCCGCCCAAGTCGCGGCGCTTCGGCCCGATAGACCCGCATCCGCTCCCCCAAGGACTTCGGGGCGAACACCTGGTCAACCGCTTGCACCGTATAGCGCGTCACCGCTTCCACCCCAGCTGTGCGCAGGTGCGGCCAGATCTGGCTCAAGGCCGCCAGGCTGGCGGTGGGAGTGAGCTCATGGTCCGGCAGAGCGGTGCCGAACCCCACAAAGCGACTCATCGGGAGCTCACCCCAAGTAGGGCTGCCCAATCTCGGACGGCGACCGTTCGCAGTGGTCGACTTCCGTCATTCACGCTGAGCAGCGCCTGCAGGGCCTCCGGCCGGCGCCCGGCGCCAGCGATTGCCCGACGACTGAGCCGTCCCGATCCCGAGAGCGCCCGGGCTAGCGATCCAACAAAGGCCCGCCGCCTCCACTGACCACCCACCCAGGCCTGGTAGTGCCTAGCCGCCTCGTCGAGATCCGCTGTCAGAAAGGTCGCTAAGGCTCTAGCCTGGGCCAGGCCGGCGCTCATGGCTTCTCCGGTGAGGGGGTCCAGAAAACCGGCCGCATCGCCGGCCAGGAACACTCTACCCTGCGCCACGCGCAGCGGTCTGACATGGAACGGACCCGCCCCGGTCAGCTGACCGAGCAAGGGGGCAGAGGCGAGTGTCGGGTGGACCCGGTCGACGATGGCGCGATACGACTGCTCGACCGTCATCCCGGGTGTGCGCAGCGCGCCCCTCTCCCCCAGTACGGCCAGCAGTACTTCCGTCGGCCCGACGGGGGCCAGGTAGGTCTCCACGCCTCCCAGAAGCCCGACCTCCACGTCCTGTCCGGGCTGTTCCACGGCCAGGTGGCCCACCAGCCCGTATCTGGCGGTACCTCGAGAGGGTAGCCACCATCCCATCATCCGAGCCACTGGGGAGCGGATTCCATCCGCCGCGATAAGCGCCGAGCCAGCGAGGGACCCCTCGGTGGTCTCTACCTCGACCCGGTCACGAAAGGACCGGACAGCCGTCACCCGAACCCCCGTCTTGACGCCGGCTCGCTCCGCCAGGAGCTCGTCCAGCCGGGTCCGGCGGGTCCCATAGCCACAACCCTGCGCGAAGGAAGCGCGCGCCGAGTCGCCTCCCGGCAGTGAATACCGCACGCCCCGGATCGGCGGGAATCCCTCCGACCCCAGGTCCACCCCGGCCTGGCGCAAGATTTCCGCTCCGGCGGGCATCAGCCCCTCGCCGCATGGTTTGTCTCTGGGGAAGTTCGCCGCCTCCAGCACCAGCGCATGGGGAAGCATCAGGCCCAGGGCCGAACCGACCGGGCCGCCGCCGGCGACGATGATCTCGCCGTCCATTTCTGGGGTCGACGCTATCAGAGCGGCTCTCGAGGCGGAACGTGGCAGGTCAGCGGCGGCTCCCGGGTCGGGACGGGCCCACCTAGACCCCACCGTGGCCAGTAGGCTGGGGCGATGGATGTGCTCTTGGTCGTCGGGCCTGGTGGCGTCCCCGAGCGTGTTCTCGCGAAGGCTAGGCACATCGTCAGATCCGCTCAAGCGGAGCTGGAGCCTCGACTGATCAGCCGCGTCCGGGACCGGCACCCGCGCGAAGTCTGCGTGGTGGCCCCGCACGACCCTGGCTCCGGGGTAGCCGCCGCCCGCCAGCTCCAACAGGCGGGACTCACGGTGACACTGCTGTCCGACCAGCCTGGCGATGCGGCCATCGGAATCGAGGTGATACCGCTCAATGACGCCGGCAGCGCAATGGAAGTCTCAGACTCCCTGCTCGACCTGGTTGGTAACACGCCACTGGTCCGGCTGGATCGGATCGGCCGGGAGCTGAAGTGCCACCTCCTGGCCAAACTGGAGTTTCTGAATCCCGGCGGGAGCGTCAAGGACCGTCCGGCGGTGGCCATGATCGAGGCCGCCGAAGCGGCCGGATTGCTCAAGGAGGGAGGGACTATCGTCGAGCCCACCTCAGGCAATACCGGGGTGGGGTTGGCCGTGGTCGCGGCCCGGCGCGGCTATCGCTGCGTTTTCGTGATGCCGGACAAGATCGCAGCCGAGAAGATCGACCTGCTCCGAGCGTACGGGGCCGAGGTGGTGGTTTGTCCCACCACGGTCGCGCCGGACCACCCCGACTCCTATTACTCGGTCTCAGATCGCCTAGTCACGGAGATCCCCGGGGCTTACAAGCCTGACCAGTACAGCAACCCCGCCAATCCAGCTGCCCACGCCGCCACCACCGGTCCCGAGATCTGGCGTCAGACCGCTGGACGGATCACCCACTTCGTGGCCGGTATTGGGACCGGCGGAACGATCACCGGGGTGAGCCGTTACCTGAAGTCGGTCAACCCGGCAGTACAGATCGTGGGAGCCGACCCCCAAGGGTCTGTTTACTCCGGCGGAACAGGTCGACCCTACCTGGTGGAAGGTATTGGCGAAGACTTCTGGCCGACGGCATACGACCCGACGGCGGTCGACCGGGTGGTCGCGGTGAGCGACCGCGACTCGTTCTCGACCGCACGATCGGTGACCCGTGAGGAGGGCATCCTAGTCGGGGGCTCGGCGGGCACGGCCATCTGGGCGGCGATCGAGATCGCTCGCCCGTTAGGCCCGGACGAGGTGGTGGTGGTATTGATCCCCGACTCGGGCCGGGGCTACCTCTCCAAGCTCTACAACGACGCTTGGATGGCCGACTTCGGCTTCCTCCGGGCAGGCGGGCAGAGCGTGGCGGACGTCCTGGCATCCAAAGGCAGGCAGCTCCCACCATTGGTGCACGTCCATCCCGACGAGTCAGTTCAGTCGGTGATCGAGCTGCTCCGCGAATACGAGGTCTCCCAGGTCCCGGTGGTCAAGGCAGAGCCTCCCCTGGCGGCGGCCGAGGTTCTTGGGGCGGTTCAGGACCGCGAGTTGTTGGAAGCCGCCTTCCGCGACCCCGGGATGCTCTCTAAGCCAGTGGGGGACGTGATGGGTCCACCGCTTCCCACCGTCGGCAGCGGAGCGCCGTTGGAGTTGGCGGTGTCCCGGATGGAGCGGAACGGCGCGGTCCTGGTCCTGGACGACGGACATCCCGTCGGGATCATTACCAGGTCCGACGTACTGGGCGCAATGCTCGGCCGCCCCACCAGGTGACATCGCCGGGGCCAGGCTTCGAGACCCGAGCGATCCACGTCGGCCAGGATCCCGACCCCATGACCGGATCGGTGGTGCCGGCAGTCCACCTCTCGACCACCTACCAGCAGTCGTCGGTGGGGCACCATCAGGGGTTCGAGTATTCCCGCTCCGGCAATCCCAATCGCCAGAGCCTGGAGGCGCAGCTAGCCAGTCTGGAGGGGGCCCAGTTCGGCTTCGCGTTCGCCAGCGGCCTCTCCGCTGAGGATGCGGTCCTGCGAGCGATGCTCAGTCCCCAGGCGCACCTCGTCCTCAACACCGATGCGTACGGGGGCACGTTTCGCCTGGTTGACCGCGTCCATGCTCCAGCCGGCCTCGCCTACAGCGTCGCGGACGCCACCGACCCGGCAGAGCTGGTGCGGGCCTGGCGTGACAACACGAGCGTGGTCTGGGTGGAGACCCCCAGCAACCCCCTGCTCGCCATCATCGACATCAATGAGGTGGCCCAGTTCGCGCACACCAGAGGGGCGCGCCTGGTGGTCGACAACACCTTCGCGACCCCGTACCTGCAGAACCCGTTGTCCCTAGGTGCGGATCTGGTGGTGCACTCCACCACCAAGTACCTGGGGGGACATTCGGATGTGGTGGGTGGGTTTGTGGCCGTCAACGACCCCGAGTTGGCGGCAGGGATCGCCTTCCTGCAGAACGCCACCGGCGCCGTGCCCAGTCCCCTCGACTGCTACCTGGTCCAGCGCGGGGTCAAAACGCTCGCAGTGCGGATGGATCGACACTGCCGGAATGCGGCCAGCGTAGCCGACTTCCTCCGGCAGCACCCCATGGTTAGCCGGGTGCTTTACCCCGGGCTGCAGGACCACCCCGGGCATGAGGTCGCGAGTCGGCAAATGCGAGAGTACGGCGGCATGGTCTCGTTTCTCCATGCTGGGGGCGAGGCGGCAGCGGTGGAGATGGTCAGCCTGACCAGGGTCTTTACCCTGGCCGAGTCGCTGGGAGCGGTTGAGTCACTGATCGAGCACCCCGCCCGGATGACCCATGCCTCGGCCGCCGATTCTCCGCTGGCGGTGGATCCCCACCTGGTCCGGCTCTCCGTTGGCCTGGAGTTGGTCGACGACCTCATCGCCGACCTGGATCAGGCCCTCGACCGCTGAGCTAGAGCCAACCGACCGTCGCTACCGCGGATGGCGACGCGCATCCCGGCTGAGTGCCTTCCAGCGCCGCTGAGCTTCCTGGCGCAGCACTTGATCACCCTGCCGAGCGGCCAGTGACTTCAATTCCCCCTGCAGCTTGCGCCAGCTCTGCAGTCGGGACAGATCGAGGGTCCCTTCGCTGATCGCCGCGTTAACCGCGCAGCCGGGCTCGCTGCCGTGATGACAGTCGGAGAATCGGCACTTATTGGCCAACTCTTCCAGGTCGACAAAGGTGTGGGCCAGTCCCTCGGCCGCATTCCAGAGCCCTAGTCCGCGCATCCCCGGGGTGTCCAACAGGACCCCCCACCGTGGGACGACGAGCAGCTGCCCGTGGGTGGTGGTGTGCCGACCCTTGCCGTCGCGCCGGATCTCGCCAGTTGGCATAAGCTCGCGCCCGGCCAGGGCGTTGACCAGGGACGACTTGCCAACCCCAGATGGGCCCAGCAGTGCCACCGTCCGCCCCGGGGCAAGATGGGTGGTCGCCAGCTCTTGGAGTCCTTGGCCAGTGACAGCGCTGACGACCATCACATCGGCGCCGATGGCTATCGACTGAGCCCACTGGAGGGCCTCGGCCAGTTCACTCGCCCCTCGGGTATCCGACTTGGCCAGCACCACGATGGGAACCGCCCCGCTCTGCCAGGCGAGCGCTAGGTATCGCTCCAGTCGGGCGGAGCTGGGATCTTGATCCAGCCCACAGACCAGGAAGACCCGATCGACGTTAGCCGCGACCACCTGCGCCGCCGTCTCACCTCCACTTCGGTCGCGGACGAAGGCGGTCCTGCGCGGCAACACCGCCGCGATCTGCTCTAGGTCTCCTGGAAGTGGACCGGGGCCAACCACCACCCAGTCACCGGTGGCGATGAGCTGATGACGCGACTCGGCTCGCGAGGGCTCCGGCCCCAGCACCGTGCACCGCCCCCGGTCGGTCCGCGATACCCGAGCAGGCCTGCCTAGCTCGGGTCCCAGGTCAACGAAGGCCTCCTCCAGGGCGCGGTCCCACCCTAAGGGAGTCAAGGATTCGAATTCCAACGACGGCGATGGGGTCAAGCGGTCGCCTCCAGAGTGGAGGTGCCCGCCGAGGTGGTCTCTGGATCAGCGCGGGTCGGGCACCAAAGAAGTGGTTTCGGGACAGTCCGCGACGGGAGCCCCGGAGACTTTCTGACGCATCTGGCTCACCTCCCAACTGACTTGGCTTCCGGACCTCAAGGTCGTGAGCTTACCGATGGATCCCACGGCAGCGCAACAGTTGGCGCACAGTGACGTCGGATGCTCGGCGCGCGAGGACCAAGACCCTCCACTGACGACCATCCGAAATCGTGGCGGTGAACGCCCACGAAGGAGACCTATTCATGGGCATCGACGTTCCTCCGCCCGGCACCCGGGGTTCCACCATGCCACACCTGATGAACCGGCTCTTCGCCCCCTTCATGAAGATGCAGATGGCGAAATACCGGCGCACCAAGGGCTCCGAACAGCCCCAGATGATGGGCTTCCCCGCCCTCTTGCTCACCACCGTGGGAGCCAAGTCGGGCCAGCGGCGAACGGTGCCGCTGGGCGGATTCCCCGACGGACCGGACGCCTGGCTGGTGGTTGGCTCGGCCGGCGGCGGAGCGCGACACCCGGCTTGGTTTATCAACATGGCCCAGCACCCTGACCAGATCTGGGTCGAGGTCGGGAGCCGCAAGCTTCACGTGAGCGGCGCATCGCTCCGGGGAGTCCCTCGCCAGGAGGCGCTCCAACGGATCGCCACGATCGCGCCTCGGTACGCTGGATACCAGAAGAAAACCGATCGCGAGTCCCCATCGTGCGCCTGACCGCCGCCGTCTGAGCCCCAACTGCGGTTGTCATGCCAGCACAGCGCTGAGCCCCAAACCTTTGTCCGACCATACCTAGACGGATCTGCACGCCCCACCTCAATTTCAGGCTGAGAACCGTCAGAGACCAGACCACGGCCAAGGCGGCTGCGGGACGAGGATGGGGAGGCTCAGGTGGCTGGCACGGTCGAATCCGGTTCGGCAACGGTCGATCCGCAGGACCCCGACGCTCAGCGCCTGGCGGCGCTCGGCTACCGCCAGGCGCTGAGCCAGGTTCTCACTCTCTTCGAGAACTTCGGGGTAGCTTTCCGCTACCTCTCCCCGATGGTGGGCATCTACTCCCTGTTCACCCTGTGAGCCTGGTCGGCCGGTCCCCGCTACCTCTGGTTCATGCCCATCGTCGTCTCCGGGCAGCTGCTGGTCTCCTTGGTCTTCGCCGAGCTGGGCAGCCACTATCCGGTGGCGGGCGCCCTGTTCCACTGGAGAAAGAACCTGGCCGGCCGAGGCTGCGGCTGGTGGGTCGGCTGTATTTACGACTGGCCTCTGATCATCACAGTGGCCTCCGTTGACACCGGCTTCGTGATTTACGCCCCGCCCGTCCTGCACAACCTATTCGGCAGCAACATCGATGCCGCCCACCCCAACACCATCTTGTTCTTCACCCTGATGCTGGCCAACATCCTCATCCTCACCGGGATCAGCCGTCCCAAGGGCGAACGCATCAACTTCGACTGGCTGACCCTGGCGGTGGTGGTGTTCATCTGCCTAATCGGCGCTATCTATTTCTTCCTGGCGCACCCCCACCGCCGGCCGCCCGAAGTGACCATGACGGGTGCTGAAGCGCCCTCAGAGAGCGCTCCCGCCTAGCTCCGGCATCGGCGCCCCGATCGCTCCGCCACGGCCTCGACAGATCATGGCGAATTCAACTGGCCCGGCACGGCGCATAGCCGCTCGCCTGGAAAATCGCCTTGGTTGAGGTGGCCGCCAGTGCCGTCCAGCTGGTTTTGCCAGTGCTGGCCAGGTAATCCGCGACGATGTGGTAGCCAATGGCCCGGCCGGTGAGGGGCGGCATGCTGGACTCGCCGAAGGTGGTGGCGCTGACGCTCCCACCGGTCAGGACCTCTTGGTGAATCCCGACGGTCGCCAACAGCGGCTCGATGTGCCGCCACTGATGGCATTCCTGCTTGCCGGTTAGCGCGCCCACCCAGGGGTCAGGTGGACCCGGGAAGGCAAATTGGCCAAAGGCGGTCGCGGCGCCGTCGGCGACCAGCTCGTCGAGGATCGTCTTGCCCAAGCCGGCGCCGCTCGTGATTCGCACGCTGCGGTCGACCTCGCGAGCCAGCGTCCGGGCCAGTTCCTGGCTGACGTCCGCGGGCTCGTCCGACCAGCTGCGGTAAAGACCGACGGTGATCGCTCCGGTCTCCGGATCTGTGAAGCCGACCGCCCCGACCGAGGCGAGGATCTGATCGGGGTCCCCCACCGTGACCGTGATGGTGGTGGCCGGCCCGGGCAGAAGCGCGTCGATCCGCGACAGATCCACTTTGGTGAGCTGTTGGAGGTCGACATCTCGACCCGCGGCCTCATTGAGCACTTCGCTGGTGAGGGAAACGACGAATCGCCCGTTGGCAGCGTGGACTCGGACTGGTACTCGGGGACTTACGTTGGCGCACCCAACCAGGGCTAACGAGGCGAGGATCAGAACCGCTCCAGATCTGCGCATGGCTAGGCGACCGGTCCCGGTACAGACAGGCAAGAGACCGTGCTCCGGTGTAGCTGCCCGGGCTTCGATCCTCCGCCGCCCGTCTCCCCGTTGCTCATCACCCACTCTCCTCAGCCCCGCCTGGCGCGGACCGGCCGAGTGTAGCTCGTGCTCAGATTCTGGTCTTGGCCTCCTCTCGCCTGCCTTGACCGGGAGCGGATGGGGCCGCTCCTCCTTCCACCCTGTTTATGCTTCGTGACGCACGACTGGGAAGCTGGAGGTGACCGTAACTCCATGGCTGAGATTCAGGTCGAGGGCGACGACTTGGTGCTGGTGCTGAGCCGACTGGAGAAGGTGGAGGGCGTCCACGGCGACATCCGCGTGCCCCTTTCGGCGGTACGCGACGTTGAGGTGGTGGACCGGCCGCTCGACCTGATCCAGGGGCTCAAGATGCCCGGCACCGGAATCCCCGGGATGACCGCGGTCGGGACCTGGGTCAGCGCCGATGGAAAGACCTTCGCGGTCGAGCACCATGCCAGCCGGGGCATCGTGGTGCATCTGGACGGGCAATCCTACCAGCAGCTAGTCGTCGGCTCGGACGATCCGGAGGCGCTGGCCGAACGCGTGCGCACAGGGATGGGCACTCCGGGCCGGTAGCTCTCGAAGCGGATCCAGCTAAATCCAGTGACGCCGGCGAAATAGGAAGAGCTGGATCACCAGCGACCCGACCATGAGCACGATCCCCCCGGCAAAGGCCGCCCCGGACGGCTGGACGATGCCGGTCAGATAGCCGAAGTTCATCCCGAAGAAGCCGGTCAGGAACGTGAGTGGCAGGAAAAGGCTGGCCATCACCGTGAGAGTCTTCATGGTGCCGTTCAGCCGGTTGGACACGGTAGACAGATAGGTGTCCATGGCCCCCGAGAGCAGGTCTCGGAGGGAGTCGACCGTTTCGTACTGGCGGACCAGGTGGTCGTAGACATCGCGGAAGTACAAGGACGCGTCCGCATCATTGGGATCGATTGACTGAGTTACCAACCGCTGAAAGGAATCCCGCTGGGCACCCAGGATCCGTCGGAGGTCGGTGATCGTGTGCTTGAGTTCGGTGATGCGAGCCAGATCCGACTGATCGGCTGTGGTCACCAGCCGGTCCTCCAGGGCGTCGACCTCCTCGTCGATGGCGTCCAGCGCCGGGAAGGCGGAATCGACGATCGCCTCCGTGACCAGGTAGGTGAGGAACATCGAGCTCCCCTGGGTAAGCGAGGCGTCGACTCCCAACCGCCGCCGTACCTGGGCCAGGGCTGGATTCGACTCCTGGTGGATGCTCACGATCCAGGAGGGCGAGATACACAAGTACTGCTCCCGCAGCACCACCTTCTGCTCTGACCACTCCAGGGCGATCAAGACTAAGAAGACATATCCTGGGTAGTCCTCCCACTTCGGACGCTGGCCCCCGTGCTGGATGTCTTCGATGGTCAGCTTGTGAATGCCGAATCCGGATTCCAAGAGGTCGTAGGCGGCCGCCTTGGGCTCCTGAATATCTAGCCACAGAGGGCCGCGCTTGGCTCTGAGCGCGGCCTTGAGGCGGGCCAAGTCGCAGTTTGCCTCGAGCCCCTTACCAGTGACCAGCCAATGCATGGAGTGGGACTCTAGCGGAGCTTGCGGCCCGGTCGAGATGAGAGCGGTGCGCGGCGGGTGTCAGCCTCCGAGGTACGACATCTCTGGCTTGCCGACTGCGGCCGGCTGCCTGGTCTGGCTCGAGCGGAGCTCCGAGTAGCGATCAGCTCGAACCCCCCAGATGGCCCTGAGCTCCGCGATGAGGGCCTCCCGATCAGCGCCCTGACGCAGTCGGGGACGCAGGTCATGGCCCAGGCGCGCAAACAGACAGGTGTGCAGCTTGCCGTCCGCGGTCAGTCGTAGCCTAGAGCAGGCACCGCAGAAGGGCTCGGTGACCGAGCTGATCACTCCGATCTCGCCACCGCCGTCAAGGTAACGGTATCCCTGGGCCACGTCGCCGGGGTGGCCAGACTCCACCGCCTCCAACGGCCACTCTGCCCCGATCAGCGCTAAGACCTCCGAGCTGGGGAGCACCTCCTCCATCCTCCAGCCGTGACTCTCGCCCACATCCATGTACTCGATCAGGCGGAGAACGTAGCCGTGCTTTCGGGCGAAAGCCGCCAGCTCCAGGATGCCGTCCTCATTCAGCCCGCGGCGAATGACGGCGTTCAGCTTGATCGGCCCGAGCCCTGCCTCCGCGGCCGCCTGGATGCCCTCCAGCACCGGCTCGATCGCTAGGTCCACCCCGTTCATCAGCCGAAAGACTTGCGGATCGATGGAGTCCAGGCTCACTGTGACCCGCTGCAGGCCGGCCGCAGCCAATGCTCGGGCCGAGCGCGCCAGCAAGAATCCGTTGGTGGTCATGGCCAAGTCGGCCACTCTCGGCAGCTGGCTCAGCATATCCACCAGAGTCGGGAGATCGCGACGGAGCAGCGGCTCGCCGCCGGTCAGCCGGACCTTGGTCACCCCCAGCCAGGTGGCCGCCTCGACCACCCTGGTGATCTCCTCGAAGGTCAGGATCTCCGAACGGGGAAGGAAGCGGAATCCGGGTCCGAAGGTCTCCTTGGGCATGCAGTAGCGACAACGGAAATTGCACCGGTCAGTGACCGACACTCGGAGGTCGCGCAGCTCACGCCCGAGCAAGTCTCTGGTGGGTATCACTGACCTCATCCTATCCCGGACCGAGCCGACCGATTGCCTACAGAGGAGAATGCGACCGGCCCGCGGTGGACTAGTGAGCGACCGCCGCCCGCAATGACTCCCGAATTGACCCCATGGTGCTCATCACCGCGGTGGGCTCGTATCCGCAGTGGGCCATGCAATTGGCGCACTTGGGATTCCGTCCCCGGCCGTAGTTCTCCCACTCGGTGGTATCCAGCAGCTCCTTGTAGGACCCGACGTACCCGTCTGAGAGCAGATAGCAGGGACGCTGCCAGCCGAAGATCGAGTAGCAGGGAATGCCCCAGGCAGTGCAGGAGAAGTCCACCTTCCCCTCCAGAAAGTCCAGGAACAGCGGGGAGTGGTTGAGCCGCCACTTCTTGCGCCGACCGTCCGCGAAGGCCTCCTTGAAGATCGCCCGGGTGCGCTCGACGCCCATGAAGTGTTCCTGGTCGGGAGCTTTCTCGTAAGCGTAGGCCGGCGAGATCTGCATGTTGTCGACCTTGAGGTCGTCGTTCAGGAAGTCGAGCACGTCACGCACCGAGGTGGCGTCGTCCTGAGTGAAGAAGGTGGTGTTGGTGGTAACCCGGAAGCCCCGGCTCTTAGCCTCCTTGATGGCCGCCACCGCCTTGTCGAACACGCCATCCCGGCACACCGATTCGTCGTGGCGCTTCTGGAGACCGTCCATGTGGATCGACCAGGCGAAGTACGGATTGGGCTTAAAGAGGTCGATCTTCCGGTCCATCAGAATGGCATTGGTGCAGAGATAGACGAACTTCTTGCGCTCCAGCAGCGCCCCCACGATCTGGTCGATCTCCTTGTGCACCAGCGGCTCCCCGCCGGCAATCGAGACCACCGGGGCACCACACTCCTCGATCGCATCGATGCACTGCTGCACCGAGAGTCGCCGCCTCAGGATGTCGTCGGGATGCTGGATCTTGCCACACCCCGCACATTCCAGATTGCACTGATAGAGAGGCTCCAACTGCAACACCAAGGGAAACTTGTCGATGTGGTGCAGGCGCTGATTCATCAGATAGGCACCGACCTTCACCTTCTGACGCAACGGAATCGACATGCCCTACCTCACAAGTGGCGCCTGATCCTCCGATATCGTTTAGGACTCTAAACCTTACGACGGTTGTAGAGTCAACCGATGGCTGCGCTCCGCCCCCTGACCGGCCCTGACGGTGGGCTGCTCAAGATCGGTGAAGCGGCGACCCTCACCGGGGTGAGTCCCGGCAGGATTCGTCACTACCAGAGTCAGGGCCTCCTTCAGCCGGCCCGCAGTTCCAGCGGCTACCGGTATTTCAGCGCGGACGATCTGGTCCGTCTACTGCAGGTTGACTTGCTCCGCAGCCTGGGCATGGGGCTCATCGACATCCGCAACTCTTTGCCCGGACAGGTCCAGGATGACTCCCTTCGGGATACGCTCCAGCGGCACCGTGCCACCCTCCGAGTGGAACGGGACCGCCTGGAGCGCCTCCTGGTCGCAATTGATCTTGCCCTGGAGTCGGAAGATGCCAGCGCGGAGTCCGTTGCCACCTTGCTCTCTTCAGCTAACTCCACTCCACGGGACAGCCTCGGCATCTTCGGTCGGCTCAGCAAGCCGCTCTCAGAGGAGGCAGCCCAGATCTACCAAGATATCTTGGGCGGCGGCTGGGGTCTTCCGGTGCCCTCGATCTTCGGTCGGATGCTCCTGCCGGCGGCCGTGACCGAGCTGCTGGAACAGGTTGCCCACGCCCATGGCTATCAGGAGCTATTCCAGCGAGTGCGTGACCTGGCGGTGGCCATTTTGGGCTTGCCGATCCCCCCAGTTGCAGGTCCTCATGGTCCTCAGCAGGTGGCCGAAGCTTGGCTGCAGAGTCTGGCCGTGGACCCCCTTCCGAGCGAGGTTCAGCTGGCACTCGACCAGAGCATCCCTCGGATTCGCGAACTCGAGGTACTCAACCAGGGGTTTCAGCTCTGGGCCGAGTCCATCTCCCCTCCCGCAGCCGCAGTTCTTCGGTTCCTGGAGGACGTGGCGGATCGCCGGGGGTTGGTGGTGTTGGGTGTCCTGATTGCCAAACGGCGGAGCCGCCGGCGCCCACGAGTCACACCGAGACTGCCTTAGCATCCATACCCCCCGGGGGTATACTGAGAGTGATTCGGCCACTCGCTGCATTTTCGGTGGATACACACATATTGGAACTTCTGGCGTCGGGATTGCGAGAGGCGGGAGAAATGTTCTGGGAGACCCTCTGGGCCCTGGTCCTGGGCTTCTCGCTTTCGGGTGCCGTGCAAGCCTTCGTCTCTCGCGCGGAGATGAGGCGATTGCTCGGCGACGCGAGCCCTCTGGCGCTGCTGCGGGCGACGGGCTTCGGCGCTGCCTCGTCCTCCTGCTCCTACGCGTCAGCAGCGATGGCCAAGTCACTCTTTGCCGACGGCGCGAACTTCGTCACTGCGATGGTGTTCATGTTCGCCTCGACCAACTTGGTCATCGAACTAGGGATCGTGCTGGCGGTGCTCATCGGCTGGCAGTTCACCGCCAGCGAATTCTTCGGGGGGCTTCTGATGATCGTCCTCTTCGTCATGACCGCCCGGCTGACCCTCAGTCCGGCACTCATCGAAGGGGCCCGCATCCGCCTGAGGGTCAAAACCGCATCACCAGGAGCGCGTCCCGACCCCGCGACGCCTAGTCCCTCTTTGCGTACCAGGCTGCGCTCCAAGTCACTGTGGCGTGCGGCCGCTGGCTTCGCCTTCGCCGACCTCCGCATGCTTCGCAAGGAAATAGTGGGCGGATTCCTGGTGGCAGGGTTCCTGGCCGCACTGGTGCCCGCAGCCGCCTGGCGAGATCTCTTCTTGTCCGGACATGGCCTGGCGTCGTCGGTTGAGAACGCCGCCATCGGTCCCCTCATCGCCATGCTCAGCTTCGTCTGTTCGGTCGGCAACGTCCCTCTCGCCGCCGCCCTTTGGAAGGGCGGTATCAGCTTCGGCGGGGTGGCCAGCTTCCTCTACGCCGACCTGATCACCTTCCCCTTGCTTCTGATCTATCGCAAGTACTACGGCGGCCGGTTGACACTGCGTCTGGTCGCCACCTTCTGGGTGGTGATGTCGGCGGCAGGACTCGCCACCCAGTACCTGTTTCAAGCCCTCGGCGCGATCCCACAGTCTCGGCCACACCAGATCGCGCTTCACGCCCTCGGATGGAACTTCACTACGGGGCTGGACCTGGCCGCATTGCTTCTACTGCTCGGGGGATTCCTCCTGATCCGCAGAGCTGGATCTGGCGACCCCCAGGGCCGCTTCTCCTTGGATCCCGTCTGTGGCATGCAGGTGGAGCGGAACTCAGCTCCCGCGCGATTGGCCTCGGCGGGTGGTGAGATCTACTTCTGCTCGGACCGGTGCCGAGACCGATTCCAACAACACCCCGACCGCTTCGGCACGGTAGGCTCGGACTCGATGGTGCCCCCTCCATCTACCCAACCCGTCGATCCGGTTTGCGGGATGCCGGTCGAACGCGCGCGTGCTGGTGCCTATCTCAGGCATCAAGGTGAAGAGATCTGGTTCTGCTCGCCTGGTTGTCTAGACCGCTTCCGGCAGGACCCGGGTCGGTACCGCGGCGAGACAACTCCGGCAGCACCGACCGACGACGTGGCCACCGAGGTCGACCCCGTATGCGGGATGGAGGTCTCTCCCACCGCTTCCAGTCCGGCGTTGGTCCACGAGGGGCGCCACTTCTTCTTCTGCTCACCTGGCTGCCGAGACCGCTTTCTGGAGCACCCGGACAGCTTCAGCAGAATGCGCTCACTCAACCTGCCCACTACCCAGCCTGAGTTCCCCATCGATCCCATCTGCGGCATGAGCGTCGACCCGGCAGATCCGGGGGCGAAGTTGGAGTTCCCCGGTGAAACCGTGTATTTCTGCTGCCAACCGTGCGCGGACGAGTACGCAGCGGCTCGCCCGGTGGGACGCTGAGCACCCTCGGCGGGACTTGAATTGACCAAAAGAAGGACCGCTTCACCCGCCGCCAGAGCCACCAACCTGGCTTCGGACCCGGTGGCCTCCCGGCGGGGCTCCTACCAGGCGAGCAAGCAGGAACTGCTGGTTCGGTTTCAGCGGGTCCTGGGTCAGGTTGGTGGTATATCCCGGATGGTGGAGGACGAGCGGTACTGCCCCGAGGTCCTCGTCCAGATCCGCTCGGCGACCGCCGCGCTGGACCAGATCGGCTATCTGCTCCTGCGAGATCACCTGGCCCACTGCGTGGCGGATGGGGTCCGGGCCGGCGAGGGAGACGCCTACCTGGACGAGGTGATGGAGGTGGTGCGTGGCTACAGCCGCCGTTAAGAACCAGGGCAGGGCCGGGTTCGTGCGGACCAGCACCTACTGGGCCTGATCCGGAGGTGCCGCGACGAGTGCCGAGCGGGGATGGGATAGCTCTCTAGGTGGCGCGGCGGACCGGGCTCTGGTCGCAGCTTGCCCGGCAGCCGTGCTAGAGAGCCTACTCATCAGGCCGTCGGCGCTAAGTGGACCCGATGCGCAGAGCGCACCAAGTCCTGCTCAGGGCGCGAGCGGTTCTGGCTGTCTAAGTTCCAGGCCCGCCCTTCTACGCCACCTCAACCGCTCTTTCCCCCCGAGTTCCAGGGTCCCCACACTCCCGGCGACAGCCCGTCCACCCCGCGACTGCTTTGGTCGTCGCTGTCTTCCCGCCGACTAGCTGCTTCCAGTTACGGCCCCCAACGACCAGGGGCGGCCGCCCGGTGTCTGGCAATCGGATAGCCCCAGCAGGTACTAGGCCCACCGCGGGCGCTCCCTCCCGGGCGATCGCACCCTGAGCACTCCTCAGAGGAGGAATAGTGCAATGCCGACGACGTACCCCACCGTGAGCACGACCGCGAGCGCCACCAGGCACGGGACGGTCAGGCCCACACAGCCACAGCCTGGCGTTCGGACGTAGACGCGAGGACGCCTCAATCAGGTGGCTCCTGCGCAGCTTGCGCTTTCGATTGCTCGAAATCATGATGCCACGACCTGGCCACGCCCCCGAAGAGCCCTTACGAGTCCGGAGCCTTCCTGCGCACGGGAGGGGGAATCAGTTCATCAAGTTCTGTCGGCGGTGAGCGACGCCTCCACCCTCCGGGCGCTACCTTCGGAGGTATGGCTGACGCATCGGGCTACCGTCGACCGTCTGGTATCTGTTCTCCACAAAGCATGCAAACTCCCGGATCCCGGCTCCACCGGTGGTGCCCATCGGTGCTCCCCCGGCAGCGGCCAGAAGTTCGCGGGCGGGGCACCTCGCCCGATACCGGCGACGCCGCGGTGACGGACGCCTTCCGAGCTCGCTCGGTGGTGGCAGCCAACGCCCGTCCCGTACCGTCGACAAGCCTCTTGCCGAGAGCAGGCCGATCAAGCGCTACCCCGACGGCCAGCAGTCCGAGTCCGAGCACGATGCAGGCCCATCCCGAGATGGGCGTGAGCTCGTTCGCGAGCAAGAGTGCCCCGCCCACCAGCAGGGCAGCCGCCGCGGTAAGAAGCACACTCGGCAGTCCAGTGTTCCTCATCGCCCGAGTCTAGGCGCACTGCCGAGAAATGGTGCTACTTCGGCGCAAACTGCCTCGAGCCGAACTCGTCGGGAGCCTATCCCAGGCTGAACCGACCGGAGAATGGCCCGATCGCTCCTTGGCCACCATCACCTCGGTCGACTTGACAACAGCCGCTACGGCGTCGCCCACCTCGATCTCGAGGTTCTCGGCGGAATCTCTGGTGATGGCGGCCACCACTTGTTCGCCACCGGTCAATCGCATCACCACGGTCGACATGACTACACCATGCTCAATGCCGACGACGATGCCGGGAAGCTGGTTGCGAGCGCTGCTTTTCCTTCTTCCACTCTAGACCCGGACCGGAGACAACGCGAGCTCCGGCCGGCCCCACCTCCGGAACTCCCCTCCCCTCGGATTAGGTCCGGGTGAACAGATGACCCCCGCCGAGCGTATCCATCAGTTATGAACAGTGACTCACGAGCCGGTCTGGATGTGGGTCCCGCTGGGAATCGGTAGGGAACTTCCTGGGCCGACGAGCCCGAGAGAATATAGGAGTTGTTCGGTGAGCATCCTTACGCAGTTGAACCGGGGGCGCAATCGGCGGTCGGTCGGTATTGGCCTGGCGTTGGCGGCGAGCTTGGCCGCGGCGGGCTACGTTGGCCTGGCTAGCAATACGAGTCAGCGACCCTCCCCACCGGCAGCCGCCGCCGTCACAGCTACGGCCAAAGTCACCATAGAGACCGCGTCGGTAGCCGGATTAGGCACCGTACTGGTCGACGGCGCGGGTCGCACCATTTACACACTGAGCTCAGAGAAACACGGCAAGATCACCTGCACCAGCGCCAGCGGCTGCCCGCAGTTCTGGCCCCAGATCCACTCCAGTAGCGGGCAGCGCCACCAAACTCGGGGTGGCGCACATGCGTCCATGATCGGGAGCGAGAGAGGTGCCACCAGCACCCGCGTCGTCACTTACCACGGCTGGCCCCTCTACACGTACTCGGGCGACTCTGCGAAAGGGCAGGACAATGGTGAAGGCCTCAAGAGCTTTGGCGGCACCTGGTACGCGGTCAGCCCGGCCGGCAAGCAGGTAAAGGGCGCTGCAAAAGCCAGCAAGCCGTCGCCCAGCTCGGGTGGCTACAGCTACTGAGGTGCTGCCTAACCGTTCTGTCGGCTACACGCAAGTCCGATCTGCGCTCTGCCAGCTGCGGTGGCAGTCGAGTCTGGCTGTCAATGGCTCGTACTTGCACCCGAGAGCAGTCGCCGTAAGGTGTGGTATCGACGGGCGCAGTGAGCGGTCAGCAGAAGCGAGATGGCGACGGTGAGGAGTATGGCCGCAGCCCTGGCAGGCGATGGGACTCCTCCCTTCTTGAGGATGAGGACGAGGCCCCTCCCTTCCGGCGCAGCCTACGTCGATGGCAGACCTTCGTCCGGGGTTTCTTTTCCTTGAACCGCCCCAGCTCTAGTCGCTATCACGCACCAACCTGAGTCTGGACAAAGTATCGGGGCGTTGAGTCTGGTGCTTCGTAGGGTGGGTAGCCGCCATCCGGTCTAGTCAATCGCGTCCCCACGGAATGCAAGGAGGGGCTGGCGATGGTGAAGATGTCGCCTCAGCAGGAATCCGAATACGCTCTGGGGTTCGGCGTCGCTAGAAACAGCCTGTCGAACGATGCGCAGCTAGCCCATGACCACCTGACCGCAGAGCGGCGCCACGCCGGAATCCCGCCTGACTTCCCCCAGGCGGACGCTGCCGGGTCCAGTCGCCGCGCCACCCTTTCCAGGTGGAATGGCATGGTCGGGACCGCTGTGCTCTTCCCACTGGGGCCGGGGTGCGGAGCAGTGCTAGTGCCGCGGATGATCACCGATTGGCAGGCGAGCGCATCAGCACCATTCCCACTGCGGGTCGTCGGTGGCTTCTTGATCGCAGCGGGCGGCTTGCTATTGGTCGTGACGTGGGTGCGGTTCGCCACCTAGGGCGTCGGCGTACCGATCCCAGTCCTTCCGGATTCCCAACGGCTTTCCGTCGGCGGACCCTATCGGCACGTGCGCACCCACTGTACCTGGCGTGGGTCACGGTGATAACTGGGCAGGGCCGTACTGCTGATCTCCGCGGCCAGTCTCGCCATCGTCGCGGTCGGGTTCGTCCACTGGTTCGAGGTACCGACGCTGGCGAGACGCTTCGAGGCCGAGTACCACACCTATCGCAGACACCTCCCTGGTTGGTGGCCACGCCCGCCTCGCCGAGTGTCCTGAGATCGGGGCGGCGCTGCTCTGCCGACCGGCACAGGACGCCAGGCTCCAGCACTCGGACCGGCCAGCTTTCGACCGGAGTACTGGTACTTGCCTCTCTGCGTGCCTTCCGATGCCGGGAAGCTGACAGGCCGGACGACGATCCTTAGGTCAAATCAGGGGCTGGGGCGGAAGGATTCGAACCTTCGAATGGGGGATCCAAAGTCCCCTGCCTTACCACTTGGCGACGCCCCAACGCGCGCTCAGAGTAGCGGAGGAGGTGCTGGGGTCGGCGAGGCGTCCGGGCCGCCTCAGGACAGCTGCGATCCCGGGCGGAAGCGGTCGATGGCTGCGAGACACCCATCGGGGTGGGTCAGAGGTAGGCGGTGATCGCCGAACGGCAGCACCGACAAGCTGACATTGGGATATTTCTCCGCCAGTTCGGACAGCAGCTCCGGGTCAGGAACTCGGTCCTTGGCCGGCAGCACCATGTGCACGGGAGCAGTGATCTGGTCGAACCAGCGCCATCCGTCAGCTCTGAGGACACAGTTGTCCAGGGTCTCCCGATAGGCGGTGGCAGTCGGAGCTTCCGGGGAACTGGGCGGAGACCCCGGAATGTCGACTCGCCACAAACGAGCCACCTGGCCTGCCAGCCGAGGCCGAGCACCTGGGCCGCCGTAAATCGCCGTGGCTAGCTGCCGGTCGAGCGGGCCGCCCAATTCCAGAGGGGTGAGTCGGCGGAGATGCCGGCGGGCCGCCACCGAGTCCCGGTATAGCAAGGGGCTGATGGCCACCACCGCCCGAACCCGTTCCGGGTGAGTTGCCGCCGCCCGAATTGCCAGCACCCCCCCCAGTCCGTGGCCAACCCAGAGGGCCGGGCCCGAGATCCCCATCTGATCCAGGCTGGACACCACGGCCGCCACCTGCTGGTCCGGACCGTAACCGTGGTCGGGGCGTGGGGAGGCACCGTAGCCGAGCAGGTCGGGCACCACCAGAGGGCCCGGCTCCCCCAGTTCGTCGAAGGCTGAGCCGAAGTACTCCGCGGAGCCCGAGATCGGATGGAGCAGCACCACCGGCGAGTCACCGTCGCCGATTGACTGAACGCTCAGATACGGCTGGCTACGCCGTCGCCCGGGCGGTGCCCAGCGCACCGCGCGGCGCCGAACCGCCAGACGCGCCACCACCGCCGCTGCCCCACCACCCGTCACCGCCGCGACGGCCAGCGCAGCCTGCTGAGCCCGCTTGCGCCACATCTAGTGGGCACCTCCAACAGGGTCACCGGCGTCGCCCGGGCGGCCGCTGGCGCGGATGCTGAGATTCCTCAAGGAGATCGATGATAGACGGGCGGCTTGCTAGGCCTCTTCATCCACCTTGGGTCGGCCGTCGTGCGGCAGCGAGGACTTCGGCCAGCTCCAAAAAGGGAGTTAGTGAACCCGGGTCGGCGACGGCGTCCAGGTCCAGGACCTCATCTGGCACCGCTCCTTCCAAGATCCGTTTGATCGGTACCTCCAGCTTCTTGCCGCTCAGAGTCCTCGGGACCCGCGCCACCTGCCGAATCTGGTCCGGAACATGTCGGGGAGAGAGCTGATTGCGCAGGGCAGTCTTCACGGCGGCGCTCAGCTCGGCGGTCAGAGTTTCACCGCCGGCTAGCGTCACAAAGAGGGCGAGCATGGAGTCACCTTGGGGCTGGGCGATGTCCACCACCAGGCTGTCATCGATGGCCCCCATCTCCTCCACCACTCGGTAAATCTCGCTGGTGCCCATGCGCACCCCGTGGCGGTTGATGGTGGCGTCGGACCTGCCATAGATGACCACCCCGCCATCGGCGCGGATCCGAATCCAATCGCCATGGCGCCAGATCCCCGGATAGCTAGAGAAGTAGCTCGCGCGGTATCGGACCCCCTCAGGGTCGCCCCAGAAGAAGACTGGCATTGAGGGCATCGGCTCCCGAATCACCAGCTCCGCCACCTGATCCAGGACAGCGGTTCCAGCCTGGTCGAACGCCTCGATGAGTGCCCCCAGGGCCCGGCATTGGATGACCCCGGCGCGCACCGGCATTCCCGGGCAGCCAAGGACGAAGGCGGTGCACAGGTCGGTGCCGCCGCTAAGCGAGACTACCCAAAGGTCTTGCTTCACCGCCCGGTAGACCCAGGCGAAGGCTAGCGGGGACAGCGGCGAGCCGGTGGACCCCAGAAACCGAATCGAGGAGAGGTCGAAGTCCTTCCCCGGCTGCAGCCCAGCCTTGATGCAAGCACTCAGATGAGCGGCACTAGTGCCGAAGTGGGTCACCCGTGCATCGGCCGCCACCGCCCACAGCCGGCCGACATCGGGCGCCGCCGGGCTGCCGTCGTACAGCACCGGAGCGCCGCCCACCAGGAGCGCGCTGATCAGGTAGTTCCACATCATCCACCCGGTGGTGGTGAACCAGAAGCTCCGGTCACCTGGCCGAATGTCCGCGTGCAGCCCGAGAACCTTGAGCTGCTCTAGGACTATGCCGCCGTGACTGTGGACGATCGGCTTGGGCAGCCCGGTCGTGCCCGACGAGTAGAGGATCCAGAGCGGGTGATCGAAGGGAACGGCCGCAAATTGAGGCGTCTGAAGCTCCGCCACCAACTGCTCCCAACAGAGACTCTCCGGGGTCCTATCGTCCACCTCGGCGAAAAGGTGCGGCACCGACACCACCCGTTCCACGGACGGCAGACCGGCGGCTAGCCTCGCTACCAGCTCGCGGCGGTCAAAGTCCCGGCCCCCATAGCGATAACCATCGACGGCGAAAAGGACCTTCGGCTGGATCTGCTGGAAGCGGTCCAACACCGCGTTCTCCCCGAAGTCGGGGGAGCAACTGGACCAGATGGCGCCCAGAGACACCGTCGCGAGAAAGGCCACGACCGCTTCGGGAATGTTGGGCAGGTAGGCCGCGACCCGATCGCCCTGTCCCACGCCCATCTGGCGCAGACCGGCTGCGACACTCCCGACCTGGAGACGGAGTTCGTCCCCGGTGAGTTGTCGCATCGGGCGCATTTCCGAGTAGGCGATCAACGCGGGGTCCGCTGCCGGGAGTCCGATGAGGGCGTTCTCAGCGTAGTTGAGCGAGGCCCCGGTGAACCAGCGCGCACCGGGCATCGTCCGTTGCTCCAGAACCTCCCCCCGGCCGCGGTCTCCCACCACTTCGAAGTAGTCCCAGATGGATTCCCAGAACGACTCCAGACTGCTTGTCGACCATTCCCAAAGCTCCGCGTAGCCGACGGCCGACACCCCACGATGCCGTTCCAGCCAGCCCAAATAGTCCGCCAGACGGGACTTCGCGAAGGCTTCCGGGCGGGGCGTCCAGAGCAGAGACCCCTCCTCGGGGCCAGAGGCCAGCTCCACGGGCGCAAGATACGTCATCGCCACCGGGCCGGAGATCCGCTAGTGGCTCAGGCGGTGGGTCCGTCCACCAGGCGACAGGGGATCGTGGCGTCCTCGTCCAAGTGGTAGCTGGTGCAGATTCGGTGGTACCCGTCGGCGATGGTCAGCGCCTGGTCGCCGACCAGGTTGCCCCGGACCAGCAGGACCGGCGAAAGCAGCTCACCCTTGCGGACTTTCTTCAGGTCGCGCACCACCTCGTGGTCGTCAATCGGCAACAGCGGGAGTCGGCTCGCGCGCAAGAGATCCTTCGCCACGCTCTGGGTGTTCGTCGCCGCCTTCAGCCGACGCACGGTGGCGAGCACATCCGCTCGGCGCAGAGTCAGCGACAGGTAGTCGCCCGCCGCCGGAAAATCGTGCGGATCGGGATCAGACTTCCAGTGCTCTTTCCTAGCCATTTCGGACCCTCCTGTCTCCCCTTGCGGCAGCCGCGACGCCGCCCCCTCGTAGAAGCCTAAGGCTTCGTCCCTTCCACGGGAACAGTTGCGGCGGACGGAGCCGTCGCGGGAGAGAGTCCCAATTCGACGCCCTGGGCGGCTAGCTGGGCAGTTACGTCCCTGCCACCGGGCCCCCGCAGAATGTAGGCGGCGCCCACCGCCACCAGCACTCCCAACAGCGGGCCGAGTAGGTAGACACCGTAGTTGGCGAAGTTGTGGATCACGAAATCAGGGCCGAACGAGCGCGCTGGGTTCATCGATGCTCCGCTGATCGGGCTAGCCCAGAGTCCGGCCAGGGCGATGTACCCACCCACCGCCAGCGCCGATAGGGCGCCCACGTTCTGAGCCCCGGAAGCGGTCCCGAGGATGGTGCTGACCAATCCCATGGTGAGGAGCGCTTCTATCAACAGCGCCTGTCCAGCGGTGGCCCCTGCTCCGGGTTCGGTCGCTCCCAGCAATCCCACCTTGCCCAAAACCGCCGAAAGAAACAGGCAGGCGAGGGTGGCCCCGACGAGCTGGGCGATCACGTACCCGGGAACCCGTCGCCAGGGAAAATCGCGGCGCAGAGCGAAGGCCAAGCTCACCGCCGGGTTGAGGTGCGCCCCGGAGACCTTACCCATGAACAGAATGACCGCCATCACCATCAGCGCCGGAGCGACCACCTCGGCATCACGTCCAACCGCCCCCTGGCTGAGTGCGTCGACCACCGAGCCACCGGCCGCAACGGCGACCAGGAGAAAGGTCCCGAACAGCTCGGAGAAGAGTCGCCGCCACTCGTGGCTGGGATCGTGGAAATCGATCAGCCAGGCTGCCTCGCGGTGACCGCGGGCGAGCGGTGCGGCCGGCATCGCGGGCGCCGGGGCCCTCGACTGGTCCTGCCCCGTCTCTGCGGAGCGAGCATTTGGCATAGGTGCTGAAGTAAACCCGATTTCAGCCTGGCATCGCAGAGCGGCGGCTCGCCAACGCGCAGCTCTGACGACTGGCGCAGTCTCCGTACACAGTTCGCCCACTGCGCCAGGGAGTACCCAGCACCTCGATTCAGCCTGGTTGACGCTCCACCCATGCCCCGGTGCTGGCCTCAGTCAGCTGGCCGTAGGCCCGTCGGATCGCGGTCTGAGCCGGGCGCCCGGGGAACGCGGTTTCGACGTCAAACTCCGACGGCCGGCGAGAGTTTCTGAATCCTTTGCGAGAGAGATCGGCGAGCTCCCGCAGGTCTTTGTGCTGCTGGCGAACGAAGGCCGCGCTCACCACCTTGCCGTGTCCCGGAACGATCTTGTCAGGGTCCAGGGACAGAAGCGCGGCCAGCGATTCCGGCCAATCGAGCGGGAAGGACTCATCGAACGACGGCGGCGCCCCCTCTTCGATCAAATCTCCAGCAAAGAGGATCCTAACCTCCCCTATCCAGACTGCGATGTCGTTGTCGGTGTGCCCCCGGCCCGGATGCACTAGGGTCACAATCCTCTGCCCCAGGTCCAGCTCTACCTCGTCCTCGATAAGGCAGGCAGCGCCGACGATTGGGCTCTCCGAGATCCGCTGCGCCCCCTCCTGATCGGTCACTCGAAGCTGCGCGATCACGGCCCGCTTCTGCTCCTCGCCATCCCAGCGCAGATGCTCGGCACAGAGCCGGTGGCTCCAGATCACATCTGGGTCCAGGGCGGCATTGCCGAAGCAGTGATCGAAGTGGGAGTGACTGTTCACCGCCCCCAGGGGCAGGTCGGTCACCTCCTTGACCAGCTCGACGATCTCTCGTCCAGCGGCGAGGGAAGCGCCGGTGTCGATCAGGAGGGCCCGCTCCTGGCCGAGCACCAAGCCAACGTTCAGGCGAAATGGCTGCCAGGCCATCACGAAGACACCGGGGGCCAGCTCCTTCCAGGTGTCCTTTGCAGCCATCGCCACATTTTGGGCCAGACGCCGGCGTTCTTGTCGGTGAGCAGAGGGCAAGTGGCTGCTCTGCTGCTCAGCGGTCGACATCCCCCTGCTCTCCCGGAGTCGAGTCGCTCTCCGCTGGAGGTCGACTACTCAGTCACCGGTCCAGGGTGCATCCGGACGGGGTCGCGCAGCACGTACTATCAGGATTCGCTCCATCGGGAGCGTGACGGGGGTCGCGACCGCAGAATAGGGAGAAGTTCAGTGGCAGACACGATCAGCGGGGTGCCACTGCCGCCGCAGGCGGCGGTGGGCAGCAGCAGCCGGGCCCAGGTGACCATCATTCCGCTGGCGGGACTGCCGATCGTGGCGGCCGCCCTCGCTTTCCTGGTCGCGGCGATCGCCGGAAACTGGCTCTGGGCCCTAGACTTCCTGCACATCGCCGGGGGCGGCTTGTGGACTGGGATCGACCTCTTCGTGGGGCTGGTGATCGGGCCCATCATCGGTCGGATGTCGGTGCCGGCAAGAGTGGAGTTCTCGACCCGCTTCATGCCCAAGATGGTGCTGATCATGCCCACCCTGGTGGTCCTGACCCTGGCCTCTGGGCTGCAGCTGGCCCGAGATTTGGGCAACCTCGCGGTCCCCTACCCCAACCATTGGTGGCTGGTCGCCTCCTTCATTGTGGTTGGCGTGATGGCAGTGATTGCACTTGGCCTGCTTGAGCCCGCCAACCTGTCTGTCCTGTTTGAGCTGAAGAAGCCAAAGCCGAACGGCCTGCTCATCGCCAAGCTGATGCGACGGTTCGTCTACACCGCCGGGATCACCGGGGTGATGCAGATCGCCACCCTGGTCATCATGAGCAGGCTTGCAACGTGGTGAGCGAGCACGGCCCAGCACCGACTCGCCAGCTGCCTCCAATCGTCGAGACGGCGGTCACCTCGATGGCTCTAGTGATCGCCGGCGGGATCTACCTAGCCGCCTACCTGCCCCGCCAAGCGCCACTTCCCGTGCCCATCGTGCTGATCTCGCTCGCAGGGGTCGTTCTACTGGCGGCCGTCGTCATGCTCACTCGACTACGTGACTTCGCCTGGGATCGTTTTCGCCAGGTGAGCGGCTGGGCCCTCGTTGCCTATGTGGTCATCGCCGGGATGCTCGAGTACGTATTGTTGGTCGACCAGACTAGAGGCGCGCTTCTCCTGCTGCTGACGATCACCCTGACGATCTTCGCCCTTGACATCCCGATCGTCCTGGGCTTCTCCGTGGCCCGCCACCAGGAGGTCGGCACCAGGCCGTCCAGCTAGCAGCCTCCGGTTAGACCACTTGGCCCAGCACGCGCGGTGCCCCCAGGGCTAGGGCGATATTGGACGAGCTACCTCGTGACCGGCCACGTGTTCGATGCGATGATCGGACCGAGAAAGAGCGGTGCCCGTAGTCCCAACCGAAAGCGCCGTGGATTGCGCATTCGAGCTCCGACGGCGAAACTCTCCCGGTCTGGGCGGCATCGCCCGCTCGCGGCTCAATCAGGGCGCTGCCCCACCGATTGGTGGGAGAGATCCGCTTGCCGGCGCGGCCGTGAGCGCCTCGCTTCTACGTCAGCCGATGAAGTCCGGCTGCCAACCACCGATACGGCCGCCAGCGATAGCGTCCCGCTCCGACCGGAAGACTCGGTAGCACTCGCAGGCAACTTGTTCCAATCCGTGGCGACTGGCTATTTCGATATGGCCCGGTCGGCAGCTGACCAGCCCCGCCCGCTCCAAAGCGTCGGCTGCTAGCGCCGCGGTGGCCCGGCCCACTCCCAGCATCTGGCCAACGAATTCCTGTGTGATGCTGAACTGCTCCCCGCCGACCCGGTCCTGGGTCATGAGCAGCCAGCGGCTCAGTCGCTCCTCGGTGGAGTGGAGCCGGTTGCAGGCGACGGCTTGTGAGATCTGTCCGAATAGGGCTTGTACATAGAACTGAACCAGCCTTGCCAGAGCTTGGTTGACCGCGAGCTCCTCGAAGAAGGCGCCCATGGACATGTTCAGATAGCGGCCCGGTACTTGCGAGATGGCTCGAACCGCCAGGCTGCCTCCGAGCGCAGCTGGGACACCGACGATGCCCTCATTCCCGACGGTTGCGACCTCGACGGGGCCCCCATGCTCCAGTACTGTTACCAGGGACACGACACCGTCCAGGGGGAAGTACACGGTGTCCACAGCTTCCCCGGGCTCGAACAGTACGGTTCTGGCCTCGAGGGAGCGCGGCTCGAGCTTCTGCAGAATCCGTGCTCGATCCCAGTCCGGCAGTAGAGCCAGCAGGCGGTTCCCACTGACCTGAGTCGCCCTTGCCATGACTGACCTCGTACTCCTGGGACAGGTGTTCAGTGTCCTTACCCGCTCCGGCACCGCACCGACGCAGCCACCTTCGAAGCTCAGTCTAAGCACGAGTGCCACTGACCGGACCCCTTGAACTGATCCAGGTGATACGGACCCTGCCGGTCGTGCCCACCTCGAGCACGAATCCGGCCTCGCTATTTACACCACTCAACGGGGCACGACCCGAAGGCCGGTGCAAATGTCGATTGGAATTGTCCGATTCCGTACCCCCAGCCGCCCCCGATGAGATTGAATCCGCCCGAAGATCCGTAGCCAGCGAGCGCACAACTCCACTCGACCGTACGAACGGGCCGCAGCGGGCAGCTTGGTCGGCCCGGTGCAATCTCGTGGCTGCTGAGCTCCCCCTGATCGTGCCCAGTGCTCAGGAGTGCGCCGATCGAGGTCCCCGGGGCGCGTGACGGCTGGCGATCTGAGGTGGGGGAATTGGTGGATCACTCTCGCCGGCTCGTCGTCACGAACCAAATTCGAGCCTGAGTACCCATTTCGACGATCTAGCCCACGGCAGTGAGTGGGGAATGACGGCGCTTGGCAATGCGCATCGAGATCAGAATGCTGAATCGACGAGCAGCTGCGGACTTCCGTCCAGTGGCTGGCGAACTAACTGCAATCCGTTTTGGAGCTCAGCGGATCCGCCTGCGAGCGCCGAACTTCGATCTTCCGCGCCTAGTCCGATAGCTCCTTCAGGGTCGTTCTTCGCTGCGCTACGTTCTGCCCTCCGATTACACTCGCCCGCAACTCGGGTCCTCGGTAACTGAAGGCGCTGCCATCGGACTACCTCCGTGAGCGCACGTCCTCCTCCTCGCTCTGGAACTCCTGGTCGCTCAGCCCTCCAGCGTCTTGTGACTCAGCAAGGTCGAGCCGCAGGATCTGGTTTCCTGGAGCCTGGGTCTCGGGTCGGGCTCCAGGGGAGTGGTTTTGGGCGGGGTGCCCCGGCAGATAGTAGTACTTCGGCACGGCTAGTTTGAGGTCCAATGTGCGGCATCTGGAGCCAGCAGCTGGTTGGCGGGCGCGCCTGACGTCGAGTCCATCGCCCCGGCGATCTCTGTCATGGCAAGGGTGAGGACAGCTTGCCGCCCGGGATTCATCTGGCCCATCAGCATTTGCAGCGTACCGACCTGGGCAGTGCGGTATTCGCTGGCCATCTGTGACCCGGCGACGGTGGCCACCACACGGACCAGCCGGCGGTCGAGAGTGTCACGGAATCGCTCGACAGCTCCGGCACTGATCAGCCGGTTCGCTGTCGCCGTAGCCGCAGCAGCACTGATGCCCAGGCATTGGGCAAGACCACGCATTGTCAGCGGCTCACCCTGGAGGCAGTTGAGCGCTCTGAACTGCTGCCGACTCAATCCGCTGACACTTGGACGTCGGGCCGGCGGCTTATCGCTCTCTGCCTGACTGACTAGGTCGATCCAAAGATCCACCACATAAGTAGACACGCCAACGGCGAATCCGCTCACCGTGCCGTCGACCTCCAGGGTCGGAACATGGGGAAGCCTACCTAGCGTACGTTCTGGCGCGGCAGGCGCCGTGGGACTCAACATAGTGGATCTCCTGAAGTAATTCTGAACTCAATCCGTGCTTCAACCACAGGTTGCCAAGCGGGCGGGGCCGCGGGTCAGTAGTAGTGAGCGCGGCTCCCTACTTGGTGACCTGTGCTTCCCAGCAGCCAGAGAGCGAGCCCGATCACGGCGAGGATCACGCCCACAATCCACAGGATCGGGACCGCCAGCACGAAGCCGACGATCAGCAGAATGACACCTAGTACTAGCATTCCGATGCCTCCGAGAGATCAACCCGTTCGACGCACGCCCATGCGCTGGCGTCCCGGTCGACTCCTCAGACGTCGAACGCACTGTGCGCTATGGGTTTGCCCGGCGTCGGTACGCTGGCGGCCCTACGGCTCCGTGAGACGTCTTCGATCAAGCGGCCGCTGAGCCGACAGTGGGGGTACCATTCGGCCGTGGCCGGGGCCAAGTCGCCGCCGGATCTGGAATGTGCGTCCTGCGGAACTGTGGGTTGGGCGTACATCCTTCAGAGCGGCCGTCGAAAGCGGCCCTTGGCCCACTCTGGAACGGCCGGCACGGTGCCCTATCCTCCAGTGGGATTCTGCAGCAAGTGCGGGCCACCGATGACTTGGGGGGTCATCCGATCAGGATGGACCGCAGGGTGGTGCGAGCCGTGCGCTTGCTGGAGTAGAGCGCCAGGGCCGTGTCGAAGGTGCGATGGGCCTACTCCCGCACTCTAACTGGGCCGCCCGCTCCCACAGCTCCGTCCGGGTATTTGGTGGTGCTGGACATCTCTCCATCCTCTCAACGAATGGAGTCGCAGGATGGCCGCTGGCAATTCTCCCAACAGTCCATGGCCCGGCTGGACCCCGCCAGCTAAAACCGGCTCACCAACCCCCTGACTGCGGGCTTAGCGGCCTGATGAATCTATCCCTGAGTTCCGCCGGAATCTACACCAACAATGGGACTTGACTTTGTGGTTGCGGCGAGTGGGGAGTCGGAGGCCCGTGACCGGACCCCCTTGAACTGATCCAGGTGATATAGACCCGGTATTCTGGACCAGCTCGAGGTTCGCCTGGCCGCGGGTTCCCGCTGGCGTGAGGCGATCCCCGGCCTGGTCTTCACCACAGCCACCGGCCAGCCGCGCAGCGGGACTGTCATCACTCATCAGTTCGCGGATGCCCTGGCAGTTGCGGGGCTGGCGCCGATGCACTTCCACCGCTTGCGCCATGCCTTCGCCGGCCTCATGCTCGCCAGCGGAGTTGACCTTGGCACCGTGTCAGCCCTTCTGGGCCACTCCAGCGTGAGCCTCACGCTCTCTACCTATGCCGGCGTCGCGCCCTCGCCCAAGCGCCAAGCCACTGACCAACTGGCTCGGCTACTGGCCCAGCCGTGAGAGATCGACGTCACCCGATCCCGGTAACCTCGTGAACGTCTCCGCAGGGAACGCCCAGAGCCGCGTGGTGATCGCGCACCGCTTGGGGATTGGGTGCGTCCAAGAGGCAATAGACCTGACCCCCTGGGTTGTGGTACAGCTCAAGCTGCCGTACACCGAACTGATCGGCTTCCAGCGCATGAGCACCTCGAGCGATGTCGTCGATCGCCTCTTGGGGCAACTTCAGGTCCGAGTGAAAGTCCATGAACTGCGGCATGCCTCGCCCTCCAAATCGTGCCGATTGAAAGTGCATGCTACTCGCTTCTGAGCGAGTGCGGCCCTAACCAATCCCGCTCCCGGTTGCAGTACGCTGATCTGAGCCGACGGGGAGATTCGAACTCCCGGCCAGCGGTTTACGAAACCGGGCCGATTGATCTCAAAATAGCACTATCGTCGAGATCGGACTGACAGCTATCTGACAGCTACTAAGGAGCCCAGTCGGCCTTCACCCGCGCCCATCGCGTTGTGCCGCAGTGCGGGCAGGGCTCGAACTGCGCGAGGGTGCCTGACGGGAACGGTGTTCCCTTCTGGATTGTCAGCATCGCCTCCAGCCCGCAGTTAGAGCACCTCCCGGGCATTTCATAGCCTTCGCCGCTCTTGTCGGTTCGACAGTCGATCTTTGGCATATCCGCCATGGTTGTCACCCCTCACGTCCGGTTATCCCCTCGGATCGTAGACCGCCCAGTCTAGCCAGCCTGAGAGGCCGAAAACACCCCGCCTAGGTGGGGGCTGGAGTAAGGTTGGTGGAGCGGCGCCGCGCGAACGGCCCGCCCCGTGACCGCACAGGAGGGTAAGTCCCATGCGATACGACCAGTCTATTGGCGACGCTTCGATACCGCGACTTGTCGGGGTTCCGGCTCCGGCCCTAGCGGTCTTCGCGCCGGAGCCGAGCACCAGCCTGATCCCGGCCGACGTGCCTTGGGAGCGGGTGCTGGACGCCTACCTGAACACTGCGCTGGACTCACCCGCCTCGGTGAGGGCGTACCGGCGCCAGTGCGAGAAGGGCCTGCGTCGTATGGGGGTCTTCAGCCTGGACCAGATCTCAGGTGAGCTCCTGGCGGCGTACAGGGTCGAAATCACGGGGGACCCGCGGCTTGCGCCAGCGAGCCAGAGCCAGGCTCTAGATTGCCTGCGAGCCTTCCTGAAGTGG
>DATKSR010000119.1:0-2614 GCA_035531555.1 Candidatus Dormiibacterota bacterium
CGGCCGCGGGGGGAAGGTGGGGGAGAAATAACACTGCCTGGCTCTTGGCGTAGTCGACGGGCGAGGTGGCAAACCGGGGCATCTCCCAGGAAGTCTAGGCAGCGGTGTCGCCAGCCAAGCGACTGAGAGCGCCGGGGATAGTGCTCCATCCGGTGCGACGCTCTCGCCCCTTCGACGCGGTCAGTCAGGCGTCCGGGGTAGCAGCTCGGCCAGCAGCCCTTGGACCAGGTCATCTATCTGGTCGCGGATCATGCGCACCGCGGCCAAGGACTGGCCAGCGGGATCTTCGAGCGCCCAGTCCAGGTACCGTTTTCCCGGGAAGACGGGGCAAGCGTCACCGCAGCCCATGCTGACTACTACGTCGGCACTGCGGGCCGAGCCATCCGTCAATGGCTTGGGGGACTCTCTGGAGATGTCGAGTCCCACCTCCTTCATCGCTTCGATGACCATCGGGTTGAGGTTGGCGGTCGGCTCGGAACCGGCAGAGCGAACGTGGACCCGTCCCTGAGCGTGGTGGTCGAGCAGGGCCGCTGCCATCTGGGACCGCCCCGCGTTGTGGACGCAGACAAAGAGCACCTCGGGAAGCTGGTTCACGACCCGCCCTTTTCCACGACTGGCAATTTGGGCACAACTACGACATCCGCGATCTCGCGGGCATCAGGATGCAGAAAGCGAATAGCCAGATAGCTGAGGGCTCCACCGAGTAGTTCGGCACCGATGAAGGGAGCCACCGACCCCGGGCTAATGCCAGCGAAGGTGTTAGACAGGGTCCGAGCCACGGTCACAGCGGGGTTGGCGAAACTGGCGGAGGAGGTGAAGAAATAGGCGCCCGTGATGTAGGCGCCCACCGCAAACGGAACGACCGCACTCCTGCCGCTACGGGCCACACCGAAGATGACCAGCAGCAGACCGAAGGTTGCAACCACCTCTCCAATCCATAGACCAAGCCCGAACCTGACTTTCCCTGAGATGGTGACCGGGGCGAGAGCGAACATGAGGTTGGCGACCACCACGCCGATCCCAGCCCCGGCCAGTTGGGCGCTGACGTAGGCGACGAGTTCCCGGCGAGTTAGGCCACCAAGGGCGGCATCGACGAGCGAGACCACCGGGTTGAGGTGCCCACCTGACACCGGCCCCAAAGCCAGGATGATCACGGCCAGCGCGCACCCCGTGGCAACAGCACTCTCGAACAGCTCCAGTCCGGTGTCGCTGGGGCTCAGCCGTTGAGCAGCGATTCCGGAACCCACCACGGCCACCAGCAGCAGGGCCGTGCCGAGAGTTTCGGCAACGACCCTGCGCGGCAGCGACGGGCCTTTCAACCGGCGCCGACGACCGCGGGATCGGACGTTGGCCTGCAACAAACGTCGGCGACACTGGCCGACGCCGTTGCCGGCGCATCTGCGAGGACCGTGTATACCTCCCAGCGTGTGTCGGCCCCGCTGACCCACACCTTGTCCTGCAGGGCATGACAGCAGACGGTACCCGCCTCAATCTCAGTCGGTAGGCCGGCGTCCGCGAGGCGTTCGCTGGCCCTGACCACCTCGTCTGGTGAATTGACCTCTACACCGAGGTGATTGAGGGTGCCCGCCTTGGGACGGGTTTTCGAATAGGACGAGTTTTAGTGGGGGCTCCGCGACTGCGAAATTGGCATATCCAGGCCGCCGTTTGGCGGGCTCTGATAGGAACAGCCTGCTGTAGAAGGCGACCGCCTCATCGAGATCGCTGACGTTGAGGGCGAGCTGGACTCGAGCCACGGCTAGCGGCCCCCGCAATCGCAGGGGCACGTTCCCTCGGGACAGTTGCAGTCTTCCATGACTTCTCCTATATCGATAGACGTCGATGTATACTGCGGGCATGCTAACCCCATACATCGATACTTGTGGAGACTGTGTGAGTGAGGCTGGGTGAGAGGAGCGGTCGGCTTGGCCGACGTCGTGATCCCGGAGCGGACCAAAGGTTGCTGTCAGCCGGTGGCTGCTCCGCTGTCGGCCAGTCAAGCCGATGACCTGGCGCGGCTCTGTCGCGCTATCGGCGACCCGACCCGGGTGCAGATCATCCACATCTTGGCCGCCGCCAGCGGTCCGGTTTGCGTTTGTGACTTCACCGCCGCCTTTGATCTGGGCCAACCCACGATCAGTCACCACCTTGCCAAACTTCGAGAGGCAGGTTTGGTGACGTCCTTCAAACGTGGACTCTGGGCTTTCTATCAGCTCAACTCGGCAATGTCAGCGCCGGCGCGCACCCTGGTCGACCTAGTTCCCTGAGCGGCCGGTCCAGGGCCGCCGCGCTGAACGAAGTGGCCCGGCGTTACCCCTGCCGCACCAAGTTGGTGGCTCGCTGGCAGCGAGAGGGCGTCGATAACAAACTTGGAGTGCCAGCAGGGCTGGCCACGCGGCTGTCATGGCGGCCCAGTGATCAAGCGCGGAAGTCAGCGTGTGGGGGGTCAGACGACGGCCCTACCTGTAAGAGGAGACCGCGAGCCGCCAGCCTGTGGCCGACTGGTGTACCTGGATAAACCGTGCACTGGTTCAGGGGTTCTGAGTGAGCATCTTGAGAGCCATCCCGAGGTGTGATTCCAGGTGGTCGGGCTGACCGGGGCCGATGAGGGTACGGC
>DATKSR010000120.1:0-2497 GCA_035531555.1 Candidatus Dormiibacterota bacterium
ACTGAGTTGTTGATACCGGTGTAGCGGTCGGCCACGGTGGGATCGGCAGCGATCAGTCGGCAGACCTCGGCCACGCCCGGGGTATAGACGCGTCTCAGGTCCGCCACCGATTCAACCGGGTACTTCGGCACCACCCGGAGCTTGCCCCCCAGATGGACTCGGAGGACCTCGTCCCGGACATCGAGCAGGGCGGTGTGGGATAGCAATCGGATCCGCTCCAGGACCGACTCCAGCATCGACAGATCGGTGGTGCTGACGTCGATATCGCGGACCACGTGCCGGGAACCGCGCTGGATGGTGCGAATGTCGCCCAGGCTTCCCCCGGCGGCGCCAATCGCGGTCGCCACCTCGCCCAGGACGCCGGGGAGGTTCTCGTTGCGGAGCCGCAGGGTGCGCAGGATTCGGTGGGTGGACGCCTCGCCCGGAGCCTGGCTCTTCTCAGTTGGGAAAGCCTGGGCTCGGGGGTCAAGCGCCGCAGCCCCCGGCTCAGGATCCAGGCTCAATGCGACCCCGGCATGCGCTAAGGCGCCGTCGTGCTGCTGTGTGGGTTCACCGAGCTGAAGTTACAACCCCGCCGGGGAGTGGCGCTTGGACCGGCTGGCCGGAGGGCCCGCCACCCTCGGTCCCGCGCCTACTTCTCGATCGGTGCCTTGACCAGGCTCCCCCACTCCGTCCAGGAGCCGTCGTAGTTGCGGACGTTGGGGTAGCCCAGCAGCTCGTGAAGCACGAACCAGGTGTGGGCTGAGCGCTCGCCGATCCGGCAGTAGGCGATGATCTCCTGGTCCGAGGTGATGCCCTCGCCCTGGTAGAGCTGGCTGAGCTGCTCGGCGCTGAGGAAGGTCTCCTGCTCCGGGTCCACCGCCTTGCCCCAGGGAATGTTGCGCGCTCCGGGGATGTGGCCACCTCGCTGGGCGCCCTCTTGGGGTAGGTGGGCGGGAGCCAGGCTCTCGCCCCGGTACTCCTCAGGGGAGCGGACGTCGACCAGACCCTTGCCAGTCTTGCCCACGACGTCGCTGGCGACCTGATCCCGGTAGGCACGGATCTTGTCGTTGCCGCGGGGCACCGGGTAGCCGCTAGTGGCGATGGTTTCGGGGGTATCCGTGACCAGAGGTCTTCCCTCCGACTCCCACTTCTTGCGACCGCCGTTGAGCAGCTGCACCCGCTCGTGCCCGTAGTACTTGAAGTACCAGTAGGCGTAGGCAGCGAACCAGTTCTTGTTGCCGCCATAGAGGACCACGTGGGTCTCCGGGGTGATCCCGAAGCGGTCGAGCAGCACCGCGAACTCCTCGGGACCGACGAAGTCACGCTGCAATTGCGACTGCAGATCCTTGCGCCAGTGCACGCCGACCGCGCCTGGGATGTGACCCTTGGCGTAAGCCTCGGTGTCCTCGTCCACGTCGAGGATCCTTACCTCGGGATCCTGTAGGTGCTCGGCTAGCCATTCGGTGGTGACCAGCGTGTCGGGCTTGGCGTATTCGGTCACGTTCTACTCCCTTCGCACGTTCTCAACCGTGAGCGACCCCGGGCTCACCATTCCACACCGAAATGGTAGCAAATGAGGTTTAGGGGCCAATCGCGGCGGGCACATCGATATTGACCTCGCCCTGGTCCAACTGACCGAGCTGGATCGCAGTTACCTTGCCCTGGCTGTTGACGAAGACCGCCACTGGCAGACCGGGGACCCCGTAGCGCTGCGCCACCTGGCCGTTGTGGTCGAGCAGGGTGGGGAGGTCGATGCCGAGACCCTTGAGGAACTTGCTGGCGGTGCTGCTGGACTCCTGGAAATCGACCAAGAGCACCCGCAATCCCTGGGATTTGTAGCGCGCGGCGGTCGCGGCCACCAGCTTCATGTCCGCCCGGCAGTTGGTGCACCAGGTGGCCCAGAAATCGATCAGGGCTGGGTGCCCCGCCTCCTGACTCAGTGCCACGTTGCCACCGCCAGAGCTGGGCAGTGAGAAATCGGGGGCCGGGTCGCCGACGCTGACCACTCCCGGCAGGGTGGTGTAGACCCCCTGCTGCTGCAGCAGGGGTGTGATTTCGGCGAGTAGCGACTGTGGGGTCCAGGAGCCTCCCGCCTTCTGATCCTGGAGCCCAGAGGCGTTCAGATACCCCCCGACGGCGGCGGGGACGCTGGAGGGATTGAGGCTGGGTTGCCCCTGTAGCTCTGAAACCACGTAGCCCTTGGGGTTGACCAAGTCGATAACCGAGGAGTGGATGATGTTGAACGACTCGGACTTGCCCGTGAAGATGTCGAGGGGCCCCGTCCCGTCCCACGGCTGATCTTGCAGGGGCGGAACCTTGAGCTGGGACCAGAACTGCTCAAGGTTGGCCGCAGTACCGGTCAGCAGGGGCCAGGGCAGCGAGAAGTGGTTCCGGTACTTGGCCAGGATTGCCGGAGTGTCGTCCGCGGCATCCTGGCTGACCTCGACGATCTGGACTTGGCTCTGAAGATTCTTCTGGTCCAGCAGACTCTGCAGCTGCAGCAGCCCGGCGGCTA
>DATKSR010000121.1:0-4941 GCA_035531555.1 Candidatus Dormiibacterota bacterium
CACCACCCAGAGCGCCCGCTCAATCCGCCGCCTAGGCTCCAGCAAACTGGGCAGGAAGCTCCCCTGGCGCAGCTTGGGGATCTCCAGCTCCAGCCGGCCCACCCTGGTGTCCACCGTCCGGGGTCGGTGTCCGTTGCGGTGGCCCACCCGGCTCTCCGTTCGCTCGTGGGGCTGGGCTCCAACCGCTGCCGCCGCCTCCGCCTCGATCAGGGCCTGCAATGTGTGCTCCAGGATCTCCCGCAAGCTGTCCTGGTCCGAGTTCGAGACGTAGTCAAGCAGAGCGTCGAGTGGCATGCTGGTGGGGGTCATCGTGTCTCCTGGTCTTTACAAAGGGGTCGGTTGCACGGTGGCCTTTTTCGTGCCCACCTCGAGCACGAATCCGGCCTCGCTACTTACACCACTCTGAGGCTGTTGCCCAAGCCCGGCGTCGAGTCTCTGCGGAGGTGAGGAGCCAACAGATTGCACCTGAGCGCAGTGAAGGCAGAGCCGGCTCGGGCGGCCCAGCGTACGAGGCGCCGGACGGTCGGCAGCGCGTCCTGAAGGGGTGGTCGGCCTCTCATCGCGGCTGCTTCCGCACCGACCGGGGGCTGGAACTGAACCAACTTTCGCAGGTTCATCGCGGCGGCGGTGAGCAGAGCCTGGATCAGCATGTTGTCCTGGCCGCGGCGCTGGGCCCGGGCCATGCAATGGCGGACCTTGGCGTCGGCGAAGACCAGCTCGATGAACTGCTTGCGTTGCCGGAGGGCCGCTCGGCCGGCCGCCGTCTGCATGTGGGAGCGTGCAGCTTCGAGCAGCTCATGGTCGAAGGACCGCGTCACGGTCCGGGCCCGTAAACCAGGACCGCATGCTTGGCGTACTGGACAAGTCGGGCAGACCCCGAATGGGGCACGGTACACCTGCTGGCGGGAAGACAGGTTGTCCTGCTTGCGGCTGAGTTGCTGCCCTTGAGGACAGACGTAGTGATCGTGCTCGGCGTCATAGACGAACTGGTCGCGATCCCAGCCCCCGTGGCGATTCGCGGTGGACCAGCTGGGGATGCTGGCGACCACTCCACGGTCGGCGCACGCCTGGAAGGCGGTCACGGTGGCATAGCCAGTGTCCGCCACCGCCTCATGTGGTAGCGACCCAACCGTGACCTGGTGTTGATCGAGAATCGCCGGCAGACCCTGCCCATCGCCATGGCTGGCCGGGACCGCGGTCACCGCCGTCACGATCCGGGATCGACCACCGTCCACCGCCATATGCACCTTGTGCATCAGGCGGGCCTTCTGGCGAGCTGAGTGGCTGATCAAAGCGGCATCCGGGTCGGTGCGGCTGACCACGAACGCGCCGACAGGCGTGACCGACCGCTTCCGGTCCGGACGGGAGCGCCCCGCCTCTGGCGCCCATTCCAAGCGGGCCAGGTAGGCCGCTGGCTGCCCCGGCAGCTGCCGGAGCAGGGTCCGGGACTGCACTGACTTGGCCGAGGCGTCGGCCGCCACCAGGGTCGAGTCCACGTAGATGCGACGGCCCTGGATAAGCCCCCGCTCCCGACAGAGCCCCACCACGCGCTCGAAGAATTGCGCGTACACCGTCGGCCCGAATCGCTGCCTGGCCTTGGTGAGCACGCTGTGGTCGGGGATCGGTTCGGTCAGCTCGTAGCCCAGGAACCAGCGCCAGGCCAGATTGAGTGCCGCCTCCTCACACAGTTGGCGCTCGCTTCGAATGTTGTACAGGTAGCCCAGCAGCGCCAGCTTGAAAAGCACCACCGGATCCACCGACGGTTGCCCAGTGTGGCTGTAGAGCGGCCGGACCACGGACCGAATGAAGCTGAAGTCGACACAACTCGCGAGCTGTCGAACTAAGTGACCCTGCGGCACGGCCGCATCCAGCGAGAAGTTGATGTAGAGCTCCGGCGCGACGGTCTTCAGTCCCATCATGGGCGGGCCCTCGATCTCTGCTACCCACCCGGCCAGTCCCCATCGCCATTCTCCCATCCCCTGCCGACTTCGGCAACAGCCTCCTCTATGGGGCACGACCGAAGGGGAACAGCGAACGTCTCATGCTCGACTGATCGGTGCAGCAAAGGCCGAACACCTGTTTGTGTAGCTAAAACAGTGGCGGCAAAGTAGATTGACGGTGCTATGGACCTAGATCTCCCCTGGGATCGGCCGGTGAATTATCGGCCTGGAAGTACTACGCGACTCTGGGGAATCGCTCTCTTCTATGACTTTGAGTGGGGATCTTGCTTCCGTGATCAGCGCGCGCAGTTTCGGCATGGGCAGTGCCTCGCCAAATTCGTTCTCGACGCATGTCCTAAGGACAAGACACCAGTCCTACTGTTGACAGATAGAGGTGATATCGACGAGGGGATTCGGGAGACCGAGTCGCAGTACGTCTTTGTTGTCAATCTGCCGAGATATCGCGAGGCTACGGCGGATGCTGCCCTCTCGTATCTGGCTCGGCGGGTCGGCCCAGGCATCACACGACTCCCGCACCTAGACGAACTTGCCGACGGCCCAACCGACGTTACCGAGGCTCTGAGTCACCGGGAACTCACGATCGAGCAGATTGCGGCTTGGGCATCGGCGGACCCAGCACGCCTCGCAGAGCTTCGAAACCGGGGGCTCGTAGGGGACGCAACGCGGCGACCGAACATCCCCGAGATCCTTAGTGCGCTTCATGCACTTGATGACTTGGGCAAAGATGTGGTTTCCGCACTCTCTAGGATCTTCGGTCCGGGCACAAGTCGGGAGAGGCGACTTGAGCTACTGCGCCAAGTGACGGCTGATCCCGGCGGGCGAGAGATCGCGGGGACCGTGCTGGGCGAGCGTGCCCGCGACCGAGTGGCTGACGCCAGACGTGCCGTGGAGGACTACGAAGCCCTACTTCGTGACCCTCGCACCGGCGAGACGGCAATGCAGGACTTCATCGAGAGGACTCCGTGGCTGTTAGGCCTCGACTACGTGCATGTTCGAGCCAGACAACCCCTTCTGGGAGGGACGATGGATTTCTTCCTGGAGCGTCTCGACGGCTTCCACGACTTGCTAGAACTGAAAAGTCCGCAGGATCCCATTATCGTCACAACTGACCACCGCGACAGTGAGTCCGCACCGCCTGCGAGTTCATATGCCTTGAGTCATGAGTTGGCTGTGGCGCTTGCCCAGGTCCACGTTTACCGGGATAGGCTGACAAGGCATGCGGACGCGACCGAGGATCTCCTTGGCCTTTCTCACTCGCGGGATCCTCGTTTGATGATTGTGATCGGCAGGGCAGATGGAATGGCGAAGCACTCGACGCGAATACTGGGCGAATTGAACAGGTCGCTTCACCGTGTGGAGATAATTCCGTACGATCTGTTGGCGCTGAGGGCCAAGGTGGTTCTCCAATCCGTGGACCGCTATCTGCTCGCCGCAGCCGAAACATGACGGGCTCTTGCACGGACTAATCCTGACCTCTGAGTGTGTTTTCTTCAACGGCGGCTCCCGGACGTCACGCATAGGTTGATCGGCGAGTCTTTGGCATCGCTTCGTACCGCCGACCTTGCTCACAGGTCCGTATCTGAACGAGGGCATCTACCCGGACTACTCAGGCCACGCTCCGTACCAAAGTCACGCTTCAGGGGTTACGCAGCTTGGGCGGGTCGCCAGACTTGTGCCGAATCTCTGTGAAAAGCAGACTAGCCAGACCGAGGACCCCGAGTGCGTCCCGCTTCCCATCTTCGCGGGGATCGATCCGGTGTCCGCTGCGATTCCGGATGGCATCGCGTAGTCGGGCGCAAGTTGCTGCCAGCCTTGGCGCTCACTCTCGCTGTCACCGAGCTTGAACCTGTCCTGGGCGAGCGCCAGTTTGAATACGTTCGTGCTTCCGGTCACACTTGCTGGGATTGCGGCCTATGTTCGGAGCTTGTTTTCCACAAAAACAGATGCATTGATTGCCACCCTGTCCCACTCGTGGCCCCCGACGAGCTGTGCGACCCTTACGAAACTCTCCTGTTCTTAGCCGGCGAGCGGCCTGCCCTTGTCGCCGCTCGGCGACGTCGGGGTGGATCCTCCTAGACATCAGCGGTCTTGGCGGGCGGCACACTCGCCGCCACTAGGAAGTTTGTTCAACGAGCCGGTTCGGAGCCAGGTCGTCCAGAACCGAATGGCTGATATTGCGCCCCAGCCACGATCTCAGCGTTCTTCGAAGCTAGGAGCGACACGAGCGCTCCCGGGTCCCGACCAGGTTGGTCCGGCCAGTCATAGCAGTTCTCTACGGCCCGGTCGAGCCGCTGGTGAAGGTCGGAGAGTCCGCGGTATCCGCCGTCTTCCATGGTGTTATAGAGCCGGGTGAGCCCTACTTTGTATTGCAGGCACAGTTGGCTCCGAAGTCGGAGCAAGCCAGATGCGGCAGATGCGACTGCCTCCCTTTGTGAGGCAGACACGGGATAGGGCCACGGAAAGGTTGTGAACACTGTAGATGGCGTATAGCGCAGACGATCCTCGAGGGTGGAGGACCACCTGCGCGCCCACGCCAGGTGAGCCGCGGAACTGAGAACACCGAAGGCGTAGTCGTCGTCGAAGGCGAAGACGATCGTTAGGTCACTTGGGCACCAAGCCGGCTCACACCACGTCAGGAGCAGGCGCTTGCCCACCCGGTTCCCAGCAAGGTAACGGGGCAGGCCCGCGATCGCGGTCCGCATCTCACCTCGGGGGCGGCCGAAGAGCCACCAGTCACGCTTGAACCGTACATCGCGATTGCCAAGTCTCTCAGGCTTGACCCGTTGCTCTACCAGCGCGAGCGCGCGGGGAAACTTCTGCGCTTCTTCTAGCGGCATGGACGCGAAGTCGATGATCCAGCGTCGAGGTGACTGTGCTGGATCGTCGGCAATGTCCTCTCCGACTAGATAGGGCCGGATGACTTGCTCATAGTGAGCTGGGTTTTCTGCGAGGAGACTATGCGCTTCCGCAGAGGTCAAGA
>DATKSR010000122.1:0-4668 GCA_035531555.1 Candidatus Dormiibacterota bacterium
GACAGCGCCAAGCATGACACAGACGATTGCGGAAGTAACGGTCGGAATCGACACCCACGCCGAAGTCCATGTGGCCGCCGCCTTCGACCAACTGGGCCGTCCGCTGGGCCACCTGGAGATCCCCACCACACCGGCGGGGTATCGCCAGGTACTGGTGTGGGCCCGCGGACTGGGGTCTGTGGTCGCCTTCGGAGTGGAGAGGACTGGCTCGTACGGGGCAAGTCGGACCCGATTGACGCCGAGGCGGCTGCTCGTCCCGTGCTGGCTGGCGAAGTCCATGGCGTTGCCAAGGCCGACACTGAGACCGTGGGGATGGTCCGGGCCCTCCGGGTCGTCCGCCGCTCTGCCCTCAAGGCTCGGACCCAAGCATCCAACCAGGTGCAAGGGATCCTCGTCTGCGCCCCAGCACCACTGCGTGAGGAGTTCCGCAAGCTGTCGATGGAGAAGTTGGTCCAGCGTGCGGCGGCCTTCCGCCCGGGCCTAGCGACCACTGCCACCGCCGCCAACAAGCTGGCGCTCCGCAGCCTGGCCACACGCTATCAAGCGCTGACCGATGAGATCGAATTCCTAGATTTAGAGTTGCGCCGCCTGACCATGTCCACCGCACCGGCGCTCTGCCGCCTGAAGGGAGTGGGGCCGGACGTAGCCGGTGCACTCGTGGTAGCGGCGGGAGACAACCGTGAGCGTCTGCGGTCGGAGGCGTCCTTTGCCAGCCTGTGTGGGGCTTCGCCCATCCCGGCCTCGTCCGGCAAGACGAACCGGTATCGGCTCAACCGGGGAGGCGACCGAATCGCCAACAATGCGCTCTGGCGGATTGTCATGGTGCGTCTGGCCAGCGACCAGGAGACCCGGAATTACATGGTCCGTCGGACACTGGAAGGGCGCTCCAAGCGAGAGATCATCCGCTGCTTGAAGCGCTACGTAGCTCGGGAGGTGTACCGGACGTTTCTCGCCCCCGCAGTGCTTGCGGTCGGTGCGTGACTGCAACGGCTGCCACTGCGGTGGTCCATTGCCGGGCTGCGCGAGTCCGTGGCCGTGAAGGAACTCGTCGAAGGGCTTGGGCGGATTCAAGCGGTGGTCGCAACGATCTCTGCGAGCTTCTCCAATGGTGCCAGATAGCCGAGTGTCCTGCGTGGCCGGCTGTTGAGGCTGTGCTGGATCCTGAGCAGGGCGGCGGCGGATTAGGTAGAGAGGTCGGTGTCTTTGGGTAGGTATTGGCGCAGGAGCCCGTTGGTGTTCTCGTTCGAACCACGTTGCCAAGGGGCATGGGGATCACAGAAGTAGATTGGGACGCCCCTGGCCACCGTGAAGCTTGCATGGTTGGCCATCTCGGCGCCCTGGTCCCAGGTTATGGTCCGGCAGAGTTCCTCGGGCAGTGTCGCGACCGAAGTGCGCATCGCGGCTTCAACGCTGCTCGCCGAGCGTCCCTCACGGAGAGGCAAGCGCAGGACGAGCCGACTGGTGCGCTCGACGAGGGTGCCCACGGCGCTCCTCCCGCCCTTCCCGAGGATGAGATCCCCTTCCCAATGACCAGGGACAGCGCGATCAGCCGCCTCGGGTGGACGATCGCTGAGCATCACCATCCCGGGGAGCTGCCCGCGCCCCTCGAGACGCCCTCGGGTCCGGCGGGCGGTACGTCCCGAGCGCAGGCAACGGGCCAGCTCGCGGCGCAGCTCGCCGCGACCCTAGACGAACAGCGACTGGTAGATGGTCTCGTGGCTCACACGCATCTCAGGGTTGTCCGGAAAATCCAACGCTAACCGCTGAGCGATCTCCTGAGGCGACCACAGTTCCTTCAGCCAGCGTGAGACCTCGCGGAGGAGCGGGCCCCGGCGAAGCTTGGCCGGCTTGGGACGCCGTGCACAGCGACCTGGCACGCTGATGGGCGTGCCAGGCGGAGTAGCTGCCTCGGCCGCCGTTGGAGCCGACCTCCCGGGTGATCGTCGACGGGGAGCGGCGAAGCTTCCGCGCGACGGCGCTCATGGACTCTCCTCGACCGAGGCCGAGCAGGATCTGTTCACGGTCGAGGATCGTCAGGCATCCCGGCCTCGGCGACCAGGCATCGGGGATGCCTTGCCGGAACCTCCCGTCGCGCACCATCAAGCCGACCATGGGAGCGGAGCAGCCAATCTCTCGTCCGATGTCGACCAAAGACCATCCCTGGGCCTTCAGCCGGAACCCCATTTGCTTCTGTTCGTGGGTCAAATAGCCTCGCACCAACGTCCTCCTGTGATCGATCATCCTGATATCTCACAGGGTCGTTGCCCTCACCACTTGAATCCGCCATCTCGTTGGCCCGCCGCAGCTCACGGCTCTCCCGTTTCAGCTCCCGGATCCGCGCCCGTTCCAACGTCGTCACACCGCTCCGCAACCCCCGTCCACCTGGGCTCGGCGCACCCACCGCCGCAACGTCTCCTTGGTCATCCCCAACTTGGCCGAGATCGACTCAATCGCTGCCCATTCCGAGGGGTACTCGCCTCCGTGCTCCAGCACCAGCCGCACCGCCCGCTCCCGCAGCTCCTGCGGATACCTCGCCGTGCTTGTCATCTCTCCATCCTCTCAACGAATGGAGTCTCCAACTTTCCCGGGGCGGTTCAGCCCTGGCCCCGGTCAGATTCCTTGACAGGGCAACGATCGCCCGAGAGTCAGATTCTCGGTGAGGCAATGCGAGGTTGTCACAAAGGCGCTAGACTTTCTCGGAGCGACGTTGAGTCGGCATGCGGCACAAGGGTTGGGTGATGGCGACTGAATCGGTACCGCGGCTTGAGTTGTTGCTCCCCGAGCATCTGTCCGCTGAGCAGCGAGGGCTTTATAGGAGACTCCTAGACGACGCGGGCGGTAACGACTCGCACCTGTTGGCCGGTGACGGAAGCCTCCTCGGCCCCTTCAATGCGGTCATCACCGTTCCAGATGTTGGAGAGTGTCTTCGCAGCCTGGCTCGCCAGCTGCAGTCTGGTGAACGGGTTCCGGCGCATCTCTATGAAACAGCGATCCTAACGTCTGGTGCCGTCTGGCAAGCCGAATATATGCTGGCCGTCCACAAGCAGAGGGGCATGCAAGTGGGCTTGTCCTTGGAAGTTGTCGAACAGCTGGTCGACCCAACCATCGGAGACGTTGATGCCCCCGGCGACGTTCGCACAGTGTGGCAGTTTTGTCACGAGCTAACTGTTACGCGATCGGTCAGCGACTCTACATACAGGCAGATGGTTGCACTTGTAGGGACAGAGGGCACGGTCGTAGTCACGATCTTGGTCGGGCATTATGCTCTAATAGGCGGGCTTCTTCGGGCGTTTAGGGTGCCCGGGCTGGGTTCGCGTGAGGGCTAGACGAGTTCACGGAAGGGCTGTTGCTTCCGGAGGTCGGCGTGGCTGGTAGTGCTGGTGGTAGTCAAGTCCCATCGAGGAGGCTGTTGCCGAACTCGGCACGGGATGAGAGAATGGCGCCGGGGACTGGGCGGGTGGGTAGCAAAGATCGAGGGCCCGCCCATGATGGGACAGAAGACCGTCGAGCCGGAGCTCTACATCAACTTCGCGCTGGATGCCGTCGTGCCGCCGGGTCACTTGGTGCGACAGCTGGCCAGTTGTGTCGACTTCAGCTTCATTCGGCCACCGGTCCGGCCGCTCTACAGCCACACTGGACAGCCGTCGGTGGACCCGGTGGTGCTGTTCAAGCTGGCACTGCTGGGCTACCTCTATAACATCCGGAGCGAGCGCCAACTGTGTGAGGAGGCGGCACTCAATCTGGCCTGGCGCTGGTTCCTTGGCTACGAGTTGACCGAACCGATCCCCGACCACAGCGTGCTCACCAGGGCCAGGCAGCGATTCGGGTCAGCCGTGTACGCGCAATTCTTCCAGCGGGTGGTTGGGCTCTGTCGAGAGCGCGGGTTGATCCAGGGCCGTCGCCTCTATGTGGACTCGACCCTGGTGGCGGCCGACGCCTCGACCAAGTCAGTGCAGTCCCGGACCCTGCTCCGGCAGCTGCCGGGGCAGCCAGCGGCCTACCTGGCCCGCTTGGAATGGGAGCCAGAGGCTGGGCGCGCTCGTGGTCAGCCGCACCGACCCGGATGCCGCCTTGATCAGTCACTCACCTCGCCAGAAGGCCCGCCTGATGCACAAGGTGCACATGGCCGTGGACGGTGGCCGATCCCGGATCGTTACCGCGGTCCCGGCCAGCCATGGCGATGGGCAGGGTCTGTCGGCGATTCTCGATCAACACCATGTCACGGTTGGGTCGCCACCACAGGAGGCGGTGGCGGACACTGGCGATGCCACCGTGACCGCCTTCCAGGCTTGCGCCGACCGTGGAGTGGTCGCCAGCATCCCCAGCTGGTCCACCGCGAATCGCCACGGGGGCTGGGATCGCGAGCAGTTCGTCTATGACGCCGAGCACGATCACTACGTCTGTCCTCAAGGGCAGCAACTCCGCCGCACGCACGACAACCTGTCTTCCCGCCAGCAGGTGTACCGTGCCCCATTCGGGGTCTGCCCGACTTGTCCAGTACGCCAAGCGTGCGGTCCTGGTTTACGGGCCCGGACCGTGACGCGATCCTTCGACCATGAGCTGCTCGAAGCCGCCCGCACCCACATGGAGACGGCCGCCGGCCGGGCAGCCCTCCGGAAACGCAAGCAGTTCATCGAGCTGGTCTTCGCCGACGCCAAGGTCCGCCAT
>DATKSR010000123.1:0-5178 GCA_035531555.1 Candidatus Dormiibacterota bacterium
GGGAGCGGCAAGACGACGCTCCTGCGCTGTTTGGCGACCAGGACTCGCCCCAACTCGGGGGAGCTGACCTGGTTCGGGGATGGCGATCGCCAGGCAGCTCGGGCGAAATTGGCGGTGGTCTTCGACGCCACCGCCCACGCCGATGAGCTGAGCGCCCGGCAGAACCTGGCCTTCTTCGCAACCGCCCGGAAGGTGCGGAGTGACCTCTGGGAACCGGCGTTAGAGGAGGCGGCGGTGACCGAGGTCGGAGGGGATCCCCTCTCCCGCCTCTCCTACGGCATGCGCCGGCGGGTGCTGCTGGCCGAGGCGCTGGTCGGAGACCCACCGCTCCTCCTTTTGGACGAGCCCGCCCTGGGGCTGGACGTGAGCGGCTGCCAGTGGCTGGCGGAGGCGCTGCGCCGTCGCGCCCGGATGGGGCTGGCCAGCTGCATCTCCACCAACGACACCGACTTCGTGGAACAGGTGGCGACCAGGGTCTGCTTCCTGGTCGACGGGAATGCGGTTCGCGATGCCCCGCTGAGTGATCTGCTGGCTGAGTTGGGGGGCACAAGAGAGATCCAGCTCAGCTACCGGGGGCCATCTCCCGCCGCCTCGGTGCGCCGAGTGGAGGGGGTAGTCAGCGCCGCGGACGCGACCGGGGGTCTTCTGATCCTAGCCCGGCAGCGAGATGGCCTTCTCCCCGACATCCTCGCCACCTTGGGAGACCTCGACGCCCACCTGGTGGACCTCAAGGTGCAGGACCCCGGGCTGTCGGACTGTTTTCTCAAGCTGACCGGGCGGCCGCTCCATGACTGAGCGCAGCGAGGTAGCCCTCAACCGGTCTCAGTCCAGCGTGGCTAGGATGCCGCGGCCACGGCCGACCCAGCTCTGGCAGCTGGAGCTGCGGGGAACGCTGGCCCGGCGCCGCGCGCTAGTTATCAAGCTGGCCTTCCCCTTAGTGCTGGTGATCCCGCTGGTGACGACCGGGGCGCCGCCCTTCTTCGCCGGCATGCTCCTGACGGTCCTGTTCGCCATGGTGGGAACGGTGGGAACCGGGGTCACCATCACCCGCGCCCGAGGTTCGGGTTGGCTGGACCGGTTGGCGGTCCTGCCGCTGCCCGCCTGGCGGGTGGGTTTGGAGCTCTTCTTCGCGGGGTGGTTAGTGGACGCTCTCCAGGCCACTTTGGTGTTGACCGTCATCGCTATCGCCGATCGGCCTGACCCGGCCACCCTGGCGACCACCTGGCTGCTGGCTCTCTCGGCACTGGCCTTCTCCGGGGCCATCGGCCTGGGGATCGCCGCCCTCACCGACCACGCCGGGGAAGCCATGCTCTACCTCGCGGTAGTCCTGGCGCCTCTGCTGTTCCTCTCGGGACTGTTCACCGGGGTGCCGGCGGTGGGCTTCCGCTACTGGGTGGCGCAGGTCCTGCCCTTCAGCTATCTGCATGAGGGCTTTCAGCTGCTCCTCGGAGGCAACCCTCCCTACGGCGACCCCCTGAGCTTTCTGATCGCCGCCGTCGTTTTCCTGGCCATCTCACTGGCGGCAACAGCGGCGCTAGGTCGGGCGATACTGGCCCGGACGAGTTAGCCCTCAGCCGGACGACAGTCGCCTCAGGAGGTCGGTGGCTGCCGCGACATTGGGGGCTCGAAGGGGCGATTACGCTGGCCCCTCATATAGGCGAACATCCCAGCCAGCACCAAAATAACACCGGCTCCTAGAAGAAGCTGCCCTAGCGATTCCGGGAGCCGAGCCCCGGTCGTCGGAGTGCCGGCCGCCAATTGGCCCCCGTCCGGTCCGGTGCTGGCCCCCAAAGTCCCGCTCCCACCGGTGCCGGTGTAAGTGGAGGCGAGCTGGATTCTTGCGCCCGACCCCTGGTACGGGTTGCCGGCAGCCAGAGGGAAGGACCAGCTGATCTCGAAGGTGTCGCCAAACTTAGCGTTATCCACATTCGTGGCCACGGTTTGCGAAATCGAGGTGCTGGCGCAGTAGGCGGCCTTGGGATAGTAGGGGGCACGGCGCAACTGGCTGGAGTCGGTGCGGCAGTAGATGGTCCCCAGATTGAAGGTCTGGTTCGTGTTGGTGTCCTTGACGGTCACCTGCAGTCCGTTGGCTAGACCGTCCAGGACCGCCTCGGTCCCTACACCACTTCCTGGAGTCCCGCCTCCGGACGTGGAGGTGGTGCTAATCACCAGCGCTACGTCCACCTGGGCGGACGTGCTGTTACCGGTGTCGCTCACCACCTCCGAGCAGGAACCGATGTCGCCCGGAGCTAGCGCTATCGAGGCACCGCAGGCACCGAGCGAGGCTGCCGAGGCGGGACTCGCCGCCGCCACCCCGATGATGAGTCCGGCTAGCCCGATTGCCAACCCGGCTAGCACCAAACCAGACCACAGCCGACGGGGAACGGCTGGCATCAGCAAGACGGCGGCAGCAGGTTACTGGCGAGACCCAGCGCATCGACATCCATGGGGATCACGGCTCGATCGGCTGCGTCCTCCGGTGGGCTGATCACCAACTTTGGGCCGACATACGAAATCGCCGATCGGTTGCCAGCCGATTGCGCGAGACCAACCTTCAAGCCGCGCACGAGCGCCAGCGTGCCCAACTCTCCCCCGGCCCTGAGAGCCGGTAGGTCTCGCGATCGCAGCCAGCCAGTGATCATTTTCGGACCTTCATTGCATGCCCTCGGGCTCACTTTCTTCTCGGATTGATTGGGGGGCCGGCGACCTCTCGGCCGCCAGCCCCCCGCGATTCGCGGTCGGGCCGTGAACTGTCCTGTTGGCGGCTAGCTCACATTCAGAGTGTCTGTGGCGGTTGCGCTCGCCGCCGGAGTACTTGGCTGGCCACCGAATCCGGTAATCGTGATGGTCACCGGGACCGCCCCGGAGACACCAGAACCAACCGTGAAGTTGAGGGTGTCCGACTTGTAGCCGTGGGCAAAGTCGGTGTAGGTGCAGGTGACGCTGCTGGCGTTAGAGGTGCACAGGGCCGAGGTGTCGCCGTTGCCCGTGAAGCTCAGATCACCGGTGGGCCAGGTGACCGTCACCGTCGCGTCGGGGTAGTACCCGTTCTCATACACAGTGTATCCGAGGCCAGTGGTCCCGCCCGGGGCCACGGTCGACGGACTGAACCCGCTAGTGCCATCGTTGCTGCTGATGGAGAAGTTGGAGCTCGCGGGCGCATTCGCCGGGGTCTCGGTCCAGGACGCCGGGCCGGGGTCGGCACAGGTCGCGTTCGTGCCGAGGTCCAGAGTGCCATCCGCGAGCAGTCCGTTGTTCGAGCACTGAACAGCGTAAAACACCACGCTCAGAGTTGTGGACAGCCCCTGGTAGGTGTTGCCGGCGCCACTGGGCAGCCGGTAGGCCAGAGTGGCCGTGTAGGTGCGATCGGGGCCGCTACCGATGAGGACAGGAGTGGTGCCGTTTGTCGGATGGTCGTTGAGCGCGAATTGGAGTTCGCTCCCCAACAGGCTACCCTCGCTAGCCGACACTACCCTGGCTCCGATGTAAGCATCCAGCGAGCCTGCATAGGTGACCGTGAATGCGCAGGTGCCGCTGTCCCCGGGTTCCAGGTTCGAGATACCCGTGCATGTTCCGGTTGCGGTGGTGTTAAGGCGCACCGTACCTGCGGTAAAGGTTTGGCTTGGACCGTTAGCGGTGGAAGTGAAGAGCGCAAAGCTCGCTCCCACTGCCAGGGCAGCGATAGCGCCAACGCCAACCACGCCGGCGAGCACGAGCCCGAAGCGCTTAGTGAATAGATTCATTCGTGTTCTCTCCCGTTTCCGTTGATCCTGATTGATTATGTAATAGCTACCGCCGCGTCGCTGAGAGCGAATATCGCTTCAACTCAATATGTGGCTGCTTCCTCCAAATGTCGCTGGCCTGCACCTACAGAGAGGTCTTGTATGGTCATCAGAATTCGCCTTGGCGGTCCTTCGCTTCGCGCTTGCGCCTTACATCCTGCGCGCCGAGGGCGATCCACTTCCGCCGGATCAGCTCCTCGGCCAGGTAGACGACCACGGTCATGATCAGGACCACGAAGGTGATCGGTTGGTGCAGCGTGCTGAGCACATACCCGCCAAAGGGGATGCGCTGCCCTTGGTACAGCCCCAGGATCGCCGATGGCGCCACCACCCCGACATCCGGGGCATTGTTGGCATCCCCCTTGGTCTGATACTCAACGCCGGGTCCACCTGCAACGCTTTGGTTCCTGACTACCGCATAGATTCGGTGGGTGACCACCAATCCAGCCGTGCTGCCGACTGCCGCGGTCGCCCGAAAGGTAATGATCTGCCCCTTGTGCAGATGCTCGGCGGCTGTCGCCGAGATCGTCTTGTCGACGATCAGATCGCCGGTGTCGAAGGTGGGCGTCATCGAACCGCTGTCAACCGAGTAGACCGGGCGTCCGAACACGCTGGTCTGACCGTCGGCGCCGTGGCGCAGGGAGACCGCGAGGAAGATGGCCAGCACCACAAGGACAATGACGACGACCGCCACCACCGTCTCGAGGACCCTTAGGACCGGGTTGCGGCGTCTCCTCATCGGCGGCACGTAGGGATCCACCATCGTCGACTTCCCTCTCAGCCGGAGCCAGACGGGCTGACCGACGGATCCGGCGTTGGGGTCGGGGTGCTGGTCGGGCTCGACGTCGGAGTAGCAGATGGGCTAGGCGTGGAAGTGGCAGATGGGCTAGGCGTGGAAGTGGCAGATGGAATCGCGGTGGGGATAGACGTGCTAGTTCCGCTGGGGCTGGGCGTCGACCTCGTTAGGTTCTTGATGTTTAGCGCGCCCAGTGCGCTGGAACCATCGGCCGTGTTCGTCGGGGTGGGGGGATCAAAGCTCGAGGCGGCCTGGAAGGTCTGGGGGACGCCGGTAATGGAGGCAGCGAACAGCGAAAAACTGGATCCAATGGCGGAATCGAGCACCAATACCGGCGCCGCCAGAAGAAGCAGAGCCGCGAAAAAGGCGATCGGAATGCCTGCCCGCCGCCGGACCCGGGGAAGCGAGGGCGCGGGCTGGGGTGTCAGCGGATCGGGCATCCAGCTTAGTCCGTCGTCGAGGCTGCTGGACCGATTCCACGGGGTGTGCTCGGCCAAGGTGCTAGCCAGCCTCCCCACAGCACGCATCAACGACGAGGGAACAACGCGGTCCTCCACTACTGACCTGCCGCCCCCCCCCGACCTGCGGCCTTCCCCCGCG
>DATKSR010000124.1:0-4366 GCA_035531555.1 Candidatus Dormiibacterota bacterium
GCAACCAAGACGGTTCGGGACCGTGAGGCCCCGGGTTCAAATTCGAGTCGCCGTGGCTGTATATCCAGTCGGGCGCACTTCAAGGCGTGGCCGTGTACCTCGGGCCGGCTGAATCCGTACACCTTAAGAAAATACGGGGCATCCAGAGGATCGTGTGCATCAACGTAGATTGGAATCGTGCCGGCCCAGGTCGGCGGCCGCACCTCAGGTCTCCAAACAAGTCCGGCAGACGGAGTCAGCTCACATCGACATAGACGTCGCCAGTCAGCTCGCCACAGTGACGCGGATGTCCCAGCAGCCAGCTGCGGGGAACAGGAGGCCGGTGCCGTATTCGGAGCCAGGCCGATTCCAGGTTGAACTGCTGTGCATCTCCGGTCCCCAATTGAGACGTCCCTTCTGACTTGCCGGACCCCAACGCTTGCATGGGCTCAAAGGCCCTGGGTTGGCACAGCGGAATCTTGAACGGAACCAACGGGGCCGCCAGCGCGTCATATAGGAGGTGGTGGGTACTATCCCTGGCACAGAAGCCGGCCTAATCGAGTCCGCGAGGGGCGGCGATGACGCTGCCTTCGACGCCCTGGTTGGGCCGTTGATAGAGCCGGCCTACAAGCTCGCGGTCGTGATGCTCAGAGACAGCCAGGAAGCGCAGGATGCGGTGCAGGAGACCTGCTTCAAGGCATGGACGAAGCTCCCCCAGCTACGCCAAGACTCGCCGATGCGGCCCTGGTTCCTCGCAATACTGGCCAACCACTGCCGCACGGTCCGGAGGACCCGCTGGTGGTCGGTGGTGAAGGTGCCCTCGATTCGTGGACGCGAGGACTTTCCTGGCGGGGAAATTGATTCCGACCTCGACTTGAATCGGGCTCTGGGCAAGCTGTCCGCCACCGATCGTGCTGCCCTCTTCCTCTTCTTCTCGTTGGACGTGCCATTGGTAGAGGTTGCGAGGATCCTCAAGATTTCGCCCCAAGCCGCGAAATCGCGCGTGCACCGTGCGGTGGTCAAGCTCCGGCTGAACATGGTGGAGGTGGCAGGATGACGAACCGGCAGCGCGACCGCATCACCGCGGCATTCGAGCAGGAGCTGGCCCGTTCGCCGATGCCGCCGGCGCTGAGAGCTGAGTCCGTGCGGGCCGCCGTCCATCAGCGCCGCGACCTTGAATCGCAGCGCCAGCCTTGGGCGCTGGCTCTCGTGGCCGGACTCCTGGCCGTCGCAGTAGTGGCAACGCTTGTGTTCGGCGCCCGCGAGTCCATACACAAGGCGGGGCCCGCTCCCGGTACCTCGCCTCCTTCAGCCACGCCAACGCCGAGTCCGAGCCGTATCTCAGTCTCCGACTCGCAGTTTCCGGCGACGTACAGCGGGCCGGTTCTGCTCTTCCAGATCGGAGGCGAGAGTCAGCTCCGCGCGATCAGCTGGGACGCGTCGACCAGCGGAGTCCTAGGCGGTCAGCCTCCCGCAGGGGCAGGTATGTCGGCGCAATCCCCAGATGGATCGCGGTACATAGCCAGCGGGATAGTCTATGACCGCCAGGGTCGCCGGTTAGCGACCCTTCCCTGGCCGGGGAAAGACAATTCGGCCACGTTCTCCGCCGACGGCCAGCTGTTGTGCAAGGCAGAGCCCAAGACGCGCGTCACCGGCTCGGTCATGCGCTTGGAAACGGATGTGCCAGGCCAGGCGCCGCGGATCGTCGCCAGTGGCTTCACCACCTACTTCGACAATGCGACCTACCCGGTTCTCGCATGCGATGTTGCGACCGACCGCGCCATCGTGGCGGAGCTTGGCCAAGGTGTATCCGCAGGGCGCCTGTGGGTGTTTCGACTCTCAACCGGCGCCATCATCCGGACGGTGGACTATGGTCCCGAGGGAGCCTGGGTAACCGCAACGGCTGATGGCTCGATCATCGCCGAGTCCGTGCCTACAGGGAACAGCCACGTCTCGACAACCACGATTCGCCGCGCAGACAACGGAGTCAAGTTGGGCACGCTCAGCGACTTCATCGCGCACGGCTTCTCCAGCAACAACTCCCTTCTGGTGGGACAGACGGCACAAACGACCTTGGCCGCGCTCGTGGATTGGCGGTCTGGGAAGCAACTCTGGAGCTCGGCAGGACTTCCAGGCGGCTATGGCGGCGTACGGGCAGACCCAACTGGTAATCGCGTCGCCATCGGCCTTGGCTTCGTTGGGGGTTCGGACCAAGCCGACGTCTACATCGTTGCCCCAGACGGGTCGGCTGTCTTAATGCCCGCTCACACATGGCCTGTGCTGCTGTATTGAGGCATCGATTAGTGATCGCTCCAGAGTCTTCAAAGGGGCGGGATGGAACGAGCACCATGGTTAAGGTGGAGGCGACGGGCTGTCAGGGTGTGTACGTCGGAGGATCGAGACAGCCGGTCGTCTGGGCCGCCAAGTCACCCGAATTATTTGAGACTCTGAGGGGACTGCTGTGACTTCAGTTAGATCAGCATCGCTCGCCGCGGCCATTGTCGCGGCAACCTTGTTGGCCGCCTGTACGACTCCTTTCGGCGCCGCGCCAGGTATCCACGTAGAAAACATCGACGGGCCAGCGGTGCGGGTCGTGGCATGGAGTGGGGCACCTCCGGTCATCGTGGCTTGCGGTAGCGGGACTGATGTGTCGCTAAAGGGGGCGCCATCCCTTCCGTGGGAGTTCAGAATCTACAATGCGACAACCGACCGAGAGTTGTTCTCGAAGTCACTCAGCTCCGGAACCCTGTACGTGATAGTGCGAGCTGACGGGGGTCCTATGGGGAACAGAGCCTGGAAGCGGTGGACCGGCCCCCATGGGGAGTTGTCATTGAAATCTAGAAAATCGTGACGGACGAGAGGCATGGTCGTCCCGGCGCATCGATATGCGAGGCACCGCAGCAGCTGGCCGTCTTCGCGAACAACGCAAACGTGGTACAGAGCGTGAGGTCCCAGGCGTCAGGCGCAGCCACTTAATTCCCCCCGGTATCCAGTTCAGCGCCGACTCCGCCCGCCACTTCTGGCTGGATGTGGGGCAAGGAGTTAAGAGACTTGCGCCCAAAATTAGGTCGGTGGGGCTAAGATCGAGCCGAATACGGTAGGCCAACAGGTCCGGTTTGGGACCAGAGATCGCCGAGCTGAGGCCCGAGTCGGGCAAGTTGGAAGTGGGGCGGCCTGCCGGGCGTCGCATTTGATGGACGGTCGACGACGCCAAGAGCTGGTCTGGTCCACATGCCCGAGTTCAAGTTGAATGCACTTATAGCGAACACGGGGCACCCAGGGGCTCGTGTCCCTGTCGCCTGGGCGATTGATAACAAAATGATGCAGCCAGAACGTAATCATTCAACGCGTTCACCAGACCGCTACCGTTGCGCCAGGCTCTCGAGCCGGTCACGGTGGGCCCTGATGAGATCGAGGACGCCGCGGACTTCGCCCGGTCGGTTCAAATAGTGTCCCGCCTCCCCGACCAATGTCATGTCTCAGGACATCGTGGACAGTTTTTTCAAGGCCCAGGCGCAGGTTCAGCTGGAACTGACATTCAAGGCCCCGACGACGCCACGGCGTCGACGCGTATTCGAAAACGGGCCCTCTGTGGGCGACGTGGCCGGCGTGGCCTCCTGGGGGGACTCTTGAGATCGGATTTTCTCAAGACCCTGAAAAGTGTCCACGATGTGGTGAAATCGCACACCTCGCCCCCGACCAATTTCGAGTTCAAAATCGCCGATTTTGGACGTCATCCGCTGTCGGCGGGGCACAGCCGGGGCACAGATTCGTGGAGAACCTCTCAACGAGGTTGCCAAGTTTGTCGCGATGGTCGGCCGATCTGAACTTGAACGACAGGGACTTGGTGCGTGCGCACAGCTATGTATCAGTTGACACAACTGTCAGGACCGTGAGGCACCCGGTTCGATAATCACAGCGCGGCGCGGCTGTGGACGCACAGGGCAGGACCGTGAGGCCTCACTCCTGAAGCTGACGGGCCTATACGGCACCGGTGTCAGCTGGCCACACGGGGTTGGATTCGTAACGCGTCACGCGATAAGGCTTACGATCCGCCCGCATACAGCGGCTTAGGCCTAATGGGAGTCGCCGATGCTACATTGCTCTGGCAAGGCGATGGAGCTCGCCGCGGGATAGACATCCCTGGAATCGCTCGCAGTCGAGCTAATAGCCCCTGACCACCAGATCTGGAGGTTAGGGTGCAGAGCGAAACATCAAGGAAACCGCGTAGGACCCAAAGCGCGAGCCTGGCCAGGTCCGCCCTAGTCTTCGTCGTCCTCATAGGTGTCGTCAGCCTCTTCTCCGACATGACCTATGAGGCGGCGCGAGGCATCAATGGTGCGTTTCTCGCCTACCTGGGCGCCTCCGCTGTGGTCGTTGGGGTCAG
>DATKSR010000125.1:0-34577 GCA_035531555.1 Candidatus Dormiibacterota bacterium
TCGCCGGCCTCCGGCCCCGGTTGCCGTGCACCAAGCCTGCCGCCCCCTCTTGGCGGTACGCCGCCCGAAGCCGCTTCACCTGCCGCTCCGAGATCCCCAGCAGCCCGGCTGCCTCTCCCAAAATCACCGCCCCCTTCTCCAAATGGTTCAGTACCATCACCCGCCTTTGCTCACCGGCGCTCAAGGTCACCCGCTCTCTTTCCATGGGGTGACAGATTCCCTGAGCTGTTAGCTAGTGACAGATTCCCTGAGCTTCCACACTTCCGTAGAACAGTATTGACACGTCCCGCTACACCCCAGATACTAGGTCTGCAACTTGACGTTCGCATCGCGTACGAGCGTTCATTCGCGTACTGAGAGTCGGGAGGACGGTCATGGCGACCACATTTGAGCGACAGATCTCGCGTCGAACCGTCCTGAAGGGATTGGCCGGAGGCGCTGCCGCCTTAGCCACCGGGGAACTGCTCGCCGCCTGCGGACCGGGTCTGAAGGGAGCAGGTGGTAGCTCCAACACCAAGGACATCACGATCGGCTACGTGAGTCCCCAGACGGGAGCCCTGGCTGGCTTCGCGGTTCCCGACAACTTCGTTCTAAAGCAGATCAATGCGACCTCCTCCTTCACCAGGGGAGTGACCAAGGGTGGCAAGACGTACCACTTCAAGATCATCGAGGTGGACAGCCAGTCGGACCCGACGCGGGCCTCTCAGGTGGCCAAGAACCTGATCCTCCAGAACCAGGTCGACATGATCGTGACCAGCTCGGCGCCGGAGACCACCAACCCGGTAGCAGCCGTGTGCGAGTCAGAGGGCGTCCCCTGTGTATCCACCGTCTGCCCGTGGGAGTCGTGGTACTACGCCGGCCTGGGCGCTACCCCGCCCGGCACCACCCAAGCCTACAAGTACAACACCTTGTTCTTCTTCGGCGTTCCCGAGTTTGGCGAATGCTTTGTGCCGATGTGGAATCGGATCCAGCAGAAGTACTCCACGGACAAGGTGATCGCCTGCATGTGGCCCAACGACGCCGACGGGAACGCCTTCCGCATGGGATGGCCACCGATCATCGAGGCGGCCGGGTACTCGTACATCGATGGCGGCGCCTACCCGGATGGCCAGGCCGAATACACCACCATGATCTCGCTGTTCAAGAACGGCAACTCCGACTTCTATCTCAATGGCCCCCTGCCCCCTGACTTCAACACCATGTGGAAGCAGGCCAACGAGCAAGGCTTCAAGCCCAAGCTGGCCACGGTCGCCAAGGTGCTGCTGTTTCCCGCCGACACTGTCGCGCTGGGGGACTTGGTAATCAACATCGCAACCGATGCGTGGTGGACTCCCTACAGCCCTTACCACTCCTCCCTCACCGGCGAGTCGGCCAAGGCGCTGGCGGATGGCTACCAGACCTCGACCGGGGACCAGTGGACCCAGTCGATCGGGTCCACCTACACCCTCTTCGAAGTGGCCTATCGGGCCTTCGCGAACGCGAGCGACCCCCATGACAAAAACGAGGTCGCGGCGCAGCTGCAGTCGCTCAACATGCAGAGCATCTGCGGGCCCCTGGATTTCACGGATGGACCGGCTCCCGGCGTGGCGATCATCAAGCCGGTCGGCGTGCAGTGGAAGAAGGGCACCCACTACCCCTACACCATGTATGTCGTCGACAACTCCGCCAACAACTCCGTACCGATCAACGGGACCCTCGAACCCACAAACCCCTGATGGCGCCGGCGCCGGTCCTGGAACTGGTCGGAGTGGTCAAGCGCTTCAACCAGGTCACGGTGGCGGATGGCATCACGTTCACGGTCGCCGAGGGCGAGGCTGTGGGTGTGGTTGGTCCCAACGGGGCGGGCAAGACCAGCCTATTCGGGGTCATCGGCGGCGATCTCCACGCGGACGCCGGTGAGGTCTTCCTGGACGGGGCCCCGCTCAAGCGGCTCGACGCGGCCGGTCGTTGTCGGTTGGGCATCGGCCGCACCTTCCAGGTGCCGCGGGCGTTTGAACGCATGTCCGTCTTCGAGAACGTGCTGGTGGCGGCCCATCAGGGGGCGGGCCTCCGGGGTCGAGCGGCCACCGACTTCGCCGCCGATGTCCTGGCGGAGACGGGCCTCCACGAGATCGCCAATCGCCCCGCTGGGACGCTGGGACTGCTTCCGCGCAAACGGCTGGAGCTGGCTAAGGCGCTGGCCACCAAACCGCGGATCCTGTTGCTGGACGAGGTGGCGGGAGGTCTCACCGACCCCGAGGTAGACCAGCTGGTGGGCATCGTGCAGCAGGCCCGCGCCAGCGGAATGTCGGTGATCTGGATCGAGCACGTACTGCGGGCCATCGTCAACACCGTGGACCGGCTGATCTGCCTCGCGGCCGGGCATATCGTGGGCGACGGAGAACCCAACGAGGTGCTCTCGATGCCCGAAGTCAAGGAACTATTCTTGGGAGCCGCGCCCGGTGAGGAGGCAGTGGACAAAGAAGCGACCGGGAGACCAGCTGATGCCGGAGTTGAACTCCACCTTGACGAGGAGCCTGGATGACCGGTTCCGGGGAACAGCTGCTTCTAGAAGTCGACACGCTCACCGTCAAGCACGCCCAGCTGACCGCGGTCTCAGAGGTTTCATTGGGAGTACCGGCCGGCAGTGTGTTTGCCGTGATCGGCGCCAACGGCGCGGGCAAGTCGACCCTGCTCGGAGCCATTGCCGGGCTGAACCGCCCGAGCGGGGGCCGGATCATCCTTGAGGGACAGGACATCACCCGGCTCTCATGCCCCAAGCGGGTCGAGCTCGGGGTTTCCTTGGTACCTGAAGGACGACGGCTCTTTCCGTCTCTGACGGTCGAGGAGAACATCCTGACCGGCGCCTACCGAGCTCGCCCCGGCCGGTGGAACCTGAGCCGCATTTACGAGATGTTCCCCTGGATGCCGGGCCGCCGGCGCCAGAGTGCAGCGCAGCTCTCCGGGGGCGAGCAGCACGCCGTCGCCATCGCCAGGGCACTGATGGCCAATCCCCGAATCCTGCTCATCGACGAGCTCTCCCTGGGACTGGCGCCGATCGTGGTTCGGGGAATCTACGCCTCCCTGCCGGCCCTCTTGGAGAGTGGCCTCACGGTCATGCTGGTGGAGCAGGACGTGGCCCAGGCCTGCTCCGTGGCATCGCGCATCCAGTGCCTCCTAGAGGGTCGGACCACACTGGTGGGCGGCCCCACCGAGTTCACCACCGCCGAGATCGAGGCCGCCTACTTCGGCATGTCGGCCGCCGCTCCGGCGGGAGCTGCCTCGTGACCCTGCTCAACGCCGTCATCCAGGGGGTCTTCCTGGGCGGCCTGCTGGCGCTGTTCGCCGCCGGGCTTTCGCTGCTATTCGGGGTGATGGGGGTGCTCAACCTGGCCCACGGCGACATCGCGATCGTCGCTGGTTATCTGGCGGTCGCGCTGGTCCCGGCCCTCCACCTGCCCGCGCTCTGGGTGTTCCTGATCGTGGTGGGGGTGCTGATGGTCTGTGGCTATCTGGTCCAGCGGCTGATCTTTCAACCGAGCCTGGAATCGGGCCACCTGACCCCTCTGTTGGTGACCCTGGGCATGTCGGTGGTCATCGAGAATCTGCTGCTGGAGATCTTCACCGCCAACGGCCACTCGATCTCGATCGGCACCTTCACGGCCGGATCCGTGCAGGTAAACCCCCAGATCTCGCTGAGCTACCTCTCAGTGGCCATCTTGGGGACAGCGGTGCTGGCCCTGGGGGCGATCCAGATGGGGCTCTCCAGGACCAAGTTGGGCCGGATCGTCCGGGCGGTGGCCGACGACCGGGACGCCGCCCAGCTGGTCGGAGTCAACTATCGGCACATCTTCGGCCTCGCGGCCGCTGTGGCCTTTGGGACAGTCGCCCTGGCGGGGCTCTCCTTGACCATGTACACCTCCATCTCCCCCACCTCGGGACCCACCTATTTGATCTACGGATTCGAGGCGGTGGTGATCGGTGGGTTGGGCTCGCTCTGGGGCACCCTGGCCGGCGGGGTGGTGCTGGGCATCGCGGTCACCGTCGGGGTCCTGATCAGCTCGAACTTCGGGGCGCTGGCCCCGCACCTGGTGTTCCTGGCAGTGTTGGCGATCCGCCCCCAGGGTTTCTTCCCCCGCCGGGTCACCACCTGATGGCCCAGACGCGGGTCACCCGGGCGCAGCACTCCGGACTCTTCGCTGGGGGCCTGGGAATCATCGTGGTCGTGGTCCTGGCGGCCCTCCCGTTCCTGGTAGTCGAGGGGGTCACCAACTTCCTGGTCAATCTCTTCATCCTCTTGGCGCTAGCCACCATGTGGAACCTCCTGGCGGGATACGGGGGCCTGGTGTCGGTGGGCCAGCAGGCCTACATCGGGCTGGGCGCCTACACGGTGCTGTTCCTGGCCCAGAACGGGTTCAACGCATTCGTCGGAGTCCCGGCCGCCGTGCTGGTGGGGGCGGTCATCGCGGTCCCGGCATCCTGGTTCCTGTTCCGACTCTCCGGCGGCTACTTCGCGATCGCCACCTGGGTTCTGGCGGTGGTCGCCGCCATTGTGATCACGGGGATTCCCTCGCTCGGCGCTGGGACCGGGGCTTCTGTGCCCGGATTGCTCAACTACAACGCGATCGACCTGGGCGCCTACACCTACTGGGCCGCTCTGGTGGTGGCGGTGGCCGCGGTGCTCGCCACCTACCTGCTGATGCGCAGCCGGCTGGGCCTGGTACTGACCGCGGTTCGAGACAATGAGATCGCCGCCCGGAGTGTGGGGAGCAAGGTCGGGCGGGCCAAGCTGATCGTCTACCTGGTTTCGTCGGCGGGATGCGCCGCGGTGGGAGCCGTGATCGCCATCAGCCAGCTTGACGTGCAGGCGGTCAACGTCTTCAACATCCAGTGGACCGCCTATATGATCTTCGCGGTCCTGATCGGTGGGATGGGCTCCATCGAGGGTCCGCTCATCGGCGCCACCATCTTCATCGTGCTCCAGCAGACCTTGTCCCAGTTCAACGGCTGGTACCTGGTGCTGGTGGGTGCCCTGGCCATGGTGGTGGCGATCTGGGTGAGGGGCGGGATCTGGGGGTTCTGGGCCGATCGCAGCAGCTTCCGAATCTTTTCGGTGGGCTACTTCCTGCACCAAGAGCCTCCCCAAGACGGAGGCACACCGCCCGGCGTGGGTCCCAGCCCGCGACCCGACCGGCGAAAATGGCTTCGTCGGCTTCGACCACGGCCCAGCTGAGTGTCAGGTCGGCGCTCGGCCGATCCCTTCGACAATTAGGAGCCAGAGCATGAGCAGCACCCGCGGTCTTCTCATCGGCGCCGAGGAAGTCCAAGCCCAGGATGGATCGACCTTCCCCGACACCGACCCGTTCACCGGCGACCTGGTTTCCACCTTGGCCGCCGGCAAGGCGGCCGATGTGCGCCGGGCCGTATCCAGCGCCGACCAGGCCTTCGCCAGCTGGTCCCAGAGCTCGCCGGCGGAGCGTCGCGGAATCTTCCTCAAGGCGGCGGATGTGATGGACGCCAAGGCCCCGGAGTTGGCGACCGCCATGACCGCGGAGACCGGCGGCACCTTCGGCTGGGGAATGTTCAACGCCGGGTTCGCCTCCAGCATCCTGCGCGAGGCGGCGGCCGCGGTCACCTTCCCTTTGGGCCAGGTGCTGGCCACCGACACCCCCGGAGCACTCTCCTTGGCGATCCGCCAACCGAGCGGCGTGGTAGCGGCGTTCGCGCCCTGGAACGCCCCCCTGATCCTGGGGATCCGCTCGATTGCCATCGCCATCGCCATGGGCAATACGGTGGTCATGAAGCCGAGCGAGCAGGCTCCTTTGACCTCCGGATTGCTATTGGCTGACATCTTTCGCGAGGCGGGACTGCCCGCGGGCGTCTGCAATGTGATCACCAACGACCCCAAGGACGCGGCGGTGATCGCCGAGGCGCTCATCGCCGACCCCCGGGTCACCAGGGTCAGCTTCACCGGGTCGACTCGAGTCGGTCGGATCATCGGCGAACTGGCCGCCCGGAACCTCAAGCCGGCGGTCCTGGAGCTGGGCGGCAAGAACTCTCTGATCGTGCTCGACGATGCCAATTTGGACTACGCCACCCAGGCGGTAGCCTTCGCTGTCTACATGAACTCGGGCCAGATCTGCATGTCTGCAGACCGGGTGATGGTGCAGCGCAAGGTCGCTTCGGAGTTCCTGGCGCAGCTCTCCCAGCGCGCCGCCAGCCTGCCCGCGGGCGACCCCCGGGAGCCGCAGACGGTGGTCGGCCCTCTCATCAATAAGGAGGCCGCCCAGCGGGTCGCGGCCATCGTGGGAGAGGCGGTAGCGGCCGGCTCCCGGCTGGAGACCGGCGGCAGCGCCCCCCAGGGTGCCCTGCTGGCGCCTACCGTTCTGAGTGGGGTCAAGGACGACATGCGGATCGCGCGCGAGGAGATCTTCGGTCCCGTCTGCACCGTGGGGGTCTTCGACGACGAGGACGAGGCGGTTCGGGCCACCAACAGCAGCAATTACGGGCTTACCGCGGGAATTCTCACCGAGGACATCAGACGGGGATATGCCATTGCCCGTCAGCTCCGTACCGGGATCGTCCACGTCAACGACCAATCGGTGGACGACGAGGCTCAGGCCCCGTTCGGCGGGGTCGGAGACTCCGGCTACGGACGGTTTGGTGGCCAATCAGGAGTCGAGGCCTTCACCACCACGCGCTGGATCACCCTCCAGATGGGACACCGTCCCTTCCCCTTCTAGGTCGGCAGGAATGGCCAGCTGGAACGGCGGGCGTCGCTGAGATGAGGCGCACTCAGGTCGGCATCGTCGGCGGAGGCCCCGCAGGCCTCCTGCTGGGTGAGCTGCTGGCTGCCGCCGGGATCGACACCGTCCTGCTGGAGGCAAGGGATCGCGCCTATGCCGAGGCGCGCATCCGAGCCGGGGTGCTGGAGCAGGGAAGCGTCGACCTGCTCGACCAGCTCGGCCTGGCCAAGCGACTTCACGAAGAGGGCCTGGTGCACAGGGGAATCTACCTGCAGTTCAACGGCGAGCGGCACAGGATCGATCTGGCAGAGCTCACCGGTGGCAAGACCATCACCGTGTACGGGCAGCAGGAGGTGGTCCGGGACCTGACCGCCGCCCGGCTGGCGGCGGGACGGGAACTGCTCTTCGATGCAGAGGTTCTGGGCCTGCAGGGAGTCGGTCCGACTGAGCCAGGCAGGCCGACGATCAGATTCCGGCACCATGGTGAGGAGGAATTGCTCGAGTGCGACCTGGTCGCCGGATGCGACGGGTCTCACGGTCGGTGTCTGTCCGCCTTCCCGACCGAGCTGATCTCCATCCACGAGCGGCAGTACCCGTTCGCCTGGCTGGGAGCACTCGCTCAGGTAGCGCCTTCCAGTGACGAACTCATCTACTCCTTCCACGACCGAGGGTTCGCGCTGCACAGTCTTCGCTCCCCAGCGATTTCCCGGCTGTACCTCCAAGTTGACCCCCACGAGGACCTCGGCGAGTGGCCCGACCAGAGGATCTGGGACGAACTACACATCCGGTTGGGCGCGCCCGGATGGACTCTCCACGAGGGCCAGATCCTCGATAAGAGCATCACCCCGATGCGGAGCTCGGTGGCCGAGCCAATGCGGTACGGCAAGCTCTTTCTGGCCGGCGACGCCGCTCACATCGTGCCGCCCACCGGTGCCAAGGGTCTGAACTTAGCTCTGGCTGACGTCCGGGTGCTGGCAGAAGCGTTCCAGCGCTTCTTGCAGCACCAGGACAGCACCGGTCTCGACCGCTATAGCCAACGCTGTCTGAACCGCGTTTGGAAAGCCCAGAACTTCTCCATTACGATGACCGGCCTCCTCCACCTCAACCCCGAAGACGACGCGTTCGGGCGACGGCTGCAGGGTGCACGGCAGGAGTACATCGTGCAGAGCCTCGCCGCTTCGACCGCGCTCGCGGAAAACTACGTGGGCCTGCCGTTTGTCGATTCCGGGGCCGATGTCCAGAGCGCCCCCGCCTGAATCGCACGAGACCGGGCGATTCCGTACTCTCAGCTCGTCGACCTCCCGCCGAAGCGATTCGCCGCGACTGCTCTCAACGATCCGCGACGCGCGCTCGAAGTGGGCGGCGGGCTCGGGTCCAAGTACGATCGCTGCTTCTGCCGTCGGGGTGCCTGGCTACCATGTAGTTAAGACGGGGCGTGGTGCAGGGGTAGCACGCCACTTTTGGGAAGTGGAGGTCGGCGGTTCGAATCCGCCCGCCCCGAGAACAGGTCCCCTCCACGAGGGTGAGTCCCCTCGACCCCGGGGCTGGAGGGCGGCTGAGGCAGTGGCCGCGAGGCGGTGGCCTGCACTTGCGCCTCACCCGGAGGCGAGGAGAACACGCGCCAGCCGTCGCGTCACCAATCCTCCTCGGTGGGTCGGCGGCGACTCACGTGCGGGCTCACCACGTCGCCGGAGGGACGCCGTCCCAGCTGGTCTATGGGGCTAGAAAGATGCGCCCACGATGAGCACCAACCGTCTACACATCCCGTGCACTGTTCAAGTTAGATGCTCAGGGTGATGGTTCGGTAAACCCGCACGAAAGCCCACAAAATCCATGCGGTTTGGTCGCGATCCGGAGGCCCGCGCGCCGCCCGAGGACAGTGCTTAATCGCTGACTCAGAGAACCTTCGCGAGCAGTTGGTGCGCCGCCATCGCACGGTGACTGATCTCATCCTTGTGCGCCTGACTCATTTCGGCCATGGTGCGCTGCTCACCATTGGGAATGAAGATAGGGTCATATCCGAAGCCGCGGCGTCCCCGCGGTTCAGTCACCAGCATTCCCTCGAGCCGCGACTCCGTCTCGATCAATAACGGCGCGGAGCCGGACCTTGGGACGGAAAGTGCCAAGGCGCAGACGAAAGTAGCTCGGCGGCTCGATTCAGGCAGAGTCGCGATCCGCTCGGTCAGTCCCCGGAGCAGTTGCATCGGCGTCGCCCCCTCCCCCATCCACCTGGCCGTGTGCAGCCCGGGCCAGCCGCCCAAGGCCGGCACCTCGATGCCACTGTCGTCGGCCAGCGACGGCAGTCCGGTTCCGGCGGAGACTGCCCGGGCCTTGATGGAGGCGTTCTCCCGATAGGAGGCTCCGTTCTCCACCCACTCGATATCTTGGCCCCCAGGTGCTTGCTCCAGTTCCAAAAGCCGCCACGGCACCGCCCGCAGGAGGCGGCGCAACTCCGAGGCCTTGCCGGGATTGCGACTGGCCACCACCACGTGCAGCGGCTGATCGGTCAGCCGAGCCCTCTCGTCGGTCGCGGTGGCCCTGGTCAGGGGGAAGGTGCCAGAGCTTGTGATTGGGCAGAGAAGATGTCTGCCATTCCGCTGCGGGCCACGCCGATCAGGGTCCCCAGTTCCAGCTCGCTAAACGGCTCGCGCTCCGCAGTTCCCTGGACCTCGATGATGCCGCCATCAGGGCTCATGACCAGGTTGATGTCGGTGCTGACTCGAGAGTCCTCCAGATAGTCGAGGTCGAGCAATGCGGCGGACTCGAGCAGGCCGACGCTGACCGCGGCGACCTGGCGGACCACGGGAGAAGCCGACACCATGGAGGCCTGCTCCAGCCTGCGGCAGGCCAAGGCCAGGGCCACGTAGCCTCCGCTGATGGCGGCTGTCCTGGTGCCCCCGTCGGCGTGGATGACGTCGCAGTCTACGACCACCGTCCGCTCTCCGAGCCGGCCCAAGTCGACAGCGGCGCGGAGGCTGCGGGCGATCAGGCGCTGGATCTCCTGGGACCGGCCCTCAACCCGCCCACCGCGCTCCCTCGGGCTGCGTTCGTGGGTGGAGCGGGGCAGCATCGCGTACTCCGCGGTGACCCAGCCGGACCGGGATCCGCGCCGGTGGGCGGGGACCCGCCCCTCGATTGTCGCCGAGCAGAGCACGGTGGTGGCGCCCATGGTGATGAGGGCCACCCCCTCGGCCCAGCTCCGCACCGAAGTATCGATCACGATTGGACGCAGTTGGTCCGGAGCCCGGCCGTCTCGCCGCTCCATCAACGATTCAGGGCGTGAGCGATGACCAGAATGCTGAGCTCGTAGAGCAACAGCAGCGCAACAGAAAGGAAAGTGGGGGTGAAGGGATCCGCTCCCGGGGTGACGATCAGGGCCACCGACACGATGATGAAGTAGGCAGCCTTGCGCCACTTGCGCAGCTTGGCGCTGCTCAGAATGCCCACCGCTCCGAGCGTGCACAGCACCACCGGCATCTCGAAGGTCACGCCGAAGATCAAGACCACCAGGGCCAGGAAGGTCAGGTAGGAGTTGAGGTCGGGGAGATAGACCGCGTTGCTGCCCAGAAAGGTGGCCAGGAATGAGAGTCCGATCGGGAGGATGAAGTAGGCAAAGAGACCGCCCATGGCGAAGAACAGCAGGGTCCCGAAGATGAAGGGGAAGGCGAGGTTGCGCTCAGTCCGGCGCAGACCCGGCTTGACGAAGGTCCAGATCTGCCAGACCGTGATTGGCAAAGAGAGCACGACCCCCGCGGCGGCAGCCACCTTGAAGGGGATCGAGAGGCCCTCGATCGGACTGGTCACGACCACGTTCTGGCCGAAGGGAGAATGGGTGTGGACGAGCGCGAGATGAAGAGGGCGCTCCAGGATCTGAATCATCTGGTGGTTGAAGACAAACGCCACCGCGGTCGCGGCCACCCAGGCGACCATGCTGACCAGGACCACCCGGCGCAGCTCCTCCAGATGTTCCATGAGGGTGAGCTGGCGCTCTTCAGCGACTGGCGCGCTTCGCGGGGAGAGTGCCGGCCGGTCGATTCCCGCAGCTCGCTCAGCGGCCACGCCTAGACCTTCTGCCGCGACCCGCAGGGCAGTCCAGTGCGTGGGGCAGGGGGCGGTTAGCCGGCACGTCCGGGGACGGGACCGAGATTGCCCACCGGTGGTCGAGACCGATCACTGAAAATGCCTCTGAGGGAGCCGCCGAGGGTGCCCGGAGTATAGCAGTGGGTTGAGTTCAGCCCGCCCTCTGCTCCAGTTCAAATCGGGACCTGCGAGAGCGGTATCAGACAGAGCCCAGAGCAGCCAGACCGGCGTCGAACGCGCTTACCAGGTGGTCTACGTCGGAGGGTTCGTGGCGGACCGACAGGAAGGCCGACTCGAAAGCGGAAGGGGGCCAGAACACCCCACGACGGAGAAGCTCCGAGTGGACCCGAGCGAAGGCGTCTCGGTCCGATGCCAGGGCGCTCCGGTAGTCCGTGACCGGCACCGTGGAGAAGTAGACGGTCAGCATCGAGCCCTGCCGGTTGACCTGAATTGGACATGCTCGATGCTGGGCGGCGGCCAGAATCCCTGACTCCAGTTGGGCTCCCAAGACCTCCAGGTGCTGGTAGGGCTCAGGGCCGTCCAGCACCTGGAGGGCCGCCAGCCCCGCCGCCACCGCCAGCGGGTTTCCGCTCAGGGTGCCGGCTTGGTACACCGCTCCCTCAGGGGCGAGTTGCGACATCAGATCCCGACGGCCCCCGAAGGCCCCGACCGGCAGCCCGCCCCCGATCACCTTGCCCAGACAGGTTAGGTCGGGGGTGATCCCGAACATGCCTTGGGCGCCCCCCTGCCCCACCCGGAAGCCGCTGATGACTTCATCGAGGATCAGGAGGCTACCATGCCCCCTGGTGAGTTCCCGCAGTAGCTCGAGGTAGCCCTCGCGAGGACGCACCACACCCATATTCCCCGGCACCGGCTCCACGATGACCGCGGCGATGCGCTCCCCGGAGCCCGCGAAGAGTTCGGCGACCGCCTCCGGGTCATTGAAGGGAAGCACGATGGTGTCGGCAACCGTGCCCTGAGGTACGCCCGGGGATCCTGGGATGGAGAGCGTGGCGACCCCGGACCCAGCCGCCGCGAGCAGCGAATCGCTGTGCCCGTGGTAGCAGCCGGCGAACTTGACCAAAAGGTCGCGCCCGGTCGCCGCCCGAGCCCGGCGGATGGCGCTCATGGCGGCCTCGGTGCCGCTGCTGACCAGCCGGATCATCTCCAGGCTGGGCATCCGTCGCCCGATCTGCTCCGCCAGCTCGACCTCCGCCTCCGTGGGGCCGCCGAACGCCTCCCCCAGCTCCAGCTGCCGGCTGACCGCCGCCACCACCCGGGGGTGGAGATGTCCCAGGATCAGGGGACCGTAGGCCAGCACCATGTCCAGGTAGCGGTTGCCGTCTATGTCGTAGACGAACTGGCCCTCAGCGCGATTGAAAAACGGAGGGGTCCCCCCAACACCCCGGAAGGACCGCACCGGGCTGTTTACCCCGCCCGGCAGGTAGCGCCGCGCCCGGGTCATGGCAGCCTCCGAGCGCTCCAGGGAGAAGGAGTCGGGTTCGGTCAGGGCAGCTGCTCCCGAACGGTGATGTCCATGAGGTCACCCTTCTTCACCAGGGCGGCGACGTTGAGTCCGGAGGTGACCTCGCCGAACAGGTTGTAGCTGGCCGGCAGGGTGAATGACGAGAGGGTGATGAAGAACTGGCTGCCATTGCTGTTAGGCCCCGAGTTGGCCATGGCCACCGCGCCCGGCTGATACGCCCCGCTCTTGTAGAGCGGGCTGACCACCTTCTCGTCCTTGAACTTGTAGCCGGGTCCTCCGCTGAGGTCGCTGGTGGGACTGCCACCCTGGATCACCGGCCCGCCCGGCGCTGTGGAGGGGTCCCGCGCCCAGCGCAGCCCCTCGAAGAAGTGGTTGCGGATCAGGGTCACGAAGCTGTTCACGGTGTTAGGAGCCCACCCCGGGACCAGGCAGATCACGATGTCGCCCTTGGGACTGGCGATGGTCGCCTGGTAGAGGCGGTCGGGATCGATGGTGAAGGCGGGCTCCTTGGAGTAGTGGTGAACGTTGGAAGGCTGATCCAAGGGTCCGAGAGGTGCGCTGAAGTTCGCCGTGCTGCAGTCTGCGCTGGTCACTGAGGGGGTCCTCCTAGTGGCGGCCACGTTGATGAAATAAGCACCGAGCCCGACTACCGCCAAGACCAGCACCCCGGCCAACAGGGCACTCGCCGCCCGCCAGCCGGAGAAGCCGGTCACGAGGCCTCTGCGAGCCATCGGCAGATCTCCCGGGCGAAGTAGGTGAGGATGAAGTCGGCGCCAGCCCGGCGCATGGCCAAGTGGGTCTCCAGCACCGTCTCCTGGAGGTCCAGTCCACCCGTGGCGGCGCCGGCCCGCAGCATCGCGTACTCGCCGCTCACGCTGAAGACTCCCAGCGGCTGGTCAAAGTGCTGGCGGGCGTCGAGCACCACGTCCAAGTAGGGAAGCGCCGGTTTGATCATCAAGAGGTCGGCTCCTTCCAGCACATCCATCTCGATCTCGCGCATGGCCTCTCTCCGGTTCGCCGGATCCATCTGGTAGCCACGCCGATCTCCAAACTGTGGCCGGCACTCGGCGGCGTCGCGGAACGGTCCGTAGAAGGATGAAGCGTACTTGGCGGCATAGGCCAGGATCGCGGTTTGAGTGAAGCCGGATTGATCCAGGGCGGAACGGATCGCCCCCACCTGGCCATCCATCATCCCCGAGGGGGCGATGATGTCCGCCCCGGCGGCAGCCTGACTGAGAGCTATCTGGGCATAGACGGCAATCGTGGCGTCGTTGTCGACCTCACCGGACTCGGAGAGAACGCCGCAGTGCCCGTGATCCGTGTACTCGTCGAGGCAGTTATCGGCGATCAGCAACAGTTGGTCGCCAACCGCTGCGTGCAGCCTTCGCAGCGCCACCTGAATAACTCCCTGGTCATCCCAGGCAGCCGAGCCCTCCCCGTCCTTGTGGGCGGGGATGCCGAAAAGAATCACGCCTGGGATCCCCAGGGCTACGGCTTCCTCGGCGAGCTTGATCAGCGATTCCGAGGTCTCCTGGAAGATCCCGGGCATGGTAGTAATCTCCCGTCGGGCGGAGATGGCGTCGCTGACGAAGACGGGCAGGATCAGCTGTCGGGGATCAAGCGATGCCTCGGTGACCAGGCCGCGGAGCAAGGCGTTGCGGCGGAGCCGGCGCGGACGGTCCTCGGGAAAGCTCATGGCTGGCGCCCATTTTCCGGTACCGGGCCGAGCCGCAGTTCCAAGGCTGTGACCAGACCGGCCAGGGAGTGCTCTTGGGTGACCAGCCCGGGGCGCAATCCAACCGTCTCCGCAGCCTGCGCGGTGATCGGACCGATGCAAGCGACCAGCACCCGGCCCGAGACTTCACTCTCTCCCCGAAGCGCCCGGAAACACTCCACCGAGCTACCGCTGGCGAAGACGATGCAGTCCAGACCGGGCTCGGCGAGGGCCTTCTCCAGAAGCGGTCGGGCAGCCTCGTCGGGCCTCATCCGGTAGAGGTCCACCGCCTCAACCTCGGCACCTGCCTGCCCCAGCGCCTCGGGCAGAACCTCGCGGGCGCCGACTGCGCGCGGCAACAGCACGCGGCGGCCGGCAATCCCTTTGGTGATGAGCTGCTCCGCCAACGACTCGGCGATGAAGCTCGCTGGCAGCGGCTCGATCCGCCAGCCGAGCTTACGGGCCGCGCCAGCGGTCCCCGGCCCGATGGCGAAGATCTGCACCTGTTGTCTCCTGACCGACCTCTCGGGCAGCGCCAGCCGCACCGCGTTGGCGCTGGTGAAGACCACGTCATCCCAGCGTCCGGAGGAGATCCCCTCCCCCAGAACCCGGTACTCCCCATCACTCAGGAGTGGCTCCAGCACCATCACCGGGACCGACACGGGGTCAGCCCCCCGACCCCGGAGAATCACCATGAGTTCTTCCGCCTGGTGGCTGGCCCGGGTCACCAAGATGCGGCGGCCCAGGAGGGTGGAGGAGGTCACCGAAGCTGCTGCGCCAAGGAGATCGCCAACTCCGACAATCCCGCCATAGACGACTCCTCGGTGATCCGCCGCACCGGCGCACCGGGCTCTGCCGCCCAGGCGACCGTGAGACGAGCCCGATTCGATGCCAGCGGTTCGGCCAGGGTGCCGAGCGGTAGCCGGCAGCCGCCCCCCATCTGGGTGAGCACCAACCGCTCGGCCTCGACACAACTCCTGGTGACCGGGTCGTCGACTTCCGCCGCCATCTCTGCGAACCGAGTGCCGATCCGCGCTTGGATGGCGATCGCCCCCTGGGCCGGGGCCGGAGTGCACTCACGCAGGGGGTCCAGGGGTTGACCGTCGCCCTCCCGATCGATCCGGACCAATCCGGCCAGTGCGATCACGCAGGCATCGAACTCCCCATCGCGAACCTTGCGGACCCGGGTCTCCACATTGCCCCGAATCGTCATCACCGTGAGGTCGGGGCGCAGGGCTAACAGCTGCGCCGCGCGCCGGGGCGAGGAGGTGCCGACCCGAGCGCCTGCGGAGAGCTTCGCCAGAGTCTCCTCGCCGGGCGTTACCAACGCGTCTCTCGGGTCACCTCGTGGCAAGAAACCTGCGAGCACGAGATCTGGGGAGAGCTCGGTGGGCAAGTCCTTGGCGCTGTGCACCGCTCCCTCCACTCGACCGCTGAGCAGGGCTCGCTCCAACCGTGAGGTGAACCAACCCTGCCCCGGCAGGTCAGGAGCCAGGGTGGCAGGGCTCAGATCCCCGTCCGAATCCACCACCACCGCCTGGAACTCCTCGTCTGGGAATCTCGACCGCAGAGCGGTCATCGCCAGCTCGGCTTGAGCCCGGGCGAGAGCGCTCCCCCTGGTGGCGAGCGCGATCAATCGTCCCGCGCTCCCTCCAGACCGAACGCCTCCTCCACCAGGTGGCGCCGCTCGGGGTCGTCCGCATGTTGGCGCAGAAACGCGATGGGATGGTGGAGCAGCTTGGCGGCGATCGCCTGGGTGAGCCGGTCCAGGTGGGCACGCTCCTCTTCGCTGAGAGGTCTCATTCGGGAAAGGGTCCGGGCCAGCTCCCCCTGCCGCACCAACTCCGCACGGTCCACCAGCGCGGTGATCAGCGGCACCGCCGCACGCCGTCCCAACTCCAGCTCCAGCTCGGAGATCGCCGCTTCCACCACCGCCTCCGCGGCCGGGCGGTGGCTCTCGCGCTGGCTCAAATTCTTGCGGATGACCTCGCCCAACTGGTCCAGATCGAGGAGCGTCACTCCGGCGACCTGAGCTGCATCGGGGTCGACGTCCCGCGGGACCGCCAGGTCCAAGATCAGCAGGCATTCATCCGGACCCTGCGCCAGTCGCACCTCCGAGATCAGGCTTTCACTGAGGACCCGGTCCTCGCTGCTGGTGCTGGAGACGATGAGCCGCACCTGGTGGGCCAGCTCCGGCAGCTGCGCTAGCTCCACCAGTTCCGCTCCCAGCGCCTGGGCCAGAGCCTCAGCCTTGTGGCCTCGTCGGACTACGAACAGCGGCGCCGCCCCGGCCCGCTTGAGCAGCCGGGCTGTGGCGCTGCCGATGCTCCCGGCGCCCACGATCACAACTCCACGCCCGGTCAGATCGCCCAACTGCCCCTTCGCAATCGAGATGGCCGCCTGGCCGTATCCGACCGCCTGACGCGAGATGCCAGTGGAGGTCCGCACCCGCTTGGCGGTCTCCACCGCGCGGCGCATCACGAGATCGAGTTCGGCGTCGATAGTGCCAGCCTGCTGGGCCAGCCGGTGGGCCCGTTTGAACTGGGCCAGCACCTGCGCCTCCCCCAGCACCACACTGTCCAGTCCACTGGCGACCCGGAAGGTGTGGTGCAATCCGATCCGGCCGGGATGGCTGTAGATGAGCTCCGCGTAGGCGGGTCCAGGCGAAAAGTAGTGAAAGAAGCGGGCAGTCGCTTGCTGGCTCTGACGGTCATCCCAGGTGGTGACGTAGAACTCGGTCCGGTTGCAGGTGCTGAGGCACACAGCTCCGGTGAGACCGGCATGTCCGACCAGCGCTCGTAGCGCCTCCACGATCTGAGCTTCGTCGAGGTGGAGTCGCTCCCGAACCGGCAGGGGCGCCAGGTGGTGGCTAAGCCCGGTGGCGAGAAAGGGCAAACTACGGCCGAGTATATCCGTGGGGGCTGCGTCCCCCGATCGGCGGGCTCCCTCGGGCCGGTGCCGATACGGGCACACGGATAGGATGGGGCGGTGGACCGCCCACTTCCAGAAGCCGCTCGAGATGTGCCGCCCGCGGTTCCTTCCTCCGCTCCACCTCCCAAGCGAGGCCGACAGAGGGGGATCGGCGGCCCCGGTGAACGGCTGATCCCGAGGCTCGGCCCGGCCTCCCCCGAGGCGGCCCCCTTCCACAACCCACCGGCGCTCGCCCCGGCGGCAGCCTTGGAGCTGGCGGAGCGTCCCGCTCTGGACACCGAACTCTCGGTACTCAGCTTCGTCGCCCTGGACTGCGAGACGACGGGGCATTTCCCCCACCGCATGGTTGAGCTCGGGGCGGTCCGGTTTCTCTTGGGCGCTGACGATCAGCCGCCTGATGCCCGGATCTCGTTGGAGAGCCTGGTTCACACTGCCGACCACATCAATCCCTATGCCCGTCGAGTCCACGGGATCAACAGCTCGATGCTCGGCGGGGCCCCTACCTTGCACCAGGTCGCGGCGGCGTTCGCCGACCTCTCGCTGGGCACGGTTCTGATCGAACACTCGGCCGACGGCTTCGACACCCGGTTGGTCTCCAAGGCGCTGGGCAGGCCCCTCAATAACCACCACCTGGACACCTCCCGAGTGGCTGGTTTCCTCTTCCAGTTGAAGGACACCATCGGCCTCGAGCGACTCTGCGAGCGGCTGGGCGTCACCCACCGCAACCCGCACTACGCCCTCGCCGATGCCGAGGCCACCGCCGATTGCTTCGTTCGACTGGTTCGCCTCGGTCAAGAGGAATTCGGCTGGAGCACGCTGGCGGAACTGGTGGCCGTGGGCACCCCGCCCGCGCCTCGGGTCCTCCCTAAACCCGGCCAGCGGCGCACCCCGGCTCCGGTCCAGGGGATGGCCGCGCCTGCGCCAGAGACGCCAAACGCCGAAGGTGCCAGCTCCGGGCGGACGGGCAGGCGACGGCGACGGGGTGGTCGCGGCCGGCGACCGCCGGCCGGAGCCACGGTGCTTCCGACTCCCAGCCCTACTGCCGAATCGACCTGAGCCAAGCCGAGCATCTAGCAACGGTGGGAGATGCTGACTAGCAGCGCTGGTCAGAGGGCAGCGATATACATGGCGCACCAGTGAGCTCGGAACGAGGGTCTGCCGCCAGCAGTAACCGGCGCTACCTCCACGGTATTAAGTTTTCAGAGGTGAACACCACTTCACTCCGAATTCTGCGGGCGATCGTTGTTCCTGCGGCTTTGCTCATTGGCGGATGCGGTTCGGTTACCCCGGTTGCTTCACCCTCCCCAGCTCCGACCGCATCCCCGACTCCCAGAACCACAGTGACTCTGGCTGGTGCCCGGTCTGGTGCGCTCTCGGGCGGCCACGCTCTTTGCTCAAATCAGTTCCCTGCCGTACAGATGTGGGGCAGTCTAGGCGGCGACACCTATAGCGTCATCATTGCCCAGCCTGGTGTAACTGGGAATTACAGCGAGGTGTTAGAGAACGCGGGTCCGAAAAGCCAGACCTCTACCGTGACCAATGCTTGGATTGCCTTGACTAGCGATGGTGTGACCAACTACAACAGCTTGACGGGCGCGACCTTTAATATTCAGACAACCCCGGACAGTGCCTACTACACACCGGGCCAGTTACCACCCGCGACCGACATCTTGCACGTCGGTGGCACGATCTTCTGCTAGTCACCTGACGGGACCGTCCAGGGCGAGTGCGTAGGCGGAATTGCGGTGCCGCTTGGGCGCCAGGCTCCCTCGGCGACAGCATCGTACGTGGAAACGGCCATGAGTGCGCTCACGCTGCTTCAAAAGGCATCGCCGCTGGGTTCGGGTGCTGTCGCATACCAGGTGACCGTGGCGCCATGGGCAGGCCCCCCACTTCAACTCCGTGTGCTCAACGCACATGGTGCTGATGCATCTTTCGATGCTGTGGCCTGAGAGACCGGAAGAAGTGCCGACCTTTTCGTGCCTTCATTTACGGAGATGGGGACGGCGAAATCGTCAGCCGTGGCGGACTTCGACGGTCACGGGTGGAAGGCGCACCGGTTCAGGGAGCCGCGAGGTACCCCAGGGTGGGGGCCAGGGACATCTCCAGGCGCCCCCCGGTGTCCAGAATCAACCATCCGCCCTCAGGGCCGTACGTGCGCCAACGGCGCGGTCCGACCAGCTCGGCGCCGGTAATACCATCCGGCGACTGAACGTCGATTCCGGTCCACTGACTGCGGCGCACCATCCGCCCAGCCAGCCTTCGGCCCACCTCTTCCAAGTCCTCGCAGACACACTCGATGAACCGGTAGTCTGCGCCCCGATCTCGAGCAACGGCCAAGCCCCGCTGGGGACTCGCGGCGTAATCGGACGGGCTGTCCAGCACCACGTTGAGCCCTTGTTCCAACAAGCTGGCCGCCAGTGCGCACATGACTTCGTGAGCAGGGGCACGCGCGCCACCCCAGCCAACGTCGGCGTCGAGGAGCGCTGAATTGACCACATCCCGGTCGAGGACGACCGCCCCGAGCGCGCGACCCAGGGCGCTCGCCAACACGCTCTTACCGGTCCCCGGGGACCCGGCCAGCTGCACCAGCAAGAGGCGCGAAGACGGAGCACCTGCCGGAATCGGTCTGGCCACTTCACTGATTCCATGATGCTTGGGTCACCCGAAGATTCTCGAGCAGAGTATCCATCCTCACGATGCTGTCTATTGGCCGCCGCCTCACTCCTCCCCGGCTAGCCTTCGGGCCTGCTCCGCTGCCTGCAGCGGCCCGACCAACAGCTCCAGTTCTCCCTCCAGCACCCGCGGTAGCTGGTACACCTTGAGGTCGATGCGGTGATCGGTCACCCGCGCCTCAGCAAAGTTGTAGGTCCGGACCTTCTCGCTGCGGTCGCCGTGGCCGACCATGCTGCGCCTGGTCTCCTGCAGCTCCGCGTCCCTCTCCCCCTGCTTCAGGTCGTAGAGCCTGGAGCGGAGCACCCGGAGTGCCTTGGCCCGGTTCTTGTGCTGGGACTTCTCGTCCTGGCAGGTAACCACCAGGCCCGTCGGCAGGTGAGTTATCCGCACCGCGGAGTCGGTGGTGTTGACGCTCTGGCCGCCAGGGCCGGTGGAGCGGAAGACATCGACCCGGAGGTCCTCATCGTTGATCTCGACGTCCAGGTCATCTGCTTCGGGGAGCACCACCACGCTGGCGGCGGAGGTGTGGATCCGGCCCTGGGACTCGGTCTTGGGCACCCGCTGCACGCGATGGACCCCGCTCTCGAACTTCATGGTGCCGTAGGCGCCCTTGCCGTGAAGCTCAAATGAGACCTCCTTGAACCCGCCTCCCTCGGTCGCTGAGCTGTCCAGCAGTTCCACCCGCCAGCGACGCCGCTCAGCGAAGCGCAAGTACATGCGCATCAGATCGGCGGCGAACAGGGCTGCCTCATCCCCACCAGTTCCGGACCGGATCTCGACGACCGCGTCCCGCTCGTCGTCAGGGTCCTTGGGCAGAAGCAGCAGCTTGAGGGCGGCCAATCGCTCGCCCGCGCTCTCAGACTCGCGACGCGCTTCCGACTCGAGGAAAGACCGCATCTCGGGATCCGGCTCGGCACCAGCCAGCTTGCGGGCCTCCGCCTCGGCCGCCTGGGCCAGGCGCAGCAACGCCAGCGCCTCGACCACCGGCCTCAGCTCGGCCTGCTCCTTCCCGAGTCGCTCCAGTTGGCCGGGATCGCGGCTGACCTCGGGATCCTGAAGCTCCTCCGCGATCGCCTCAGAGCGAGAGCGAACGGATTCCAGCCTGGCTTCCAACCCCGGGGCCAGCATCAGCCAGCGCCCCGCGGCGGGGATGGGGTTAGTGGATGGCGCCCACGAGTGGAGCGAATTAGATCTCTGTCGAATAACACGACGGACACCTTATCGAATGCCGGATCTGCGGGACTTCACCGGACCGAACGCAGGTCTCGCTGTGCCTTGCTGCCCCAGTCGTGAATTGGCGGAGCGATCGGGCCGGGGTGGTCCGTGCGGCAGCTACTGCTGCTGGGCGAGCTGGGCGCGGCGGCGGAAGCGTTCCACCTGGCCCCCGGTGTCCACAATCCGCTGCTGCCCGGTGAAGAACGGGTGGCAGACGCTGCAGACGTCAGTGTGCAGTGTCTTCTGGGTGGACCCGGTCGTGAAGGTGTTCCCGCAGGAACAGGTCACCGCAGTGTCGTGAAAGTACTCGGGGTGAATGGCCTTCATGGTTGCTCCCGGAGTCTACCAGGCACGCTCAGAAGCTAAACGGGAGGTGGACGTGCACTGTGTGCACGTACTGCAGGTAGGGGTAGCCTTTGACCACTCCCAGCGCGGCGATCAGGACGATGAGGAGATAGGCGCCCAAGAACACCCATCGCTCCCGGATGGGAACCGCCAGGTACTCCGGCATGCGCTTGGCCTGGCGGAAGCGGGAGATGGTCCCGAAGACAGCGAACAGCACGATGATGGCGATCACCGGACTCACCGCTGTGCCCGAGGTGAAGGCCCAGGCCGCGTATAGGACCAGGATGCCCAACCCGACCAGGTTTGCCCACTTGGAGATGGCGGCAGTGACCCTGCCGCCGTCCAGCGGAGTGGCCGGGATGAGATTGAAGAGGTTGAGCAGGCACCCCAGGTAGCCCAGGGCCGCCCAGAACTCCGAACGCAGGGCGACCCCCGCAAGGAGGCAGAGCCAGGCGGCGGCCGTGCCCACGGTAGGCCCAGCCAGCGCCATGGTCGCCTCCTGCTGCACCGAGGCGGGCTGGCGGCGCATGTTGATCAGCGCGCCCAGGAAGGGGATGAAGACGGGCGCCGAGACCGACTGCCCCAGTCGCTTGGCCATCAGGTAGTGGCCCATCTCGTGCACCAGCAGGAGCAGCACGAAACCGATCGCGAAGATAGGTCCGAAGAAAAACGAATAGGCAACGACGCTGATCACCATGGTGATCAGGGTTCCTTTGAACGCACCTAGCTTGAGAAGCAGGAAGCCGCCTTTGAAGACGGCCAGCGCTCCGGCAAAGATGGTGCCCAGGATTCCGCGCCGGCGCGCCGGCGTGGAGGGACCATAAGGAGACGGGTGGTGATCACCGCCCCAGGACCCCGGTGACGTGCCGGCCCCATGGTCCCCAGCCGGTTCCGGAAGTCCGGGCTCCGGCGGGCGTTCGGCGGGTACGACAGAAGGGGAGGAGCCAATCCACCCGAAGCCGTCACGGCCATCGGGAGGCGAACTCATGCCCGGATCATAGGCCAGGCAATTACTTCACTCGCCACGACCGGTCCGCGCCCCGCCCCGCCCGACGGCTCCCAGGCGATCTCGAGCGGCAGGTTCACTGTCTCGCGGCAGCCTCCTGCGCTTCTCCAACCTAGGCCAGAGGTCGGGTGAAGTTGCCCAACTGGACGGCCGGAGCCTCCCGGCGCAGGGTCTCCACCAGACGCTCCTGCCCGATCCCCTTCGGGAGCACAGGAAGGCGGCTCATCAGCCACAGTGGATCCGCGTTGAGGGCACGCAGCTGCAGCTGGTCGACTTCTAAGTCTCTTAGGTTGCCGAGCGGTCAACTTGACCTCCTCGGGAGTGTCCGACTCCCCGGGAAGGTCAACCGGTTGATGGTGAGCTGAACCCCGGCGCGGCGCGCCACTCGTGCGCATTCCAGGACGTCCTCGATCGAGTAGCCCCGGGGCCGGTAGTGGGCGGAGAACAGCTCCTGGCGGAAGCTGAAGACGCTGATCCGGCGGCTGTTGACCCCCCCCCGGACCGGATCAGCCGCTGGAGCGCCGCTGGACGGCTGGCGTTGGTGTTGATGTGCACGGTCGACGAGGGGAAGCGGCGCCGGAGCTCGAGGGCAACCGGGCAGAGCGCCCGCTCACGCAGAAGCGTCTCTCCCGAGCCACGGCGGTTGGAGATTCGCGACTGCGCTCGCTGATCGAGGACCGCCCCGACCGATCTGTCCTCGAGTCGCACCCCACTTGTCCTGGGAATCTGCCAATCAAAAGAGGACGTCGTAGCCACGATTCGATCACAGGCCCGGACGCAATCGAGTCAGAACTGCCGCGGTGGTCCGTACCCCTTGACCAGTCCCTCGGTCGATTCGGCCAAGGCGCCCGACTCCCGACATCGACTCGCCTGACTTCCCTCACACTGGCTCCGATTTTAATTGACATCAACGGTCGACACCAATGTCCTCCTGTATGCCTCAGACACGGCCAGCGCGCGCCACGCCGAAGCTCGCCGCCTGATCGACAGCTTCGCCAGGGGCCCCGAAGTGCGCTACCTATTCTGGCCGGTGCTGATGGGATACCTCCGACTCGCGACTCATCCGTCGGTCTTTGCTCATCCCCTCCCCTTTGCCGAGGCGGCCGCCAATTTGGATGACCTGCTTCGCCGACCCCACCTCCGGGTGCCGTCGGAGGGCAGGGACTTTTGGTCAGTAGCGCGTCTGACGCTGATCGAAGTCTCGGCCGCCGGGAACCTCGTTTCGGACGCCCATCTGGTCGCCCTGATGAGGACCCACGGCGTGTCCACCATTTGGACTGCGGACCGTGACCTCCGCAAGTTCGATGGAATCCGAGTCAGGAACCCGTTTGCCGTTAGCTCCGGTCACTGACCGGCAGCTCTCCGCCTTGGGAGGTCCGAACTCCGTCAGAGAGGGCTACCGCCGGGTCCTGGGGGAGCTCCGGCTCGATCGCCAGTCCGGCACGCTCCAGGCAGGCGGCCATGAATCCATAGAAGAGCGGATGGGGCCGGTGGGGCCGGGAGCGGAACTCGGGATGGAACTGGCTGCCCACGAAGAAGGGGTGCCCCCGTAGCTCCATGATTTCCACCAGCCGTCCGGTCGGAGAAGTGCCGCTGAATACGACTCCCGCTTGCTCCAGCGCTTCCCGGTAGCGATTGTTGAACTCGAAACGGTGCCGATGCCGCTCGTAGACCACGGACTCTCCGTAGGCCTGGGCGGCCTTGGTGCCGGGCTCCAGCTTGCAGGGGTAGAGACCCAGGCGCATGGTGCCGCCCTTGTCGGCCACATCCCTCTGCTCCGGCAGCAGGTCGATCACCGGGTTGTCGGTGAAGGCGTTGAACTCGGTGCTGTTCACATCCTCGGTGCCGAGCGCCTCTCGAGCTACGTCGATGCAGGCGCACTGCATCCCCAGGCACAGCCCCAGGAACGGTACCCGGTGGTGCCGCGCGTATCGGGATGCCGCGATCTTCCCCTCGACTCCCCGGTGCCCGAACCCGCCCGGGATGACCAGTCCGTCGAGGCCTTCGAATACCGAGGTGTCCCCCGGGACCAGCGCCTCGGTGTTGATCCAGCGGATCTCCAGTCCCACCCCATGGGCCACGGCGGCGTGGCGGAGCGACTCGGTGACGCTGATGTAGGCGTCCGGCAGGGCGACGTACTTCCCGGCCACTCCCACCACCACCTTCTCCTCGGCGCCTAGGATCCTAGCCACCAGCTGGCTCCAGGCCCGGAGATCAGCCGGAGGAGCTTCGATCCCCAATTGCTCGACGACGTAGGCGCCCAGACCGCTCGACTCCAGCAGGAGTGGGACCTGGTAGATGGTGGGTGCGTCAGGGACGCTGATCACCGCCCGGGGCTCGACGTCGGCGAAAAGTGCGATCTTGTCCCGGACCCCGGCCCCGACCGGCTCCCTAGAGCGACAGACGATGGCGTCAGGTTGGATCCCGATTCCGCGCAGGGTCTGGACGCTGTGCTGGGTCGGCTTGCTCTTGAACTCCTCGCTGGCGTCGACAAACGGCACCAGGGTGACGTGGACATAGAAGGTGTTGCGCCGACCGATGTCATTCTTGAGCTGGCGGATCGCCTCCAAGAAGGGCAGGGACTCGATGTCGCCGACCGTCCCGCCCACCTCGACGATGACTACGTCGGCCTCGGACTCTTCCGCCACCCGGGCGACCCGGTCCTTGATCTCGTTGGTGATGTGAGGGATCACCTGAACGGTGGCCCCCAGAAAGTCACCCCGGCGCTCTTTGGCAATCACCTCGCTGTAGATCTTCCCGGTGGTGACGCTGCTGGCCTTGGTGAGGTTGGTGTCGACGAAGCGCTCGTAGTGGCCCAGGTCCAAGTCGGACTCGGCCCCGTCGTCGGTGACGAAGACCTCACCGTGTTGGTAGGGCGACATGGTTCCGGGGTCGAGGTTGATATAGGGGTCCAGCTTCTGCAGCGAAACCTTGAGCCCTCTAGCCTTGAGCACCGTACCCAGAGAGGCGGCGGTAATTCCCTTGCCGATCCCGGAAACCACCCCCCCGGTGACGAATATGAACTTCGTCATCAGCAGCTCCGGCCGGCACACGGGTAAGCACCACCCATGTAGCCGGATCCTAACACGCCAGGGTCAGCGACGCGCCTCCAGGATGACCACCCGGGTATCGTCGCTGATGCCCGGGGAGCCGGCCAGAGTGAGCTTGGCCTGGGCTGTCACCTGAGTCAGCCCCATCTCCTTGGCGAACTCCGCCAGCTCGCCCGGAGACTCGTCGCCGCTGGCCTGGTAGCCGACCGGAACCAGCACCGATGGCTGCAGTTGCGAAACCAGCGCCGCGACCTCGACCGCCCTCGTCGGCGAGCCCTGCTGCAGGGAGACGGCTAGCACGTCGATGGTCCCAATCGCGTCCAGCGCCTCGACGTCGAGCGGACCCGGGAACTCCCCGAAGTCGCAGACTGCTACCTCGTCCACCTCGGTCACGAACAAGGTTCCGCCGGCGGTCACCACCCCCCGCACGGCGACGCCGCGCAGCTCGTACTCCCCCTGCCTGGCGATCACCTGGGGGCCCTGGGTGGGGGTGAGCACGTTTTCGCCGCCGGCGGGGCTCACCACGATCTCGGCAGTGCTGTTGGCCGGAACTCCACCTTTGTGAAACGCGGGGTCCAACAGCACCTTGGTCTCACGGCCCTTGAGCAGGAGGGCGCTGTCGCCCAGCCAGGTGATCTCCAACTGCTACCTCACAACCAATCTGCTGCCGAGTTCAATCTGACCACCACGATCAGGGCGAGGGAAGCGTAAGCGAAAGCTGGTGGCTGGCCCCACCGCGGACGACCACGATCGGTACCTGCGACCCCGGTCCAAGGGAATCCAGATAGTCGGAGAGACTCGGATAGACGGTCGCCGCGGCGCTCGAAGCCGCCGTTCCCGCGACGGAGGTCACCACGTCCCCATCCTGGATTCCCGCCTGAGAGGCGGCTGATCCGGGGTCTACCGAGATCACCAGCGCCCCGGCGGGAATCCCCAAGGCGGCTGCGGATGCCTGATCCAGCCACCGGCAGACAAGGCCGATCGGGTGCGGGCCGGACCCGGTGGCGGTGAGGGACGAGATCAACTGCTTGGCCGCCGACCCGTCCAGAGCGAAACCCGAGGCGGCGGCGCCGGTGCCCTGGTCCACGGGCTGCATCTGGTCACCGGTCAGAATGCCGATCACCGCGCCTGCCGAGTCAACCAGGGGTCCGCCGGAGCTGCCCACCGGCTGGGGGGTGTCCGTCCGCAGCACACCGTCGATCACCGTCTCCCCGCTGGCGGCCGCCAGATCCGGGACGGTGACGGTCAAGCCGACCGTGCTCACCGTGCCCACGTCCACGCTGGGATTGGCGCCGATGGGCACGGAGACGGCGATGGCCACATCACCATCGGCCGGCGGTGACGAGGCGAAGGTGAGCGGGGTTGGCAAGGAGCTGCTGCTGACCTGCAGCACCACCACCCCGGTATCGGGGTCGGCGGCGGCGATGGTGGCGGGGAGGAGCTGTCCGGAGTCCAGCGCCACCTCGACTCCAGAGGCGCCGGCCACCGACCCCTCACTGGTCACGATCAAGCCCGTGGAGGTGGCGACGAACCCGCTAGAGACGTCGTCACTGGTGACGGGGGTCCCGGGCGCCGGCTCGCGGATCACCTCCACCAGGGAAGGGCTCAACTGGGTCACCAGGGCGGGCAGGGTGGCGTTGCTGCTCCCCCCGGGCGTGGTGACGTTGCGAATCTCCACCTGGCCGGGCGAGCTGTTCTCGAAGTGCTTGACTAGAAAGTAGGCAGCCCCACCCCCCACCACCACCCCCACGATGGCCGCCACTACGGCCACCGCGCCCAACCGAAGCGCCGGCGAAGCCCCGGGATTAGCCGGTGCGGACGGCGACGGAGGCGCGGTCGCCACGGGCGTGCTCAAGACGGCGGGTACCAGGTCAGCACGAGTTGCTCGGTGGGGCCGAACCCAGCCCTCTCATAGGCGCTGACCGCCGCCGAGTTGGACTCCCTGGTCCAGACGCAGGCGAAGGTAACCCGGTGCTTGGCGAACAGTGCGACTGCCTCCTCCACCAGCCTGGAGGCAATTCCCTGCCCGCGGGCTTCCGGGGCCACGTAGAGCTCGGCGACCTCCCCCTCCAGCCCGGTGCCGGGATCGAACAGAAGACACCAGCAGAAGCCCACGATCCGGTCCGCCTCCTTGGCGGCGAAGATGTGGTTCTCCCCGATGAACTGGGCGTTGGTGGCGGGCAGCCAGCGCTCCAGCTGCTCCGGGCTGAGCTGCGCCTTGGCACTCTGCTCCTGTTCGCCATGGAGCAGGTCGACCAGGAGCGGCCTGATCGCACCCAGTTCCGATTCCGCAAGGGGCTCGATCACCACCTCGCCATCGTACGGATCCCGGTGGCTCAGCTTTCCGCGCGCTCGACTTCGTCGTAGTAGTCGGGCAGGGGCTCCACCCGGGCCACACCGGTTCGCACCGCCTCCTTGGCGACCGCCCGCGCGACACTCAGGTGGACCCGAGGATCCAGCGAGTCGGGGACGACCTCGTCCTCCTGGGCCAGCCGGGCGATCGCCTCGGCCGCGGCCAGGTACATCTCGGTGTTGAAGCGACTGGCCTTGGTGTCCAGAGCACCGCGATATAGGCCGGGGAACCCCAGCAGGTTGTTGACCACGCTGCCGTCCACCGCCAAGATCGCCCCGGCACCCATGGCTCGCTCCGGCTCGATCTCGGGGAGCGGATTGGAGAGGGCGAAGATGATCTGGCCGGGCCGGATCTGCTCCGGCCGGATCAGTCCCGGCTGGGCGGTGGTGGCGATCACCACGTCCGACCTGGCCAACAGCTCGTCCATCTCCACCGCCTCGCCGCCGGCGTCAATGAGCCGCTCCACCGAGTCAGGGGTTCGTCCGGTGCCCAGCACCGACCGGTTCTGGTAGCGCATGAGCAGCTGGGCGATCGCGGAACCCGCGGCTCCCAGACCGATGACCCCGGCGGTGAGGGTGACCAGGTCCAGCCCGGTCAGGGTCGCCGCCCGCAGCAGCGCTGCCAGCACCACGGTGGCGGTGCCGTGCTGATCGTCGTGCATGACCGGGATGTCCAGTTTCTCTTGGAGCGCCGGGGCAATCTCAAAACAGTGCGGGGCGGCGATGTCCTCCAGCTGGATCGCGCCGTAGGTCTGCCCGATCCGGGCGATCGCCTCGACGATCGACTGGGGCGGTCCGGGGGTCACCAGCAGGGGGTAGGCGTCGATTCCCACCATCTGGGCCATCAGGGCGCACTTCCCCTCGATCACCGGCATCCCGGCCACGGGACCGATGTTGCCCAGCCCCAGGATGGCGGTCCCGTCGGTCACCACCGCCACCGAGTTGTTGATCCCGGTGTAGCGGTCGGCCACGCCCGGGTCGCCCGCGATCAGACGGCAGACCTCCGCCACCCCGGGGGTATAGACCCGCCTCAGGTCGGCCACCGATTGGACCGGGTACCTCGGGACCACTCTCAGCTTGCCGCCCAGGTGCACTCGGAGCACCTCGTCGCGCACATCCATCAGGGTGGTGTGGGAGAGGATCCGGATTTGGTCCAGCACCACCTCCAGCATGTGCAGGTCAGTGGTGCTCACGTCGATATCGCGCACCACGTGGCGGGAGCCACGCTGGATGGTCCGGATGTCCCCCAGGTTGCCACCCGCCGACCCGATCGCGGTCGCCACCTCGCCTAGGACTCCGGGGAGGTTTTCGTTCCGCAGTCGCAGCGTGCGCACGATCCGATAGGTGGACGCCGTGCCCGGGGCCTGGCTCTCCTCGGTGGGAAAGGCCCGCGGCCCAGGCACTCCCGGGGGAACTACGCTCATGCCAATTCCCAAGTCGGGAGGGTCGATGCTCTCAGCGCTTTCTGGTTCACGCGGTTGAACTTACCGCGTGGGTGACGATCGGCGCTCCGCGAGTGACCGGGGGGCAAGTCCGCCCCCCGGTCGATCGGCTACTTCTCGATCGGGGCCCTGACCAGGCTGCCCCACTCCGTCCACGAGCCGTCGTAGTTGCGCACGTTGGGGTAGCCCAACAGCTCGCGCAGCACGAACCAGGTGTGCGCCGAACGCTCCCCGATCCGGCAGTAGGCCACCACCTCCTGATCCGGGGTGATGCCCTCGCCCTGGTAGAGCTGACTCAGCTGGTCCGCGGACAGGAAGGTCTCCTTCTCCGGGTCCACCGCCTTGCTCCAGGGGATATTGCGGGCTCCTGGGATGTGGCCGCCCCGCTGGGCGCCCTCCCCGGGAAGGTGCGCCGGCGCCAGCGCCTCGCCCCGGTACTCCTCCGGGGATCGGACGTCGACCAGCCCCTTGCCCGACTTGCCAACGATGTCGTGGGCCACCTGATCGCGATAGGCCCGAATCGCGTCGTTGCCCTGGGGCACCGGGTAGCCGCTGGTGGGGGTGAAGGTGGCCGCGTCGGTGACCAGGGGTCTGCCCTCCAGCTCCCACTTCTTGCGGCCCCCGTTGACCAGCTGGACCGCTTCGTGCCCGTAGTACTTGAAGTACCAGTAGGCGTAGGCGGCGAACCAGTTCTTGTTACCGCCGTACAGGATCACCTTGGTCGTGGGGGAGATTCCGTACCGGTCGAGGAGGGCGGCGAATGCCTCCGGTCCGATGAAGTCGCGCTCCAGCTGCGACTGCAGGTCGTGGCGCCAGTGGACCCCGATCGAGCCGGGGATGTGGCCCCGGCCGTAGGCTTCCGTGTCCTCATCGACATCCAAGATCCGGATGTCCGAGTCCTGCAGGTGTTCGGCCAGCCACTCGGTGGTGACTAGCGTCTGGGGATTGGCATATTCGCTCACGTTGCTCTCCCTTGAGGGTAGGTCGTTGGAACTTCAATCAGGAATCGCCGTCTTTGCTGCGGTAGAGGGCGCCGCCACCCGCCCTTGGTGCACGGGTCGCCCGCTGTCGACGGCTTCGGCTAGTGATCTAGCTCAGCGGGCGGACGCCTACATCGCTGACCTGCCGGGGCCTGCCGATCGAGCGACTGCCCACTTATCGTTCCCACGCCTCAAATGCTAGCAAATCAGTTCACTAACCCAGCGCGGCAGCTACGTCGTGGCTGGAGTCCGCCTGATCCAGCTGGCCCACCTGGATGGCGGCGACCCGGCCCTGGCTGTTGACGAACACCGCCACCGGAAGCCCCGGGACCCCGTACTTCTCGGCCACCTGACCGTTGTGGTCCAGCAACGTGGGGAGGTCGATCCCCAGCCCCTTCAGGAACTTGACCGTGCTTGTACGCTGCTCCTCGAAGTCGACCAGGAGCACCCGGAGACCCTGGGCTTTGTACTGAGTGGCGGTCTGGGCCACCAGTTTCATGTCCGCCCGGCAATTGGTGCACCAGGTGGCCCAGAAATCGATCAGCACCGGGTGGCCCAGCTCTTGGCTGAGGGCGAGGTTGCCGCCGGCGGTGCTCGGAAGGGAGAAGTCGGGAGCCTGGTCGCCGACCGCCACTCCGGCCTTCGGAAGGTTGGTGTAAGTGCCTGTCTGCTCCAAAAGCGGGGTGACGTCGGCCAAAAGCGACTCCGGGGTCCAGGATCCGCCCGCCTTCTGCTCCTGGTGGCCCTGCGAGTCCAGGTACTTGTAAATGGTGGGGGGGATCGAGCTGGCGTTGAGCGTGGGCTGGTCCTCCTGCTGGGAGACCACGTAGCCGTCCTGGTTGACGACGTCGACCACCGAGGCGTGCACGATGTTGTAGGCCTCCGCCTGGCCGGTGAACATGTCGATCGGCGCCGGTCCGTCCCAGGGGTCGTTCTGGATGGGGGGAACCTTCAGCTGCGACCAGAATTGGTCCAGATTGGCCGTGGTGCCGGTGAGCAGCGGCCACGGCAGGGAGAAGTACTTCTGGTACTTGGTGAGAATGGCTGGGGTGTCGTCCTGGGGATCCTGGGTCACCCCCACGATCTGAACCTGGTTTTGCAGATGCTGTTGCTCCAGCAGTCGCTGCAACTGCAGCAACGCCGCCGCGACCAGGGGACAGGTCTCCTGGCACTCGGTTAGGAAGGAGGCCACGATCAGGACTTTGCCCTGGTACTGCTTCAGCGACACGGTCTGGCCGGCCTGGTTCACCAGGGGGAGCGTGGGCAGGCTCATCACCTTCCCCTGGGCCACCTCGAGCCCGAAGTTGACCTGGTCGTTGCCTCCGTAGGCGGCGGCGCCGCTGACCTTCGAGGTGGATGAGTCAGCGTTGGATGGGCTCACCCGAAAGGTAAAGAGAAGCGGGGTGAGTCCGGTCTTGGCCACCGTCAGCACGACCTGCTGCGTGTCTTCCAGCTGGCGGCCGGCGTCGGACCTGAAAACCAGCTCGGCGGCCCGGTACTTCACTGCGGCCACCGACTCCAAGAAAAGGCTGTCCGTGTTGGGTGCGGCCAGGTTGCCCGGAAGGTTCACCGGAGCGGAGCCCACCGTCACTGTGACCCAGCTGCTGCCACTCGTCGCCGGCAGCAGCCGCAGCCCGACCGCCCGACCTTGAAGGGCGGTGGTGGGCGAGTGCAGGACCGGGGTGTCGACCGTCAAGAGCACCAGGAGCTTCCCATCGGGGCTCGCACTGTGCCGCAGCAGCAAACCCACGGAGACTCCCAGGCCGACCACCAGAATGGCCACCGCCAGCACGGCCAGAGTCCTTAGCCGGAGCACCGTGCTCACCTCGGCCGAGGACGCCCGCCCCGGACTTCGGTGCTGCCGGTCACCGCTCCTTCCATTCGGGCCGCTTGCGGAAGAGCCCACCCTGGCCCAGGTGGTACCAGCGCTCCTCCTGGTAGGCGGGCAGCTGCTGCACCTGGTCGGGGGTGACACTGGTGTGCACCCCTCCGAGGGTGATCTTGTCGATCTGAGCGGCCGCTATCTCGGCCACCAGGCCGCCCTCGTGGATCTTGACTGCCAGGCCGTGGAAGATGTCGGAAGCCTCGTCTCCGAGGAGCGACTCGGTGGTGCCGAAATCGCTGCCCGCAGAATCGAATACTGGGGAGTGGTACGGGGTCGCGATCCAGGCCACCTGCTGGTCCGGATCCACCCCGGTCGCTGAGTCGTCAGACGGTTCTGGCATTAGCTGTGCTCCTTCCCTTGCATTGCCCCCCGGCGCCCATGGTAGGGCGAACCAGATGAGGTCTCTTCTCAGCCGACCTCCGGCAGACCGTAGGCCGTCCATGACTTCACCTTGATCAGGTAGCTGATTCGGCCCTCGGGATCGCGGTAGTCATGCCCGGTGTAGCGCCGACTGAGGCGGTGGATGTCCTCCGACGCGTCCGCGCCGTCCCGCCGCGCCTCTACAACCCCCCGCACCTGGACAGAGCGGTAGGGGTCCTCGCTGTCAAAGACCGCCATGGCCACCCGGGGGTCGCGGGCGAGGTTGCGCACCTTGGACCGGCCGATCTTGGTGTTTATCAACACCAGATCGCCCTCCAGGAGAAACCACACGACGGTCGCCTGAGGAGACCCATCCGACCCCAAAGTGGCCACGGTCGCCAGGTTGGCGGCGTCGAGAAAATCCCGCAGCGCGGGCGGCAGAGGACCGTCAGGCACAGCCGGTCGCTGTGAGCTGTCCGAGGGGCAGGGTGACGGTGGCCTTGGAGCCATCGGCATGGGTCACCGAAAGCTTGATCGTCTTGCCGGGGCTGATGTTGGCCAGCGCATTGGTCAGGTCCTGGACGGCGAGCGTCGGCTGGCCGTTGACGGCGGTGATGACGTCCTGGGGCTTGAGACCGGACTTGCTGAGCGCGGACCTGGTGATCGAGGTGACCAGCACGCCGTCATCCTGGCCGTTGGAGCCAGTGACCTGCTCGACCTCGACCCCGATGCAGGAGCGCCCGGAGCTCTGCACCTGGCCGTACTTGACGATCTGACCGGCGATATTCGCCACCGTGGTGCTGGGAATGGCGAACCCGATCCCTGAGGCCTCCGAGCCACCCAACTGCGCGTCGACCGCCGCCAGAGTCGGGATACCCACCACCTGGCCCTCCAGATCCACCAGCGCCCCCCCACTGTTGCCGGGATTGATGGGCGCCGAGGTCTGGATGACGTCTGGGAGGGTCACGCCGTTCGGCTCGGTCACGGTCCGCCCTACTGCGCTGATGATGCCGTCGGTGGCGCTGCTCTGGAACCCTAGTGGGTTGCCGATCGCCAGCACGATATCGCCCACTTCCAGCTGCGCCGAGTCGGCGAAGGTCGCTGGCTGGAGGTCGCTGGCGTCGATATGAATAACCGCTAAGTCGTCAGGTGAGAAGTTGTTGACCAGAGTCCCGGGGTATTCCTTGCCATTGGCCAGGGTCACCTCAAACTTCTTGAAGCCGTCGGCGACGTGATTGTTGGTGACGATGTCGCCCTCGGTGTTGAAGATGATCCCCGAGCCCAGGTCGGCACTGGTGGAGATCTGAACCACCGAGGGACTCACCTCCTTGTAGAGGTTGACGTAGGCCTGCTGCAGCACCAGCAGCGACTGCGAGAGGTCTGTCGGTGAGAGCTTGAGGGCGGGGATCTTGGCCACCTTGGGAGCAGCCGCCGGGGTGCCTGCCACTCCACAGCTGGCCAGGAGGACGCTCAGCGCCAGTAAGGCGGGCACCCCGCCCCCGGTCAACCGTCTCATCAGCACCTCACTCTGAAGCCCAGCCCCCGAGTGGGGCATCATTCCACTTGCCGCTCCGCGGGGCGGCCGGTCGACTCCCTCGCGGAGATAAGGTAGCGCAGCCGTGTCACTGGCGGCTGACGGACATTTCGGAGGGCTAGGAGTTGGCGGCAGGACTGGTGCGGGCGGAGTTCGCAGGCGGGGTTGCCAGGCTCCAGCTCGACTCATCGAGAAACCGCAACGCCCTCTCGGCTGCGCTGCTAGCGGATCTGACCCGCGAGATCGAGATGGCCCAGGCCGACCCGGAGATCCGAGTCGTGATCCTGGGGCACACGGGACCCGCCTTCAGCTCGGGGGCGGACCTTCACGAGCAGACGGCGGGATTCGCCGAAGGCCGACCGGCCCCCGGGGTCGGCGCGCTGGCGCCGCTCTACCGGCTGATCCTGGAGTGCCCCAAGCCGGTCGTCTGCTCGGTGGGTGGCGCCGCCCGGGCGGGCGGCCTGGGTCTGGTCGCCGCCTGTGACATCGCGATCGCAGCAGAGTCGGCGACCTTCGCCACCGGGGAGGTTCGGTTGGGGGTGGCCCCAGCTGTGCTCTCGGTGGTGGTGCTGCCCAAGGTCGGCCGCAGCGCCGCAGCCCGGCTGTTCCTGACTGGAGGGACGATCGGGGCGGAAGAGGCGCAGGCAATGGGTCTGGTGGCCCACGTGGTCCCCGATGCAGACCTGGGCCAGGCCGTGGAGTTGGTGGTGCGCCAGCTTTTGCTGGCCCACCCCAACGCCCTGGCCGCCACCAAGCGGATCCTCAATGAGGTGCCGGAGCTCTCCCAGGAAGAGGC
>DATKSR010000126.1:0-21838 GCA_035531555.1 Candidatus Dormiibacterota bacterium
GACTCGACCCGCACCTTGCGCATCATCTGGCGGACGATCACCTCGATGTGCTTGTCGTTGATGTCCACCCCCTGGGAGCGGTAGACGCGCTGGACCTCGCGGACCAGGTAGTCCTGCACCGCCTCGCGGCCGGAGATGTAGAGCAGCTCCTGGGGACTGATCGACCCCACGGTCAAGGCGTCGCCAGCGCGCACCTCGTCGTCGTCACCGACCCGCATCTGAGCGCCGTGGGGGATCGGGTACTCCTTGACCTCCTCGTCGAGAGCCCGGATCCTGATCTCCCCGCCGGAGCGGCCCACCTTGGCATGAGTCACCCGCCCGCCGATGCGAGCCATGACTGTAGCCAGCTGGCCGTCCTTGGTGGCGCGGGCCAGCAGCTGACCCTCGGTGACCACCGCGCCCTCCTCCACGGCGGAGTCCAGGGCCATCCCCTTCTCGACGGGATGGGTGACGTCGAATTCCTCGTGGCTGACGACCCGCACCTTGCGGCCGGTGTCGCCCCGGATCACCTCCACCCGTCCGGCGGACTCGGCCAGGATGGCCTTGCCCTTGGGGATCCGGGCTTCGAAGAGCTCCTCGACCCGGGGCAGACCCTGGGTGATGTCGAGACCGGCGACCCCTCCGGTATGGAAGGTTCGCATCGTCAGCTGGGTTCCCGGCTCACCGATTGACTGGGCGGCGATGACTCCCACCGCTTCCCCGATCTCGACCAGCCTTCCCGTCGCCAGGTTACGTCCGTAGCAGTAGCGGCAGACGCCGCTCTTGGCGCTGCAGGTGAGCACGCTGCGCACCCGGACCCGGGGCAACTGGAGCCCGGCGATCTGCCGGGCCAGGGAGTCCGTGATCTCCTCCCCGCCGCCCAGCACGGTCTTGCCGTCAGGACCGACCACATCGGCCGCGGTGATCCGTCCCGCCAGCCGCTCCATGAACGGCTCGCCCTCCGCGCTGAGGTCGGAGAGCCAGATGCCGCCGGTGGTGCCGCAGTCCTCCTCGCGGACGATCACGTCCTGGGCCACGTCCACCAAGCGGCGGGTCAGGTAGCCCGAGTCGGCGGTTCTGAGCGCGGTGTCGGCCAGCCCCTTGCGGGCGCCGTGGGTGGAGATGAAGTACTCCAACACCTCGAGTCCCTCGGAGAAGTTGGCCTTGATGGGCATGTCGATGATCCGCCCGGTGGGGTCAGCCATCAGTCCGCGCATGCCGGCCAGCTGTCGGATCTGCTGGTAGGTGCCGCGGGCACCTGACTGCGACATCATCAGCACCGAGCTGAGGGGATCGAAGTGCGCCATGGTGGCCTGGGTAACCGACTCGGTCGCCTGGGTCCAGATCTCCACCGTCTTGGCGTAGCGCTCGTCTTCGGTGATCAGACCGCGGCGGTGTTGCAGGCCGACCTCGTCCACGGCTTTGTCCGCGCCAGCGATGATGCCGGCCTTCTCCGGGGGCGTCTTGATGTCCATGGCCGAGAGGGTGACTCCCGACTTGGTGGCATAGTCGAAGCCCAGCCGCTTGATGTCGTTAACCATCTCCGCCGTGACCTGGTTCCCGTAAAGACGGAAGCAGTCCGCCACCAGTGCCCTCAGCTCCTTGCGGTCGAAGACCTGGTTCTGGAACACCATCGCCTGCCCCTCGGCACCCTCGCGGACCTCCCGGCCCAGAGGTAGCACCTCGTTGAAGATGACTCGCCCGGGGGTGGTCACCAGCGCCACGGGCGCCTCGGCGTCCTCCCCTTGGGGAACTGACTCCAGCACCCGGCGGGGAACCCTGACCTGGATGGGTTCGTGGGCCTCGATGACCCCATTGTCAAAGGCCAGCAGCACCTCCTCGGGGGAGCTGTAGCGGCGCAGCTTCTGGGGGTCGTCGACCTCCAACGGCGTGCGCAGCATGGTCAGCCAGTAGGAGCCGAGCACCATGTCCTGGGTCGGCGCCACCACTGGGTTGCCGTCGCTCGCCGAGAGGATGTTGTTGGAGGACATCATGAGGTTCTTGGCTTCCGCGATGGCCCCGCTGAAGAGCGGTACATGGACCGCCATCTGGTCACCGTCGAAGTCGGCGTTGAAGGCAGTGCAGACCAGCGGATGGATCTGGATCGCCGACCCTTCCACCAGTACCGGCATGAAGGCCTGGATACCCAGTCGATGCAGGGTGGGCGCCCGGTTGAGCAGCACCGGGTGGTCCTGGATCACTTCGTCCAGGACGTCCCAGACCTCCGGACGGGCCCGTTCGACCATCCGCTTGGCGCTCTTGATGTTCTGGGTGAAGCCCTTCTCCACCAGCTCCCGCATGACGAACGGCTTGAACAACTCCAAGGCCATCCGCTTGGGCAGGCCGCACTGGTTGAGCTTGAGCTCCGGCCCGACCACAATCACCGACCGACCGCTGTAGTCAACTCGCTTGCCCAGGAGGTTCTGGCGGAAGCGCCCCTGCTTGCCCTTGAGCATGTCGCTCAGCGACTTCAGCTTGCGGTTTCCGGTACCGGTGATAGCCCGGCCCCGACGGCCGTTGTCGATGAGGGCGTCAACGGCCTCTTGCAGCATCCGCTTCTCGTTGCGAACGATGATCTCAGGGGCGCCCAACTCCAGGAGTCTCTTCAATCGGTTGTTGCGGTTGATCACCCGGCGGTAGAGGTCGTTGAGGTCAGATGTGGCAAAGCGGCCGCCATCGAGCTGCACCATCGGCCGCAGCTCCGGGGGGATCACCGGCAGGACCTCGAGGATCATCCAGGTGGGAGCCGTCTCGCTGGAGCGGAACGCCTCTGCGACCCGGAGCCGCTTGATGGCCTTCTGCTTGCGCTGGCCGCTGGTGGACAGCAGCTCCTCCCGCAGGTGGGAGGCCTCAGCGGTCAGGTCAAGGCCCTCCAGCATCTCCTTCACCGCCGCCGCGCCCATGGCCGCGTGGAAGACCTTGGGGAACTTCTCAATGTACTCGCGGTACTCGCTGTCGCTGAGCAGCTGACGGACGGTCAGCGCCTCCAGCTTGGTGCGGGTGTCCTCCAGCTCGGCCCGCAGCGCACTGAGCTCCTCATCGCCGGCGGACCCGCCGCCCGATTGATGCTCGGCCAACTCGGCCCTGGCGGCTGCGATCTCCAACGCCGCCCGTTCACGGGCGGCGTTGATCAAGGAGTCGGACTCGGCGGAGATCTCGGACACCCGCGAGGCGACCAGCTCCTTGAGCTGCTCCTGGTGCTCCTCGGTGAGCGGGATGCCCTTCATGGCGACCACCAGCTTCTCCGTGCCGTCCTTGACCACGAAGTCGGTGGGGGCCTTGCGGCCCACCGCCGCCTCGATCCGTTCGGAAAGCTGCTCCGCGCCCTTCTCCAACTCCTGCCGCCGGGCATCGGCCACCGACTGGAGGGAGTCGAGTTCGGCCTGGCTGGTGCTTCCCAGATCCGCGATCCGCTGCTCAGTGCTCCGGACCAGCTCCTCCGACTGCTCGCTGGCCGCCTGACGGAGCTCCTTGATGCGGTCGCTGCGCTCGGGATCGAGCGCCTCCAACTCCTTGGTTCGCAGGTCCTCGTCGATCCTGGTCACGATGTAGTTGGCGAAGTAGAGGACCTTCTCCAGGTTGCGGGGAGACATGTCCAACAGCAGGCCGAGCCGGCTCGGGATGCCCTTGAAGTACCAGACGTGGGAGACGGGACTCGCCAGCCGGATGTGACCCATCCGCTCGCGGCGGACCTTGCTCCGGGTCACCTCGACCCCGCACTTGTCACAGATGATGCCCTTGTAGCGGTACCGCTTGTACTTGCCGCAGTGGCACTCCCAGTCCTTGGTGGGACCGAAAATCTTCTCGCAGAAGAGACCGTCGCGCTCCGGACGGAGCGTCCGGTAGTTGATGGTTTCGGGCTTGGTCACCTCGCCATGCGACCAGGAGAGGATCATCTCCGGGCTGGCGAGTGAAAGCTTCAGGGCATCGAAGTTCTCAAGCTTGAGCACTGCTTGTCCGCCTCCTGACGAAGGGGTGGATGGGGATCGGTCGGATAGGCCCCCCGGGCCTCGTTGGGTTAGTTGAGATGAGGATCACGCCTATCTGCTGATGTCCTCGGCGTCATCTCGTTCGTCGCGTTCCAGGTTGATTCCCAGGCCCAGCGGCATGTCGGGCATGTCATCCTCCGTGAACACGATCTGTTCTTCGTTCTCGGACATGATCTCCACGCCGAGAGCCAGGCCCTCCAACTCCTTGACCAGAACTCGGAACGATTCCGGGATCCCGGCGTCGAGGGTGTTGTCGCCCTTGACGATCGCCTCGTAAGCCTTGACGCGGCCCACGATGTCGTCGGACTTGATGGTCAGAATTTCCTGGAGGATGTGACTGGCCCCGTAGGCCTCAAGCGCCCAAACCTCCATCTCGCCGAAGCGCTGACCCCCGAACTGGGCCTTCCCTCCCAGCGGCTGCTGGGTGACCAGGCTGTAGGGGCCGGTGCTCCGGGCGTGGATCTTGTCCTCGACCAGGTGGGCCAGCTTCATCATGTAGATGATCCCGACCGTCACCGGCTGGTCGAAGGCCTCGCCGGAGCGACCGTCGCGGAGCATGACCTTGCCGTCTCGCGGCAGCCCCGCCCGCTCCAGTTCGTCTTCGATCTGGGCCTCTGACGCCCCGTCGAACACGGGTGTCGCAACCTTGATCCCGAGCGCCTCTGCGGCCCACCCCAGATGCGTCTCCAGGACCTGGCCCAGGTTCATCCGGCTCGGCACCCCCAGCGGATTGAGCACGATCTCGACCGGGGTGCCATCGGGTAAGAACGGCAGGTCCTCGATCGGCAAGATCCGGGCGATCACGCCCTTGTTGCCGTGGCGGCCGGCCATCTTGTCGCCCTGACTGATCTTTCGCTTCTGGGCGACATAGATCCGGATCAGCTCGTTGACTCCCGCGGGGAGCTCGTCTTTGTTGGAGCGGCTGAACTTCTTGACGTCCACCACCACGCCGCGCTCGCCATGGGGCACCCGCAGCGAGCTGTCCCGAACCTCCTTGGCCTTCTCTCCGAAGATGGCCCGCAAGAGGCGCTCCTCGGCGGAGAGCTCGGACTCTCCCTTGGGGGTGGTCTTGCCCACCAGGATGTCTCCCGGTGCGACCTCCGCGCCGACGTACACGATCCCCCGCTCGTCGAGGTTGCGCAGGCTCTCCTCGCCGACGTTGGGGAGCTCCCTGGTCACTTCCTCGGGGCCTAACTTGGTCTCCCGGACCTCCACCTCGAACTCCTCGATGTGGATCGAGGTGTACTTGTCCTCGCGCACCACCGACTCGCTGATCAGGATGGCGTCCTCGTAGTTGTAGCCCTCCCAGGGCATGAACGCGACCAGCACGTTCTGACCGAGCGCCAGCTCTCCCCGGTCGGTGGAGGGGCCATCTGCCAGCACCGTGCCGGCCTCGACATAGTCTCCGGGACTGACCACGATCCGCTGGCTGAGGCAGGTGCCCTGGTTGCTGCGGACGAACTTGTGGACGCCGTACCAGACCTCCGGCCCTTTGCCGTCTGGCTTGAAGAGGATGCCGAGCCCGCTGTCCTGACCGCTCCGCACAATCTGGACCGAATCCGAGGTGATGTCCCGGATGGGGACGTTGACCCCGACCACGGTGCCGGCGGTCTTGGCCACGATCAGCTCACCGCTGTCCTTGGCCGCGTAGACCTCCATGCCCGTGCCTACGACCGGGGAATCGGTGGTGATCAGCGGCACCGCCTGGCGCTGCATGTTCGACCCCATCAGAGCCCGGTTGGCGTCGTCATGCTCCAGGAAGGGGATCATCGCGGTCGCCACCGAGACGGTCTGCTTGGGCGAGACGTCGACCCAGTCGACCTCACCAACCGGCACATCCTTAAAGGTGTGCCGGGTGCGCGCGGGGGTGTGGGTGACCAGGAAGTCGCCGTCGGTCGAGACCGGGGCATTGGCCTGGGCGACTGTGTACTTGTCCTCCTCGTCCGCGGAGAGGAACTGAATCTCGGTGCTCACCCAGGGCTGAATGTCGATCCGCTCAACCTTGCCCTTCTCCAGCTTCTTGACTGCAGCGGCGTCGAGCCTGGATCCCGCCGCGACCCCGGCCGCCGCCTGGTCCAGGACCCGTCCTTCGAGTAGCGCCTTGTCTCCGGCCACTTCCAGGTGCCGGTAGACCCTCCGGAAGGGGGTCTCGATGAAGCCGAAGTCGTTGACCCGGGCGAAGGTCGCCAGGGAACCCATGAGGCCGATGTTCGGTCCCTCGGGAGTCTCGATCGGGCAGATCCGCCCGTAGTGGCTGTGATGGACGTCGCGCACCACCATCCCGGCCCGCTCCCGCGAGAGGCCGCCCGGTCCCAGCGCCGACAGCCGACGCTTGTGGGTGAGCTCGGAGAGGGGGTTGGTCTGGTCCATGAACTGCGACAGCTGGCTGGACCCGAAGAACTCCTTGATCGCCGCCACCACCGGTCGAGCATTGATCAGCGACGCTGCGGTCACCGTGGTGGCGTCGCAGATGGTCATCCGCTCTTTGATGATCCGCTCCATCCGGAGCAGCCCGGTGCGGAACTGGTTCTGGAGCAGCTCGCCCACCGCCCGCACCCGGCGATTACCCAGGTGGTCGATGTCGTCCGGCTCACCCTGACCGTTGTTGAGCTGGATCAGCCGCCGCATGATGTTGATGAAGTCCTCATGGGCGAGCACCCGCAGCTCCCGCTCCTCGGCGCGACGCCGGGCCTCGGCCTCGGGAATCCCCAAGCGCTTGTCCAGCTTGAAGCGGCCCACCCGGCCGAGGTCAAAGCGCCGGGGGTTGAAGAACAGCGCCTGCAGAAGGTTGCGGGCGTTCTCCACGGTGGGCGGATCACCGGGCCTGATCTTTCGGTAGAGCTCGATCAGGGCCTCGTTGACGTCGTGGCTCGGGTCCTTCTCCAAGGTCGCGTCCACGTACTTGTGCTCCGGATCGACGTCGACGTCCTGGAAGAAGTGCCGGATGTCGTCGTCGCTGGGATACCCCAGCGCCCGGATCAGGGTGGTCGCCTGGAACTTGCGCTTGCGGTCGATCTTGGCGGTGAGCACGTCCTTGTTGGAGGTCTCGATCTCCAGCCAGGCTCCCCGGTTGGGGATGAACTTGACCGCGTAGAGCGGGCGCCCAGTGACCGGGTGCTCGGGTCCGGCGGTGAAGTAGACCCCGGGAGAGCGCACCAGTTGGCTGACCACCACCCGCTCGGTCCCGTTGACCAAGAAGGTACCCTGCTCGGTCATCATCGGGAAGTCGCCCAGATAGACTTCCGACTCCTTGATTTCCCCGGCATTCTCCCCGGTCTTGATGTGGAGCCGGGTCATGATCCGCAGGGGAGCCGCGAAGGTCATGTCGCGGTTGCGGCATTCCTCCTGGTCGAACTTCGGCTCACCGAAGCTGTAGTCGAGGAAGCGCAGCTCGTAGTTCTTTCCGGTGTAGTCGGTGATCGGGTTGATCTCGTCGAAGAGTTCGCGCAGCCCTGACTCCACGAACCAGCGAAATGAATTCAACTGCGTTTCGATCAGGTTGCCCACCTCGAGCATCTCGGGAATCGTCCCGTAGCTGAGGCGTGCGGGCGCGGCAGGCAAGGCAGCACGAACTGAGGGCATGGGCTAAAGTTCTCCAGGCAAGCGCAAACATAAGGTGAACTTCACAGGTGGCGGAACGGAAATGTTACCACATGTGCGATCAGCGCCTTGGGGACCCATCGCCCCGCCCAATCCCCTCTAAGGGGAGCTTTGGCCACTACTTGATTTCAGCTGAAGCACCAGCCTCCGTGATCTTCTTGGCCACCGCCTCGGCCTCCTCGCGAGTAACCCCTTCCTTGACCGGCTTGGGAGCTCCGTCGACCACGTCCTTGGCCTCCTTCAGGCCTAGTCCTGTGATCTCTCGGACCGCCTTGATGGCGGCGATCTTCTGGTCACCGGCCGCGGTCAGGATGACCGTGAACTCGGTCTGCTCCTCCACCGCCGCCTCGCCCACCGGAGCCGCCGCTACCGCTGCCGCCGCCGGAGCCGCGGCGGTAATGCCGTAGGTCTCTTCGATCTTCTTTTTGGCGTCAACCAGATCGAGGACCGTCCAGGATCCCAGCGACTCCACGAAATCGTCCACGCTTACCTTGGCCATCTCTGATTCTCCTTCCGCTCTGCTTGAATTCCTCTTGACTGGTCAGGGTCGTCAGGCAGCGGCAGCCCCGCCCCCGGCTTGCGCCTGGGCGTCGAGCAGCCCCACCAGATCACGACCCGGCGCGTCCAACAGCCCCACGAGTTGGGAGGCTGAAGCCTCCAGCACCCCGATCAGCTGGGCGATCAAAACGTCTCGAGACGGGAGGTCGGCTAGCTGCCGCACCTCGGCCGGGCTCAGCACACGGCCCTCGGCAATCCCCCCGCGCACCATCTCCAAGCGTCGATTGGCCCTGGCGTACTCGATCAGCAGCCGCGCGGGAGCCGAGACGTCCTCGTAGCTGATGGCGATGGCGGTCGGCCCGACCAACTGGGGGTTGAGCTCGCTGAGACCAGCCTGCTCTCCGGCCCGTCGGGCCAGGGTGTTCTTCAGCACCAGGTAGTCGATCCCGGCCCCCCGCAAAGAGGCCCGCAGCTCCTCCAGCTGGGCGACGCTGAGACCGCGGTAGTCGCTGAGCACGGCGCTCCGCATCCGCCCCAACTTCTCGGCCAGCTCAGCCACCTGGTGCTGCTTCGCCTCAGGGATCACGGCCGCTCCGTGCTGGCCCTCGTCAGTCATCCGTGCCTCTACCTCCTGGGGGTCAGGAGCCGAAGGCCAGGCATTGGCCGGAAGACCACCACAGGGGTCTTCGGTCGTTCACCTGCGCGGGGTTGGGCTTTTGAGCAGCGAGTGCCCCCGCGGTCTTGGGCTCCGTCGACGCGTGCTTTGCCGAACGGACGCTGAGTATACCGGCTGACGACGCAGCGCTAGTTGGAACTCAGCCGTCCGGCGAGCACCGGGTCGAGTTTCACGCTGGGGCCGATGGAGGGAGCCAAATAAGCCGCCCTGATGTAGGAGCCTTTGGCGGCCGACGGCTTGGCCTTGACGATCGCCTCCAACATGGCGGAGAGATTCTCCAGGAGCGCCTCGTCCTCAAAGCTGGTCTTGCCCACCGGGACGTGGATGATCCCGTAGCGATCAACCCGGAACTCCACCCGACCCGCCTGCACGTCGCGGATGGCCCGGGCAATGTCGAAGGTCACGGTGCCAGCTTTGGGATTGGGCATGAGGCCCCTCGGTCCCAGCACCTTCCCCAGCTTGCCCACGGAGCCCATCAGGTCCGGGGTGGCCAGGGCCACATCGAAGTCCAGGAAACCCTCCTGCACCCGCTTCACCAGGTCCTCCGCCCCGATGATCTCGGCCCCCGCCTCGCGCGCCTCTCGCTCCTTCTCCCCCTGGGCGAACACCACGATCCGCCGCACCTTGCCGGTTCCGTGCGGCAAGACCACACTGCCGCGGACCATCTGGTCGGCGTGGCGGGGGTCGACCCCCAGACGGGCGTGAAGCTCCACGGTTCCGGCAAACCGCGAGGTGTTCACCGCCTTGACCAGACGGACCCCCTCTTTGGGATCGACCAACTCATGCTCCTCCAGGAGCTTGAGCGCGGCCATGTACTTTTTCCCGTGTCGTCCTGCCATGGCGATCCTCCCGTGGTTCAATCGGACGCCAAGGGCGTCCTCCCACAGCTAGTTGGTTGCTAGTTGGCGACTTTGACGCCCATCGAGCGGGCGGTACCCGCCACCATCTTGGCAGCAGCGTCCAGCTCGGTGGCATTGACGTCTGGGAGCTTGGTTCTGGCGATGGCCAGAGTCTGCTCCCTGGTCAGCTCGCCGACCTCCTCGCGAGGAGGGGTCGCCGAGCCCTTCTCGATGCCTAACGCCTTTTTGATCAGGTCGCTGGTCGGGGGTGTCTTGGTGATGAAGGTGAAGGTGCGGTCCTCAAAGATGGTGATCTCAGCGGGAATCACCAGCCCCGCCTGGGACTCGGTCTGCTCGTTGTAGGAACGGCAGAACTCCATGATGTTGACTTGGTGCTGGCCCAGCGCCGGCCCGATCGGATAACCGGGGGTCGCCTTGCCCGCCTCGATGTTGAGGCGGAGCACCGCCTTGACCTTCTTTTTGCCCACGCTTGAGTACTCCTAACGCAGCCGCTCGACCTGCAGCAGGTCGAGCTCGACCGGGGTTTCCCGCCCGAACATGTTCACCATCACCTTGAGCTTGCCCTTCTCGGGATTGATCTCCCCCACCTTGCCATGGAAGTCGGTGAAGGGACCGTCGACCACCCGCACCGAATCACCCACATTGAACTCCACCTGGACCCTGGACTGGGCTTCCTTCTCAACCTGGTGCAGGATCACCCGCACCTCGGACTCCTGGAGCGGCACCGGGCGCGTGCCGGACCCAACGAAGCTGGTCACCCCGGGCGTGTTTCGAACCACGTACCAGGACTCGTCGGACATCACCATCTGGACCAGGATGTAGCCCGGGAAGATCCGCTTCGCGACATGGCGGCGCTGGCCGTCTTTGATCTCGATGACGTCCTCGGTGGGCACCATCACATCAAAGATCTTGTCGTGCATGTCCATCGACTCAACCCGCTTCAGCAAGTTCGCCTTGACCTTCTCTTCGTGCCCGGAGTAGGCATGGATCACGTACCAGCTGGCTGGCTCGACGGCTTCTGTGGTCTTCGCAACGCTCACTTCGAGGCTCCCATTCGATTCATTCTGAGGTCTACGGACTGGCAGCAGCAGTAGCGGATGGAGTCGGGGTCGGAGTCGCGGCCGTGGTCGGAGAGGGGGTCGCGGTCGCCGCTGCGGTTGGCGCTGGCGAGGTGTAAAGGGGCTTCAGGGCCGAAGTCAGTCCGAAGTCCAAGAGGCCAAGAAACGCTCCCAGCAGGACCACGGTGACGATGACGACTCCGGTCATCTGTCGCAGCTCGGGCCAGGTCGGCCAGACCGTCTTGCGCAGCTCGCTCCACACCCCGCGGAGATAGCCGCCCTCGTCGGACTCGGGCCGGTCCCCCCGGGCGACATTCGCCAAAACTCGCTCCTTTGCGCCTATCCCAAGTGCCTGCAGGGGCGACACGACTCGAACGTGCGACCTGCGGTTTTGGAGACCGCTGCTCTACCAGCTGAGCTACGCCCCTTTGAGTCTCGGTGGAGGCCCCTACTTGGTCTCGCGATGAGACGTGTGCTGGCGACAGCGTCGGCAGTACTTGCGCAGCTCCACCCGGTCGGGGTCGTTTCGCTTGTTCTTCTGGGTGGTGTAGTTGCGCTCGTGGCACTGGCCGCACTGCAGGGTGATGATGGTCGCGGGCAAGGTCAAAGTCTCCAGACAAAAACGCCCGGCCGAGCCGAGCTAGGGTGAGTATAGCCTCCGACCGGGAACCGGTCAAACGACCGCGGCCGCCAGGGTCTCTACCAAAGACTACTCGCGCTGTAGATACCGCGGCCCCGGTCGCCCCTCCGTTGAACGCGGCAGGGCTGGGGCTCAGCCCAGAGCTTCCGACCAGAGCTGAGACGACCTCCCCCCCTCGCGATGAGCTGCGCGCGAGCGCGGCGTTGGGCGAAGCCAGGGTCTGGGGACGGCCTGACGGACGACCCCCGCCGCTCCGGCGCATCGATCAGTCGATGGCTGGGACGGCGATTCCGAGGCCCGCCGCGGGTCGCGGCACTTCGAGGCTCACCGGGCAGGCTCAGTCGGCGCCGGAACGCCCCAGCGGGGAGCTGTTGAAGACGATCCGCTGGTAGACGATGAACTTGGCCACCCACAGCACTGCCACGGTCGCAATGTAGGCACTGCCCACCACGATCACGTGGTTGGTGTGGCCCGCCGGTGCGTGGGCCCCGGCAAAGCTGGCGCCGACGGTGGTCACGACCATGCTGACAAACGAAGTAGCCCAGTAGAGCCCCATCTGACGAGTCACTCCACTCCGCTCCGCCTCGGGCCAGATCCAGTACCGGCTGAGCAGGTAGGACGGGACGGTGCCCGCCAGGTTGGCAATCACTGAAGACCCGGTCGCGCCCAGGAACCCGCTGGCGTAGAGCACGAGTAGGGTCACTTCGCTGATTCCAGTGGTCACTCCGGAGGTGAGTGCATACCGAAGAATCTTGTTGATCTTTGGCCTCGCAATCACCCGGCGGGCCGACTGGGCCAGCGATCCGGCGTAGCTTCCGACGGTCTCCGGGGACGACGCCACGGCAACCGCAGAAGGGCGCGCCGTGGCAGCGCTCGAAGACGCGTCGGCACGTCGGACCGTCACAACCGTAGCCTCTCACATCGACCTGAGACTTTCCTGAAACCGCCCCGCTCGACCAACGGGAGGGCGACCGTCGCCGATCGACGGCCAGATCAGGCAGTGACCATCTGTCGAACTGGCGCTCAGAAATTTCGGCGAGTACGCCTTTGGGGGCCGCACAGCCTGGCGAAAGTGACGGCGCGGAGAGAACTAAGCGTACGTACTGGCGCTTACCCTGCCGGGATGCGCTTGGGAGCGCGCTTGCCGCGTCGCACCACGGAAGCTGAGGCGACCTAGTGGCTCAAGGACGGGTCAACCGCCGGCCGCAGTGGTTGCAGGCGAGTCCCACCCTCGTGCTAGGCGCAAGCGTGCTCGCTCTGCTGCTACTCGTTTCGCGCCAGCCGAGCGCGGTGGTGAATCCCCAGCTCTTCGCGGAGGACGGCCGGGTTTGGTTCCAGAATGCTTACCAGTTCGGTCCCTTCCAACCCCTTTTGTGGCCGTATCTCGGCTACCTGGAGACCTTCCAGCGGCTGATCGCCGGAGCGGCGCTGCTGCTGCCGTTGTCCCTCGTCCCGGTTCTCTTCACCTGGGTCTCCTTGGTGGTCGAGGTGCTACCGGTGGCCTTCTTGGCCTCGGATCGACTGGCGCCCTTAATCCCGCGGCGGCGGGTTCGGTTGCTGATCGCGCTCGGCTACCTGGTCATCCCCGCAGTCCAAATGAGCACGCTCTACGTGACCCAGACTCAGTGGTACCTCGCCGTACTGGCCGTCCTCGTTGTCGTGTCTCCCCGGTCCAGGCAACCCGGATGGCGCGCATTCGACTTCGTGGCGGTCACGCTCTCGGGGCTGAGCGGGCCGTATGCCTTGTTCCTGGCGCCGGCAGCCCTAGCTCTGGCTGGCATCCGTCGCACCCGGGGGCAGGTCGCCCTCGCGGCCCTGGTGCTGGCCTTGGCGGTCCTGCAGGCAGGCGTGCTCGTCCACAACCTTCCCCATCAGCGGTCTTCGGTGCTCGTGGCGGGGCAGTTCCACTGGCTCGTCGGAGCAGAGCTGGTGGCGACCCGAATGATCCTGGTCCCAGTTCTGGGAACTCCACTCGGTTTCTACGCGTCCCAACTCGGGGGAGCGCCCTTGCTACTGGGGATCCTCGCCCTGGGAGCAGTGATGGTGGCGATCGCCATCCGCCACGGCTCCATCGAGGAGCGGCTGGTGATCACCGTCGGTCTGGTGACGTTGGTGGCCACCCTGGCGATCGAGCGCAATCTCTGGCTGGCAATGCTCCATAGCAGCGGGGTGCTCCGCTACTGGTTCTTCCCGACCATGACCTGGCTCGTCGTTCTGTCAATCGTCGCGTTTCGGGCTAGGACGTCTTTGCTGCGCCCCCTAGCGGTGGTCCTGCTGTGCCTCGCGTTCCTCGCCGGTGGACTCTCCACCTGGGAGTTCCCAGCAGTTCCCAACCGCCACTTCCAGGCTGCGGCGAGACGGTTCCAGCGAGCTACTCCGGGCCAGGAGGTCAGGTTCCAGGAGGACCCGCCCGGCTGGACCTTCGTGCTCACCAAACGGTGATCCGGCGGTCAAAAGCTGGACCCACGGTCCTCGTCGCCCATTTCGTCCTGCCAGGCTGAACAGCCGCTGACGCTGGCGATTGCGCGTGAAGTAGTCGAAACGCACCGGCCACCCAGTGCGCTCCGCCACCAGCAGGTCCTTGTGCTCGAGAGCTTCCCAGCGGCGGACCATCTCGGCCTGCAGCAGGACCCACAGCGCGGTTCCGAACAGAATCCCGGTAAAGATCCGAGGGATGCTGATCGGTACTCTGAGTAGCACCATCACGCCGTCCACGACGCCGATATAGACCGGGACAAACAGCACCCGCCGCCAAACTCTGCCGGGTTCACCCAAGGGCCATCGCCACGTCCCGGGCCTTCGCGAGCCCCTTCCGCAACCAGTTGCGGTCGATCACGGCCATCCCCACCGAATAGAAGATAGCGAGCCCCCCGGTAACGACCCAGTCCCGCGCGCTGGAGCGCAGCAAGACCGCCATCCCCACCACCTGCAGGGCCACGCATCCCAGCGCCACCGCGGTCGCATGGGTTAGGTACTCCGCCAATCGACTGGGTGGACCGGGTGCCGCCGCCAATCGGTGCACAAGGGAGGTCCGCAGAGCCGGAGTATGCACCGGGCTCGAGTCAATAGGAACCGCGCCGTCGTCGTGAACCTTCGGCGAGCGCGGCTCGAGGTTCTCGTTTCACCGGCCAGCGCCTGGTCAGGTCTGACTCCGATCGAAGTTGATACGCGCTCGCCGGTTGCGCGTTTGCCGGGACGTATGACGGCTGGAGCTAAGACACCTCCGGAACGGACCCGGCAGTGGCCAGCGCAACGTCCGGGAGCTCCTGACAAGCGCGCTCTAAACTTCCGTCTCGTGGTCCCGGATTCTCCCGGGCTCCTTGGCTCCCGCGCCAGGCTCCCGTGGAAACCCCGAGAGAACGATCGATGCTGGGCTGGCGATGGGTTCAGACCGGAGTCACGGGGTGAATCTAGCTCAGGCTCAGTGACGACGAATCACGATCGGCCGCCACGCCTGGGAGCGCTGTCGGACCCGCTAGATCGGAAAGGAGCAAGCGCTGAATGGCGCGGAAAACACGGCCGATCCTCGTTACGCTGATTGGCGAGAGAGCCTTCCGGTACTGCGTTCGGGTCCGGTACTTCGCCAACTCGCTCGTCTTCGTCTTGGTCGCGGGCCTGGGGGCACTCGTTGGTGGGGTGGTCAGCGCCGGAACCATTCAGATCGCTTTGGCCAGCCTATGGGGAGTCTGCATCCTGTACTGCCTGGTCGGAATTCCCATGATATTCGTCTGGAAGAAAAGGTCCACCCGGCTGGCCAGTCACAAGCTGAGCGCCGAGCTCGGGTACCCAATTCGGATTCGTGGGGCAGGGGGATCGCTGGACGTCAACACCTGGAAGCGGGAGATAGACCGGGCTCTGCAAAGGTACCGGGACTCAATTCGAACTGGGTGACACCCCGAGTGGATCAATAGCTTGGTTGGTCACGTGATCCGCGCGGTCACGAGGTACGCCCCGAACGTGTTCGCTGGGCCGGTGATGAGAGCGAACAGGCTCGGAGCAACGTGCCGCGTTTAGGAGCCGCTACGCCACCGGCGGCCGCCGCGGCCGCTAGCGCGCGGACCGCTCGTCGAGGCGCTGGAGCCCGTCGTAGGCCGCGTATTTGTAGGCGTCCGCCCGGGTCGGGAAATTGAAAGTCGTGTCGATGAACTCATCGACGATACCGCTCTTGTGCAGGACGGCCTGAGCGATGTGGATCAGCTCGTTCGCCTCCTCTCCCAGGATGTGTGCTCCCAGCAGCTGATGGTCCGAGGCTCGAAACACCAGTTTCACCAACCCCTCGGTGGATCCGGCGATCCGTGCCCGAGCGTTGGCATTGAAGAACGCTCGCCCGGTCTCCACGTCCTCGCCGGCGGCGCGAGCCGCCTCTTCGGTCAGCCCGACCATTGACGCCTCGGGAAGCGTGTAAATGCCTGTCGGCACCACCGGGTCGACCGCCTCTTTGAAACGGATGTCGAATGCCCGGCACATGGCCACCCGAGCCTGCTCCATCGCCACAGACGCCAGCCCCGGCGGCCCAATGATGTCGCCGGCGGCGTAGATCCCCGGGACAGGGGTCTGAAAGCTGGCATCCACCCGGACCCGCCCGCGACTGTCCGATTCCACACCGGCCTCGGCCAGCCCCAGTCCCTCCACGTTTCCGGCGCGGCCCACCGCATGCACCACCACTTGGGGGCGAAGGGTCTCACCGTCCACCTCTACGACCAATCCGTCGGCGTCCCGCTTGACCGACTCCACTTGGGCACCGAGCATGAGCCGGACTCCGGCCCGCACCAGGCTCTGCGCGAGAGCCTCCGACATCTCGGCGTCGAGGATCGGCAGCAGCCGCCTTCCCCGGTCCACCAGCGTGACCCTGACGCCGAGGGCGGCAAAGATCGAGGCGTACTCGGATCCAACCGGCCCCCCACCCACGACCATCATCCGCTCAGGCAGACGTTCGATCTGTAGAACCGTTTCGGAGTCGTGAACGTCGGGATCGTCGAAGGGAACGTCCGGGGGGTGGTGGGGATGGGAACCGGTCGCCAGCAGGATCACCGCCGCCCGCAGCACCCGCTCCCCGCCCCCTACCTCTCGAACGATCACGGTCCGGTCTGAGCCCAATCTCGCCTCGCCGTGGACTGACTCGACACCATGCCGCTGCAGGTTTTCCCGGACTGCCGCCGCCAAGGTCGACACGACGTCACTGGTGCGGACCCTCAGTCGATCCATAACCAGGTCGGGCGCCAGGCTGATGCCCACCCCATAGATGTCGCGGCGTGACCACCCGCTCAGGTAGACCGCCGTATCTCGGAGGGCTTTAACTGGCACTCCACCGACAACCGCTATCGCCGCTCCCCCTGGAGGAGCGCGGCGCTCGACCACCGCGACGCTGTGGCCGTGGTAGGCAGCCTGGGCGGCTCCCTTCTCCCCCGCCGGGCCGGAGCCGATCACGACCAAGTCGAATCGCTCCGCCTCCAGGGCGTTCCCTCTCATGATCCTTCGGAGGCTATCAGGCTCTAGCCAGCCGCGGCGCCAAGGGCCGCCCCGCCTCAATGGGGGCTCCGCTCAAGGCCGTCCGGAGCACCCTCGTCGGTTGCCATACCTCACCCGGCGCCGCCGGCCGTGCGGATACGGGAGCTCCACGGCCCTCCCGGAAGCGGTCCTTTGACCGCCTTCGGGATCACGGCGCCGTACCATCGTGCCAGCTACTTTGAGACGTCGACCAGGGCTCGCCAGCTCGGCCCCCGGAAGATCTGCACGTGGTTTCGCCCGCCGCCCGCCACACCGTCGACCGCAACGCACCCAGCTCTCCTCTCCCATCGGGATAGCTGGCGACTCTAATCTGACCCCGTGATCGATTTGGTAGAGGCGATACTCTTCGGATCGCGTTGGGCGCGTTGAGGAAGGCCAACTGGTGATCTGCTCTAACTGTGGGGCCGAAACGACCCCGGGCCGCAAGTTCTGCGGCCAGTGTGGGTCGGCGGTCGCGCTGGCATGTTCGGCCTGCGGTTTCGCCAATGATGCGACCGCCAAGTTCTGCGAGGAGTGCGGCGTGTCCCTGGGTACCGCCACTACCCCCGCCGCGACGGCAGAACCGCGGCCCTCCGCCCCCTCGCCAGTTCCCGACAGTTCGCCTGCCGAGCCGTCTGCCGAAACCGTGGAGCTCCGGGTTGTGTCTGTCATGTTCGCCGACTTGGTGGGCTTCACCGCGATCTCCGAGGCGCGCGACCCGGAGGACGTTCGGGAGCTGCTCAGCCGCTATTTCGACGTGTGCCGGGAGTTGATCGAGCGATACGGAGGAACGGTCGAGAAGTTCATCGGGGACGCGGTTATGGCGGTGTGGGGAGCGCCAGTGGCCCAGGAGGACGACGCCGAGCGCGCGGTGCGGGCTGCTTTGGACCTGGTGGAGTCGGTCGCCGAGCTCGGGCATGCGGTGGGTGCCCCCGAGCTGGCCGCCCGAGCCGGGGTGCTGACCGGCACGGCCGCCGTGACTCTAGGGTCCCGCAGTCAGGGCTTTGTTGCCGGTGACCTGGTCAACAGCGCCGCCCGGATCCAGACCCAGAGTGAGCCTGGCGCGGTGCTGGTCGGGGAGGCCACCAAGCGGGCCACGGAGGCTGCGGTCGCGTACGAGGATGCTGGCACGCACCATCTGAAGGGCAAGGTAGATCCGGTACCGCTCTACCGCGCCCTCCGGGTAGTGGCCGGGCGTGGTGGACTGCTCAAGTCGGAGCGCTTGGAGGCTCCCTTTGTGGGCCGGGACCGTGAGCTCAGGCTGGTCAAGGGAGTGTTCCACGCCTGCGCCGAAGACCAGCGCGCCCACCTGGTCCAGGTGACCGGGATCGCGGGCATCGGCAAGTCCCGCCTGGCCTGGGAGTTCTTCAAGTACATGGACGGCTTGAAGTCAGGCTATTTCTGGCACCGGGGAAGGTGTCTCGCCTACGGCCAGGGGGTGACCTACTTCGCCCTGGCGGAGATGGTCAGGGGCCGCGCCGGCATCCTGGAGGCGGAGGACCGCGATTCCGCACTCAGCAAACTGCGGGCGGTGGTGGACGAATACGTCCCCGACGCCGAGGAGCGCCGCTTCGTTTTGCCCCGCTTGGCCCACCTGATCGGAGTGGAGGAGCGAACCGCCCCCGACAAGCAGGACCTGTTCGCCGGCTGGCGGCTCTTCTTTGAACGCCTCGCCGAGCAGAGCCCGGTGCTGATGGCGTTCGAGGACATGCAGTGGGCGGACCCCTCGTTGCTGGAGTTCATCGCCTACCTGATGGAGTGGTCGCGGGACTTCCCACTGTTCGTGATCAGCCTGGTCCGGCCTGACGTGGTCGCCGCTCAGCTGGCGTCGACCAGTCGAAACTCCACTTCGATCCACCTCGAACCACTCTCCCCGGCGGCGATGGACCAGCTCCTCACCGGTCTGGTCCCGGGTCTGCCCCAGCCGCTCCTGGATCGGATCCGAGGTCGAGCTGAGGGCATACCCCTGTATGCGGTCGAGACCGTGCGGATGCTGCTCGACCGAGGCCAACTGGTCGAGGACGGCTCGGCCTACCGGCCCACCGCCCAAATCGAGACCCTGGAGGTCCCGGAGACGCTTCAAGCTCTGATCGCCGCCCGGTTGGACGGGATGTCCCAGGAAGAGCGGCAGCTAGCTCAGGATGCCTCGGTACTGGGCAAGACCTTCACCCTGGGAGGGCTGGCAGCGCTCTCCGGTCATGAAGAAGGGGAACTGCAGCCGATGCTCACCTCCTTGGTGGCCAAAGAGGTGCTGGCGGTGCAGGCCGACCCGCGCTCGCCCGAGCGCGGGCAGTACGGGTTCCTGCAAGACCTGGTCCGGACCGTGGCCTATGAGACCCTCTCCAAGCGCGAGCGGCGGGGCAAGCACCTGGCTGCCGCCTCCTTTCTGGAGCGAAGTTCGAGCGCCGCATCCGATGAGATCGTCGAGGTGGTAGCGTCGCACTACCTCGAGGCGTGGCGGTTGGACCCCGACGCCCTCGGCAGCCAGGAGATCAAGGCCAAAGCCCGCGAAATGCTGGTGCGGGCGGCGGAGCGGGCGGCAGCCCTGGCCGCCGCCGAGGAGGCGCAGGCGGCTTTCGAGCAAGCCGCCGAGCTAAGCGAGTCGGAGCTAGAGCGGGCCGCCCTCACCGAGCGCGCCGGGGAGATGGCGGAGCAGAGAGGGCGACCGGACGAAGCAGCAGCTCACTACGGAGACTCCACCCGAATGTTTGAGGAGGCTGGCCAGGCCCGCACGGCCGCCCGGGTCCAGGCCCGGCTGGCGGGCGTGGACCACCTCCGGGGTCACATCGAGCAAGCCATCGAGCGCATGCAGAGCGCCTATGCCGGAATGGCCGCCGACCTGCCTGACCCCGAACTCGCGGTGGTGGCCGCTCAGTTGGGCAGGTTCTTGGTGCTTGGGGGGCGGTATACGGACGGCGGACCTTTGCTCGAGAAAGCACTCGAGCTCTCCGAACGCCTCGAGCTTCCCGAGGTCTTCTCCCAAGGGCTGAGCAGCAAGGCGATCATCCTGATGCGAACCGACCGGCTGGATGAGGCGAACGTCCTGCTCAGGCGCGCCCTAGCGGTGGCCCTCGAGCACGGCCTCACCCCGGCGGCGATGCGCGCCTACAACAACCTGGCGGTGACGTTGGAATCAGGCGATCGTTTCGCTGAACTGGTCGAGCTCTGCGGGCAGCAACTGGAACTGGCCCGACGGGTCGGCGATCGCTTCTGGGAATTGAGCGCACTCGCCGGCGCCATCTCCCCGTTGATCTTCCTAGGCCGCTGGGACGAGGCCAAAGTCCGGGCCGAGGAGGCGCGGGGTGCGGAGGAACTAGCATCGCTGGAGTTCGCCGCCACCCAACTCCTAGCGCTGGTGCCGCTGTACGTCCGCCGCGGGGAGGTCACTGAAGCCAGGCGCCTCCTCGAGTCCATGAGCTGGGCCTGGGAGTCGGAAGACTGGCAGATCCGGGCGGAATATTGCGTGGACCGCGCCGAGGCCCTCCGTGCCGAGGATCGGTCGCCCGATGCCCTGGCAGCAGCCGAGATGGTCCTGGCGGCCCGGGAAGAGTTCGGCCTCGGACTGACCAACGGATTGGTAAAGACCGCGATGGTTCAGGCGGCGGAGGCGGCTCACGAACTGGGGAACAGCGACCGGGTCGATGAGCTGCTCGAGATAGTCCGGGCGGCCCTTCCGGGGCAAGTCAGCCCATGGCTACGGGCTCAGGTGGCACGGCTCTCGGCCCGGGCGGCCGCGAACACCGGCAAGCACGAGGCCGTCGAGTCCGGCTTCGAAGCCGCCGAAGCCGGTTTCCGGGAGCTGGGCACTCCCTTCGACCTAGCGGTAAGCCTCACCGAGCACGCGGAGTGGCTGATCACACGCGGTCGCCAGGAAGCCGTGGGGAACCTTCGAGCCGAGGCGCGTGAGATCTTCGGGCACCTGAAGGCTCAGCCCTGGCTGGAACGCATCAGCCAGCTTCAGGGAGTACAGAGCGTCTCCGCCTGAAAATCGCAGCCATCGGGAGCGAGGAACCAGCGCCTGTCAAGCGCTGCGGGGTGCGGATCGGCAACCGATGCTCGCCCGAGGCGGTCCGTTGTATCTCCTCGGGAGCGCCGGGGGCATCGCACCCGACCCTGCGAGTAGCTCCGGCCCTCTTGGCCGGATATCAGGCGGTTGGCCGCCCGGACTGCCATCCGCCAGTCATAAGCAGGTCATCTGGAACCGACCGACCGTACCCAATCGCCAGTTCCATCGGTAAGTGGCCGACCAATGAGCCGATGGTGCCCGTACGGGTCAGCCAGCCGACCCTGGCGCAGGCCGCACCGCTGGTCCGCAATGGGGGCGACTTCGACCACGCCGCTCGCGATCGCCCGCTGCACCAATACGTCGGGATCTGCGACTAGCACATTGCTCCTCACCGACGTGCCATCAAGAGTCTGAGGACTGAGGTCGGTTGCCTCCGGCGCTTCGTTGGCAACCCTAAAACAGGCCTCCCCAATCGCAATTTCCGCGACGATCGCGCCATCAGCATACGAACTTCGAAAGATCACTTCGGCTCCCAGAGCCTGCTTGTAGAAGGCCACTCCCTCGGACGCGTTTCTGACCGTCAGGACCGGCCTGACCGTGGTGGGAAACTGGTCCACGTCCAGCAGGTTCACCTTCTGGCCCACTAACGAGAAGGGGCGTGACCGCCGGGGTGCGTCTCTGGGAGAGACGGGTGCGGGTGATGTCATGGCATGCTGACGGCTCCACCGGAGCCCAGGGTGGGGATCAACCTGCGACCTCTGACTTGCCATATCTTCGAAGGTCTGCGTGGTGGGACCGACTTCTGACAGTCCACCGTCCGGCGTCCAGTTCAGTGGATATCGCCGGGTCGGACTATTCCCCCTTCCACCGCCTTCCTGGCTGATCCGGGTGGATCTGAGGGGCTAGTCAAGTCCCACGGAGGAGGCTGTTGCCAAAGGCCGGCGTCGAGTCCCTCCGGAGGCGGAGAGCGAACAGATCGCACCTGAGCGCAGCGAATGGAGAGCTGGCACTGGTGGCCCAGTCGGCGATGCACTGGACGGCCCAC
>DATKSR010000127.1:0-2397 GCA_035531555.1 Candidatus Dormiibacterota bacterium
CTAAGCGGGGTGTGGTGGCGACACGTCCCCGTCGGGGTCGACCCGCTCGGGCGGGCCCACGTCGCTGCAGACGGCCGATGGCAGCGGGGCGAAGTAGTGGAGGCCGTCTATCTGGCCGACAGCCCAGAGACGGCCTGGGCCGAGTGGTACCGGGCCCTGGCCGAGTTGGGCCTTCCGCCCCATCGGGCCCTGCCCCGCGACCTGTGGCGTTTCCGCCTCGATGTCGAGGTGGCCGATCTGTCATCGCCAGCCGCGCTGCGAGCCGTTGGCCTGAATCCCCCGGGGCCGTCCCGGGCCGGCTGGCCGGCTTTCCAAGCGGTGGGAGAGCGGCTCTTCAGTGAGGCCTGGCCCGGACTGGTGGCACCCTCTGCCGCCCGGCCCAGTCACCTTGTCGCCTGCATGTTCCGCCCAGGTGGGCGCCTGAAGGGTGTTCGCCGGCTGGGACCGCCGCGCCGGATCGCGACTCCTCCGGTTCCGCCGACAGGTATGACAACTTGAGCTCCGACTCGGTGGTCAGCACAACCGGCAGGAGCAAAGTGAGAGAGCTGCACACCGGCCTAGAAGGCCGCCGAGGCGCGCGGCGCCGCTTGCCATGCTCACTTTTCGCTCCACGCGACGCCATCGGAGCTAGATTTATGGGTGCTGACCAGGACAAACGTCGGCAAAGAACAGGGCCTGCAAAGCCCCGTACCCGGGTTCGATTCCCGGCGCCGCCTCCAATTCTGGCTCTGCGGCTCACTTCCCGCGCCATCCTCTGGGCCAGCACACCTTGGGAGCGGAGGAGCAGTTGCACCGCTGCGGACCCTCTGGACCTAAGGCTTCCCTGGGCATCAGCGAGTGACGTCCTGAGTGCTAGACGGGCTGCCGGTCGGTCTGTTGTCGACCGATCCGCTCGCAAGGCTTACCTCAAGCCGTTGGGCTGGGGTTCGGTTTCGTGCCCACGATGCAGCGTGCCAGGCCGGGAACTCGGACCTCTCCATCCTTCTCGAACGCCTGCACCGTCGCTAAGGCGTGCGCTCGAACTCGCTCCCGTGACGCTGCGTCGACCTTCTGGAGCGCTGCCGCAGCGAGCGAGACGTGCTCGCTGATCATGTCCCAATACTGCTCCGGTGATCGCGTTACCAGTTCGACATTGACGTCCCACTCGGCGACGTCGGTCAGCCCAGCCTTCTCAAACAGTGCACTGACACATCCCTCGGACGCACACCGAAACATATTGGGCCCGTCCGGAACCGGTGGTGCCACTTCCACCTCAGATGCGATCGCCTCCATAGCGATCGTTGTCCACGGATTCTCCTCGGGCTTGACCCAAACCGACGCGCACAGCCGTCCTCCCGGCTTGAGCACACGGGTCAACTCAACAGTCGCCGCGGCTAAGTCAGGAAAGAACATGTACCCAAAGCGCACGGAGATGCCGTCGAACTTGGCGTCGTCGAAGGGAACTTGATCGGCGCTGCACACTCTTGTCTCGACATTGGCTATTCCCTGCTCCCTGGCCCTTCGAGCCGCGATGTCCAGCATCTCTTCAGCCAGGTCAGTCAGGACGACACGTCCCTTGGGGCACAGCCGCGCGATGCTCAGACCAGGCTCACCAGTGCCAGAGGCGATGTCGAGGTAGTGATGGTCTTCAGCAATCCGGAGATGCTCGATCATGGCTGTGGCGACCGGGCTCAGTTGATCCAAGATGATCGAGTCCCATTTGTCCCAACTCGCAGAAAGGCCGGCCCAGGTCGCTCTCTGAGCCCTTCGGATCTCATCGGCGTCCGGCAATCAGCCCCCCTTCTACCGACGGCTGCCGAAAGGGAGGCTAGCCCGCCAGGGCTGATAAGGCCGCTCCGCCGACAATCGGGTCAAGACCGGCTCGGGCTAACCCCTCGTCGCGTGAACGTTGCGTCCATTGCCAGCACTGGAGTGGGGCGGTCGCGGCTGCGCTTACATGGCGAGCCGGACTGGACCTCGAGCCCGGAGGCTCTTTGGGATCTCGGCCACCTCGTCCACCACCCGCACGAGCCGGATCTGGGAGTCGGCCGATGAGTCGAGTTGCACCTCGTAGGTGATGCCGGTTGACCGCCAGGTGTCGGCCTCAAATCCTCCCTCAGCTGTAACCAACGCACCCCTCAACTCGATCCCCGCCCGCACAGCCTCGCGGTATAGATCGTTCAGGATGCAACTAGCTGCGGACAAATGGAGCAGATGAGCGCCGGTGAACTGGGTCTCGATGGCTACGCCCTCGTCCGCCCACCTGTGAGGAACCGTCTGGGGTTGACCCGGTTTGACGGACAGGTTGGTTGTGTTGATTATGCCGCCACTGCGGTGGTGTTGCGGTGGATCGCTTCCCACTCGGCGGGACTGCAGTAGTTGAGCGAGCTGTGCAGCCGGCGCACGTTGTACCAGCCC
>DATKSR010000128.1:0-5671 GCA_035531555.1 Candidatus Dormiibacterota bacterium
GTCGGCCGCAGCGCCAGTGGTCCGGGCCCACGAGCCGGTCGTGACCTGGGTGGCCCTGGGCCCCAGTCGTGCCGACGAACTGGTGGTGATTGCGGGCGCGCCCGAGCCGGAGCCGGAAGGGGCCGTCCGGGGCTGAGCAGCGTAGTCGCGGCGGGGCGGTTCGTCGGCTCAGTCGTGGTGGTGGCGGGGCCCGGACTGGGCGAATGATGGGCGGGCTCCACGTACCGCCCCCAGATGACGTCTGGAGCGGCGGGGTCAGGGTGCGCCAGCGGGAGCAGGCGAGCCGCAGAAGTGCGATCGCGATCCCGCCGGGTCCCGACTTGGTGGCAAAACGGGGGAGGGCCACCGTGGCTCTCCGCATTGACCCCTCGAGGGACTGGGTCGGCGTCACCACATCCTCGGCCGGCACAGGTCCGGAATGTCGATGAGGTGCCCCTCTGCCTCGCCGAGCCTACCCCGGACCGGATGCACCTCCCAGGGTCCGCCCGGTCGGCTCCGACCAACTCGGCACCTCACCGCCGCTCCGATCAATTAGGAAGTCACCGGGACGCCTGGCTTCGCGAGGCGGACAGAATCGCCGAACAGGTAGGGGCGGCCACGTTCGCTGAACTGCACCACCCTAAGGGAGGCCACTTGACAGGCGCGGCGCCAGATTGGTATGAGTACGCCACCGCTGGGGAACGGAGCGGGACGTGAAACGCGGAGGGGCCGCTCACTGGCTCCCGCCGCACCAACGACCCGGGGTGGAGGAGGCCAGTTGATGCCGCGATTTCGACGTCGGGCTGTGGCCCTGGTTGCGGCGGCGACGATGGTGGCGGGTATCGGGGTGGCTGGGTCACTGGTGGCCCAGGGCAATGGTCAGCCCCAGGTCACGGGGGTAAGCCCCAACCCCGTCAATGAGCTCGACTGCAACGGATTCAGTAGCCTCTACAAGTCGGTGAAGCCGGACATGGGCGGGCTGTGCACCGATCCCCTGACCCCGCCCGGCACCTGGGGATCCAAGGCGTCCCGGTTCTACGACAACGGGCACTACATCGGGCACGACGAGCCCTCTGTCAAATTCATCTCCTCCACGCCCGGAAGCGCCAGCAACATGACCTACTTCATGAAGTTGGCGACCGATCCGGCCGCCGCTCCGACCGCCAACGCTGGGCCTAACAACACGACCGCCTACGCGGAGCTCAGTCCGGCGCCCTGGTTTGGGCTGCCGATCTGTGATCCCCTCTCCTATCCACAGAACGCCTGCAAGCCGCAGAGCAATACCAACGGGGGCGGCATCAGTGACCCGAGCGCCGCCGGCAGTGCCTTCATGGAGCTGCAGTTCTATCCCCCTGGCTTCACCCCGTTCGTGGACAGCCCAAGCTGCGACCAAACTCACTGGTGCGCGGCGCTCACCATCGACAGCCTGGAGGCAACCTACGGTTTCGCCGCGATCAACCCGGCTTGTGAGGAGCCGGTGAACTTCGCCTACCTGCAAACTAACGGCCAGCCAGCCGGCCCCCCGAGCCCCCAACTGGTTGACGCGGCGACCTACGTGCCCAATGGACACACTCTGATGCTGAACGGAGGCGACGAACTCCAGGTGACCATCCAGGACGTTCCGGTCCCGGCATCGGAGCTCACCTACCAGGGCCAAAGCTATTCAGTTCCGAGCGGTCTGGCTCTGAAAACCTCGATCGTCGACCTCACCACTCACCAGAGCGGTTACATGATCGCCAGTGCTCAGAACGGCTTCATGGACACCCAGGGGATCGTCAACGGAGCCGTCAACACCAACAGCAGCGGTAGTCCCGCCTGCCCCGGGGAGCCGTTCAATTTCGCGGCCGAGTACAGCAGCGCGCTCCCGCAGAATCAGGTTCCCTGGGCCGCCCTGGAAGGCGGGGTTCTGATGGAGGACGAGCTCGGTCACTTCGAAGCCTGCACCTCAGTGAGCAACCCGCTGCCCCAGCCCGGGGACGCCAATGTCTACCAGGCGTGTGCGGGTGGCTCAGAAGGCTCCGCCAATACACCCCAGGAACTCGGCTGCAGTCTGACCACTGGCAACTGCCCCGGAGCTACCACCCAGGCCGGCCTGGGATGCCCGCCGGATGTGCCGGTGAGCAACCAGCCTAATTTCACGCAGGGACTGCCCTGTGAATATTCGGACGGGCTGTGCATGCCCAAGGGCTCGCGGCCGATAGCCAACGACGGAGCGACCGCGACCGCGGACTGGCCCGTGGCAGGTTGTCAGGAGGACTATTTCCAGAACGGCGATCTGGACTTCAACGGAACTCCGTATCAGCCGGACTGGCCTAACGGGCAGAGCAACCATCCCACCAGCTTCCAGTACATAGGACCGTTCACCAACGGCAAGTCGTACCCCCAGGTGCAACTCGAGACGGACGTGCTCTCCTCGGAGGCGTTCTGTTCCGTCGGCACTGGCCTGGGTTGCTCGGTTCCTCCGGTGGGGGCGGCGTTCTATCCCTTCTGGACTCTGGGCCGCGCCCAGGGCGGTTCGGGAGACATGAATTCGGCGCTGGCCCAGGACGGGTCCCGTGGTAGCTCGTGCGTGTGGAACTTCGGCAACGTGATCCCGGGGACCACGGTCAACACCCTGGGAATGGATTCGCAATACGGGACGCCGGACCTGGCTCGATACGGCGGGACCGCGACCAGTCCGGTGATGCCCAACCCTCAGCTCACCCAAGGCTGCGGCGGGGGTTCCCACTAGCCCGGGGAGGACGCTGGGCTTGCCCAGCCGGGCTGATCGCCTCCAACGGTCTTCACTTCCGGAAGACACGAGAGTGCGATCAGCCCCCAACCCCGCCCCCGGGGAGTGCTACGGTGGACCGATGCCGATGCCCTGGACATGGGGGTCGAGGGTGACGGTCGGGGTCATCGCGGGATTTCTCGGGTTGGCCCTGGTGGGGTGCGCCACATTGGCGCCGCCTTCGAGTTCGCGTGGCACTCACGGAGGCGGAGTGGGTTCCGGTCCGCGATCAAGTCCTTCAGTGACTCACAGCCGCGCTCCGGCCTCGCCGCGGTCCGCACCCCTTCCCCGCAGCTCTTCCAGTCCCACTGGCGCTCCACCGGCCGGGGCCACGGTCACAGTGGAATTAGGGAATAACGGCCAGACGGTTGACATCGCCGTCGGACAGGAGCTCATGCTGGTCTTGCCCAATCCGTCGGAACGTGACATGAGCCGGGAGATGGTCCAGTGCTCAAACTCCTCGGTACTGCAGCTCCTCTCGGGGGAGCAAAGCCTGGGAGCCACACTGGCCGTTCTCCGCGTGCCATTTCGGGCTCTGCGGACGGGAACCGCCACCGTGTCGGCGACCGGACTGGTCCCCTTCGCGGTCCAGGTCGACGTCATAGCCACCTAAGTCGACCGCTGAGGGTGGCTCCGCTGGTATCTAAGCGGTCAAGTGGAAGAGTTGACCCGGCCGGATCCCAGCGGAGTCGGATTGCCCGCCAGGCGAGCAGCAAGTTGAACTCGCCCGGATGAGCGCCCCCGCTGGGGCCTACTCCGGCGTGTCGGCGCGCTTCTCCGTGCCGCGCATGGTCGCCCTCTCGGTCTACTGGCTGGCGATCAACTACCTCTGGCAGGGGATGGGGGCGCTGATCCTGCCCCGACTGATCCTGGCCCGGGTGGATGAGGCGCACCGCGGGGTTGCCCTCGCCCTGCTCTCAGCGCTCGGGGCGGCGGTGGCGATTCTGGTCCAGCCGGCCGCCGGAGCGCTCTCAGACCGTTGCCGGGTCCGCTGGGGCCGGCGAAAGCCCTTCATGGTGGCCGGAACGCTCGGGGACCTGGTCTGCCTGCTGGGGCTGGCCCTGGCCGGGACGTACGGGGCACTGATCATTCCCTACTGCGCCCTGCAGATCTGCTCGAACACCGCCGAGGGTGCGTACCAGGGATTGCTACCTGACCAGATCGCGAGCGCTGACCGGGGGCGCGCCTCGGGCTACTACGGGCTGGCTGTCTTCATCGGCACCGCGATCGGGTTCCTGCTTACCGGTACTTTGATCGCCATCGGCCGCGTGCAGCTCGCCCTGCTCAGCGTGGGAGTGGTGCTCGTCCTGGCCCTACTGGTGACCCAGCTGTTCGTACCCGACTCACCGGCCCCCGGCCCCCTGCCGGGTCGCCGGCTGGCCCTCCTTGGCGTATTCAGCTTCAGACCCCGCGAGAATCCCGACTTCACCCGCTTGCTGGCGTCTCGGCTGCTGGCGCTGATGGGGATCACCGGGCTGACCGACTTCGCCCTGCTCTACATCAAGGCCACCTTCTACCCCGGGGCTGGCAGCGCGGTCGCCAATCGGGCGGCCGGAGCCACCTCCACACTGCTGGCGGTCGTCGTCCTGCTGGCGATCGTGGTGACCCTGCCCGCGGCCCGGATCTCACAGCGGGTCGGGCGCCGGCTGGTGATCCGATTCGCGTGCTGGCTGGGGGCGCTGGGAACCCTGCTCTTGATCTTCGCCAACTCCCTGGTGCTGGTGTACGCGGTCGGTTTTCTGATCGGCAGCGCGTTTGGGATGTTGCTCTCGGTGGACTGGGCGTTCGTGGTCGACCTGGTGCCGGCCGACTCGGCCGGCAGGTTCATGGGCATCTCCAACCTAGCGACCGCCGGATCGGGGATTCTGGCGACAGTGATCGCCGGGCCCCTGCTCGACTTCGGCAACAGCCTCCGGCCCAACGCCGGGTTTCCCATGATCTTCGGCTTCTTTGCGATTGCGCTCTGCCTGGGCGGCTGGCTGGTTTGGTCAGTACGGACGCCCGCCGAGCTGGGGGTCGCCACCCGCGGATAGGTCCACCCTTTCTGGGCGGCACGTTGGCCACGGGCGCCCGCATGTCGACTCTCTCCCCGCGACGTCCGGGGTCCGAGAGGTCGCGGGGCCGCACCTCTCCGATGCCCGGCGGCCGGTTCGGCTATGGGGTTGAGGCCGGGGCGCTTGACTGGGGAGGTAGCGGTTTGACTTCGGTCGCCCGGGAGGTTAGATTGCGGGAGGACGGGAGTTGCTGGTGGGACCGCCGCTTGGTCCGAAGATGTCTGCCGTCAGGCAGGGAGGGAATATGACCAGAGGACATCGATTCGCTTTGCGATTCGGACAGGGCTTGGGCCTAGCCGCGGCCGTTGCGCTTGTGGGAGGTCTCCTTCCAGCCGCCCAGGCGGCCACCGGAGCCTCCGCGGCGGTGACGTTCCAAGGCACGGCCGGTCACGCAAGCCTGGTGACCACGACCAATCTGTCGACCCAAAAGGCACCGCTGGCACTCAGCCCGTCGGTCTCGCCGGTCGTGCCCCACGCGATCCCGCTCCGTACGCCCTCTGCGAAGAGCCCTGCCGTAGCTGGGGCGCAGGCGATCACGCGCGCCGGCGCTGCGCCCCAGGTCTCCGGCTCTCTGCGGGCGCCGGCCAGCCTGCTCCAGAGCTTCGATGGCATCAACTCGACTCAGAACCTGGCCACCAGCACAGTCGGCCTGGAGCCGCCCGATGAGGGGCTCGGGGTGGGCGGGGGCTATGTGATCAACAACGTCAACCTTACCTTCGCGATCTACCAGACCAATGGAGTCCTGGTCGCGGGTCCGTTCAGTGACACGACGTTCTTCCACGAGCCGATCGCCTTCACCCATGGCAGTCTCACCAGCGATCCCCGGGTCTACTACGACGCCTCGACACAGACCTGGTTCATGACCGTG
>DATKSR010000129.1:0-9773 GCA_035531555.1 Candidatus Dormiibacterota bacterium
GGACCTGAGGTCCTCCCGCCGTTGCACCAGCAGCGCACCGATGTCACACGGCTGGAAGAACCACTTGTGGGGATCGATGGTCACCGAGTCGGCTCGCTGCAGGCCGGGGACGCGATGTGCGTCTCGCCGAGAGAGCCGTGCAGCGCCCCCGTAGGCTGCATCGACATGGAGCCACATCCCCTCGCGCGCGGCCAGCTCCGCCAGATCCGGGACCGCATCGACGGCACCGGTGTTGGTGGATCCCGCCACCGCCGCGATAGCCAGTGGCCGATATCCGGCGGCGCGATCCGCGGAGATTGCCTCGGCCACCGCGTCGGCCTGGAGCCGAAAGAGATCGTCGGAGGGCACCACGTGAAGCGTCTCTCGGGGGAAGCCCAGGACGTTGAGAGCGCGGGCGATCGAGAAGTGCGCCTGGTCAGACGTGTAGACGCGCACACGGGAGAGAGCTGCGCCGCGAGGACGTTCGTCGCCGGGCAGGTCAAGGAGTTGCTTGAGATGGACATCACGCGCCAGCGTCATGGCCATGATGTTGGCCATGACTCCACCGGAAGTGAGCACACCCCAGCCCCCCCCACCGATCTCCAGCAGGTCCAGCAACCAGGCGACCACCTCTTCCTCGACCAGCGCGGCGGCAGGTCCGGCCTGCCAAATATCTACGGACTGGTTCAGCCACTGGGTCAGCAGCTCGCCGACGATCGACATCACGAGCGGGGGCGGCGTGAAGTAGGCGAATGAGCGCGGGTGGGCAGCGTTGAACTGGCGCGGCGCAAGTCGGTCCTGGAACTCCCGGAGGATATCCACGGAGGTGGTTGGCTCCACTGGAGCGCGGGCTGGGAGGCCACGGTTCCCAAAGAGGTGCTGGCGCATCTCGCCGTATGACTCGGGCGCAACCGGACGCTGCGCTTGCTCGTCATACACGTAGCTGAGCGCTACCTGCCAGGCTTCGCTGCCCAGTCGCTCCAGCGCTGAGCGCGCCTCCGCACTCGCGTACCCGATCAAGTGAGGCTCCGGGTGCCAATCGAATGGCTCCGCTGGCGAGGCCGACCGAGCTGCCGGGACCTTCGACTGATGCTGGCTCGGCGAGCCGTCCTCTCCCGGCGTCACCAGCCTCTTCCCATTGCTCCAACCCGGGCGTCCGGCGCCCGTCTTGCTGTCCGATTGTTCCCAATCCGATCTATTTATGCAGTATACCGTCGAGCCGTCGACTGGGCATCTATTAGCGCTCGCGCCGTTTGACCATGTAATGGCAGGGCTGGACCCCCACAACCAGGACCGGCTCACCAACCCCCTGACTGGGGGCTTAGCGGCGTGATGAATCTATACCTGAGTTCCCCTCGCTTTTACACCACTCCGAGGCTGTTCCCGAACTCAGTAGGGGATGAGAGCATGGCGTCGGGGACTGGCCGGGTGGGTAGCCGAGGTCGAGGGCCCGCCCATGATGGGACAGAAGACGGTCGAGCCGGAGCTCTACATCAACTTCTCGCTGGATGCGGCAGTGCCGCCGGATCACTTGGTGCGGCAGCTGGCCAGCTGTGTCGACTTCAGCTTCATTCGACCACTGGTCCGGCCGCTCTACAGCCACACTGGACAGCCGTCGGTCGACCCGGTGGTGCTGTACAAGCTGGCGCTACTGGGCTACCTCTATAACATCCGGAGCGAGCGCCAACTGTGTGGGGAAGCGGCACTCAATCTCGCCTGGCGCTGGTTCCTCAGCTACGAGCTGACCGAACCGATCCCGGACCACAGCGTGCTCACCAAGGCCAGACAGAGATTCGGGCCGGCCGTGTACGTGCAATTCTTCCAGCGCGTGGTTGGGCTCTGTCGGGAGCGCGGGCCGATCCAGAGCAGTCGCCTCTACGTGGACTCGACCCTGGTGGCGGCCGACGCGTCGGCCAAGTCGGTGCAGTCCCGGACCCTGCTCCGGCAGCTACCGGGGCAGTCGGAGGGATACCTGGCCCGATTGGAGTGGGATCCGCAGGGTGGGCGGTCCCGGCCAGTCACGGCGATGGACAGGGGCTGCCGGAAATTCTCGATCAGCACCAAGTCACGGTCGGGTCGCCTCCACAGGAGGTGGTGGCGGACACCGGCTATGCCACCGTGACCGCCTTCCTAGCCTGTGCCGACCGTGGTGTGACCGCCAGCATCTCCAGTTGGCCCACCACCAATCGTCGCGGGGGTTGGGATCGCGAGCACTTCACCTAGGACGCCGAACACGATCGCTACGTCTGTCCGCAAGGGCGGACGCTGCGCCGCATTCACGACAACGTTGCCTCCCGCCAGCAGGTGTACCGGGCTCCGTTCCGAGTGTGCCCGTCCTGTCCCGTTCGGCAGGAGTGTGGTCCTGGCCTGCGCGCCCGGACGGTGACCAGGTCTTTTGACTACCAACTGCTCGAAGCCGCACGCGTCCACATGCAGACGGCCGCTGGCCGAGCCGCCCTACGGAAACGCAAGCAGTTCATCGAACTGGTATTCGCCGACGCCAAGGTCCGCCATTGCCTGGCCCGGGCCCAACGCCGGGGCCGGGACAACATGTTGATCCAGGCCCTGCTCACCGCGGCCGCGACGCACCTGCGAAAGTTGATTCAGTTCCAGCCCCCGGTGGGTGGGGAGGCCGCCGCGATGAGGGGCCAAAAACCCCTTCAGGGCGCCGTGTCGGCCGTCCGACGCATCGCCGACTGGGCCACCCGTCCCAGAGCGCCGTTCCCTGCACTCGCCTGCAATCTGTTCGTGCTCCGCCTCCGAAGGGACTTCGTACCGGCCTTCGGCAACAGCCTCATCGTCGTGACGTGACCAATGCTTGGGGAGCCAGGGAGCGTTCTCAGGTGCAGAGGTGTGCATCATTTGCTCGGGCGTCCGATGCCCAAAGACGGCTGTGGCCGGGGTGAGTCGGCCAGCCTCGGTGGGCGGCGGCGAAGTTGGCCAGGTGGCGCTTGAGCGTGCCCCAGATGCGCTCCGCCGGGATGCCATGAGGGAAGAAGCGCGCGCCGTAGCAGAGCTGGACACGCGGGTGGAGGAGCAACCGGGCCTGCACCGCTCTTTGCTGGACGAGGGCCAACTCCGCGACAGCCCAACGACTGCCCAAGAGATCTGAGAGTTCCGGATCACCCGGCCGCTGGCGGCGAATCGGAAAGTCGGAGATTGAACTCCTGAGGCTCAGCAGCAGGGGTCACCGCGGCCCACCAGCGCCGCTGCACTCACCAACGTGTCGAAGGAGACGTTTCGCCAGCGGTGAGAGTGGTCGATCTCGTCGCCACACCACCCGAATCGACCGTTCGAGCGAGAACCCTTCCGTCGGGACGATGACCAGCCTCCCGTCTTGGACGTCGGCGTCGGTGGCAAGCCGGCTGAGAACTCCTGGGCCAATGCCCGAGGCGACGGCCGTCTTGATTGCCGTCGTCGAACCCAGTTCGACTAACGGAATCGCCGTGAGGCACTGTGAGAGTAGAGCCGTCTCCAGCACTTCCCGCGTTCCAGAACCGGCTTCGCGAAGAACTAGCGGCGCTGCTGCGAGCTCAGAGGCAGTAATGGGCTTGCGACGATGTGCCCACCGGTGCGACGCGGCCACCACCACTACGAGATCATCGGCTCTCACGATGCGCGAACCCAGCTCGGGAGGAGCACGTAGGCCCTCGACGAATCCCATATCAGCACCGCGATGCTTCATCACCGCGACAACATGTTCGGAGTTCCCCATCTGCAGAGAAACGGTAATCTCTGGATCGGATACTCGGAGCCGATTCAGCCATCCCGGAACCAAGTACTCGGCCACGGTCATACTGGAAACGATCCGGAGATGTGTTTGTCCACTGGACCGCACCGCCGCCGTTCCGACGAGGAGGCTCCGCGTCGCTTCGAGTACCACCCCGCTCCACTGCACAACGGCCAATCCGGCCTCAGTGGGTCGGGCCCGCCCGTTGGACCGATCAAGAAGTTCGAAGCCAACGATTCGCTCCAATGTGCGCAGTCGCATACTCGCCGCCGGCTGACTGATGTTGTGGGCGAGCGCGGCCTGCCTGATCGAACCCAGTTCGGCGACGCTCTGAAGCAGATCGAGCGAACGGAGGTCAGGGACCGGCTCTTTTAGAGGCATAAGGGAATCTTATGGGTATCACACGAGATTCGGTCTTCCCGACGCTGGTGAGTAACCCCACAGTGGATCTTATGGGGGACGTGGAGTTTCCGGTGGCGAACCCGCATCGGCCCACTCAGGACTCCCGTCCGGGTACTTCGGTTTGGCGTCGGGTACTGGCGCTGCTGCCCGGAATCCTCGCCGCGATGTCGCTCGCCGCTGTCGCGACCGCTCTAGGCCACGTTGCGCCTATCGTGGGAGCCCCGGTCTTCGCCATCGTCGAGGGCATCGGGATCGCTCTTTTCCGGCAGCCCTCCGTGACGGTTCGCCCCGGACTGGGATTTGCCAGTAAGTCGGTCCTGCAGGGGTCGATCGTGGTACTTGGCACAGGACTGTCGTTTCATCAGGTATTCAGTACAGGGGCATCGTCGCTCCCCGTGCTGCTCGGAACGCTCACTGTTGCACTGGTCGGAGCGTGGCTGCTCGGGCGAGCTCTGTCAATAGACAACGACCTTCGCACGTTAATAGGTATAGGTACCGGGATCTGCGGAGCCTCGGCTATTGCCGCCACCGATGCCGTCATCTCGGCATCACAGGCCGACGTCTCCTACGCGATCGCCATCATTTTCACGTTCAACGTGGTCGCCGTGCTCACTTTCCCTACTCTTGGCCATCTCCTCAGCCTTTCTCCTCATGCGTTCGGTCTCTGGGCCGGCACAGCTATCAACGACACGTCGTCCGTCGTAGCCGCCGCGTCGGTTTTCGGCAAGAGTGCCATTTCCTATGCGGTGGTGGTGAAGCTGACCCGAACGCTCATGATCATCCCGATCTGCATCGGGCTTGCACTCTGGCGCTCCCGGCGTGACGGCCAAAAGGACAGCTCTTTCCGACGATCTTCCTTGCTTGGGCATCTTCGCCACATCGTGCCGATGTTCATCGGATGGTTCTTGGTGGCAGTAGGCTGCAACACGTTCGGTCTGGTCCCACGTCCGTGGCACGGAGCCCTAGCGGAAGTCGCTCAGGTGATGATCACGATCGCGCTGGCCGCCATCGGCCTGTCCACCCGGCTCCGGGACATCCGAAGAGCAGGGTTCAAACCCCTTGCCCTCGGAGCCATGCTGTGGTTCCTGGTAGCTATCGCTAGTCTCGGGCTACAGCTGGCCACGGGAACCTTGTCGTGAGCCGAACGCTGTCGACCTGTGTCGAAGCTCCGCCCTATCTGCCAAGCCGCCCACGTGGACTGGCGCGATGGTGGAAAGTGAAAACTGTGCGAGGTCGGAGGTCTACGCAACCCCGCTATTCCCGGTGGCAGCACCGGGGGCTCTGGTCGATGGCTTTTTCCCGCCTTAGCCATCCATCTCGCGCGCGGGCCATGCCTGGCCAGTCGAAGCAATGTTCCGCTACTTCGACTCTGTTCCGGCTGTATTCGTTGAATATGGATTCGTCTCCAAGAACGTTCAATCCGAACCCTTCTCTCCAGAGATATAGAACGGAGCCTGCCCGAAGTTCGGACTAGTGCAACTCGAAGATCAGCATTTCGGTACCCACCGCCCTGGTCGCTACCGCATGGAGTTCGAGCCGTTCACCTATGGGGGAGGTGCGGGCCGGCGATACATCCCTGGAAAATTGTTGACTCCATTCGTTGAGAGGATGGAGAGATGACAAGCACGTCGAGGTATCCGCAGGAGCGGGCGGTGCGCCTGTTGCTGGAGCACGGAGGCGAGTACCCCTCGGAATGGGCAGCGATTGAGTCGTTCTCGGCCAAGTTGGGGATGACCAAGGAGACGTTGCGGCGGTGGGTGCGCCGAGCCTAGGTGGACGGGGGCTGCGGAGCGGTGTGCGACGTTGGATCGGGAGCGGATCCGGGAGTTGGACCAGGATAACCGTGAGCTGCGGCGGGCCCACGAGATTCTGATAGCGGCGCCCCTTTTTTTCGCCCGGGAGCTCGATCCGAGACCGGAATTCCGACAGCCAGCGCGCTGCGCTGACGACTCCCGGTCGAGACGAGGCCCGCGTTGACAAAGCCATTCGCAAGCGGACCCGTCGACCGGCGCTGGCCCCGGCGCTGGTTATCGCTCGGGCTGGCGATCGGCTGATGGTCACCAAGCTCGACTGCCTCGGCCACTCCTTGGAGCAGCTGATCGCTCTGTCGAATGACCTCCAGGTTAAGGGGGTCGACACGTCCACCGCGGTGGGGCGGATGTTCTTCTAGATCCTGGGGGCAATCGCCGAGTTCGAGCGCACCCGCGACCGCCTCGTGGACGCCCGAGCGCGTGGGCAAACGTGCGGCCAGAAGCCCAAGTTCACCATCCTCAGGCGAAGGTCGCCCCGGGCGCGTACGACGAGGTAGCCGTCGACGGCTGGCGCGCGTACCCCGTCGGCCAGATCGCGGCGGAGTTCGGCGTCACTCGCCCTACGATCTACCGGCACCTGCGACGTCACACCGGCTGATCCCATCGGGGTTCGGGTCAGGTCGCTGGAAGGGGGGCGTCAGTCAGCCGGGCGATTTGAGATCTACCTGTCTCAAAGGGATTGACACGCACCGTAACGTCAGGGTAGGGCGCGTCGGCGGCTCAGCGGCCCTGCGCTAAAGCCAGCGGCGTGTCCGGGCCTTGTAGCCGAGGTACTCCGCGCCGAACTTGCGCTCCAGGTAGCGTTCCTCTCTTGCGATCACCCCCCGATCGATGAGGATCAGCGTAGGCACCAGCGTCAAGAAAGCCCACAGACCGCTGGTGAACATCGCGATGCCGGAGTAGATGAGCGCCATCCCCAGGTAGCCCGGGTTGCGGCTCAGCCGATAGGGACCCGTGGTGACGATAGTGGTGGTCGCTTGTCCCGGGTCGACCGGGGTGTGGGCGCGGCGAAATGCGCTGACAAACGACGCCGCCAAACCCAGGCCGGCAACAACCAGCGCCGCCCCGACCGGCCCCGCCACACCGGTCGGTAGGGATGGGCGGCGCAATACGGCACCAAGGCCTAAGCCGACAACCAGGCCGCCGGCGTAGATCAGCGGCGGCGGTGCAATGACACCAGGCGAATCCCTCTCGGCCATGTCTGCCATGTCGCTCCTCTCGCTCGTCTGGACTGCGTTGATGGCAGCCTTGGTGGCTTCTGGGCTGGGGGAGAGAGTGTAGGCCGGTTTCGGTGCGGTCCCAAATGGCGGTGCCATCCAGGTGGCCTTGGCCGAGATCACGGCAGGTAGCTGAGGGGCCAGTCCCCAGGGAAATCCTTCCGGACCGGGCGCCCCGAAGCCCGGGTGTGTCGGCAGTCAGGAGCCGTGAAGGCTGGAGCACCTCTGGCAGGACGTGACGGTACCGCCGCGTAGCGTTCGGAGTCGCCAAGAGCGTGCCGGAGGAGGGTCACCTGAGGCGCCCACGGCGTTGAGCCTTGAGTCCCCGCGGAGGGGCGGCGCTGGGGGTGAGGAAAGGCAACTGAGGAGCTAACCCAGGGTGCCCCAAGGTCGCCCACCCAGGCCATCTGTGCCCGGGCCGCAGGCCAAACCGCCCAGGCGGTTCTCTTCTCCCTCCACACCACGAGGGCCAGGGCTGCCGCAGACAGCGCCTCCCAATTACCGCTGAAGACCCCCGCTGCTAGGGTGCTGGAACAGCCGTCAACTCGCCATCGTCCAAGTCCAAGGGCTGCGCGGACGAGACGCCGCCAACTGTGCGCCCGCCCTCCGAACTCGACGGCGCGGCGACCTTCACCTCATGGGCGAGTCTACGAATGAACGTCGGCCGGATCCCCCCCGGGCTCACCGTCGCCCGGGACGTGGCAATGACCCGGCGCGGGCTCCTGATGCGTCTGCTCCGCCTGGCTGCCAAGGCTTGTGTTCCACCTTGGGTCGAGCGCGAAGGTGCTGTCCGAGCGGCGGGGCTCCGCTGCCGCGATCGGCCCGCCCGCCGCCAGTAGCTGACCAAATCCAGGATGAGCTCTAGCTGCCCACGCGGCGCTGGCCACCGCTCGAGTGAGCCACCAGTGGTGCCTGCTGGCCACCGCATCACCCGGACGGAACGCCCGTCGTCGACCGCATCCCTGGCCTCGACAACGCCTGGGGTCACAAGCCGACACCACGGCGCCAGGATTCTCATCGGCTCAGCCACGGGGCGGCTACTCGTTCAGTGGATCACGACCGGTCGGCGACCAGCCCAGGCGGAGCCCTGGACCATCGACAGACTCTTCTTCAAGTGAGGGTAGAGGTGCCTCACTTGAACTCGCCAGAGTTTGCTTCGAACTCTGTGGTGGAGCGGTGAACCCGTCTGACACTGGTCCGCAGTGTGCGGGGATCGAAGGCGCAGCCCGGATCCTCGGCCAGTGGGTCGCCTGAGGCGGCAAATGCTCGGGCCCTTGAGCCACCACAGATGTCACGGAAGTCGCAGACACCGCAGCGCCCGGTGAACTGAGCGGATCGGATAGCCCGGAGCAGAGGGTGGTTGCGATAGGTTCCGGACAGGTGGCGGGACCGCGCATTCCCGAGCGGCAACGGAAGAAATCCCGACGGGTGGACCTGCCCGTCATGGGCGACGAAGATCACCCCCTTGCCATCCCGGGTGGAGACACTGTGGGCGGCCGCATGGCCGCGGCCCGGGCCTATGAGCTCTTCCAGGCGACGGCGCAAGCGCCCGTAGAGCTCCCCGAGCCCGAAGCAGTCCCGTACCTCCTCGAGTGACTCCGGTCGGCCCAGCCTCTCCTCGCGGGCTCGCCGCCAGCGCGACACGCGCCGGAAGAAGGGCGCCTCCACCGTGCGCACGACAAAGCCATACCTGGAGGCATCGAACAGAAAGTGGCAGACCTCTTCGTTAGTCGGGGCGTCGAGTTCCCTCAGCTGGGCTCCCCGGCCTACCCCGATCAGGAAGAAGACCTCCCATATCTGCGCGCCTAACGCGCTCACAATCGCCGCCACATCGGCGAGCTCCTCGACCGTGCTGCGCATCACTGTGGTGTTCACCTGGACGCGCAGGTCCGCAGCGACCAATGCTCTGATGGTCTGAAGTGTCTCCTCGAAGTGGCCGGCGACACCTCTGACTTGCTCGTGCGTGCGGGACTCGCCACCGTCCAGTGAGATCGACACAGCCCGAACACGCAACCTCTTCATGCGCACGATCGCAGTCTGTGTGAGTAACGGCGTTACAGAGGGGGACAGGCAGGTGGGGATGCCGAGCGAGAGGGCATACGTGGCCAGCTCGTACGCGTCCTGTCGCATGAGCACGTCCCCACCGGTGAGGACTAAGACCGGGGCGGGCCTCCCGAACTCCGACACCTGCCGGATCAAGTCCTTCCCCGACTCGGGGCTCAACTGGCCGGGAAGCGGTTCGGCCAGCGCCGACGCCCGGCAGTGTTTGCAAGCAAGCAAGCAGGCACGGGTGGTCTCCCAGAAGACGAGCAGAGGGCGGGTCTTAAAGTTGAGGGCACCCGGTCGGGCGGTGCCGGTTGTCGTAGTCCCACTCACCGGACGACCGCCGGCACGGCCGCAGGCGACCTAGCCGCGGCACCGCTTGCCCACAAATTGACCGCGCTACTCACCGAGCGAGTTGCCCGGTCACATGACTCCGAGCTGGCCCATCACCCGCAACAGATCGGACAGCACCTCGGGGTCCGTCTCCACATTCACCACCGCAGGAACTCCGCAGCCCATCGCGCGCTCCAGGGCCGGTTGGAGCTCGGCAAGCTCGGTCACGTGCTCTCCATGACCGCCGAGGGACTCGGC
>DATKSR010000130.1:0-3041 GCA_035531555.1 Candidatus Dormiibacterota bacterium
ACTTCGTCGACGCCTACGTGCTTTCCTTTGAGCATGGCGTGCAAAAGCCGGACGCTCGGTTCTTTTCGCTCGCCTTGCAGATGGTGGAGGCTCGGGCTAGCGAGACACTGATGGTCGGTGATCGAGCCACCCACGATGGAGCCGCCGCGCAAGCCGGCATCGCCACTCTGCTCCTGCCCCCTATGTCGGAACTTGCACCACGTGGGCTCGACTTGGTGCTGGACCTGGACTAAGTCCGCTGGCTATCGACCCGACTGACCGCCAAACGGACGAGCCTGATCAGCCCTGAGTGAAGGCCTTCCTTATGGACAAGACCCACTCCCAAAGGGGTAGGTCGCCACGTCAGTCCCTCACCTGGTCATCTGCGCCGAACGAGGCGGCTCAGCTCGCCTGCCCGGCCTCCAGCATGGCGGCAACCTGCCTCGCGAAGGCGCTGGCCTGGGGACCAACTGCCCTCTTGCGATGGGTTCTGCGGTCAGGGAGCGCCTGCCGGACAAGCGCGGGCACGACCCCGCGGGAGAGCGCCCATGTACCGCCTGCTGTCTTCGAGCAGAGCATCACCTCTGTCGACCAGCGGAGCGCACGACACGTGTTCAAGACGGCGTAGGACTCGCTGGCGTAGTTGATCGCCCAGCGAAGCTCCGCGGCGAGCTGCGCGGCAACCAGAAGTCGCCCAACCTCACCCACTACCTCGGTTGGCGGAGGTCCATAGGCTGCCCAGCCAGCCTGTCGCGTGAGGGCGTAGTAAAGGATCAGATCGGAGTCGCCGGACCCAGGCTTGCACCACAACGTCTTCCGCTCGGCGGTAGAGGTGTTGATGTGGACCTGGTAGGGCCAGGGCGGCGAGGGCATTCGGGCCGCGGACTCTTCGACCACCGACGCCTCGACGCCTGTGCCTGGCCACACAACGACCTCGGCGAGTATCCGGGCCATCGCTTGGATGGAACTCTCCGGGATCCGGTCTTGCACCACGACCAGGATGTCGACGTCGCTGGCCCCCGACTGGAAGTCGCCCAGCACGGCGGAGCCGTGGACGTACACTCCGACCAGCATCCCCGGTCCAGCTGTGGCGAGCCGATGAGCGAGTTCCCGCACAAAGCTCGCGACATCGTCCGCAACGGCGCCACGCATGTCCACAGTCTGCCCCAGTGCAGTTTCGTAGGGGATACCACGAAGGCTCACCAGCTCAGTGGCGCTACGCGTTCTCGTGGTCTGTAGGGCAGCAGCCCCCTCGCCCCTCCTCAAGTCCGGAACGATTTCCTTCGGGACCGCCCACCCGGCTCTCTTCGCCACCTCACTGACCGCAAAGGCGCGGCGACCCCCGGCAGAACCGTGATCAGGGATGCTCCGACGGTTCCGTCCGCCTTTCCGCAGCAGGGGCTTCGCGACCTAGGGGGCCAGCCCCTAGAACGGTGACTGAGACCAGGTGGCCCCCGAGTCGGTCGTGGTCCAAAGGATGCTGTCGGGGCATATCCATCGGCCGTCAGCGACGCTCTCGAACCCAAGAAAACTGGGAGGCACGGCGCTGGCTACCGCTTGCTGATCGACCACGGTGTGCCACTGCTCACCACCGTCACTCGAGTAGAGCAGCTCGCAGCGGAGACCAAGACCGCCAATGGCGTCCGCGTTACCCACGACGAGGTTACTGGCGCTGGCAGCAGCGAGCTGAGCGAATCCGGACGGGATCTGCTCACGATTGCCGAAGCTGGCGCCCGCGTCGGTGGAGACGATCAGGAAGTCTGACCCAGTTCCTCCTCTAGGTACGCACAGCACGACCAACACTCCCTGTGGAGCCGCAGCCATCGATTCGGCGTCGTCAGCCATGGCCCCCGTGAAGCCGCAGGGATCATCCTCGTGCTGCCACAGTGAGCCGCCATCCTGCGAGATGTATAGATCCGCGTGTTGGGTGCTGCTCGCCCCACCGGCCGGGTTTCCCGGGAATAGCGTGTACACGTCGGCCCCTTGCCGCACTAGCGCACCACCGTCGTAGTAGGTAGGCGTTGGAACGAAGACCGTGGTCCACTGATTACTGCCCAGCGGCGCAACGTCGATAGTCGGGTCGCAGGGCCCTGGACAACCGTCGTTGGGCGAGCTGATCCGCATCGCTTCACCACCACTAACGTCGAGGGCCACCGTATACGGCCCCGGCTCCACCGTCCAGTGGTACCCGCCGTCGGTGGTGATCATCATCGGCGACGTGCCGTACTCGGCTCCGTAGAGGTAGCCGATCTCTGGAGTCGCAAACCGGATGTGGCCTACAACTTCTGCATTGACGGGGCATTGCATGAGGCAGGCGTCCAACTGAGCTAGCGTGGACCAGCTCTGGCCTCCATTGATCGTCGCTAGCACTGCGACACAGGTGACGCCCGCGCAGGTGCGGGTGGTTGCCAGGGCCCAGCCCTGCTCGTCGCTAACCCAGGTCAGATCCACTGCTTGAATTGGGCTTGGAGCCGGAGTGGGACTTGCATTTGGGGTTGGCGCAAGTTGAGTCGGAGTCGGAGATCTTCGCGGGGTCAGCGCGGTCGCGCCGCATCCAGCCATCAATAGGGCAGTCAAAGCCAGGCCTAGGCAGAGCCTTACGCGAACTCGGTGAGTCAGCATCTGTCCACTGAACTCGACACCTTGACCGGCGACATTGGGGCTACCCTTCCACATCGGACAGGACGACGGGACCTGGCCTGGTCCGATCAGGTCTTGCTGGGTAGCGGAACGTGCGCCCTAGTGCAGCGGTTACGAGCGACGGGTTGCGTCGGGGCCGTCCTGATGGATTTCCTTTGGGACCGCCAATTCAGCTGCCTCCGCCAATCTCGCCCGCGCCGGGCTCGGGGACACCCCCATTGGGGACCGCCCGCAGCGCCGCGTCCAGACTGGCCCGGCGAACCGAAGTTGCCGGGCCGCTTCGGCCCGGTTCAGGTGGCCAGCTTCCAAGGCGGTCGGCACCAGGGACCACCTCGGATGCTCGCTGACCCTCTATGCCTGGGGAGGTCGCCCCAGCCCTAACGACCCCAACATCGTGGCCCCAGTCGTCGCTCCCCCTTCGG
>DATKSR010000131.1:0-3853 GCA_035531555.1 Candidatus Dormiibacterota bacterium
CCCCTGTGGATGTGCTGGGAGGCGAAGTGCCCCATCTCGTGGGCGGCGACTGTGAACGCGAGGTCCTCACATCTCCCTACGGGGTCGAAGAGGCTCTTGGCGCGGCCCTCGACACGATCCGGGGGCTGGCCGGAGACGAGCTCACAGTCCTGGTGGGCAATGCGATCTCGGAGGGGCTCATCACGGCTGCCCGCGACATCCGCCAGGACAACTGGGGGTGGGTGTGGGACCGGGTGCGCCGCCTGTCTGCTGCCTGGTCGAAGCGTCCGTCACCGCCCCCATCCCCAGCCCACTGACTCCAAGCGCCAGGGCATGCCCGATTGCCAGGACCGGGTCCAGCCCGCCGGCGCAGCAGGAACGACGGCAGCAGCGCTTGGCTGGTACCGCCCTTCTGGCACCGCCCACGGCGGATGACAGCCGGCCCTCAGCCCTCTCCCGGAAGTACCGCCAGTACCCCGACCAGAAGACCATCTCCTGACCACAGTCGGGGCAGCGACTTTCGGGGAGCCCAGATCTCCCTGCCTTGGGCGGCGTACCTCCTATGGCCCGGTAGCGGTGGCCCTGGCGCCTGAAGTTCCTGCACCTGCTGTCGGTGCCTGGCTAGCCTTCGGGAGGGGTAAACAAGGGTCGGTCCGGTCCGGCCCTCCAGCCGAACTCAGGCTGGCCCGGTGACAAGGTGGTAAACAGGGGTCAGTTGTTCACGGCCGCTCGGGTACCATTCGGATCGAAGTCCCGGCAGACACCCGCCAAGGGAGGCGGCCAGCCAAGGGTAGGACGGTGCAACTACTCCGATCGCGACATCGTCAGCTGGCCCTGGGGTCGGCTGCAGCTATTCTGGCGGCTGGGTTCACCCTCGGAACCAGCCCTGCGCTCGCCGCGCCAGGAGGCGGCCCTACTGCCCCGGCCCAGCAGATGCACCAAGTGCTGGCCCCAGCCTCGGGCCTGCCCCGTTCGCCAGTCAGCCCAGAGATCGGCACAAACCATGGCCAACCGTTCGTGGGGGCTGCCACAGAGGTGAACCCTGCTGCGCTGCGCTCAAGTGAGGCTCGTACGTGGCCCGGACTTCCGCGTCCCGCGGTCCGGGCTAAGGCAGGGACCGAGCAAGCCTCTTCCTCGGTCGCTGGTGGAGCCTACACCGCCCTATCTCCGACGCGCCTCTTGGACACCAGGGCCAACGGCGAGGCTCTCGGGCCCGGTGCCAGCCTCAACCTGACCGTGGCAGGGGGCACGGTCCCATCGGGTGCGACAGCCGTGGCTCTAAACGTCACCGTGACCGACACAACCGCCGCCAGCTACCTCTCGGTGTATCCCTCAGGTGGGTCTCGCCCGGTAGTCTCCAATCTCAATTGGGTGGCCGGAGAGACGGTTCCCAACCTGGTCATCGTCCCAGTCGGAGCTAGCGGCCAAGTCACCTTCTACAACCACTCTGGCCAGACGGACGTTCTGGTTGACCTCGAAGGCTACTTCGCGCCTGAGGCCAGTGGGAGTACGGCTGGCAGCTACGTGCCGCTTGTGCCAGCGCGGATCACCGACACGCGAACCGGCAGCGGCTTTCCGAATGCTGGCAGCCCCCTGTCGGCAGGAGCGAGCCTGAACATCCAGGTGACTGGTGCTGGTGGAGTGGCCACGACTGGGATCACCGCCGCGCTGATGAACGTGACTGTGACCGATACGACGGCTGCCAGTTTCTTGACGGCCTACCCTTCCGGGGCCACCTTGCCCACAGCGTCGAACCTGAACTGGGTGGCGGGCGAGACGGTGGCGAACCGTGTGGTCGTGCCCGTTGGCCCCACCGGGCAGATCACGCTCTACAACCACTCCGGGAACACCGACGTGATCGTCGATGTTGACGGCTACTTCACCAATGGGAGCACGACCCCGACCAGGGCCAGCCTCTATCTCGCTATCACCCCGGTGCGGGTAGTTGACACACGCCAAACCAGTGGCCCCCTCGGTGGTGGCACAACCATTGGTCAGCAACTGGCGGGAGTCGATGGGATCGGATCCAGTGCGTCGGCAGTCGTATCGAATGTCACTGCGGTTAACACCACGGCAGCCAGCTACTTCACGGTCTACCCATCAGGCACCAGTCGGCCCACTGCGTCGGATGTCAACTGGAGCGCTGGGCAGATCGTGCCGAACTTGACTGTTGCGACCCTAAGCAGCAGTGGCTCCGTAAGCATTTACAACAATGCTGGCAGCGCAGACCTGATCCTGGACGCCTTCGGGTACTTCAGCCCGTTATCGACGCTCTCCACACCTCTGGCGATCACGACCACCTCCCTCCCCGGGGCCACGGTAGGGACCGCCTACTCTGTGACCCTCGCCGCCTCGGGCGGTACGCCGCCATACACTTGGTCGCTCGCTTCAGGGTCGCTTCCGCCCGGCCTCAGCCTCTCGTCGAGCGGCGTGATCTCGGGAACGCCCACGACCTCTGGCAATACGAGCTTCGGGGTAACGGTCACCGACTCCACCACCCCTACCCCCGAGACGGCGACGGCACAGCTATCGCTCTCCGTAGCCTCGACAGCCACGACTCTGGCGATCACGACTACCTCCCTTCCCGGGGCCACGGTAGGTACCGCCTACTCGGTGAGCCTCGCCGCCTCGGGCGGTACGCCGCCATACTCTTGGTCGCTCACTTCAGGGTCGCTTCCGCCGGGCCTCAGCCTCTCGTCGAGCGGCGTGATCTCGGGAACGCCCACGACCTCTGGCAATACGAGCTTCGGGGTGACGGTCACCGACTCAACTACCCCTACCCCCGAGACGGCCACCGCTACGTTCTCGATCTCTGTCGCTTCCCAAACGACCACCGTCGTCTCCTCATCCAACTGGTCCGGCTACGTCGTGGGCAACGGCCCCTATACCTCCGTCCAAGGGACGTTCGACGTACCAAACATCCTCTCCAGCTCGACCAACACGGACACTGCCGAGTGGGTGGGGATTGACGGGTTCACGAACACCTCCCTGATTCAAGCGGGGATCAACGAACCCTACGACGCGAGTACCAAGACCTACGTGGTCCAAGCGTGGTGGGAGATTCTTCCCGCCTCAGCGACCCCAATCAGCATGACTGTATCGCCCGGCGATAGCATCACCGTGACGATCGGCCAGATCAGCGGCACCGACTGGGCCATCACGCTGACTGATAACACCACTGCACAGACCTTCACTACTGACCAGACCTACACCGGGCCTCTGACATCGGCCGAATGGATCTTGGAAGCGCCGACAGTTAGCACGGTTCAGAGCACCCTCGGCCCCTATTCGCCTGACGTCACCTTTACAGGGCTAGGCATTTCGGGTCCCCAGAGCAACTTGACTGAGATCATCATGGTCCAAAACGGGGTGCAGGTATCGACGCCGTCGCCGCTAGATTCCACTGGGTTCAATGTGGCATACGGAGATGTGGCACCTGCGCCGCCGTGAGTTCGGTGCCCGCTTCCACATGGCGGTCGAGCCGACCAGTTCGCGGTAGATCCGCACCGTCTTGCGACCGGCGGCCACCCGAGGCGAGCTACCGCCCGACGATCGTTGGTGCTCGTCGCCAGATCGCCCGGCCAGACGAATCCGCGCCCGAGACCACCCGCGCGGTGATTTGGGATGGGAGTCGGTGCACAGCTGACAGGAGGACTGCGATGACGGAGGGCACCGGGTCGAGGCGATGGTGCCCGGGCTGATCTTCTGGTCGCGCTGGAACGTCACGAACGCCCGGATGGTGACAGCCGACGCCTCCAGCAGTGGAACTTCCCTCTCCGCCGCCACCAGCCAGCGGTGGAACGCCCGAGCCGCCTTTGCGTAGCTGCCCTGGATCTCGAAGCTGAGACACTAGACCTGGTCGAGATGAGTTGTG
>DATKSR010000132.1:0-11404 GCA_035531555.1 Candidatus Dormiibacterota bacterium
TTCGTGATTGCCACCGTCACGATTGTGATGGGCTTCTCGTCATCGCCACAATTCGCCATTGTCCGCGGCTCGCCCCACTACCAGACGCTCTGGTTGGTGTTTAGTTCCGCAATTCGTGCGCTGGGAATCGCCACGGCGGCGACACTCGTTGCGCTGCTACTTGACCGCGATACCGGCCACAACGTATGGGCAATGATGGCTTGCTTAGGATCGGGGATCTGGGCGGGTCTTCGCGTGTGGCGGGTTGTGTGGGTTCTCGAGAAAAGCGTTAGCGTGGTAGTAGGCACTTAGAAAGTCGGAAGTGAGCCTGGCGACGCCGCTTTGGCCGATCCTAAGTTTCCCGTGGCCGATCAGGAGCGGACCGAAGCAGGGACACGAAGCCAGTCGAGCGTGCCAAGAAGGCGCGTGAGGAGGCCGGCTCGAGGCGAGAGCACTTGGCAGAGGACCACCCCCCAAGCCAGGGGAGACTCGCCCACACGAGGCTTCCGACGGCTATCAGGGCCAGTGTGAGGTTCCTCCTCACAGATGCGCATCTTGGAGGTAATGGATCAGCCGGGACTCTTGCGAAAGGCGGGGGCTCTGGAGCAGACTGAGGCGCCCATGAACGACAGTGTGCGACTGGCCCACCCGGAGCTGGCTGAGTCATCGGCCCGGCTCTACCTGGCCCATCTGGAAGCCATCGAGGCCCAGGCCGCCTCGGCCCCGGCCAGGAAGGCGCTGCGCGATCTGATCGAGACCACGGAGGCCGCCCAGCGCCTGGGCCAGGGGCTGGAGTCGGCCGACGTCACATTCACCCTCACCGCCTTGGAGGGGGTACCTGCCAGTGATCGGCCGGGGTTCTTGAACCAGCACCAGCTCGGCCTTGGCTACGACGGAGCGAAGTTGGTGGCGATGGGCACGGAGGCGGCCGATAATCCCGAGGACTCCGAGGGGCTGGCCTACGACTGCCTGCAGACGGCTCTGATCTTGTCAGGCTCGCCGGAGGAAGTGGTCAAGAGCCTGCTGAAAGGGTCTTCGTGGTGGGCGGAGATGGAGGCCCGCGGCCTTCCTCCCGAGATACGGCGACCGATCCACATACACCCCAATGACTTCGACCAGGTGCAGGTGAGCAAGCCCTTCCACACGTGGTGCAACCTGGCCCGGGTCGTGGCGCCGAGGGAGCAGGACTGGCGCGAGTTGATGGAGGTCGGGGCCGGCCTGGGGCTTGGAGATCTCGTCTACCAGATAGAACGATCGGGTCTGCCTGCCAAGCGGTCTTCGGATGGCGTCCCGCCCACTCTTGAGCGGACCGACTGGCTGGTCGAGGAGGTGATTCCCTCCCTCAGGAAGACCGCAGGCATCCTCCTGATCCATGGCTTCGGCAACAGCCCAGCTTGGCCCCGCAACGATCTGCGGTTGATCAACGCCTTCCTGGGCTATGAGCCGGGTACGCCGACCGACGTGGATTGGGTCAGGATCACGCCCAAGCGGGGCGACTGGCTCTGGACTCTGGCCGAGGGTGACCATCGCGTGGTCTGGACACGAGCTCTGGGGTGGCCTTGGCGGGACGAGTACATGGCCGCGGTCCGCCACGCCATCGCTTGAGTGAGCGAGCCCAGAGCCAGTCTGGGCAATCTCCGGGCGGGCCAGTTCCAGGAGGCCTTCCGGTGGGCACAGCCTGAGACCCCTCCGGCGTACTACCTGGCTCGGTAGTCCTGGACGCAGCGGCTCCACGCCGGTCTCCTTGAGAGGCAGGTCGGTTAGCCTGGTCGCCGGTCGTTGACGGTGGGCGTCTCCCTTCAGCGCTCAGCCGGCTGGCCTCCCGCTCAAGCATTTCTCACCCATGGAGCAGCTTGCTCCACGGGCCTGGCGGCTGGACGCCCTCCTACCCGATCCGACCTATCGGCAAACCCGCCCTGCCGGCGTCGCTCGTCCGCGACATCGAGCGCCGCCCCGCACTCCCGCGAAGCGGCGCTCTGTTATCGACAGAACCGAGGGTCAGTGCCTACTCCTCAAGCAAACAGCCTCGGGCCCGGCCTGCCTCCGCTCGCCTCACCAAGCGACCCGCCCGACTGCCACCGGAGAGGCGGCCCCCGTCTCAACCACAACGTACTTACTCATGGCGTGCAGGCTGACATTGCTCGGCACGTCAGGCAAGGTCTGCACTGGCCCGGGAAGTCCAACCGTGACTACAAACCAACCGCTGTGGAGAGGGTCATCAGCCAAATAAACAGCAATCGGCTGCTGTGCGACCGCTAACGGTACGAGCCCTGCGCTGGCGATAGCTGCCTCCGCGCTCGCAATGTACGGCTGAGACCTCGGCGAGTCGCTCATCATATAATCGCACGAGCGTAGTGTAGCCTCCTTCGCCAGCAAGTCGACACTGCCAACGGCAGCCAGTTCAGACGCTTGCCCCTCGCTGATCGGGACGCTACTGGTCACCAAGCCCGATGTGCCTTGGCTCCCGATAGGGCTCATCATGGTCGCAGTTGCCACACCCGCGAAAGCCGATGCTCCGGTTGCGACGCCGCTCCGCAATTCGCCCAAGTATCCAATAATGTGATTCGTGGCCGCACAGGTTGGGAGCGGGCCCACGTTCTTGCTGATGGCGCTATTCCCTGCCACAGGCACGGGCGACGCCACCTGCGTCCACGCCGTGAACCCCACCGCCATGACTCCCAGCAGGAGCGCGATCCCGCCCCCACCGATGACTATTCGCTTCATATTATCTCCTGTCTCTAACCACGCTGCGCCAAGCAGGCTTCCTTGATCGCAGTAATGGCGTGATCTACTAGCGGCATTAGCCCCGCGACCGTCATCCCAGCCCCTCCCCGAAAGGCGAGATCTACCTCCACACGGCTCCCTAGCACCGCCTCGACGCGGACCTCATGCTCGTAAGACGGTGTACTGCCCAATGTGTACAACGCTGCGTAGTAACTCCGATAAGGTGCCGGCAGGGAAGGATGAGCCACATCCGGTACTGCGCTGATGCTACGCTCGACAAACTGTTGGTACCAATCAGCGCCAGTGCGCCCCGAGAAGACACTTACGAGCTCGTACGCTTCAAGAAGGCCCGGATGCTGCACCACAATTGGCCCCTGAAGGGGCAAGAGGGGCCCGCCACCCGACGTGTATCCCGCTCCGGACGAAACGTACGGGACGGAGTATGCCAAGGCAGTGACGTATCCCGCAGTGGCTCCCCTTTGGAACTGCTTCTGGGCTTGCGACACCGAGGTGGCAGGGGCGTGGACTTCGTGGATCGGTAGGTGCGAGAATGAGTTAAGTACGACCTGCTTGAACGTCGGCAGCCATCTGCCGTTCATCAGCACCGTCGGCGAGGTTGCGCAGCTCGCAAGTTCCGCCGTGGCAGATGTTAGTTGGCGAGGTTGGGAGCAACTGGCTATGCCGCCAGCAGCAAGCACTGCGACAACGACCAATTGCATCACTCCAAGCACCTGAACGCGTGTCAAGACGATTAGTAGCCTCCGTTGTTCCAGCTAGAGCCGCTGCATGTACCCCAGTACGGTGAATCGTAACCGCAAGACGACGAGCCCCACTGGTAATACGTGTTTGGGTAGCCGCTAGCGGGCTGGTAGTACATGGTGAAGGACTCTCCGGAGCCGCCGCCCATCCAGTCGTTGCTGTTCGTGACCTCACCTTGAGTGTAGTTCTGCCGTGGGGAAAAGCTGTAGCTGGGACTTATCGTGTTTGAAGACCAATTCCCGACTGCGATGTAGGCCTGTCCGCCATTGTAGGCAATGTGGTTCGCCACCCAGATATTGGTGGCTTTAGGAAGGTCATACCCTGAGGGGGCATCTACCTCGTTGGCGCCGTTGTTGAGTGTGTAATAGGGGTCCATCGCGTTGGTCCAACCATACGTCGGGCCCCATCCAGAGAAGAACCCGGTTTCGATGGATGAGGCAAAGCCGTTGTTGGGGTCTCCGATCCACACCGCTTCGTCGGTGAATGCCTGTGACCCGCTCCCTTGTGGAACTGACCAATTGGTCCACGTCGTCGTGTACGCCCCCGTTCCGGTAGTCGTTCCAGTACCCGACGTGTTGTACGCGTAGTAGTTGGCAAAGACATTGCTCGTCAGCACAAGACCCGCGCCCGAGACGGCGAGCGCGGCTGCCATCAGCGGTATCGCGAGTCGTCGCCACGATCTCATCGCATGAATCCTCCAGTTCACAGTCGAGGTCACTCCGCACGTGTTAAGTGCGAGACGGATCCTACGGAAACGTGTTCAGTACTCTTGTTTACATGGCGGCACCCTCTCCATTTCGGTTGCCCTCCCCCTCCCGAAGTGCAGCTATGGGGAGTATGTCCGGCCAGTGCGTCAACTCGCGTCGGTACGGGCTTGCCGGTTGGCCTTGCTGCTCATGCACGGGTCCGAGGGCTAGGCGTTGGCGGAAGGCTATGCGGGCGGCACCGTGGCAACGGGGCGAGGGCCGTGGAACCCGACCAACCTCGGCCTCTATGGGCAGCGGACCCGGGAGGCCAGCCGAGAACACCGCTACTTGCGGCCTCAACCTCACCTCCTCACCCCATGTAATCTCAACTCATCCATTCGAGGTTCGCCGCTTGAGCCGGGCCAAGTGGTGCAGTTGCGCGGGTTCCCGTTGTGTCCTCGGAAGCAAGGGCAACAGCCGACCGTCTCCCCTTGCGCCGCGGTCCGCTTCGGCTCGTAGCTCTTGAGAGGGCTGGGGGATCGTTGCAGACAGCCGATTGGGTGGCCGCAAGTTTCCATACTCACCTCCGTCTAGCGCTCGGTGCTGGGCGTTGCCAGGCTGGTCCAGACGCTGCATGAATTGGTACGCTGACATGGCCCAAAAGGTTCCCTGGGTCTTGGACCCGTCCAGTAGGTACGGGTCGCGTGACGAGCCACGTCTCCAAGAAAGTCGGGTAGAGTGGCGGGATGAGGGAGCAGGAGGCGGTGGCCCGGCTTATCGACGGGGACGAGGCGGGGCTGGAAGCCTTGGTCGATGCGTATGGCCAGAGGGCGTACTCGCTGGCAGCGGTAATGGTTGGTGATCGAGATGAGGCCCAGGAGGTGGCAAGTGACGCCTTTCTCAAGGTGTTCAGAAGCCGATCTAGGCTTGACCCGGAGCGCGGGTTCTGGCCATGGCTTGCCACCATTGTGGCCAACGAGGCTCGCTCGGCAATCCGAAGGCGAAGACGCCGTGAGCGGCTTGAGCGCATCCTGAAGCTCCACCTGCCCGCGCCCCAGGATCCCACCCTGGTAGCCGAGGTGCGCTACCTTGAAGACTGGGCTTTAGACGCGCTCAACGTCCTGCCCGCCCCGGAGCGGCAGGTACTTCAACTCCGCCTCCTGCTTGACTTGGATGAGCGAGCGATCGGGGAGATCATGGGCTGCCCGGTCGGCACGGTCAAGACCCGGCTGCATCGCGGGCGTCGACGGCTCAAGGAACTCGCCAAGCGGGATCTCCAGGGATACCTCCCCGAGGCACTGGACGCGATGGGTGGCCCTCATGCTTGAAGACGACGAAGACCTTGACTACCTGGTCTCGAGGGCGCTCAAGGCAGAGGCAGAGAAAGCGGACATCGAGTATTCACCGCTTTGGCCCTCCATCCGCCAGCGTCTTCACCCTACTTCAAAGCTCAAGCGCCGAAGGCTGCGACCGCTGTGGCTCTTCCCCGCGATCGCGACCATCCTGGGGTTGACCGGAGCAACAGCCTTGGCGGTGCGGAGCGGGACCGCTCCGATTAACTGGATCATCCATCCAGTAAGCTCTGCCCCGGCCGCCAGCCGTCCCATCCCGCAACCTCCACCGCCACGGGTGGTGTCCCAGGGAGCGGCCGCCCGTCTTCTCGGGGTGCCGATCGTCCAACTCAGTTGGCCGGGCGAGGCATCACTGAAGAGCATCGTCTACTACCCCACGATCGCAAGCAGGAGGGGCGCAGCGGTCAACCTGACTTATTCAGCCAAGGGAATAGAGGTCATCGCCAGCGAAAGCAACGGCGGCCCAGGATCTCTGGACACCAAGTTGAAGGGCAATCCCAGCAAGCCGGCCGCCAATGGCGATGTCGTGACCGCGATGGAGTTTGACGGGGGCAGCTACGAGATGGAGAGGACTCCGGCCGGTAGGGTCGTCTTCGTGATGTGGAAGACCACATCTGGGACCATGGTGGCGATCACTGCCGGCGCGGCCAAGACCTTTTCGCTGATGTTCGTCAAGAGCCTCATCGGCCACTTTAGGTAGCCGACTCGGGTGGCCTGGGAACTTGGCTGAGGAGGGATCGGACCTCCCCAGCCCAAGGCTACTAATCGGCCTGGCAGGTGACCCAATTGGAGGATTGATTGACGGGAACGTCGCACTGCGTCGTACCGAGTAATGACCCGGTGCCGCCCGTCCCTGTGTAGGAGCTGATTGATATCCACCCCTTCCACCAATATCCTGGGTCCTCGGTCGACTGTGTGGGGGTGTCCAGTGTCTGGTGAGTCAAAGTCCCGTACTGGTCGTCACCCGAGATCTTGACGCTCGCAGTCGCGAGCCCGGTGTTAATGACGATCTGCTGCCCGTTCGTCCCCAAAGGAATCGTCGGCATTAGGAAGAGTGCCCCGGCGGCCAGCAGCGCCAGCGCTGTGTGCCCCTTGTGATATACACCAGTCATTCGTTGATCTCCAAATTCAGATGGACAGTTCTTCTTGAATTTCCGTGCTCTTGGAGGGGCGCTAGGGTCCTCTGGCCCGAGCCTCCTCAGGCTGTCGGAATGCGACAGGTCCTCGCACCTCTGCTGTCCGTGACGGAACGCGTCTGTCTGTGACGATCATCTCCGCGACTAGCCTGACGTTGAACCTGGTCTGGCCCGAGGTCTTCCCATGCGCGCCTGGTCTTCTGCTGCCCGCAATGAGGCTAGTCCGCAACCTGCCGGAAGTGATCTCCTCTCCAGGCAGTCGTCACAAGGACGGCTTATCGGCCCCGGTTGCGGTTCTCGCGAAGCGCTGCCGCTCGGGCACACAAACCTTCGCAGGCAGATGATTGGCGCGGCACCATCAGCCCTGCTCGGGACCGTCGAGGGGGGTTGGACCGGGCTTGGAACGAGCGCTCGCTTCTACCTCTGCGACGTTGCGACTTCCGCACCGCCGGCGGTCGGCCGACAGTCGCCGTGCTTGACTCAAGTTCGGAGCCCACGATGGGGATCTTGAAGGAATCCCTCGTGCAGTTCGCCCAGCGAGTCTGTGGGAGCGAATGTGAGCCGCTGCTTCTCGTAGTCCGGACCACGACGACGAATCCTGATCGGGGTCTCGTCGGGGGCGTAGCTGGCGGCGGTTGCGTCCCTGGTGCCGCAGCTGCCAGACGGGGCCCGGGTCCTGACCTTCGCCTACGACAGCGGCGAGCGCTACCTCTCTGTGGAGGCACTGTTTGGGTGACGGAGATGGGCGGCTCCTCCTCCAGTGCACCACCTCAAGTCGGCTCAGCAACCCGCGCAGCTCGTGGGGGTGGCACTCTGGATGATGATGGGCCCGGTCACGATGGCATGGTCGCGTAAGCCAGTGGTTCCACGCCTGCAGATCGCGCGCCGCTTGCGGTACTCTGCCCTCGCCTTGGCGCTCATCCCCAGGGGTGGGTGCTCACCGGCCCGCCCCGGAGCGCCAGGGTATTCTCCCTACCGCCACGGTGGCGCCCGAAACCGAGAGCTCAGGGTGAAGAGGGGCGCGCTGAACCGAAGGAGGCACGATGCCGGAACGGGAACTTGAGTTGGAGCCAGAGCACATCGCTCTGGTCGTCATCGACCTTCAGAAGGGGATCGTGGGAATGCCCGCGGCACCCCACGACACCACCTCGGTGGTCGCCAAGGCGGCCGCGCTCGCAGAGGCCTGCCGCGCCATAGGGGTCTTCGTGGTCCTGGTTCACGTGGGCCCATCCGCAGATGGGCGGGATGGACTCCGCCCTGTGGTCGATCAACCGGCGGCGTGGCAGAGCCCGCCTCCGGGGTGGGATGAGATCGTGCCGGAACTCGGCCCGAGGCATGGCGACCACGTCGTGCGCAAGCGGCAGTGGGGCGCCTTCTACGGCACCGACCTCGACCTCCAGCTCAGGCGGCGAGGAATCGAGACGATCCTGCTCTGCGGCATCTCGACCAACTTCGGGGTGGAGAGCACGGCCCGCGACGCCTATGAGCGTGGGTACCAGCAGGTCTTCGTCGAGGACGTCTGTTCGGCTCGAGCGGCCGAGGACCATGCCTTTGTCTTCCGGACGGTCTTCCCCCGGATCGGGCGTGTCCGCAAGGCCGACGACGTGATGAGGGCGCTGGGCCGGCCGACGGCGTCCTGAGGGCGGGTGGGTGGTCTCTGGATCGCCCCAGTGCGCCAAGGTGCCCTCTCTCGGTACTGGTGCGGGCATCTCCATGGAGGTGGTCTGCCTGCGCCGCCCAGGCCGTCGTGGCGCGCTGTTGAGGCTCAGCAGGTCACGTGCAGGATGGCGTTGGTGTCCTTGCCGCCGCCATTCAGGATGGCGATGGCCTCCGCAGTGGGGAGGCTAAGGAGCTCCACTTCGCGAAGCTTGGCCTCATGCCTCACTCCATCCATCACCGGCAACGCACCGTCGATTCCGGTCCCTACCACCAGCCGGCGGCAGTGCCACGGGATGTCTTCCTTGATCGAGAGAGGGGTATGGCCGTAGGCGGCCCGGTACTCCTTGGAGGCCTTCTTCTTTCGTTTCCGAATCTCGCTGCGGTCGATGACCAGGTCGTGCTCATAGATCACGCCATCGATCTGGATGGAGCCGAAGGAGAAACTCTCGAAGCGCACCGATCCCCCCTTGTTAGAGGTTTGGTAGAGGCTGCCCGCTCAGGCGGGGCGCCGGGTCGCGCGCCGGCGGACGGGCTTGGCGGCGACGGCCACCTTGAGCGCGCTGGCTGGGTAGAAGCGGACCTTCTTGGACGGGGCTACCTTGACCGGCGCCCCAGTGCGGGGATTGCGCCGCATCCCGCCCGGGCTCTCGCGAACCTTCCATTGGCCAAACCCAGCGATGGCAACATCCTCGCCCGCCTCCAGCTTCTGGCCGATCAGCCCGAAAATCAGCTGGAGCGTCTCGTCGGCGAAGCTGAAGCTGGAGAAGACGGGGTCGCTCGGGTCGCCGTCGTAGAGCAGCTGAGCTTGCAAGGTCTTGGCCAGTTCGCGACGGTTCATTGTGGGAGTCTCCTGTGGTCCCGGTTGGGCCGTGATCGTGCCCCGCTGAGGATTCTATAGACCTCGCCTCCACCCTGGACCGCTCGGCGTTATCACCCTTCCCACTGGACTTGACTACTTGACCTGGAACGACGGACTACTCCAGCACGAGTGTCGCCCTTTCCACCCGTGGTCAGCTCCACCCACTCCGCGACTAGATCTCAGGCACCGCGACGAGACATGGATGGCCGACAACAGCCTCGTATGCAAGCTGCGGTACGGCGGAAAGGCCCTCTTCCATTACTCGTTCGAGCAAGGTGGCTGTGGGAGACTTGTCGGGATCCAGGGCGGTGACCCAGGCTACGGGATGGTATCTGGCGATCATCGACAGGGTGAACAAAACTAACCACCACGTCATCAAGGCGGTGGGGGTCTCCCCGGTGGTCGTCAGGCCCGGGCGCAACCAGTGGTAGTCCTCTCTCCGGTAGGGGGGTGCAGCTCCTTGGTATCCAAGGCCGACCGTTGGCCAAGCGACGTGAGGCGCCTCAGGATAGGCTGGCTTTCCCGAAAACGCCCGACTGTGGGGTGGAATCGAGAGAACCGTGGCCTGCGCCTGCGCCGCCATCGGATACTTGTCCAATTGGGCCTGAAACGCTTCGATGGTTAGCTCGGAAGCTTTGATATCGACGTAGCTTCCTATTGCCCACCCCCCATCCTTCGTCTTCAGCGGTGATCCGTCGAACGGAGACACGCGAACCGCTGGAAGCCATCTGGCCAAAACGGGTTCCTGGGCGAAGTCTGGCAGGGAAGCCAAGCAGGCTCCCAACTCTATGGATTGGTCGAAGGTGGGAGGATTCAGTGCACTCGACACTACCTGGAACTGCCCCTGTGCTGTGCGTACCTTGGGTTCCACCTCGAGCTGCCCTTGCGGTTTGACGACCTTGGGTTTCACCCGGGCATAGAGGAGTGGTGCAGTCTCCGACTGCAGTGGACAGGTAAGGCCGTGGCCTACGTGGTCCCCGGCCTCGCCATGGGCCGCGGCGATGCCACGGCCCACCTGGCTCAACGCGTAGAAGAGGGGAAGGGGACGCCCAGCGGGCTTCGTGGCGACCGCAGCCTCGAGCAGGTCCTCGAACTGTCGAACGGCCGCCCTATAGAGGGGAGCTGCGCGCCTCCCTCCTGCCTGGCCTGGGGGACGGGCCCGAGACTGGCGCAGGCGGTATACGAAGGGATCGGTCACCCCGTGAGGCCGGTAGCGACAGGGTCTCGAGGGCGGACCGTAACGTCGGCAATGCCGCGGCTCAACCTGAAGACCACGACAGTCGCTGTGACGAGCATGGCCAATAGGCAGATGTCGACTAGGAGCAGCCCGGAGAACGTTGGCGGAATGGACCACTCGAACACATGGGGTTGACTGAGTACGTCGTCCGTCAGCGGTGAGACAACGACACCCACCAGAATAACCAAGAGAGCGGAGCCGATCATTAGCCAGCGGTAGGTTCTCATCCGTCTGACGAGAGCCGCACAGCCACTGTCGTTAAGGCCTGAGAGGTGCAACGGATCAGTTTCGCCTAGCGCTGACAGCGCCTGGGGCATAAGGGCTGAAAAGTAGGCTAGTACGAACACTAAGAGAACGGCAAGCAGATTGAAGACTTGAGCAATCTCCGACTGAAGCGTGACAACTATCATGGCGGCCCTCAAGGTTTGACCCAGGGTTGTGGGGGTAGCCCGTGGCTTTTGCGCAACGCTTGATATGTCCGATCTTGGAACAGGTATATCGTGCCGATGTCGCTCGGCCGGGGCCCCGGAACGCTCAGTGTCTCTATGAGGGAGTCTAGGCGTTCATGGGCTAGATCGGACGGGACGCGCATTCGGAACCACCCCTCCGCACGGTCGCACGTGGCTTGCTTGAGTAGCTCCATTAGCACGGTGAACACGTGGGCATCGAGGTTGACCTTGTACCGTGCGATGGCCGTGCTCACCATTGTCCGCGCGCTTCGAATTGGCACCTTGAAGAGTCCAGCAACCACACGTTCGATGTCTGCCATTCCGACGTCCTCTGCGACGAGGCAGGAGATGCGGAATGACCTGAGGTCCGTCATGCTGGAGAAGACGGCATCACCAGTCGCTTGAGCGACCAACTCTCTTGCTCCGGCCTTGGCGATCTTTCTGACAAGATCCTGTGAGTAGAGGCTCCCCAAGGCAAGCTTGATCTTGCCGAGCTGATCATCGGTAAGGCTCACGTCCAAGGCAGAGAGGATGTTTCCAGTATCCACTTTGTGTTCTCCCCGC
>DATKSR010000133.1:0-4360 GCA_035531555.1 Candidatus Dormiibacterota bacterium
AGGCTATGTCCGACTTCTCCATGGGGTGAGCCGGGCCAGCGCCAGCTTCCCCCGCACGCTCATCAAGCTTGAGGAGGGCGCCAGTTTGACGGTGGTCGAGGAGTGGACATCTCCTGACGCAGACCCGTCGCTATTGGTTCCTGTGGTCGAGGTGGAGCTGGGTCGAGGCTCCCACCTGACCCACGTGATCTTCCAGAACTGCGGTGACCAGACGGTGCTGCAATCGACAGTCAGGGCTCGGGTGGGCCAGGAAGCCCGTTACGACGTGCGCTGGAACATGCTGGGTGCCGCCTGGCAGAAGTCCTACTTCGAGGCGCTGATGGAAGGAGAGGGCTCCGACACGCGACTGGTCGGTCTCTGCGTCGGCAGGCAACGTCAGCACTGCGATGTCCAGACCCTGCAGGATCACATTGCCCCTGGCGCCGTCAGCGACCTCCTCTATCGGGTAGCTGTTGCCAACCGGTCGCGGTCTGTTTACGCGGGTCTGATCCGCGTCGAAGAGGGGGCGCAGAAGACCAACGCCTATGTCCAGAACCGCAATCTTTTGCTCAGCCCGCAGGCTAAGAGTGATAGCAACCCAACCCTGGAAATTTTGGCCAATGATGTGCGCTGCACGCACGGCTCCACAGCTGGGCGGATCGACGATAACCAGCTCTTCTACTGCGAGAGCCGGGGGATTGAACGAGAGCAGGCACGTCGACTGATCATTGAAGGGTTCTTCGCAGACGTCGTCGACTCGTTTCCCGAAGGGACGCTGCGCGAATGTGGTCGTGGTCTGGTACTGGACGTTTTGGAGGAGCTCGCTCGTACGGGAGCCTTGGACGCCAGCAGTCGAGCAGGCTAATGGCCGAGTGGGTCCAGATCTGTGACGCGGAGGCGATACCGCCAGGACATGCAGCCCGCGTCGAAATCGGTGAACTTCCCATCGCCGTTTTTAATGTGGCCGGTGACTTTCACTGCCTCGATGACACCTGCAGTCACGCGATGGCCTCACTGTCGGAGGGTGAGCTTCATCTCAAGGACTGCGCCATCGAATGTCCGCTGCATGGCAGCCAGTTCGATCTGCGCACCGGTGAACCGATCTCCCTCCCTGCGGTCGAGCCGGTAAGGGTGCACCAGGTGGAAGTGCGCGGCGGCGAGCTCTGGGTAGCTCTGAGCGACGAGGAGCTGTGATGTTGGCGCCTGTCCTCGACGCGAAGCGGGTGCGTGCCGACTTCCCCATCCTTAGTGAGCAGGTCAACGGGCACCAGCTGGTGTATCTCGACAGCGCCGCAACATCGCAGAAGCCGACTGCGGTAATTGACGCCATCTCCGACTTCTACCAGCACGCCAACGCCAATGTGCACCGCGGGGTCCACGTGCTCGGGGAACGGGCCACCGAGATCTTTGAAGGCGCCCGGGTAGCGGTGGCCCGTCTGGTTGGCGCAGACCCTCGCGGAGTGGTCTTCGTGCGCAACACCACAGAGGCCATAAACCTGGTCGCCCAGGCCTTCGCCCGGGAGCGCTTCGGACCGCAGGATCGCATTGTTTGTACCGAGATGGAGCATCACTCCAACCTGGTCCCCTGGCAGCGCGTACGCGACCAGACGGGCTGCCAGCTCGAGTTTATCCCGATGACTCCCGATGGACGCCTCGACATCGAGGCCGCGGTTCGGCTACTGCAGGCACCGACCCGGCTGTTGGCGGTTACCCACGTGAGCAATGTGCTGGGGACCATCAATCCCGTGGAAGAACTGATCCGGCAGGCCCACGGCGAAGGCATCAAGGTCCTCGTCGACGGTGCGCAGGCGGTGCCCCACATGCCGGTGGACCTCTCTCAAATGGACCCGGATTTCTACGCTTTCTCGGCCCATAAGATGTGCGGACCGACCGGTATCGGGGTCCTCTATGGTCGCCCCGAATTACTTGAAGAGATGCCGCCCTTTCTAACTGGGGGCTCGATGATCTCGGTGGTCACCCTGGAGAAGACAACCTGGGACGAGATCCCCCATAAGTTCGAAGCGGGAACTCCTGACATCGCCGGTGCGGCGGGTCTGCAAGCCGCCGTTGACTACCTGGACAAAATTGGGCTCCGGGCGATCCTCCGCCACGGCGCGGAGCTGACCGAGTATGCCGATGAGATGCTGTCTGAGGTACCAGGACTGACTCGGTACGGTCCCAAGGGGCCCGACCAACTGGGGATTGTCTCCTTCAACCTGGAGGGCATCCATCCGCACGATGTCGGCACCATCGTGGATCGTTCAGGAGTGGCTATCCGAGCCAGCCATCACTGCTGCCAGCCGCTGATGCGACGACTCAGCGTGGCTGCCACCGCCCGGGCCAGTTTTTACCTGTACAACACCAGGGACGACGTCGAAGCTTTGGTGGCGGCGTTGGCTGAGGCGAACCGCATCTTCGGCAACTGATCTCGGCTCAGCATCCGCCGCTAACGACTGCAGGATGGTGATTCGGTCGCCCTCTGGGACGGCCCTCGTCACGGCCTCTCCCCTAGCGCGACCATGAGGCGGAGCTGAACGCACGGGTCTTCTGATGCGGGCGTCCCTTCCCGCCGTGGTTCCGGGCCGCCTAAACTATCTGGTGACAGCGTCGTCCGGCCGCCCCGATGAGGGCCGACTCGAGGTCCCTGTCGTGGCGGTACTCAAGAAAAAGGAGGGAATGCCCATGCTCGAAGGTAGTACTAAACGGACTCTCACAATCTTGGGTACCGACTGAGGACTGTGGCCGGGACCTCGATTCTCTCGACGCGCTGGTCACCCGCGGTTAGCTGAGCCGGGTCAGAAGCCCGGGACCGTGGCTGTTCCGCGTCAGCAGAACTCATTTCGCAAACCCAAAACGGCGGGGACCGGAGAGTGACTCCGGTCCCCGCTCGTATTTTGAGATCGGCGTACGATGAATTGGTGGCGCAGCCAAATCCGGTCGGACTAGACGACGAACTCTTTCGGGAGATCATCCTGGATCACTACCGGCACCCCCGGCACCGGGGTCTGCTGGAACCGGCGGATGTGGCAACGCACGGCCACAACCCTCTTTGTGGAGATGAAGTCGACCTGAGTCTCCGCGTGCAGGGAGATCAACTCGAGGCGGTGGGGTTTGAGGGCCAGGGTTGCTCGATCTCGATGGCCGCAGCCTCGATGATGAGCGAGGAGATTTCAGGCAAGTCGCTGACCAACACCAAGGACCTGATTCGGCGGTTCCGATCAATGCTGTTGGAGGGGCAGGATCCCGCCAGCCTGGGGGACATCGGCGACCTGGAAGCGCTGGCCGGGGTGCGCCGCTACGCGGCTCGGATCAAGTGCGCGATGTTGCCCTGGACCGCGCTGGAGGCAGGTCTGACCCAACTGGAGGGAGCGAATGGCAGAGCCGACACAGACTGAGACGGCGGAGGCGGCTGGCCCGCAGGCCCAACCTGCAGTGGGCCCGATGGCGACCGGCGAGGACGTCCACGAGGCCCTACGGGAGGTCATCGATCCTGAGCTCGGGCTGGACATCGTCAGCCTGGGACTGGTCTATCACGTAACCGTCGACAAGGACGGCGACGCCGTGGTGGCGATGACCCTGACCACTCCCTACTGTCCGATGGGGCCAATGATTGAGTCCCAGGTCCATGCGGTGACCCAGTTCCTACCCGGCATCAACGACGTCAAGGTCGACCTGGTCTGGGACCCACCCTGGGATCCCCACACCATGGCTTCTGACGAGGCCAAACTGGAGCTGGGGCTCTACTAGACCTTCGGGAGCGCCGGGCCGCTCGAGCGACCCGTCAGCTTCCAGGCCGCAGGCATGAGGGCGGCGGCCAGGAGAGCTTTCAGGCAATCCCCGAGCAGGAAAGGGGTGACCCCTAGGGAGATTGCCTGAGCAGGTCCGACGTGGAGGCGCCAGGCGAGCCAGCCGGCCCCGAAGAGATAGATGACGGCATTGCCCACCACCAGGGCCAGAACGACGGTGACGGGGTGACGATCGAAGCCTCTCCGTGCCATGCCACCCAGGACACAGGCGGCGAACACAAAACCCACCAGATAGCCGAGTGTGGGAGCAGAGAGCATGGAGAATCCGTGGTCGCCGCCGGCGAACCAGGGCACTCCGACCAGGCCCAGCAGCAAGTAGAGGAGCATGCCGGCGGCTCCCCGCCGGGTTCCCACGGCCAGTCCGCCCAAGAGGACAGCGAAGGTCTGGCCCGTTATTGGCACTGGGGTGAAGGGGAGGCGGATGGAAAGTTGAGCGGAGAGTCCGACCAGGCCTGCGTAGCCCACGACGACAAGCAAATCCCGCACCCGCTCGCCGGGGATGAGGTCGGCCAGAACTGGCCGCGGGCGCGCGATCGAAGCGACATTGAGCACGGCCAGGGACGCTACCGGGTACG
>DATKSR010000134.1:0-7576 GCA_035531555.1 Candidatus Dormiibacterota bacterium
TGGTGTTGATCCCGTAGGCGCGCAGCAGCATCGCCGAGGCGGTGAGGGCGCAGCCCTGGCTGCTGATCGTCGAGGTGCTGGTGCCCAGGTCCTGCGGTCCCCACGGCTGCCACTGCTGGCTGTAGACCGAAAGGGAGGGATCGGTGGAGATGGAGCTGGTGGTTCCCGAAGCCCTCACCCCCGACAGCAGCGAGGCGGTGAGGCAGGCGACCAGAAGTGCCACCACCCCGGCCACGGCGATGAGGGAAAAACCCCTTTCTCCCTGGACCCGACGATTGGTCGCGGACCCGGCCAGCACGGACCTGAAGCCGCTCAACCCTGACCTCCCAGGGTCGCGTTGCCGAACCCGTCGATGGGAGCCGCGATGTTGTTGTTGGGGAACTGGAACCCGCTGACCACGACTCCCGAGCTCCCAACCACACCGGCTTGAACTGTCAGCTGAGCGCTGGCTCCCGGCCCCGACAGTGTGATCTCATACCGCTGCCCCAGATAGATGAAGATCTGCTGTCCCGGCACCCAGCCGGAGGCCGGGGCCGCCACGGTAACGGTGGCCGATCCCCCTGCCGCAACTGCGGCCGGGGTCAGAGCGAGAGTGCCTTGGTCCACGGTCGCACCGGCATCGATCGGATATGGATAGAGACCGCCGGGAGATGGCGCAGGAGCGACCGGGCTGTCCTTGCCGGTGCCGGGACTGGGCGTGCTTGAGGGAGGAGCCAGGGAAGCCCCCGGGGGCACAGAGGCGGTGACCTCAGACGTCCCGAGGGGGCCCGAGCGGTGGCTTGCGCTGGGGGCCACTGCGTTGGCGACCGAGCCGCTGCGCGCGGGTCGCGGGATGAAGTGGAATGCTGCGAACCCACCGGCTGCGACCACGACCACCAGTGCTCCGAGTATTAGAGGAAGAGTTCGGGACGGGAGACGAGCCATTGCTTGCACCAGGAATACGCAGGGATAGGGGACAGACGGACTCGCGGGCCTTACAGCCGGGAGCGGTCGCAGCATGGCCGATGGCAAGTGCCGGTGCAAGCGTCGTTACAGGATCGCGGCATGGTGGCCGGACATCTTCGACCCGGTGGTCAACTCGGTGGCGTCCACCTCAAGCCCTGGCGGTTTCGCCATTCCCCCGACAGACAGTCACCCAGAGAACCGGGCGGCAATCCACCCCTCACTGGCCATCTTGATTTCACTCGGCTGCGGCACGAGTCCTCTCCCGACTGTCCTCTTCTTCTGGTCTCCACCGACCGCGTTGCCGTGGCACTGCCGAGTGCTACAGCTAGTAGGGCGCCAACAGTACCGGCGCAATGCTGGCGATCATCAGAACGTCCCCGCCCCTCAGCTGGCCCACAGGCCAGCCGACTCGATCCTCAGGACAGAACTTCCGTTGAGGTTTTGGGCAGCTGGGTTCAGGTGGGCGGGAGGCGGACGTGACGTAGCCCTCCAACCAACCAGGGAACCGCGAGAAGGCTCAGTCGGGGGAAGCTGGCTTCGATGAGGACGGCCGTATAGGTGCGAAGCGCCAGGTCGACCCGGATATGGTCGTCGGCGACGGTAACAGTGCCATCGAGGAAGCACGGCCACATCCGGTCGGGGACCTGGGCCACGACCGCTGGCACGTGCCCGACCACGATTCGCGGCATCACTATGGCGAAAGTGTCACCGTCCCGCCGCGCTACCACATCCCGAGTGGCCACGGCACGGCAGAGCTGCTGGGCCGAAGGCGCGGTACACCTCGTGTCCCGCGGCCAGGTCGGCTGCACGCTCGGCGCCGTCGGGCCAGAAGGCTCGGTCGCGGAGCCGGTCATATTGGCGGATGGCGTTCCGACTTCCCGTTCTGATCGCACCCATCCCAGTCAGCGCGGAGGATGACTTCTCAGTCCTACTGGTGCTCGGATTAGGTTGTGGCAAGTGACTGGGCCAGCGTGTCAGTGAGCCTGCGCGCCGGGCTCGTCACTCAGGGACAAGGTTGGGGCCACGGGCCTCTCGCTGAGGCCCCGCCGAGTACCGCGTGCGGTGGTACTCGACGCTACCGCGCTCTGCGCCGGTGCCCACGGCGGCACACGCCTGCGCGCGGAACTCGCGCAGGCAGAGCAGGTCGGCGCCAGCGTACGGGTTGGGCGCAGTGACGCTGACCGAGGGCCTCCGCGGTCAGCGTCACGGTGCTCGGATGCATGGGCCTGCCGGTCGGAGTGGAGCGAGAGCCTGTGACATCACAGCTCGGCCGCTCCGCCGGGGCACTGCGCGGCCGAAACGGTCGGGACGACGCCGTCTAGGCCATCGTTGCCGTGACCGCAGCTTCTCTCGGCCGTCGGCACGCCTCCTCACCAGTGACACGGATGCCCTCCGAGTTCTGAGCACGGGCATGGCAGACGTGGGCAGTGGGTCAGTTTGAAATGAGCCACTCTTGCGCGGAAGCCGTCGGTCTGCTAGGGGCGCGCATAGACTGCGGGGTATGCCAGAGAGGTCCAAAGGGAGCGGGCGGGGAAGGGCCGGAGTCGCCATCTTGAGCGGCGTGGGCTCCGGATTCGTCGGCTGGGTGCTTGCGCTGGCGACCGGCCCGCACCCGCAGCCTTGGCCGTGGGTCCTAGTGGCGGTCATCGTGGGAACAGGGCTGGCGCTGGTGGCTTACGACCCTATCTTGGATTGGTGGAGGAGGCGGTGCCCGGCGCCGTCAGACATGCCAGCAGGCCCGCCCGTAGAGGCCGTCCCCACGAGGTCGTTAGTTGCCGATTCGCGGGGGCGGCTCGGACTTCTGAATCGGCTAGGAGGGGTCGCAGATGTGAGCCATGCCAGCTTCGGAGAGGGGCTGGATACCGCGGTTGACAACCAAGGAGAAGTGGACGCCAGTCACGCCAAGTTCGGCTCCGGGCCCACGGAGCCACAGTGACGCCTCCGCTACTTAATGACGGTGTCTGGCCCGTCGAACACGCCGCTGTTGTCGATAGCCGTAACGGTATTGTCAATGATGAGGCCACTGCTCTTGACTGTTGCTCCCTTGCCGATGTAGAGGCCGGTGGCTGCATTGGTAATCCGGACGTTCTTCAGGGTCGCGTTGGGACCAAATGCTCCTAAGGCGGACGGCGAGGCGCCCACCGGGAGCGGGGGCGACGCTCGTGTCGTACTGAAGGGTTGGGCAACTAGTCTCTTGGCCTTGTCGGCGCCACACTTGGGGCAGCTGGCAGGTGAGTTGCGCTCGGCACGGGGACGGAGCAGTTCAAAGGTCTCGCCACACGGCTTGCACTTGTAGACATAAAGAGCCACGGGGAGCTTCAACTCCTAGCCGAGTAGCTCAACCATCTCGGTCACCGACCATACGTGATCCGTCACTCCTGCGGCCATCGCCGGAGTCCGGGGGTAAGGGTTGGCCAGGCCCTTGTGGGGCCGAGCGAAGTTGTAGTGCATGAAGTGGAGGCTCACGGCTGCCGATAGGTTCTCGGCCTTCTTGGAGAACCCGTTGGTGAGCCGGGTGAAGCGCCGCATCCCCATCCGCATGATGAGGTTCTGGCGCTCGATGTAGGAGGTGGAGACGTACCGGGGGTCAGGGCTGCCCTGAATCCGGCGAATGAACCACATATAAACTGGCCCAGTTAGCAGGGTCCCCACAGCGTAGCTGATCCCCAGGCTGATCGCCACCACCGCGACGATGGTGACTCCCAACCAGCGCTTGACGTGAAGGCCGGGGACCAGCCAACGCGTCAGGCCCGCGGCGAAGCGTGGCGTTCGCGGGATCCGGCCGGATGGTACCACCGCCCGGATCCCGCCCCCGGCTGCCGTTCCAGATCGCGGCCGGCCACCTTCGCGAGCCCGGCCGGCGGGTCCTTCAGCCGGACGGCCGCCGAGGGGTCTGCCCTTTCCGGGATGCGTCGACGGAGGCCGCTCCCTGGCGACCCAACAGCGGGTTGGTCACGCCCCGCGCCGCAGCACCCTGCTCAGGCCAGCTGGGGTTGACCGCACGGGCGTCGACGTGGGCGCGCTGGAGCAGGCCAACCCTCCTTCGTGGATCTCCCCTCCTGTCCGCCCGCAGGAACCGGTATCCCAGGGCGCGGCCATCGCCTGAGCAGCCGTCGGTGGAGGAGCTGCCGCCGACCGTGGCTAGCACCCGGTCGGGGGCATGGCTGAGGGAGGCTCGCATCAGCGCGCCCAGACGGCAGGTCGCCCTTGGGCCACCGCCTACCTGCTAGCACCTCGGCAGCGCAGGGGCTAGCGCGTAGAGGCAGGCTTTGAATGGAGCAGATTCGGCGACGGTGGCAGGACAACGAGGCCGAACGCGAGGGGCTGCCGGTCCATAACCCGTCGATCCGCGCGAAGGGCCAGAGGTTCATCGACAACTACATCCGCAGGCTGTCCCGATAGCCCGGGGGAAAGCCTCCGGCTACATTCCGTGGCCGGATGGCGTACCCTACGGCTACATGGCGTTCGCGAACGACTATCGGGACTGGAATGGCGCTCTTGCACCGGCTCGATGAACTGGCGAGCGCCCCGCCCTCCGCGACCGTGCATCTCGCGGAGGGGCTGAAGGACGCGGATGCGCTCCTGGTGCTGGACTTGGTGGCGAGTAGTGCGCCCTGCGGCACACTCCGCGGACGGCACGCGCACTACAACTGCGGCGTTACGTCTCGTGCCGTATCGCGCCCTGTCCGGGTGTACCGAGCTTCGCCTGCGGGGGTCCATCGCTTGCTGCCGCCAAAGCCACGGCACTTGACAAGGCCCCCGGCACCACCAACGTCGGAGGCCTCAACGACACTGTCGATGACGGTCGGACCGGGCTGGTGGCGCGGGCAGATCCGGTCATCAGCGCATCCTCCGTTGTCCGTCTTGGGCGCGACTGTAATCCCCGGACCCGGCCATAGGCGGGCGCAGGAGCAGGACGCATCGTGCTTCACAGTGGCTAGTTGGCGTCAAGCGCTACGGCCGTTCTTCGAGGCCACCACCCGGCTGTCGACGATCCGTGGGTAATAGCCGCCCGCGAGGAGAGGCATCTCCTTTACTCTGGCCCTATGGAATGGAGTGAGGCAATTGAGGAAAGCTACTCTTTTCATCATAAGAATGGTCCGAGCGAGATTCTACAACACACCCATACATCGCCTTAGGTTGACTAACGTTCTCTACGAAAAACTTTTCCACATAGCCTATCCTAAGACCGAGGTAATTAGACTAACACATGAGCATTCCATATTTAATGTACCTGCACGCGACATCACTATGTTACCGAGCTTATTGAACGGTTCCTATGAAACGAGTGAGTTTCTGCTTGTAAAACGCGCTTTGCATCCTGGAATGACATTCGTGGATGTAGGTGCCAATATCGGCCTGTATACCGTTCTCGCAGCCAAACTTGTAGGCAATACGGGACGGGTGTACGCCTTTGAACCGGAGCCAGGTAACTACGCGCTGCTGCAACAGAACTTGGTTCTCAACGAAGTGCGTAACGTAATAGTCGAAAACCTCGCGTGCGGGAGCGACAACACCGAACAGAGCCTCATGATAGCCAAGAACTCCATCGGAACCCATTCACTACTAAAAAGGCCTAAGAACTCCGTTCAGAAGCAGATCACAGTACACGTCATTAGACTCGATGACTACTTCGAAGGTATTCGCGGGCAAATAGGCGCGCTAAAGATTGACGTAGAGGGTTATGAACCTTTCGTGCTCAAGGGCGCGGAGCGCCTGCTTGCAAGGGTGGACCTGTTGCTCTTCGAGTATGCCAAGAACGACGTGCAATCTAACTTCGGCATTACCAACATGGTGAGACTCTTACGTGGTTTTCCCTACATCTATGGGATCAACGAAAGAACCGGCGACATACGCTCATTCGCTCTGCCCGATTTCGAGAGGACCAAATATACAAATATAGTGGCCGCGAAAGTGGCATTGTAGCCAGTGGAGTCTCCATTTGTCGCTAATGGGGACATGCGGGCGCCGAAGGCGAGTGAACAAGTAGTAGTAGAAGCTGGGGAGAGGGGTCCGGGGAGAGGGGGTGGAAAACTCGACCGGGCTGTGGCTTCTCCCCTGGGTTCCGCAGGTCCATTGAGGCAAAAAGACCGTAAGAATGCTAGTGTGGGGACCCCGCTAACTGGTCCAGTTGCTATGTGGTTCTGTCATGACCCCCGCGAAGGGAGCCACGGTCAGTGAGAGACTTTGGAGGTCCGAGAGGACCGAGGAGGAACTCACATGAAAGGCAGGAAACACTCGCCGGAGCAGATCATCCGGAAGCTGCGGGAAGCGGATCAGCTGGCTGGGCAAGGCCAGGATGTGGCTGCAGTGGCCAAGGCGCTGGAGATCAGCGAGGCGACGCTGCACCGGTGGCGTAACCAGTACGGCGGGATGAAGGCCGAAGATGCCAAGGAGCTGAAGCAGCTGCGGGTGGAGAACCAGCGGCTGAAGCGGATGGTGGCCGACCGAGAGTTGCAGATCGAGATGCTGCGGGAGGTGGCCACGGGAAAATGGTGAGCCCGGCGCGCCGGCGGGAGGCGGTACTCCACCTGGTGGAGAAGTACAGCAGCAGCCAGCGGCAGGCGTGTCGGGCCCTGAACCATCCCCGGTCGACCCAGAGAAGGACACCACGCCCGGTGGCGGCGCCGGAGGCGCTCCTGCGCCGGCGGCTGAGGGAGATCTCCACCAAGTGGCCGAGGTGGGGCTTTCGCCGAGCTCATGCGACTCTACGGCTGGAAGGCTGGAAGGTGAATCACAAACGGGTGCAACGGCTGTTGTGGCGGGACGAAGGGTTGCGAGTTCCGCAGCAGTCACCGAAGCGGCGGCGATTGGGCCAGAGCACGGTGCCAGCGGACCGGCTGCGGGCGGAGCGGCCCAAACACGTGTGGGCGTTGGACTTCATGTTCGACACGACCTCAGATGGCAGGCCGTTCAAGGTGCTATCGATGTGTGACGAGTTCACCAAGGAGTGTCTGGAAGGGCCAGTAGGACGCTCCATCACCGCCGATGCGGTGGTGACCGCTCTGGACAAGGCAGCGCTGGTGCGCGGCTTCCCAGAGTACGTGCGGTGCGACAACGGTCCCGAGTTCGTAGCCCGGGCGATCCAGGATTGGTGTCGGCAGACTGGTGCTCAAACCAGCTACATCGACCCCGGCTCACCCTGGCAGAACGCTTACGTGGAAAGCTTCAACAGCCGGGCCCGAGATGAGCTCTTCGCCCGGGAGATCTTCCATTCCATCATGGAAGCCCAGGTTCTCTATGCGGACTGGTGCCACGCCTACAATGTCCACCGTCCCCACAGTGCTCTCAGCTACCAACCACCAGCGGCCTTCGCCAAGGCCTACAGTCAGTCGTAACTCTTACTGAGCCTGGCTCACATAACGGGGCCCTCACAGTTCATTCGATGGTAGCTGGAGACCACTGCGTGGCGTACTGAGCCGGAGGGAGCCAGTTCAGGGCGCTGTGTGGTCGGTAGTGGTTGTAAGCTCGGCGCCAGTCGTCGTAGAGGACCCGGGCTTCCATGATGGAATGGAAGATCTCCCGGGCGAAGAGCTCATCTCGGGCCCGGCTGTTGAAGCTTTCCACGTAAGCGTTCTGCCAGGGCGACCCGGGGTCGATGTAGGCGGCGCCAGTACCGGAGAAGCGGCAC
>DATKSR010000135.1:0-4453 GCA_035531555.1 Candidatus Dormiibacterota bacterium
CTCTCGTCGAAGCTCTTCTCCAGCCCCGAGGCTCACGAGGGGATGGCGGCTTTCCTCGAGCGGCGTCCTCCCAATTGGGCTCCGCCACCGGAAGCCGGTTAGTGAGCCCGCATCAGCTGGGACGGCCTCCGTTCACGTAGATCACCTGCCCGCTGACGTAGGCGGCATCCTCGGAGCAGAGGAAGGCGATGACCGCGGCGATATCCTCCGGTTGTCCCAACCGGCCCAGCGGGATACGGCCTGCCGCATCCTTCCAGAAGTCCTCGAGCGATACATGGAGCCGCTCCGCCACCGCCCTAGTCATGGCGGTGTCTACGAAACCCGGGGCCACCGAGTTGACGTTGATCTGGAACGGTCCGAGCTCCAGCGCCAGCGTCCTGGTCAGGCCCTGCAGCCCCGCCTTGGCGGTCGCATAGTTGGCCTGGCCCCGGTTGCCGAGCGCCGAGGTGGAGGAGAGAAACACCATCTTGCCCCGCTTTCGCGTGACCATGTTGCGGGCGACGGCCCGGGCACAGAGGAAGGCACCCCTCGTGTGCACGTGGATCACCTGGTCCCACTCGTCGAGCGTCATCTTGTGGAGCAGGTTGTCGCGAGTGACGCCAGCGTTGCTGACCAGGATATCGATCTGGCCGAAGTGGCCCAGCCCGGCCGCGACCAAAGCCTCGACGCTGGCCTCCTCCTGGACGTCGCAGCTGACACCCAGGGCCTCGCCGCCGCCAGCATTGATCCTCTGCGCTGCCGCCTGGGCAGCCTCACCGTTGAGGTCCGCGACCACCACCTTGGCGCCTTCGTCGGCGAAGCGCCGGACGGTTGCCTCGCCGATTCCCTGGCCACCGCCGGTGACCAGGGCCACCTGATCGTGGAAGCGCTTCACCAAAAGATCCTCCTGCCTTCGATCCCATATCGGTCCCGGCTGCGGAATCCGCATCGGTCGGCTACTTACACTAATCCGGCCCACCTCGCTGCGCGCCTGGCGTGAGCCGCCTGGGCACCGAATGGGCCGAGCCACCTGGGAGATGCCCTAGCTTGCCAAGCGATGCCTCGACGGAACCTGCCCTGCTGGCGGAGGTTCGTCGTGGCGCGATAATCGAGGGGCTGATCCGCGGCCACATCGTCCTGGTGGACGCCACGGGTCGACCGGTGCGAGCGGTCGGGGATCCCAATTCAGTCAGCACCCTGCGAAGTGCTTCCAAGCCCTTTCAGGCAGCCAGCTTCGTGGAGACTGGCACCGCCGCCGACCTGGGGCTGGGCGATGACAGCATCGCCATCGCCTGCGCCTCGCACCTGGGCGAGCCCGGCCATGTGGAGGCAGCCCGTCGGATTCTGGAGGCGGCTGGGCTCGACGAGAGCGCTCTGCAGTGTGGGTTCCAACTGCCGGGAGATCCGACCGCCTGCGCCGAGCTGCTCGGAAGAGGTGAGAGTCCGTCCCCCATCTACAACAACTGCTCCGGAAAGCACTCGGCGATGGTCGCGACCTGTGTCCACCAGGGCTGGCCCACCGAGAGCTATCTGGAGCGGGATCATCCACTGCAGGTAGAGATCGCCGAGCGGCTGGCGGGTCACGCCGGCCTGCGCGCTGAGGAGATGCCGTTTGGGATCGACGGGTGCGGCCTGCCCACCTTTGGCCTCTCGCTGCGCGACTTTGCCACCGCCCTGGCTCGGGCGGCGGGCTCGGATTCCGCCTTTCAGAGCTGCCAGTCGGCCATGGCCCAGCACCCCTGGCTGATCCGGGGCACCAATTCCTTCGACTCCGCCCTGGTGGGCGTAGCGGGTGAGAGATTCACCGCCAAGGGAGGCGCCGCGGCCGTCTTCGGTGCCGTCGCGAGGGACGGGAGCTGGGCACTGGTGATCAAGCTGGAATCCGGGGCTGCGGCGGGACTGGCCCAAATCGCCGCCCGGGCTCTGCAGCAGATCGATCAACTCGCATCTGCCCTTCCCCCCAGCCTGTCCGAGTTGGTCGATGACCCGGTTACCAACTGGGTGGGCACTCCGGTTGGCGAGATCCGGACCGTGTTTCAGCTGTGAGGCCCGGGGCGGGGTCACTTCTTGGGCCGGAAAGTCGTCACGTTAGCGCGACCCGATCGAGATCGGCGGCGCTTCGGGCCTCTGCTACCCTCTCCAGGTCTTGAGCGCGTCTATGGAAAGTCGCCGCCCGTCGGTGCACGAGGCCCAGGAGATCCTGCGCCGGCACTGGAAGCGCTTCCCCACCTTCCTCAGCGTCGGGGTGGTGGGCCTGGTCGTCACCTTCGTCGGCACAGTGCTCCTTTATCACCACGCACATCTGGCTCTTTGGCTGGCGTCTGGGATATCCATCCAGCTGGCCATCCTGGTGACCTACACCCTCAACTCCAGGGTCACCTGGCGGGATCGTCGCGGGGGCCTACGCCGCCGACGTTTTCTAACCTTCGAAGCCGTCAGCCTAGTGGGACTCGGCATCAATGAGGCGGTGCTGCTCACCTGCGTCTCCCGCTTCCACCTCTACTACCTGGTGGCACTGGTGTTTGGCAGCGGGGTCGCGGCGGTCTGGAACTACCTCGCCAACCACAAGGTGACCTTCGCCGGCACATCTCTCGGGAGCTGAGCCGTGTCGGGCGGACCCACGCTAGCGACGGATCCGATCGGACACCTGCGGCAGCTCCCAGCTGTGCCCCAGCAGCGCCATCCCCACCTCTCGATGGTCAGCGCTGTGGACCCGGAATGGCCGAACCCGCTCCAGCCGCTTGTAGTGCTGGCCTGAGGAGATCTCGGTGATGTCCACGGTGACGCGGTAGAACCCCTCCAGAAAGGGGATCCCGGGTAGGGCGAGGTGGACCACCCCTTGCCGAGGCAGCGCGACATCGCCGGTTTGCAGGTCATCGGTCGGTACGGTGAGGATTGGAACTCCGTCGCCTCTTAGGAAAGTGACACTGAAGCGAGCCCCTAGAAGCGGTTTTGGTGATTCGTAGGCAATCGAGATCGTCAGCGGTTCACCAGTGTTGAGCACGACGGTGGGGCCATCCGGGCCGGAAAGATCGACCCCCGTGATGCTCACGCCGTTACGCCCGGGGCTGGAGTCGACTTCGGCTGTCTCCACCACCTCCAGCTCCTCCTCCTCCCGCCGGTTCACCTCGGAAAGATATGCCGCGATCACCGCGTCCACTCCGCCGACCAGCCGGGCGACGCCATGGTCCATCCAAACACAGCGGTCACACACGGCGCGTACCGACTCCAGCGCGTGGGAAACGAAAACGAGGGTCCGGCCCTCGGTGCGCATGATGTTGATGCGCTCCATGCAGCGCCGCTGAAAGGCCTCGTCACCAACCGCCAGAACCTCGTCGACGACCAAGATGTCCGGATCCAAGTTTACCGCGATCGCAAACCCGAGTCTCGTGTACATGCCGGAGCTGTACGTTTTCACAGGGTTATCGATAAATTGCTCCAGCTCGGCAAACTCCACGATCGTGTCCATGATGGACTTGATGTACCGTCGAGGCAGCCCCAGAATAGCTCCATTGAGGAACACGTTCTCACGACCCGTGAAGTCTGGGTGAAACCCTGCGCCCACCTCCAGCAACGACGCCAACCGCCCTTTGACGTCAATCGTCCCCTTGTCCTGAACCAGGATCCCCGCCACGCACTTCAGCAGCGTCGACTTGCCGGAGCCGTTCTCGCCGATGATCCCGAGCGACTCCCCTTCCGGTATGTCGACGCTGACGTCGCGCACCGCCCAGAACTCCTCATACCGCCCGCGTCGGCGGGCGACCAGCGACTGTTTTAGCGTGGTGTTGCGCTCGTGATATATCCGAAAGCGTTTGCTGACATCCTGGATCTGGACCACCGCGTCGGGCATCAGACTTCCTCAGCAAATCTGCGGCGCAGGCGCCTGAACACCCGCAAACCGAGCCAGATCGACACCAGCGAGACAACCGCCGAGTAGCCGAGTCCGTGCCAATGTTGCGGCCAGCGATCGAAGACGAAGACGTCTTGGAAACCCAGTACCACCCAGGTCATCGGATTGGCGTAGATCGCCGCATGCGCTGCCTCTCCCTCCAAGCCATGGCCGGAGAATTTGGATTGGACCAATGCCAAGGGGTAGATGACCGGGGCGACGTAGAACCAGATGAGGGTCCCGAGATTGACCAAGTACGACAGGTCGCGCAGGTACACGTTGCCGGCCGCCAGCATGAGTCCCAAGCCCAGCGAAAGTGCGAATGTGATGCCTACTAGAAGGGGCACTGCCAGGATCGGAGGGCCTACTCCCTTGTGCGACAAGAGCATGAACGGGATAAGGAGCAACAAACTGATCGCGAAATTGACCAATGCGGCGATCACCGAGGAAACGCTCAGCAGCATCCACGGAAACGCCACCTTGCGCACCAATTGGGAGTTCGCGACGATGCTGTTGGTGGCCATGATCAGAGCCTGAGAGAAGAACGTCCAGGCCAGGAGCCCCGACAGAATGAACACCGTGGCT
>DATKSR010000136.1:0-4797 GCA_035531555.1 Candidatus Dormiibacterota bacterium
GTACCACCCGGCCCGAGACTGAGACCAGGATCGTGGCCGCGCCATGCCTACCCTCAGGCCTCCGCAGTCATGATGGGTGGGTACGGGTGAGTACGATGCCAGCCCAGATGGCGACCTCCGAGACGGCCCGACTGGCCACCCTGCCGACCCCCCACGGGACCGGCGCGGGTTACAACTCCGGCTGCCGCTGTGAGAGCTGCCGGGGCGCGAACGCGGCTCGGGCCAGGGCCAAGCGTGCCAGGCGCCGGTTCTTGGGAGCCACCCAAGCATCCGAGCACCGGCCGCCCCCGGACTCGCACACCCAGCGCCCCGCGGCCGAGGTGGCCCGCTACTGGGACCGCCGGGCCTCCAGTCCGGGCACCGAGCTGCCCGCTGGCCCGGCTCTGGCCGCCGACCCCTCCGCGGCGCCCGCCAGCCCGGCGCCGGCCAGCTCGGGGGGCACGCTGGCGCTGGTGGTCGTGGTGCTCTTCCTGATCCTCGGGGTGATCGCGCTGGCGCTCCGGCGGGGCGGGCCAGGGCCCCCGCTGCGGCCGCCCGCCCCGCCCTGGCGGCCCAGATTCTGAGCCGGCGAGGGGGCAGCGAGCTGCCCAGAGGCAGCGCCGGGCCGGCGCTGCCCTAGAGCCTCGGTCCGTCCGGATAATCGCTGGCGTGGCTTCTGATCGAAGGCGGATGGGCGGCACCTGCGCCATCTGTGGTCGCGCGTTCATCCGCCAGGTTGGGGTGGGCGCCGGCCGCTCCTGGTCCTGCCCGCACTGCCACGCGAAGCAAGCTGGCGCGGCCAAGCTCGACGAGCTGGCTCGACGGGAGGCGGTGAAGCACTACTTGGAGGCGCACCGGGCCCGCGGGGGACGCGCCGAGCGCAAGGGAGAAGAGCTACTCCAGGAGCGCATCCGGGCCAGAAGGGCGGCCGGCGGCTGAGGTCTCGGACAGGTTTCTGACGGCATAACTGACGGCAATCCCGCTGGGCGGTGGTGGCCTGGGGTGGCCGCCAGTGGACGCGAGCCGGAGGAATTTAACTCAGGATGGCCCCCGTCGGACGAGCACGGACGCCACGACACGGACTCAAAAACCGTTGAGCGCAAGCTCGTGAGAGGTCGACTCCCTCTGCTCGCCCACCAATTTCAAGATCAGATCGACGGCCAGATCACCCAACCCGGCCATGCCCATCCCCACGATTGACAGCCAGGTTGACAGCCAAGAGTGGTTACCCTGCGGGCCAGGACAGAGCACACTCACAGCTGTGACGGCGAGTCCGGGGCGTCTCCAGGAATGTCTCTTCTGTGCCATCGGTGCTGGGGAGTCTCGATCCCGGCTGATCTACTCTGACGATCAGCTCGTCGTGGTTGAGCCAACCGAGAAGAGCAGCCCAATTCACGTCCTAATCGTTCCTCGGAAACATCTACCCTCGATCGACAGCTTGAGATCTGAGGACGCGGAACTCTGGTGGCACATGGTGGAGGTCGCTCAGCGTCTAGCCAGGGATCTCGAGATCGATGTGGAAGGGGCCGGCTATCACTTGGCAACCAACGCCGGTCGCCACTCGACCCGACAGTTTCCGCATCTTCATCTCCATCTCGCAAGCGGGGCCCTGGAGTGAGCGACTCGCAGGTACCGTGCTTGGTCGGCTGCTTGGCCGACGCCCTGGGCGGCTTGGCCAGAGCAAGGTGCATCGAGAGGTACAAATAGCGTGGAAGTCGAGGTGCAGCGGGTCTCCGAGCGAGACAAGATCGTGCTTGCCAATCTCCTGCAGCTATACCGCTATGACCTGTCCGCCGAACGTGGGCTTGAACTCACCGAGCACGGCACGTTCATCTACCGTTTCCTCGACCATTACTTTGTCGACGGGGACGAGCGTGAGGCTGACTTCATTCGCCACGATGGCCCTTTGGCCGGCTTCATCATGACCCGCCTCCTGTCGGATGGGGTCCGCGAAATGTCCGAATTCTTCGTAATGCGGGCTCATCGCCGTCGCGGAGTGGGCCGCCGCGCCGCGGAGCTGGTCTTCAGGCGCCATCCCGGGTCGTGGGAGGTCGCCGTCGACGATTCCAACCAAGACGCGGCGACGTTTTGGCAGGTAGTGGTCGCCGGTGTAGCGACAACCGCGGTTCAGCAGCGGAAGGCACTCCCGCCAGAGCGCAGCTTTAAGCAGACCGTACTGCGGTTCTCAACCTTGTAGGTCAGGCGACTGGCGTCATCGAGGCCAGCTGTCGATACAGCGCGTCCCGAACGAAATCGTTCGGGACCGGGAGCCGGGGCCACCCGGCACTGACGGAACCACCCGCCAGCGGATCCAGGTGATCTGAGAGCCTTTCTCCTAGCGCGCCCATGTCCCAGTCGATTTGGTCGGAAACCATTCGTATGGAGGGTGAGACGCCGGCCCGGTGCCGGCAGTAACGTCAATAAGGGGTGAGCGGCTAGGCCGGCGACTCGCCTCCGACGCTGTTCACCTTCTCCCGGATTGCGGCGGAATCAACCCCTAGCGCCGTCAGGAGGCAAGCCCCGGGTTCCCGATCCAAGGCTGCGATCGCAAGCAGCAGGTGCTGCGTATCAACTCGTTCGGTAGGGTCCTTCAGGGCCTCGCGTCGGGCAAGGGCGGTGACCGCTCGAAGGCCGCTGGTCGGAAGCACGGTCTGCACCACAATCCGGGGGAAAGTGGGCGGTTTCCGCGCCACCTCTTGCCGCACCCGCGCCAAGTCGACGCCGAGCGCAAGCAGCACCTGGGCAGCGGTCCCTTCGGCCTGCCGAACGAGTCCCACCAGCAGATGCTCAGTCCCGATGTAGCCCACGGAGGCCTTCACCGCCTCCTCCTCGGCGAGCGCCAAAGCGCTCATCGCCTCGCTGGTGAAGGAACTGAGCGCGCCAAATCCGCGGCGGGGCGAAAGGAACGACTCTGGCGCCGGGGTCTCGTAGTAGCCGATCCCTCCCGACCGAGGAGCGCCGCGGAGCGGCTGCTCTCCAATACTGTCCTCATCCACATTGTGCGGTAGGTTGTCGCGCACCTTCTCGGCGTCAACGCCTAGGTCTTGGAGCACATGGGCGGCAATCCCCTCCCCCTCGATCAGCAGTCCGAGCAGCAGGTGTTCGGTGCCGACATAGGGGTTGTTCATCCGCTTCGCCTCTTCGAAGGCGATCTCGATGATCTTCTTCACTCTCGAGGTCGGGATGATCTGCTGGCCAAAGATCCGCTCGTTCCGGCCCAACACCGAATCGATTTTGGCCCGCACCTGATCGATCTCGACGCCCAGGTCCGACAGTGCCCTAGCACCCAGTCCCTCACCCTCTCGCAGCAGTCCGAGCAGGAGGTGCTCGGGGCCGATGTATGAGCGGTGGGACTTCTCGGCTTCGTCCTGGGCCAGGGTCAGGACCTTCTTGGCCTTCTCGGTGAAGCGCTCAAACGGATACACGGATCATCTCCTACCGTCGGCAATGCCCGGCCACCGGGGTAACCCCGCCCGGAGCCTCATTCTGGCCCTTCGGGACCGGCTGGGCGCCGGCAGCGGAGGGTCAGGCTCGCCATCGTTCGCCATGTCTACCGTCGCATGAGGTGCTTCCCTCACCTCCAGCCCTGGCTTCAGCGCGCCAGCGAGCTGAAGTGGGGTCCGCTGAAGGGGCGGTCCGTAAGGAACTCCTTACGGTCCATAGGGCAGACTGTGGGCGTGCAAGGCGCCGTACCGGGCGACGTCGAGACCTTCGTGCGTGACCTCAGTCATCGGCTCGCCGCAGCCGGCCCGGAGATGCTGGTCGGAGTGTATGTCCACGGCTCTGCCGTGCTTGGCGACTTCCAGCCGGATGCAAGTGACGTCGACATCCTGGTGGTGGTTCAAGACCGCATCCCCCCTAGTTCCATCCAAGCGATGACCCGGATACTCTCCGAACTCGGTCTGGGTCCAGGCACAGGCGTCGAGGTGTCGATCGTCGAAGAGTCCGCAGCTCGAAGGCCCTCACCGCCCTGGCCCTACCGAGTCCACATCACCACCTCTCCGGCCGAACGGAAGACGGTGTGGTGCGAGCCTGGCTACGGCGACTCCGATCTGATCCTGCACTACGCCGTCACGCGACAGGCTGGCTGGGCAGCCTATGGACCCCCGTCAACCGACGTGGTGGGTGAGGTTGGGCGACGGACGTTGGCCGCGCAGCTCGCCGCGGAGCTTCGGTGGGCGGTCGACTACTCCAGCGAGTCCTATGCCGTTTTGAACACGTGTCGTGCGCTTCGCTGGGCCAAAGAAGTGATGCTCTGCTCGAAGACCGCGGGCGGCATCTGGGCGCTCTCGAATGGGGTCGAGCCCGCGCTTGTCCGGCAGGCGCTCGCTGACCGCAGAACCCGTCGCAAGAGGGCACCGGGCCTCCCGGCCAGCGCCTTCGCGAGGCGGGTTGCCGCCATGCTGGAGGCCGGGCAGGCGAGCTGAGCCGCCTCGTTCGGAGCAGATGACCAGGCGAGGCACTGACGTGGCGACCTACCCCTTTGGGAGTGGGTCTTGTCCATAAAGGAAGGCCTTCACTCAGGGCTGATCGGGCTCGTCCGTTTGGCGGTCGGTCGGGTCGATAGCCAGCGGACTTAGTCCAGGTCCAGCATGGCTAGCACCAAGTCGAGCCCACGTGGTGCAAGTTCCGACATAGGCGGCAGGAGCAGAGTGGCGATGCCGGCTTGCGCGGCGCCTCCATCGTGGGTGGCTCGATCACCGACCATCAGTGTCTCGCTAGCCCGAGCCTCCACCATCTGCAAGGCGAGCGAAAAGAACCGAGCGTCCGGCTTTTGCACGCCATGCTCAAAGGAAAGCACGTAGGCGTCGACGAAGT
>DATKSR010000137.1:0-5184 GCA_035531555.1 Candidatus Dormiibacterota bacterium
CACCTATCGAGCGCCGTATGCCGGGCGGCTCTCCACGATCAAGCGGGTCTCCCTGGTGAGCGTCGACGGGGACCCACAACTCGCGACCACCCCCTGAAGAGCACCCTCCCAAGGCCATTCGAATTTGCTCGAAGTATTGTCTAAGGCGCTGATCGAGAGCCTCGGATCCGCCTCGGCACCGAGATCAGCGCCTTAGATCTTGTCGCGGATTTATGGGAGGTCCGCGGGGATCAACGTTGGATGAACCCAAAACGCCCTGGGCCAGGCCTCCCAGGTGGGGGCATGGCCAGCCAAGTCTCTACCAGATCGCGGTCAGAGCCATACCGCCGAACCCGACTCCCGCCTGGAAAGCTGAAGTGAGCGGCATAGCCGCCTGCCTTTCGGACCGTGATGCCGTCGAAGTGGTTCGCTCTCCTTCGCGCTCTGGCCATGAGTGACCAGCTCCGGGGACTCTGGGACGACCGGCTAAACTGATCCCCTCCGTTCAGAGCACGACGACTACTTCACCAATTGGGCGGCCTGAGCCGACTCTGGCGGACTGCGCGGACCCGATTCGAGATCGGATAGCCTCAAGCCGAGGTAGCTCAGTTGGTAGAGCACGGGTCTGAAAAACCCGGTGTCGGCGGTTCGATCCCGCCCCTCGGCACCAGGATTTGATCTCACAGGAACGGCTGGTCAGCAAGTGGTACCGACCGCTGACAACAACCAGGGTCGGGCGGACCCGTGGAAGGTGTCCTTACACCGCGACTTGGCCCGGCGCTGTTTCCTAGGCCGGCAACTCTTGAGCCCGGGCACCCCAAGTGCGACCAGGCGGACCCTCGGCGAGTCGCCTGCCAGCACCCGGGCCGGCACCAGCACACTCCCCCGGGCACGCTTGCCGCAAGTAGTGCCGGTCGCTGCTCCCGGATGTACATTTCGGGAGACACTTCCCCTAGGAGGCGAGCCCCCGTGACCGTACGATTCCTCCACACCTCGGACTGGCAGCTCGGGATGACGCGCGCCTTCCTCTCCGACGAGGCGCAGGCCCGCTACGCCGATGACCAGATAGAAGCGATCCGCCAGCTCGCCATGACTGCCACAGAACGCAAGTGCGCCTTCGCTGTCGTCGCGGGCGACGTGTTTGACTCGCTACTTCCGAGCCGCCGGGTTCTCACGCGGGCTCTGGACGCCCTGAGCAACTTCACCGTTCCGGTCTACCTCCTCCCAGGAAACCACGACGCCGACAACCCAGCTGGACTCTGGTCCGCGGGACGCCTTCCGGGGCCGCTCCCCCCGGAGATCCGGGTGATCCACGACACAACACCAGCCCAGGTGCCGGGCCTACCGGTAGAGGTCGTGGGAGCCCCTTGGCCCAGTCGCAGGCCGGACGTCGACTTGCTCCGGGGAGCCCTGGGCCCGCTGGAACCTGCCCCAGCCGGGACGATGCGGGTGGCCGTTGGCCATGGAGCCGTGGACTCTCTGTCTCCAGACCCCCTGAATCCGGCGCTGGTCTCTGTTGCCGAGCTCACCGCGGCGTTCGTGGATCGGCGTGTTAGCTACGTGGCGCTCGGAGATCGCCACTCCGTCACCGAGGTCTCGGATCGTGTCTGGTACTCAGGGGCACCTCTTGCCACCGACTTCGACGAGGAGGACAGCAACAAGGCCCTTGTGGTCGACCTCGACCCTGATGGGGCCACCGTCGACCCCGTCGTCATCGGCAAGTGGAAGTTTGTGCGACAGCACTTGGATCTCGACGGCGCTGACAGCGTGGGTGCCCTTGCAGCGTTCCTGGCTGAGCTTCCCGACAAGGAGCGGACAGTGGTCCGGCTGGCCTTGGTGGGCACGATAGACCTTGCAACCGACGAGCTCCTGGAAAACGCCCTGGCCGACTCTCGTGACCTTATAGCCAGCGTGTCGGTCTCGGAGGGACGGAGTGAACTAGTAGTCGTGCCCGCCGACTCCGACCTCGCCTCCATCGACCTCTCGGGATTCGCGCGAGACGCGGTCGCTGAGCTCTCCCGTGCCGCGACCCCTGGTGCAGAGAGCGCTGACGTAGCCCGCGACGCGTTGATGCTGGTCAGACGTCTAGCTGCGAGGAGCCGATGAGAATCCTGCGGATCGCCATCCGCAACTTTCGGGGCGTGGAAGCCTCCGAAGTCTCCATACCCAGCACCGGGGTCACCTTGATCGAGGGTCCCAACGAAATTGGCAAGTCCAGCCTGGCAGAAGCCTTCGATCTACTCCTCGAATACACTCACGACTCGAAAAATCGGCGGGTCGAGGCTGTGCGGCCGGTTCACCGCAGCGAGGGCACTGAGGTCGAGGTCGAGCTTACAACCGGGCCTTACCATCTGATCTACTCCAAGCGCTGGTTTCACCGGCCTGAGACCCGCCTCCAGGTCCTCGCACCTGCGCCTGAGAGTCTCATCGCCAGAAGTGCCCACGACCGGGTGAGGGCGATCCTTGACGATACGCTCGACTCGAGTCTTTTCAAGGCCCTCCGCTTCGTGCAGGGGGAGCGAATCCAACAGGGGGATGTCGGCAGCTCCACCACCTTGATCGGTGCCCTGGACCGTGCAGCCTCTGGTGGCGCCGCGGACCCAAAGTCCGAGTCGACTTTGTGGCAAGCAATCCAGGAGGAGTGGGGACGGTACTTTACGCCCAGCGGACGCGTGTCCCAACAGCGGGAGCATCTCGCCGCTCAACTTGGGGAGGCCCAGGCCCAGGCCGCCACGTCACTCTCGAGCCTGAAGGAGATCGAGGCATCGGGCGAGAGATACAGAGCCACCATGGGCCACTTGGCGGAAAACCAACTGGCTCAGGCAGAGGCTCGCATCGACCTGACCGATTACAGGGCTCGGTCATCTGAGCTTGGTACGCTGGCATTAGAACTCCAGACTCGCAAGGCGGACTTGGCCGAGTCAAGGTCCCGAGAGCAGACGGCGAGCCAATTGGTAGAGGCACGAACTTCGCAGGCTGCATCACTCAAGAGCGCAGAAGAGGAGTTGGAGCGCCTCGCCGGCCAGAACGGCGCGGATGGGCTGGCTATTCAGGAGGCTGAGACGGATCACGTCAATGCCGTCCGCTTGCTGGGTCAGGCCCAAGAGGAGCTCAAGCTGGCATACGAGGCACTTGCCCTCGCGGAGGGCGACACGACATTCCGCAGGGCCGAGATCGACCACCGCTTGCTCAGCAACCGCCTTGAGCGCATCGTGGCCAGTCGACGCGCTGAGGTGCGGGCCCAGCAGTTCATCGATCAGTGCAAGGCCACTGTAGAAGGAAGAAGGCTTATTGAAAGGGCCCTTCGGCGCAGGGCTGAGGCGATCGCCGCCCGCGAGGTGTCACGCGCCACCGTGATGTTGGAAGCACACTCCGAAGTCGACTTGTCCGTCGACGGAGAACCTATCCATCTGGCGGCGGGATCAGAGCATCGGACACCAGTCCTCGGCGACGTAGTGATCCTGCTCCCCGACCTGCTGACCGTGCATGTCACCGGCGGCGGGACCGGAAGCGAACTCGACGCCAAGGTGGGCGATGCCGAGCGAGGGCTTGCCGAACTGACCCAGAGGTTCGGCTTGTCCTCTGCCGATCCGCTCGCCGAGTTGAACGAGGCCCTGGAGAGCCGGGCGGCAGCGGATCACGCCATCCAGAGCGCGCGTCAAACGCGCTCCGACGCGCTCGAGGACCTGTCGCAAGAACAGCTCGAAGCGAAGGTGCAGGAAACCCGGGGCGTTACGCAGCGGTACCCGAAGGCCCGCGCAGCCGACCCTCCGATGCCGACAACTCTGGAGGCAGCGGAAGTGGTGCTGCAGGCCACGCAGGAGCGCATGCGCCTTGCTAACGAGGCGATGGAAGTCCGGCGCGCCGCGGCGGAGTCGTCGGAGAGAAATCTGAACGCTCTTCGAGTCGCAGCTAGTGCGAACGCGGCACTGATCAAGTCACAACGCGAGCGCCGTGACGCCATCGCCTCCACCATAGCGGCGGCCCGCAGCCAGGTGACCGACGATGCCCTCTCCTCTGGGCACGGTGCAGCCCATCAAGACGTGCAAAAGAAGGAGTGCGTGCTCTTCGAAGCCGGCGCGCGGTACGCGGCGAGTGACCCCGAAGGCGTGGCCGCTCGACTCGAAAATGCGGATTCTCTGGTTCGACGACTAGAAGCGGAGCATCTTGAGCTATCACGACAGCAGGTCGAGCTGGAGACCACCCTGAAAGTCAAGGGCTCCAGCGACCTCCAAGCGTCTCTCGAGGAAGCGGAGATGCGGGCCGCCCGTCTGGCTGCCGAGCATGAGGGTCTGGAGCGCCGCGCGAGAGCCGCCAAGCTCCTCTACGACACCTTCTATCGCCACCGGGACCTCGCCCGACAGGCGTACGTGGCACCGTACGAGGACCAGATTCAACGTCTTGCGTGCCTGGTGTTCGGGCAGGGCACTCGGATAAGTGTCGACCCCGACGATTTCTCGGTTACCACGCGCACGGTTGGTGGCATCACTGTCCCTTTCGACTCACTGTCCACGGGCGCACGAGAGCAGCTCGCTGTTCTGGCACGCCTTGCGTGCGCGATCCTAGTTAATCCCGAGGGCAACGAAGGCGACGCAGGGGTGCCACTGATCCTCGACGATGCCCTGGGCAATTCAGATGCCGCGAGGCTCAAGCTGCTCGCTCCCGCATTCGCGTCGGCGGCAGGGCAGGCCCAGGTGATCATCATGACCTCGAGCCCTGATCGCTACCGTCAGCTCGGCGACGTCAACCTGGTACACCTCGGCCCAGCCTAAGGTGAACAGTGCACGGGATGTGTAGACAGTTGCGGCTCATCGTGGGCGCATCTTTCTAGCGCCATAGACCAGTTCGGCAGCGGTACGTTCAGCGGTGTGCCGGCCGGTGTGGGCTCGGTCGAAGTTGTAGAAGCGCCGGTACTGGACCAGGTCTCGGCGCAGTGCGGTATACGCTAGGGACCAGAGAGCGGGCGAAAGTGGGTCGCCAGCACTCGTCCAGTACGGTGCGCTGGACCCGCTCCACCCGCGGCTTGTTCTGGGGCCGGCCGGCGTGGATGAAGCGGAGCTAGGCCCAATACCAGTAACTTAGGCCGTAAAGCTGGTATGATGGGTCGGTGCCACGGGTAGGACAGCCGAAGCCTGAGGACGGCCGGCGGTTGCGCGACCGGATCGCCCTGGGCGTGCTGACGGCAACGTATCCCCAGGACTTGGT
>DATKSR010000138.1:0-27599 GCA_035531555.1 Candidatus Dormiibacterota bacterium
CCATGCCCAGCGAGGGCAGTCGATCATCGAACTGGCGATCATCCTGCCAGTGTTGCTTTTCGTATTCCTTGGTGCCTGGACCGGAGCGGCCTTGATCGCCAACAACGACACCGCGACCCAGGCTACCTCCTACGGCGCCCAAATCGCTGCCAGCATAGGCAACGTGCAATGTACGTCGTCCACGACTTGCACTGCGGGCTACGCCTGCCAGACGTCGTGGAACGACCCTTGTGCCGCCGACGCTGAGATAATCGCTGCGGTCACGCCAACCCTCGACAAACAGCTGTCCAACTCCTCGGTAGACGAGATCGACATCTACCGACCGCAGTCATGTGGCGCGCTAAACCCTTCGCCCAGCACCACGCCGCCGCCCTGCCCAGCGAGCCCTAACGGCGCGCTCGTGTGGCCCTCCGGGGGCAGATATTCTTCGTCCGACAATGTCACGTGCGGCTCGGGCGGCCTTTGCGTCGACGTGTACGAGTACTGCGGCACGACCTTCAGCTGGGACTTGGTCGATGGACAAGGCACCCGAACGGGGTCAGGCAGCTGCACCACTGGCGGAGTCGCCCCTTACACCCTGGACCTGCGAGTACAGGCTCATCCCGCCGAAGCAGGCATCGGAGTCGCAGTAACGTTCCAATTCAGTTCTCCTGGGCTCAAGTTCTTCTCGCAGACGGATACTCAATACACCGCCCTTACCTTCCCCCCTCAGGAGAACTGACTATGCCCCACGGCGAGAATCGAGTCACGCGATGGGTGGACACCCAGAAGGGACAGGTCCTCGTGATCTTTGCCCTCACCGCCGTGGTGCTCTTCGCCATCATGGGGCTGGCCATCGATGCTGGCATCACCTACTTCCACAGCGATCTGCAGCAGCGTGCCGCCGCATCGGCAGCTCTTTCCGGAGTTGCCTATTTGCCGGGAGATGTACCCCAGGGCGTCCAGGAGGCCGTGCTAACCGCCGAGCGCGACGGGTACCCTAACTCGGCGCCGAACAATGTGGTCGTGACTGAACCCACCAGCAACGAGTTGGAGGTCGCGATCACGGCACCGGCGCCGGTATATTTCCTTGGTTTGCTCGGCTTCGGAACGCACAATGTTACCGCCTACGCGACGGCGCAATACCTTCCGGCGATCCAATTGGGCCAACCTGGCCCCACCCTTGGCGCCACGGTGGCCAACCTCGGCACCGCTGATAACTACTACTTCATGCGGACCGAAGGTTGGGGCAATCCTCGCTCGGAGGGTGATGCGTTCACCCCCACGCCCACAGACAGCGTAAACGCCTGCAAGTCCACCAGCTGCACGGCATCTCCCGCGGATGTTCACCAGATAAGCTGCCTTGACGACACCGAGCCCACCAGCTCCTGTGTTGGCAACGCAGACGGCATCCTGACCAATGACAATGGCGGGTACAGCTACCTGATCTACGTACCGGCCAATACCACTTCGGATATGACGGTGTACAACCCCAGCTTCGACCCGGGCAACGACTCCGGCAGCACCATCTACACCTATCACGACGACGACAGCAGCTTCCCGGCTCTAAGCAGTTACACCCAGGCAGTGACGCCGACCGACTATGCTGCCATGGCGTACACCCTGTTCGCCGTGCCAGTGCTGTACTCGCGCGCGAACGACATCCCCCTCGTGGAAGACGTCTTCTGCCCGTACAACGCCTGGGACCTTGATCAAGGGACCGCCAAGTACAGCTACTACGAGGCGAATCCAGCCGTGGGCCGCTCGAGGGCCGACACCCAGGGCTGCAACAACCCCTCGACCTCCAACCCCACCATGGAATCCGTCAGCGGAACTCCCGAGGGCTTCCACAGTTATGCCTCGCTTCTCAACTGGGATCCCTCTAAGTCGACCGATCTCGCGGGCTACAACCTCTTCAGCCGACCCTACTCCCTACAGACGTCTGAGAGCAGCTACCTGACTTCATCGGGCGGCAATTACTATCTGAGCGGAGGCACCGGGGGCCAGTACTACCGGCTGCAGGTGGACACCCTGAGTTGGGACGGCTCAGTGATCAACACCAGCTCCAGCGCAGATACTTCGTCCCCGACTGCCGACAGCGCCAACGTAGGCAGCTCCTCGGACCCGTACCCCACGGCCCACGCCGGCTATGCACTTCAAGCGGTCCAAGAGAGTGGCACCACCAGCAGCTTGCTCACGGTCTCGGCGCTCGGGGAGATGTGCTTGTACACCCCCATCGATGCGACCGGAGGCGCTAGCTCCTTCACGGTGCCCCTCTTCCTACTCCCCACGGCATACGCGGGCAAAGTGATCGCGGTGCGGGTGTTTGACCCCGGGGACGTGGGCGGCAGCGGCAACGCGTACCTTGGAATCGAGCAACCCCAATACACCTCGTCTACGACGGGACGAACGGTCAGCCAAACTTTCGCCTCGGTGCTGGCGGGAAGCAACGGTCCAGAAGTGGACAACCTGGGGACCAGTCTGGGTGACACCGGGTCTGGCACTCCGATTACCCCAAATGATGGTGGCTCGCCTGCCATCGGCGCTGACGCTGCGGTCGTGGAGACATACGACACGTCAGGCGGCACCTTCTACAACGGGCAATGGGTCCAGTTCAACATCCAGGTCCCCTCCGATTACACGTCGAACTCAGCCGCGGCGAACCCGGGTTATTGGGATCTGTACTACGGGGTGAACAACGTCACTGCGGGAGACACCATTACCGTCCAGGTGCAGTATCTGGGCAGTCCGGTCCACCTGCTGCCTGGTAGCTGAGCTGTAGCCCAGTCGTATATACCCGCTGCGGGCGAGCCGCTCAAGGTGGTCGAGCCAACGCTCGAGAGCAAAGTCAACTTCGTCACGACGGCTCATGGGAGTCCAGGTTGACTTGGTCGAGCGACGGTGGTGACAGACTAGGTCTATGGCAACCCGGGCCGCGGATCCTCGCGAGGGTAATTGAACAAGGAGTCGATCGGAGACTTTCTGCGTGAGGACCCGACGTCATTTCGGCTGACCACGCAGCGTCGGGTTAGGGGCCTGCCTCCTCTGACCGGGGACAGGACCGGCGCCGGTAGTCCAAGGACCCGCGAAACTGGCTCTGTCAGAGTGGATGGCACCGCACACTCAAGTCCGAATTGATCACTCTCCCCGCACTCGAGTCGGAGCGCCGCGCTGCCTGAGTTGCCGGAGGTGGAGGCGATCGTTCGGTTTCTCAGCCTCCGAACCGGCCGGAGCCAGCTGGTCAGAGTGGAACTTGCCTCGTTCTCATCATTAAAGACGGTTGATCCACGATTGGACGACCTTCTGGGGCACGAAGTCGTGGCGTGGGAGCGAAGAGGCAAGTACGTCTGTCTTAGGACCAGCGGCCCCTGGTTGGTGACCAACCTGGCTAGAGGAGGCTGGGTCAAGTGGCACCAACAACTCCCCGCGGCCACGGTCCGCCCCGGCCGGGGTCACGTGGCACTGCGGATGGGGTTCGCGCCGGGCGATGGCGGCCAGGGGAGCCCTGGAATCGACCTCACAGAGAACGGCACCGAGAAACGTCTCGCGATCTGGGTTGTGGAACACCCCAACAGGATCGAAGCTGTGGCCAGTCTCGGGGTCGATCCCCTCGACCTTGCCTTCACTAGCCGCACGCTCGCCGACCTGCTCAGTCATGCCACCGGGAACGTCAAATCGGCGCTGACCACTCAGACCCTGTTGGCTGGGGTGGGCAACGCCTACTCCGACGAGGTCCTCCACGCCGCCCGCCTATCGCCATTCAAACCCGCTCAACATCTCTCAGAGAATGAGGTGGTCGCTCTCCACACCGCACTGGTAGAGCTGCTAACTGGGGCGGTGGCGGCGCGCACCGGACTCGAGGCGACCAGTCTGAAGAGTGAGAAACGCTCGGCCATGAGAGTGCACGGGCGTACCGGGGCGGCCTGTCCAGTCTGCGGGGACACCATCGGCGAGGTGGCGTTCGCCACCAACTCGCTGCAGTACTGCCCCACCTGTCAGACCGGGGGACGGCGACTCGCCGACCGTCGGCTCTCCCGCCTGCTCAAGTAGGCGCAGGATCCCTTCCTGAGCCGTGGATCTACTCCAAGCCCAGCTGCATCAGCAGCGTGTCGACCCAGCGCCCCTGCTTGAAGCCGACCTGACGTAGCCGGCCAACCTCCACAAAGCCAGTCCCGAGGTGCAGCGCCAGCGAGGCGGGTTCACCCGAATCCGCGATCACCGCGATCACCTGCTTGGCCCCCCATGCTCGAAGTTCTGTGATGAGCTCGGAAAGTAGCCGCCGTCCAAGACCCTGCCCCTTACGCTCAGGATCGATGTAAATGGAGTCCTCGACGGTGAACCGATAACCGGGTCGGGGACGCCAGGGAGTTGCCAGCGCGTAGCCCACCAGGTCTGAGCCATCGATCGCGACCAGAAAGGGTAAACGCACTTTTTCCAGATCGGCCAGCTTCAGCTGCCAGTCCTCCGCGGCGGGGGCCTCCAGCTCGAAGTTCGCCAATGACGCCCGCACATAGCCGCCGTAGAGCTGAGCCACTGCCTGGCAGTCAGTCGGGCGCGCCGGCCGGATCGCTACCTGCTCGCCGGGGTGACCCATCGCCCAGTTATACCGGGAGGCTCGATCACCGGGCACCGCGCCGGCCGATTGGACCTGCGAGTGGACGTGCTCATGGCTGGCAGCGCCTGCTCGGGTGGCGCGATTCCAGACGGACCGCAACTTAGTCAGTCCGCGACTACTGGTCCGGAGAGTCCTCGCTGGGTGACTCAGCGACTGGCGCCGGTCCCAGCCAGAGTTGGCGCTCGAACTCAATCTTGAGAACGATCGTGGTACGAGTGGCCCGTACCCCGGGCAGCTCCTTGATCCAGTCGACCAGCCCCAAAAGCGCCTCCGTGTCGGCGGCCCGAACCTTCAGGAAGAAGGAGAGATCTCCGGCGATGCTATGGCATTCGTCGACCTCCGGCCGGGCGCGCAGGCGAGCTGCCAGGGTCCCCCCGGTGACGTCCGCCTCCACCCCCACGAAGGCGGTCACCGGTCGGCCCACGGCGCGGGGGTCCAGCTCCAGCGTCCAGCCACGGATCACGCCGTCACGCTGGAGCCGTCGGAGGCGCTCGTGGACGGACGAGGGCGAGAGCCCCGCGGCTCGACCGACCCGAGCCAAGGTGGTGCGGGCGTCAGCCTGCAACGATCGCAGGATCGCCGAATCGGTTTCGTCCAAATAAGGGTCCGCTGCGCTTTCATTGAATTTTCTTCGACTGGCTTGCAAGGTCTTCTCCTGAAGCTGAAGATCAATGCCATGGTACAGAAGTTTCTGCGGCAGCTGGCCAAGAGGTGGCGAATAATTGCTGGCGATCTGGCGACACCACGCCATCTCGCCATGTTGGGCCTGGTGCTGGCCGCCATCGCCTGGGGCATCAGCTTCGTGGTCACCCGCGGCGCGGTCACAAACTACCCGGTCGTGGGATTCTTGTTCCTGCGCTTCGCCGTCGGGGGCAGTGTCCTCGTCGCGGTCGGGCTAATCTCGCCTGCTTCCCGAGGGCGCTGGCGCCAAGTCCCCAAGGGCCTGTTGCTTCTGCTGGGGGCGGTGCTAGCCGCCGCGTACCTGGCTCAGACGCTGGGACTGGAGTTGGGCGCAGGGCCCGGGGTCGCCGCGGCACTCACCAGCCTGGTGGTCGTGATAACTCCGCTGCTTGAGTGGGCGCTGCGGGGCCAGGCTCCGGACGGCCGCGTGGTTGTGGGAGCGCTCCTGGCGATCGGGGGCAGTCTGCTGGTCTGCCTGACCGTTCCCGTGCAGGGCGGCGGCGGCCAACCTCACGCCGGCTTGGGGATGGCCCTGGAGGTGTTCGCCGCGGCCGCCTTTTCCCTGCAAGTGGTACTGGTCGGGAGGCTCGGACACCGGGTCCCTGCGGTCGCCCTGGGCGCCTGGCAGCTGCTGGCCCTGGCCACCGTCCTGGGTCTGGCAGTCCCCTTCAGCGGGGGCCTAGCGGTGCCGTCGGTCTCGGTGTTGGCGGACATCGTGTTCTGTGGCCTGGCGGCGTCCGCCTTCGCCTTCGCAGTCCAGGCGGCGGCCCAGCAGCACGTCTCCAGCTCGGTGGCCGCGCTGATCATGGCCGTCGAGCCGGGCGTGGCCATGGTGGGAGGGGCGGTCGCGGGAATGCAGGCGCTGACCCCCCTTGCTCTTCTCGGTCTGGTGCTCCTATCAGGAGGGTCCGCGGCCCCCAGTAGAGAGCGGATGCAGCGTTGGGCTCGGCGCCTCTTCTCTCCTCTGGGAAGGTTGCCGCGTCCAGCCTGAGGTGGAGACCGGGGAAGGGATTACCGTCTCCCTGACTCCTCTCCGCGAGGCGGCGGACCAGGTGTTGACACCGTCTGACGTGACCGGGATCGGTGCTCGTCCAGGCCGTCCACGACTGCCGCCAGACTTTCGGGGTACACGGTGTCTCGAGTCTGCCGAAGTTCCGCTCTGGTCCGCCACCGATCCTCTTCGAGCAGCTGGCGTTCCGCCTCCGTCCACTCGGCTTCGTCGAGCGTAGAGGAGGCACACCGGACTAAGAAGTTGTCCTCGTCCTGCAAGATCTGGGCGCCCGGGAGCTGGTGTTCAAAATGACGACGCAGGACGACCGCTCCCATCTCCTCCACTTGGAGCCCCGTCTCTTCCGGCACCTCACGCCGGGCGGCCATCGCAGTGGATTCCCCATCCCGGACCCCGCCTCCTGGAGTGAACCACCAGCTGCCAGCTTCGGGGCGGGCCGGATCGCCGGCTCGGAGGAGCAGGACCCTGCCTCCGTCATCTCCAAGCAGGATCCGTGCCGCGTGCCGTTGGTGCACAACTCCATCTCCCGGAGACCACCCAGCCGTCCCGTCCGATCCTGCGTCGCCTCCCGGTAACGGGTCCTCGGGTGCGCTCACTTCCCTGGCTGGGCGACGGTCCGTCGCGACCCCACTTTGCCATCACTCCCCAGGCCCCAGCTTTGGACCCGGCGGGGATAGATGCGGATGACTTCGCTGCTGACTCCGGAGACCTGCTGGTTGGTGAGGGCCTCGGCGGCTCCTCGGATTTGCACCCCTCGCACCTTCCAGGGATCCACCGACTCGAGGTCGTCGACGACGAAGGCGACCTGGGGATTCGACTCGATGTTGTGGAACTTGCGGCTGGCGCCCATATTCCAGCCACCGATCTCGATCGTCCCAGTTTCTGCGTCCACGGTGAAACCCACCGGGTTGTTCTGCGGGCCACCATCCGGACCGACTGTCGCCAGGCGGCCGAGGCGCTGTAAGCGCAGGTATGCCAGCTCGGTATCAGTGAAGATCATGGGGCGACTCTCCTAATGCTTGGGGGGGCGGTCCGCGCCGCAACCCAAAGCGTACCTGGGGCTCCACCGCCGCCAGTTGGTGGTAACTGCCTGCCCCCCGGGGCATGGTCCGAACGCCAAGGAGCCCAGTCGGGCTCAGGGCATCGCGCATGGGCTCTCCTTTACCGGTAGACTTCCGATCGACATGCCAATCCCCGATTTCGAGGTCGGCCAAGAAGAGCACCGGCTCGCCGGCTGGAAGGCCGGACAGGGACCACCGGTGGTAATCCTGCACGGCGGCCCCGGGCTCTCCGACTACACCGACAGCCTTCTGCCGGAGCTGGTTGACGGCTACACGGTGGTGCGCTTCCAGCAGCGCGGGCTGGCGCCCTCTTCCACCGCGGGGCCTTTCGATGTGGAAACCCAGGTAGCGGACGTGGTGGCGGTGCTGGACGAGCTGGGGTTGGAGAGCCCCCTGATCATTGGCCATTCTTGGGGTGGCCATCTGCTCATGCACTTCCTAGCAGCCCACCCCGACCGGGTGTCAGGGGCTCTGGTGATCGATCCGTTGGGTGCGGTGCCTGACGGCGGGGAGGCAGACCTGGGCCGGATCCTCGGAGAGCGCGTCACGCCCGAGGCGGCGGCTCGGTCAAAGGAACTGGATGAGAAGGCACTTCGCGGTGAGGGCTCCGATGCTGATCAGCTTGAGGGACTCTCGTTGGTCTGGCCAGGCTATTTCGCCCACCCATCCGAGGCACCCCCGATGCCCCCCATGGAGATCTCAGTCGCCTGCTACTCCCAGACCTTCGATTCGATCCGCCACCACTTCCAGCGCCAGACCCTGGTCCAGCAACTCCCCCTCACCGAGGTCCCCACCAGCTTTCTCCTGGGCGCTGAGAGCCCGATTCCTCCGGCTCACGGGCTAGCCAGCGCCGCGCTGATACCGAACGCCAAGACCACGGTGGTACCCGACTGCGGCCACATGGTGTGGATAGAGCAGCCCGGCGTGGTCCGAGCCGAGCTGGACAGCCTGTGCGAACGGGTGGCCGCCGTCTCCGCGTAGCCCCCGAGGACCTCCCCGGTACGGCCGGCAATTCGACCCTCGATTTCGCGGCAGAGCAGCTGGAGTGCGCCGGACCCGGAGCTTCCGGCGCCCGCATGTTTCGCCTAGGAGGCGAGGCTGGCGGCTCGGCCGCTGGTCTCCGGCTGCTCCAGCACCGGTAGCGTCAGATGGGCGACATTGGCGCGCGAAATGCTCAGGCCGCGCCGCACATTCAGGTCATGGGCCGTCCGGTAGATTCCCCTCAGCGGCCTGTCAATCAGCCGCGGTGGTCGGTCAACCGTCCAGTCCAATCCACTCTCTCGAACGATTTCTTCGGTCAGCGCGAGACCGGCATACAGCTCATGGAATCTGGCCTTGGTCAGAGGGCTGAGCAGGTGGCGCATGACGAACCCGTCGCCAGGATCGTGCTGAGCGCCGCACGCCGTAGGCCCGCATCGCCGAGACGATGGACCGAGCGCCGCGGGAGGTGATCCCGGCGGCTTCCTTATTCCGGGGACCGAGGCCGGAGATGGCCCGCCTATACCTGGGGATGAACACGTCGATGGACCAGCTTTGCGCCACCTACGACGAAGCCCAACTGGAATTGCTCGCAGACTTTCTCCGCCGTATCGCCGAAGCCGGACAGGGGGCCACTCAGCACCTGGCCAGCGTCTGATCGCGGGCAGCGATTCAAGCCATGCGAGCTGCCGTGCGCCGCTTCATCGGGCGGTCGGCAGTTTGGGTTGCGTTCACCACCGTCGTGCCGGGACATTGCTCTCTCCTCGGCAGACAAGCTGAGAAATCACGAACCGGCCAGTAGGAGACTGGTATCTCCCTTGAGCCCGCGGACTGCAGGCTGGCTCCTCGTACCGCTTGGCTCGGGACGTCACAATCCGACTAGTGGCTCTTGTCATTCTCTCCAGCTTCGTCAACTCGCGGCGAGATGAGCCTGCGAACGGGGGTGGCGCGCAAGGCGAATGCAAGGGTGGGGCACGCGGCCACGGCTCGGCGCGCGTGACCCAGGATTCGCGGCGAAACAGGCGACGGGTCCACCATGGGATAGCCCCAGTCGTCCAGTCGTACCGCCTCAGGCAATAGCTCGGCGCAGAGCCCGTGCCCGGCGCATGTGATGGGGTTCACGTGAAGATAGAGGCTCTTCATCGGACTTGCTGCGTGGTTGCCGGGAGCGGAAGCCATCCTTCGTAGGAGCCGAAGCAGCGTCCGCTTCGGTGCGCCTCCACCTCCGGACCGAACACCTGCAAGCAACTGCGGACCAACTTGATGACGCCATCGGGGTGCCGGCAGGCGCCCCGTCCTTCGATCTCGGTGCACCAGCGTAAGAGGCGGCCAAGGTCCGCTCGACGGGCCGATGCCGGCGACGCGAGCCGTGTGAGACAGGCTGCCACCGCTGACAGTCCATGGACACAGGGGCCGCACTGTCCGGAACTCTCGGCGGCGAGCCAGTCGACCACTTCGGCAGTCTCCTTGACACCGCACGCCGTTTTAGGCATGGCGAGAATCACCCCGGCTCCGGGCGAGGCGCCACAGGACGCCAGGCTCGCCCGCGAAAGCGCCTTCACACCCGCATCCTGTCTGCTGACCCAACTTCCGAAATATCCCCCGACCAAGATGACTTCGGTTTCGACAGACCACCCGCTCGCCTCCAGGATATCCTCGAGGTTGGCCCCGATGGGCGTCTCATATACCCCGGCACTGGTAACGCAGCCACTGACCGTCACCAGCATCGTGCCAGGCTCTTCCTCGGTCCCGACGCGACGGAACCAATCCGGGCCGAACCGTGCGATCAGCGCGAGATGAGCCAGGGACTCTGCATTCTGCACCAGGGTGGGATGGCCCGTGAGGCCTTTATGGGCAGGCAGCGGAGGCACCACGGTGGGGCTGGGCGCGCCGCCGGCGATCCAACTCAAGAGGGCCGTTTCATCTCCCCCAACGAAGGTCGGAGCGGCCAAAACCACCTCGACTGGCACGGGGAGCAGCCGCGCCTCCCTCCTCTCCAGCAAGGCCTGTCGCAGGGCGAACACTGCCTGCTCGGATCGCTGACTCACGCAGATGTAGGCCTGTCTGGCTCCGACCGCTCTGGCCGCGACCTCAATGCCGTCAATGACGAGGTGCGGCCGCACCGAGAGCAGGAAGCGGTCCTTGGCGCTGGCGGGCTCACTCTCGGATGCGTTCGCGACCACGATCGCCCGATTCCCGACTCCTGCTCCGGCAGCCACGGCCGCCAACTTCTCGCCTACTGGGAAACCCCCGCCGCCACGACCTCGCAGGCCGGATGCGCGGATCCTCTGAATGAGCTCACGGGGAGATGTCGTCCCGACCGCACCAAGCGGGTCCCCCAGCCGATCGAGGTGCGGAGCTAGCGACTCGGTGATGTCTCGTCCAGGACCTGCTAGCAGCCGCGGAGACCCGAGAACTCCACCCCTGACGGCAAGGTCCATGCCGGTGGTGGCAGTGGCCAAGTTCACTCGGACTCGTTCGACGCGCCAGACCCGTTAGCGGGTACGGGAGTCTTCACGCCGCCGACCACCACAGTCCCGAAAACGGGACCCTGAGTAGCTTCTGGGACATTGAGCTGAAGACCGACCGACTGGCCATCGCCTTCGTCGAGACTGAAGATCATCGTATCTCCCAGCAGAGCCGCCAGCTGCCCCGTGTAAGTGCGGCCAGGCGAGGCGCTCCGAAAGGTCGCAGTGCCCGACGCCACGTTGAATCCTCCACTGGGCAAAGGATCTCCCGTTATCGTCACGGTGAGCGATCCCCCAGGTCCCCCACGAACCGTCCCGGAGATCACGATCGAGCTCGCTGTGCCTGTTTGCAGAGGAACCAGCGTGCCGCTGAAGGTCCCCGCGAAATGGACCAGCTGCCCACCCTGGCTTGGTGCGGCGCTCGATGGACCACTGCCACCGGCCTTCGCCACCAGGGAGAGAGGAGTCCCGGCGGACCGGGCCCAGCCCGCCTGCAGCGGGCCGACCGCGGCGAAGACGGTGACCGCAAGCACAGCACCGGCAGCCACGCCCACCGCCGACCACTTCAACAGGCGCGTAACCGCAGAGAGACGCCAGACTCGATAGAGCGTCACCCCCACCACCACGGCCAGGCACAGCAGATCGAGAAGAAAGTCCCAGCCCAGGCGAGTGTCGGTGCCAGTTCCGAGGGAGTGAAGTAAGGCGAATGGCCAGGCTAGGTAGGTAAACCAGTGGACCAGCCTCCAGATTCGGAGACTCAAGTGCGAACGGAGCAGACTGGTTGTAACAACCGCAAGCAAGAGGTCCACGCTCAGAGTTCCCAGCCCGAGCCAGACGGGACGGTAAGAGGATAGGAAGGGAAGTAAAACTGCGAGCCAGCCAACGGGTGCAAACGGGTCAAGCTCGGCCGTGATGATGTGGACCACCAACAGTGCCGCGCCGAGGAGCGCCAGATTCCGATGGAGATCGCCCATGACAAAGCGGGGCCACCCCGAGGGTGTCCAGCCGCTCTTGTGGAGAATGCCCATGGCAACGCTCGCCGTGAGCACGACCAGCAGAATCAGTCCGCTGCCGCGGGTGAGATACCAGAGAGCTGACGGCCCGGTCGCTGTTACTGCAAGGCTCACGAGACCGCTCCCGCGACTGGCGCACGCATCCAATGCGTGATCTGGGACAGGTCGTCTCCGTCGCTGGGCCAACCGCCGAAGTGCAAGACCCCCCCGTCTCTGGAAACGAGACGCGCGGGTAGTCCAAACCCCGCCAGGCAGTCCACCGCTCCGTCGCCCGCCACGATCGCACTGGTGGCTGCCGCATTGGCTTCTGAACACAATGCGGCGGCCACACTCACTGTCCGCCAAGGTCCCTGCGCTGGAGCTCCGGTCCGCGGATCGATGATGTGATGTAGCTCAACTCCGCCCCGCCGCCACCGTCGCCTCGTCACCGAAGAGGTTGCCAGCGCCCGGGCCCGCAAGCGTACCGTCTGCCCGGGAGAGCGTGAACTCGCTTCGTGGTCGTCGGCAACCCGCACCACCCACCCCCCGGTAGGCTCCGGACCGCTGGTGGCCAGATCGCCCCCGAGACTCACCAGCACCGATGCTCCGGTCTGAGCACCCAGGGAGGCCATCCGGTCGGCGCCCCAGGCCTTGGCCGTCGCCCCGACGTCAAGCACCAGACCTGGAGGTCGGTGCACGGTCTGGCCACTGATTTCGACCGATTTCCAACTCGACCCAAACGGCACCTGTCGCACCAGACCAGGACCGTCCTTGGCCATACCGGAGAAGTCACCCTCGTAACCGTTGGCGATGACTGCGGCGCCGACACAAGGATCGAGGAGCCCGGAGGACCGGTCGGCCCAGAAGAGCGCCAGCTCCAGCAGCTGCGCCAGCAGGGGTCCCACAATGACCTCGGCTGCCGGTGATCGGTTGAGCTGGTCCAACGCCGAGTCCCGTCTGAATCGGCTGGCAGCGAGGTCCAGCGCTAAGATCTCCGCGTCCACGAGGGGAAGGACATCCGGGAGCGCCCCGTGGGGGTGGGCTACTACCTGGGCAGTGGTACCGAAGGCGGCCCGCTTGGCGGAGGCCATTTGGTCGGGGGCGGGTATTGGAAGCCAGCGTTCGCCACTCGTCATGAGCCTCCAGACGTAACGGCTGGAACCGAAGGAGCATTAGTTGATCCACCGGGTATCGGGGCCAAGGGCGCGGACGTTGCAGGGGCAGATCCAGTGACGCGACTTGCACTCGGGGCTGACCGGCCGGGCAGGGAGTGAGCCACTACGGCGGCGGTGGCTCCAACTGCGACTATCGCAGCAACTCCGCCCAGCTTTGTCAGTCGGCTAACCAATGCTGTTCCGGTGGCCCGGCGTGCCACGGCGTCGCGGCTAGCTTCGGTCATATTAACCAGGGTCTGACTCCAACCTGGGAGCCGGGTGAGATCTCGCTTACGGGTGACTGTGGATTAGTGTGCTGGGAGCCACCTCCGGTCGCGTCCCTACAGTGGTGTAATTAGCGCGACTGAGCGACTGTCGTGCCTTTTCCGCACCGGGGCAGCGGTGCAATCTGCCAGAGCATCGGCGGGAGTGCTCACCGCCTCGGATCATGGGCGACCCCGTTACGGGGCAGCTCCACGCCCGCAAGTTGGAGACATACTGCGTGCCTTCATCCTTCGCACACTATCTTTCGAATGATATCTTTCGACGGTGCCAAAGCCCCACCCGCGATCTGTTCCGTCGGAGGAGGTGCCGGCCCGCCAACTCAGCGATCCTCGTTCGATCCGGGCGCTCGCCCACCCGATCCGGCTCGCCCTACTCCAACAACTCACCCTGGAGGGACCGCTGACCGCCACCGCGGCGGCGGCACTCGTCGGGGAGAGTCCCTCGAGCTGTTCATTTCACCTGCGCCAACTATCGAAGTATGGCTTCGTTGAACCGGCACCTGGAGGCCGAGGCCGCGAACGACCGTGGAGAGCGTCCCACTTTTCTCTCGCCATCGCGGACGACCAGAGCGAACCCGAGTTCGAGCTGGCCACGGACGAACTCCTCAACCATTTCCTCGACCACTCTCTCTCGCGATTTCAGGCGTCGCTCCACTCGCGCCGTGCCTATCCGGCGGAGTGGCGGCAGGCATTTCCGATTCAACAATCGGTTCTCTTCGTAACCTCGGCTGAGCTCACTGAATGGGTTGCGGACCTGCAGGAGGTTTGGCACCGATTCGACCGCCGGATATCAGACCGGACTATGCGGCCGACCGGCTCCCGGTCAGTCGAGGTGCTTCTCCTGAGCTACCCGCTCAGCGAGCCGGAGCAGCGGAGCGCGTCTCGCCGGCATGGCCAGCGCGCCAGCAACCCGGGGGAGCACTCCGGGAGAGCGCCCGATGAGGAGTCTGCGGGCCGGTGACCAACCCCTTGTCGCTGGTGCGGGTGACAGCCACCGCGCCCTCTTGTGAACCGCCGATTGTGGTTGGCCATCACGGGATTCGGCCAAGGGCGTCCGCGCTGATGGCGCCTTAGCCCCATGCGCTCCCTCCGGCTCTTGGTGCCACTGCGGAACGTCCAGTTTCGCCGGTACTGGACCGGCAGTGTGGTATCGCAATTGGGCGACTTTGCCCTGTTCGTCGCCCTCCCGTTCTACGTCTACACGCTCACCGGGTCCGTCGTCTCGACGGGAGCGGTGTTCGTGGTTCAAACCGTGCCCCAGGTGGTGCTGGCACCGCTGGCCGGGACGCTGATCGACCGATGGGATGCCCGTCGAGTCGTGATTTTCTGCAATGCAGGCCAAGCCCTCGTACTGCTCAGCCTGCTCGCCGTCCATGGAAGCGGTGAGATCTGGATCGTTTACCTGGTAGCGCTGCTGGAGTCTGTGGGTACGGTGTTCACGGCGCCCGCCGCCGGGGTGCTGGTGCACACCATCGTCGAGCCTGAGGTTCTGGTTTCTGCCAACGCCATCGAGGCTCTCGGTATCGATCTGGCGCGGCTGCTGGGTCCACCGGTTGGCGGACTTCTATTCGGAGCAGGGGGGCTATTCACAGTCGTGGTTGTGGACGCCGCGACCTTCGGGTTCGCTGCGGCGGCCGCCTGGGCGATGGGCAGAAGTGCCGGAAAGGAGGCGCCGTCGGAACCGGTGGCGGCAGCTGAGGGCACGGCGGTGCATCGGATTGTCCGCGAGATAGGGTCGGGTATGGCCACGGTTGCGGGCGATCGACCGCTGCGCTTGATCTTTTCTGTGGTGGCATTCGTGTTCGTTGGCCAAGGTCTGCTGAACGTCATGCTGGTGCCGCTGGTGCGCCACCATCTGGGCGGGTCAGCTACCGACTTGGGTCTGATATTGACCGGCCAGGCAGTGGGTGGCATCCTCGGTGGGCTGGTTGCGGGCAGCATCCAAGTCCGTCCCGGTCGCATGGTGGCAGGAGGATGTCTCGGGATCGGCGTCGCCATCTCAGGACTAGCAAACTCACCCACTCTGATCGTAGGGATGGCGTGCATGGCGGTTGCCGGGGTGGGAGCCATGGCCGTACTCGTCGGGTTGACCACGATCTTGCAGGGCAGTACCCCACCGTCTCATCTGGGGCGAGTGTTCGCCCTGTTCTCCGCCTGGCTCAGCCTCTTCACCCTGGCGGGGGTCGGGCTCGCGACTGGGGTCGGCCAGGAAGTGGGATCGGTGAGCCTCTTGGACATAGCCGCCGCCCTAATTGCCTTGGGGGGTGTGGTAGCAATGCGGCTGACCCGAACTCCCGGTCCCCTGGTGCCGGAGTAGTCCCAGGCCGCTCACGCCAAACGGTTCCGCTGTTACTCGACGGACTTCCCGGCGACCCAGCGCTGTCCACCATCACCCTGGAGTAGATGCGTTTGGTTGTAGCGCCCGGAGTCACTCACCGCATTTATCGAATCGCGAGACGGGTGGGTCGGCGACCGCTGCCCTGCCAACTCCTCACCGCGAACTTATCCCCTGAGTTTGAATCTCCCTGCCTCTACTGATTCGCCTTCTACAATGGTCGCCGTGGCCGGCGCTACGAAATATGAAGATCCTCGCCTCGCTGCGATCTATGACCTCCTGAACCCCGCGTCGGCCGATACTGAGTTCTACCTCAGCCTCGCGGAATCGCAGGTCGCCTCGTCGATTCTCGACATCGGCTGTGGCACCGGCTTACTGGCCTGCGCGTTGGCGCGGCGTGGTCACCTGGTGACCGGTGTCGACCCCGCATCGGCGATGCTGGATGTGGCCCGTCGTCGCCCCGGCGGAGAACTCGTGAGATGGCTTCGTGGCGATGCGAGCCAATTGAGCGCTGCGCAGGCTGACCTCGCCATTATGACTGGACACGTGGCGCAGGTCATCACCGACGACGAGAGCTGGAACGCCACGCTCGCAGCGGCACAACGGGCCCTGCGGCCGGGCGGCCGATTGGCATTCGAGAGCCGCAATCCGAATACGCGCCCGTGGACGAAGTGGACTCCGCAGCAGTCCCGGCGAACCGTGACGGATCCCGTATACGGGACGGTCGAAGTCTGGTATCGCCTGATAGAAGTGGACGGTGAGCGTGTTCGTTTCGAATCCCACGCTCGCTTCCAGACTTCCGGAGATGACGTGGTTTCTACGAATGAGCTGCGATTCCGCACCCAACCCGCCTTGACTCGGTCGTTGCTCTACGCCGGCTTTTCGGTGGAGCACATCTTCGGCGGGTGGGATCGTCAGCCCGTCGGGGCGAGGAGCTCAGAGCTGATCTTCATCGCATCACGCGGCGGACTGGGACCACCTCCTTTCGTGCATCCAAGTCCGAGATCAAGGCATCGCGCCGCGGCCAGTTAGCCGACATAGGGCAACTGATCCTGTTGCTGGGGTACTGCACTTCGGTGGGTGGCAGCTGCCAGCCCGGTCGGGGCGTTGTCAGATGTTGCCGGTGGACCCAGCGCCCTGACTAGACGGCGATCGCCCCCACGAGGAAGAACCCCACGAGCAGGATCAACAGCGTCAGGAAGAACCTCGCCCGGCGGTCTCCATCGAAAATCCGGTATCCACCCAGCTGTCGGAGTCTCATCCCACCCAGACTATCCCGAACCGCTAGCCGTCGTCTCCCGGCGCAGAAACGTGGGCCGACCGACGGCTCGGATGGCGGCCTCCCTTACCGATCTCCCATCGAGATCGACCCGCGTCTCCGGAATGCCCTTGGCGGGCCACTCGCACAGCAGTCCAAGAGGCCCCGTCGGTGGGAGGTGATGGATCCACAACTGGCAGTCCCAACTGCGCAGCCCACCGACGTCACGAATCGCCAGACGAGTGTCGCCACCAGTGCCAATCCCGGCGGCGTCCAGATTGGTCACCGCCCGACCGTCCGAAAAGGCGGCTCCCACGCGGAGAAGGTCCTCGGGCAAGCCCCGCTCTCGCTGCCTCTCAGGCCGGGAGCCCCAGAGTAAGGAGCTGGGGAATCCGGTGTTGTCTTCCCGGAACACTCGACCATTTCCTAGCGGCTCCCGACGCATCCGGGGAGGGTCGACCAGACGCACTAACAGGGACAGGCCAAATCCTGTCGCAAACGCGCTGAGGCGACCAACGGCGACTGCCGTACTTGCAGTGTGGCCCAGCATCACCTCCGTGGCGATGAACCCCGGCGTGACGTTCTCGGGCTCCCAGACTCGAATCACGTCTGAGCCATCCAATGAGCGCTTCGGGCGCGACTGAAAGAAGCTCAAATCGGTCGCCGTGGCGGCCACAACTCGACAGCGCGTGAGGCAGCTTCCCGGATCGGGCATGCGTCAACCTCGACGACGGTGGGGGCGATCCCCATCGCCAACCACTCGCAGAAGAAGCCGATTGGACCGGAAGGCGGCAGTGGCCACAACCAATACAAATCGTCCGTGGAAAGTGGGCTGAGGCTGATGCGCACCGCGCTCAGCTCTATTCCGGCCGCGGGCGGCGGATCGCCTGTGGATTGCGGAGCATGCTCGGTCCGAGGATGGTTGTCCACCGTCCTGCCATCGGCGTACTTCACGGCGAAGCGAAACTGCTCGCCGGGCCGCCAGCCGAGGGTACCGGTCAACGGGTCAACCTAGCGTACGAAGAGGGGGCCTCGCATCGGATTGCCGTGCGTCTGTGGTTCGCGCAGGCGCAGGCTCAGGTCGAACTGGGAGCCGGTGGGATAGGCCCAGAGCATGGTCATCCAGATGACGGTCTTGGAGCTGGCCGCCAAAGGTAACTCATAAGGCACCGCCCCCGGCATCACGTTGTCGGGTGGCCCAGACCAAGGTGGTGCCAAGCGCGGACCCTTATCGATGGCCTCCAAGCGAGCGCAGCGGCTCGCTGCCTACACGCCTCTCGGGGAGACTAGCTAGACCTGACGCAGCTGCAGAAGAACTCACCCGGACCTCGACAGCGTACGAGCCTCTTCACCTCTGCCGGGTTGCTGACGGCATATTGACGCACACTCAGGTGTCGGGTGGGTATGTGGGTCCAAATCAAATCGATCGCTCTCCGGGGCGAGTACAGTCCGAAGAACGTGTTTGCGCATGATTCTCTTGCTTGCGCCCAGGTCGCCAATCGGACGGAATCCCTCCTCAGCGAACATCGATGCGGTTCCACTCCACAAAAATGAACCAGAAGTGGACCTTCCGCGGGTGTCGTTTGGGTAGCCGTCGACAGTCCCGCCACCCTTGGTGGCTATCATCCGCAGCGCTCCTGCCAGGGCTTCTTTAGCGACCCCTCTCCTCCGGTGGTCTCGATCGACGAAGAAGCAGGTAATCCTCCAATCGGGGAGATCCAGGCTCAGGTTCCGGTACCCGCTCATTCGGGCGGGGAGATCGGCGGGAGGGCCGAACTGGCACCACCCAGCTATGTCCGCTCCGTCGTAGACGAGCGCCGCGGGAGAGCGATTCGCAAGGACCAGCTTCGCTTTCTCCGAGCGGTTCTGCTCGACGGTACGGTCCGCCCCGCGAGATGCAAGGTGAAAGGTGATACACCAGCACCCGCCCCAGATTCCGTGGTGCTTCTCAACGACCTTCTCGAAGTCGAGCTAGCTTTCGGGTCCGAGCTCCTTGACCGAATAGTCTGTCATCGCCTGTCCCTCGCGATCATCCGACACCTGGCATGTCGGTCGACCCTATCACTGGCTGCCGTGGAGTCGGATCTCGCCCGCTTCCGGTGGAGAATCTCCCTTGAGAAGCTAGGCGTAGCGTGCTAATTTTCGAGCCTCTGAGCAGCTGATGGTGTGACTTCAAGTGCACCCTTGGGAGTGAGCCGGCGGTCATCTTGCGCCCCCACTGGTAATCGTTGCCATCCGAGACCGCGGTTAAGTCCGCTTGCCGGCGACTGGGAAGGATCCCCAGCCGCGCGACCGGCGGCCCGGGGAGCCAGGGCCATTTGGCTTGTCCGATCGGGATCCCAACTGATATGGTCAGAAGGTGCTTCTCGCCACCTCACGTTGGGTGAGCCGACGGAATTACCTCGCCGACACCGCGTGCCTTGCGCCCGGGCTGGCCGGGCTCAACGGATGGCCGGTCACCCTGCGCAGGGTGCTTGCACGTGCAACCTGGGAACGAAACGTTCCGTCAACTCTCCAGGATCCACCGCATCGTCGACGGACTTTTGTAGCTCATCTGGCTGATGGCGTTCGGGGATCGGGCTGAGTTGGCTCGGGCCGACCGTATCGGCGCTCTGGTCAGCTGTGGATACCACGACCGCGCGCCGCGTCAGCGTACCGGAGCGCGTTCAGAAATGAAACAGCACACGCGACGGTTCCGGAGTCGGCCAGGAGTACCCGTCCGGCGACGCCGAGGGTGAACCGCCAGCGGGGCGCTACGCTGGTGAGCGCCCTGCTGCTCGCCGGTTTGGTCTTTATGGCTCCCGGTGTGGCCGACGCAGCTTCTCCCGGCGCCCCGGTGCCGTCCGGGTCCTGGTTATATTCCAACGGCGACCTCGCCAACACCCGGGACGCACCTGACTCCACGATCTCCTCTGCCAACGTGTCCAGCCTCAAGGAAGCTTGGAGCTTCACCCTAACCGGCAAGGGGGCGACCAGCGTGGGCTACGAGGGTGCGATGTCCGCGGTGCCGATTGTGGTGAATGGCCTGGTCTACATGCAGGACCAGGAGTCAAACGTCTACGCGATCAACCTCGCCACCGGGAAGCTGATCTGGATGTATCGCTTGAACCTGCCTTTGAAGAGTGGACCGGGACCGAACGGAGTCGCGGTCGCCAACGGCACGGTTTTTGGAGCTTCGCCGAGCACCGTATTCGCCCTTAGCGCCGCAACTGGGCACGTGATCTGGGTGGACCGCCGCCTCCTCACGAGCGGCCAGGGCACATTTGGCATCCAGCCCCAAGTGGCCGACGGGCGCGTCTACCTAGGCAGCCAATACGGATCTGGGCCTGGCGGCGGGGTGCTGTTGGGGCTGAACGCGTCGACCGGCAAGTTGATCTGGAGATTCAACACCGTGCTGGGCCTTGACAAGGGAGTCAAGGCGCTTGGCCTAGGCGCCGGAGGGGCCTGGGAGACTCCGCTGGTCGGGGTGGACGGGTCGGTCACCTTCGGCATCGGCAACCCTTACCAGAGCGCCGCCTCAGCGATCAAGTACCCGTCGAAGATCCTCTATACCAACAGTGACGTGAATCTCTCGGCGGCGACGGGCAAACTGAACTGGTACTACCAGGGCGTGCCGGACGATTTCAAGGACTACGACATGCAGGCGTCTCCGATCGCGACGGACGTGAATGGCGTTCCAGCGGTCATCGGCGGTGGCAAAATGGGGTACGTCTACGCCATGAATGCCCAGACCGGCGCGCTCATCTGGAAGACGCCCGTGGGTGTGCACAACGGCCACGACAACGACTCCCTCCAGGCGCTGGAGCACCGGAGCAAATTGAAGGCGCCATACACGTATGAGCCCGGACCGGTCGGGGGCATGCTCAGCAACATGGCGCTCGCCGGGAACAGCATCTACCTGGTAACGGACGACTTCCCGTTCCGAGCCAAGACGCTCAGCACCGTGCTGGGAGTCGCGGCCGGCTCGGAAGCTGGAGAGATCGAAGCCCTCAGCCTCTCGACTGGGAAGATCGAGTGGGATACCAAGGTGTCAGACCTACCTCTCGGCGCGGCCACGGTCTCGGGCGACCTGGTATTCACCAGCTTGTACCACGGCACGCTGATTGCACTCAACCGCACGACTGGCGCCATCGTTTACCGGCACAAGCTCCCGACATCCACCAACGCGCCTCTCGCGGTTGCGGGCAACACGGTGTTGGTCCCTGACGGGGGACCGCAGACTTCGAAGGCAAAAGAGCGGGGTAAGCCCCAGTTGATCGCCTTTACCGTACCGTAGCCGAGCTGACGTGAGGGGATCCTCTGGCAGGTGCTACCTCAGTCGCGCGCGATGCTGCCGGTTCGATCCTGTCCTCGACGACTGAGTCCGCGTAGTCCGGGCATGGTGGAGTCCAATCGGCGTCGCCGCTAGATGCGTAGCAGCAGGTCTCTGGCTTGCTCTTTTGTGCGCCAGGTCTTGGTTAGAATGGCCGAGAGCTACGCCACCCGCCCGCGTACGAAGAGCTAGCACGGGCACCGACCGCGACTCGCAGAAGGCTGACGGATTTGGGACAAGTGTGCGAGTCCTGTGCACCCATGGCGAGATTCGACGGTGCTAATACGCGATGAACACCGGATCCGTGGAAGGCGTCACCGTCTCTCACCATCAGACCCTTGAACTGGTGTGGCCAGCAGGGAGCTCAGGGCTGCGGTGTAGTCCTCGAACGCGCGCCGGCCGGCTTTCGTCATAGTCACGTGAGTGACCGGAGTGCGCCGTTGGAAGGCCTTGGTGATGGTTATGTATCCGGCGTCCTCGAGCTTCCGCAGGTGGGTTGAGAGGTTGCCTGCAGTCATCCCCACCAGCTCCTGAAGCCGGGAGAAGGTGACGCGGTCCCCGGCAGGCAAGACGGAGAGTGCTACCGTCACGCGGAGGCGAGCTTGGGCGTGAATCACCGAGTCAAGATTGGGAAGGGCACGCTCCGCGGTCACGCGCGGGCCTGCTCCGAGCGCCAGCCGCGGGTACGACTGACCCCGGCGGCGACCAGGAAACCTCCACCACCTGCCAGTGAAAGCACCGCGAAGTTCGCCGGCACCCCGGCGGCGACGCTGGCGGCGCCGGTTACCAACACCCACACCCCGAGTCCGTACTGGAGACGATCGTCCCAGAGCATTCCCCCGGCTAGGTAGAGCAGGCCAACCGCCAGCAGAGAGCTACCCGTCCAGAGGAGGGGTGCCAGGCCCGACGGCAGCCCCTGGTGCTCCAAGGCGAGATCGAGCGCAAGGAGGCCGACAGCGGCCAGGAGCCATGACCAGCCATACATGGCGGCGATCCGCCGCGAAGCTCCTTGGACACCCCGTCCGCGCCGGACCTGCTCGCCGAACGTCACGAGAGCAGCGGCCGTGAAAAGGATCCCGGCCAGGACGGCGGCAGCCCATGCCGGCATGACCGTACCGAGCCACCCGTTGACGGCTAGGTAGATCGCGCCGAAGCCAAGCAGCCAAGCCACCCCCCACGCCCCGAGGATCATCGCAGGGTCGACATACAAGCTCCGGACAGCCCTCCCCCGCTGGGCTTCGATCAGGGCCAGCGTCTCCTCCGGTGTGTGGTTGGGCTCATCCCCGATCACAGCGGGTCGTTCTGAGCGCGGACCCTCATTCATTGCGAAGCTCCTTAGTAACGACTACTTGGTAAAGCAAAGTACTTTGTGAAGGCGAGCATAGCAGCTTCACCCGGTCCCTGGGGTCAGCAGCTGCTTCCGACCCGTGCCAATCTGGGCGGACGGCTGGTCGTCTCCGGACTCCGGCCGCGGTCGAGTGGCCGTCAGCCGGAGCACTGATCAGCGTGGACCGCCCCGCCGTCGGGTCGAAGGAGGGATCCAGCTCCGCGACCTGGAGGGTCCCCTCTCGAGTCCCTACTCCGACTTGCCCCCGAGTGGGCCGACCCCCGGTGGCCCGTCACCGCCGGCTACCGGCCCACTCGGGACGGTAGCTTCCGGGGCGGCTACCTCCCCACCCGCGGGGGCTGTCGCGCGAACGGCGTCCCCCGGTAAGGGAGGAGGGTCGTCGAGAAAGTCGGCGGCGGGCATGAAAAACAGGGTGCCGGTCACCGCGGTGGAGAAGTCGAGGATCCGGTCGTAGTTGCCGGGCAGGTCTCCGAGGAACATGTGCCGGAGCACCCGCTCGGGGACCGAGGGCGTTGCAGCGTATCCGATGAAGTACGGGCCGAATTCGCCTGAGCCTAACGAACCGAAGGGCATGTTTTCCTGCAGGATCTGCCGCTGGGTGCCGTCAGCCTCGACGATCGTGTTCAGCGCCACATGCGAGTTCGAGGGCCTGACGTCGTCGGCCATCTCGACGTTGGAGAGCTTGGCCCGCCCGATCACTCGCTCCTGCTCCTCGACCGTCCAAGCATTCCAGGCGGCCATGTCGTGTAGGTGCCTCTGGACGATGACGTAGCTCCCGCCGGTGAACGCCGCATCCTTGGTCCCGACGGTGACCGCCGCCTGGGCTGCGGACCCGATCGGGTTCTCGGTCCCATCGACAAAACCGAGCAGGTCCCGCTCGTCGAAGTACTTGAACCCGTGGACCTCGTCGACCACCGTGGCGGCCTCGGCCACCCGGCCGACAACCAGGGTGGCCAGTTCCCAGCAGAGGTCCATAGTTGCGGCCCGGATGTGGAACAAGAGGTCACCCGGAGTGGCCACCGCCAGGTGCCGACCGCCGTCGAGGGGCTGGAACGGGTGGAGTTCGGCCGGCCGGGCCTCGGCGAAGAGGCGATCCCACGCCGCGGATCCCGCCCCTGCCACGAATACCAGCCGACCCGGCGGAGAACGGAGGCCAACTGGTCGGGCCAGTCCGGACAGGTCGGCGAGCAGGTCGTGAACCACTGGCTCGCCGCCCGCGTCGATCGTCAGGACGAGGATGACGGCGCTGGCTGTTAGCGGAGTGATCACGGGCTGGTTCACCGGCGATCCAGCAACCGCCGCGGGTCTCTGTGAGACGGTCACCATCTAGGCGCTCCCGTATCTCCTCTCCGGGGTTCATGGAGCTCACTCGGCGGTGGCAGCCGAGGGTCGGTTCCGGACGGGAGTAGCGACTTGCTCCCCACGGGAGAGCGCCAATCCGCCCCTCGGAGCGCACCCTGTAGCGAGATGTGGCGCGCGGAGGTTTTCGCCGGACAAGCCTGCGTGGCGGTGAAAAAAAAGGGCAGACTGCGCGCACTAGGGGATGGTCTTTTAGTGCCGTTCGCTCATCCACGGCGGGGACGGCCCCACCCGTGACCTCGGTCCGACCACCCGCCTGAGACAGCGTGCCAGCCAGCCCGTGTGAGCTCCACCGGCTCGCTGCCACCTCCAGAGAGCACTCCGAGTTTGTTCCAGGTGGAAGGTTTGGCCAGCTCAAGAGACTGGCGAGGATGTCCTAGTGTGCCTTTCCTAATTCCGACTGAAGCTGGGGGCACTTCCCGGTGGTCAGAAGCGACGCTCGGCAGCTATCGTCTGCTGATGCCAGATCGACCATCACCAGCCCATCCCTCAGCGCGCCAGCAGCTCCCGTTCGTCGAAGACTTTCTCGGGAGCCTCCCACCTTCTGTCCAGCAGTGGCTTCGAGTCTTCAAGGTCGACCTCGAGCCCACCCGCTCTCCTCCATCGCTCGCCCAGTGGGTGGCCGCCCTAGTCGTGGCCAATGCGGGTTCGCTGATATCGGACGCGATTCTGGTAGCAGTTGGGATCGCAATCTTCCCCTCGACCCGCGGCTTCGTCCACTTCCAGCCAACCGACTACGGAAAGCTGACGATCATCGGGGTGACGATCGCGTGCATCGCTTGGCCAGTGGTGACTCGGATCTCATCGCAGCCGCGATGGCTGTTCCTCCGGATGGCCATGCTGGTGACTCTGGTGTTGTGGTTGCCTGATCTGTGGATCTTGGTCCATGGTGAGCCCATCCGAGGGGTGGGTGTCCTCATGCTGATGCATCTGGCTATTGCCTTCATCACTTACAACTCCCTGGTTCATCTCGCTCCCATCGGCCCATTCGACGAGAGCGCCCGGGGTACTGGCCGCGTACGAAGCGGGGAGGGTTGACTCACGTCGCTCCGTCACCGCGCCGCCGCCACTGCCCAGTTAGAAGCGCCCCTGCTCCTCAGGGAAACCGCCCCCTTCCCTTCAGGGCCGGGGGTCACGGTGTCTCGGCCGGCACACGCGTAGCCTAGGGACTCCGCAGCTGCTAACGGCTGGGGCCAGACCGGAACCTCGCACCGGCTCCGATGAGGCGCTGGACCATCGGGACCGGGCGGTCCGGTCTGCCAGTCAATTGCGAAGTACCAAGCGGGACTGGTCGTTGGCAAAGACGGCAACTGCCAAGCCGAATACCCCAACATCCCGGGCCACGATATCTGATACCCCAGCTGTGATACTCAGGGAGAGGACGATCTCGAGCAGCATCAGCGCACTGAGTGCAGCAGCCAGCCGGGGGGCGATACCCAACACCAGCGCCGCTCCCGCCATCACCAGCACCCACCCATGGATAAGCACCAAGATCAGGGCAAATTCCGAGGTCGCGGAGATGACCGGCACGTACCCGGTCCAAAGACTTGGCTGTAGCAGTTCGTGCATCCCGAACCAGAGCAGGACTAGACCTAATGCCAGGCGGGCTACTGTTGGGGACCAGTTCCGGAGCGGCTGAACCACCTCCTCGGCTTGGGTCTCTGGCGGGACATGTCGCGGACTCGCGCGGATGTCGTCGGCGCCTCGGCGCGCGGCGGCCCGGGTGAACCGATTTCTGCGCGACAGGGTCAGCTCACCACGTGGCCGCTGGCGTCCGTGACAACCACGCCATCGTCACTGAAGTTGTACTCGGAGCTGCCCGAGTCGTCGCCAAGGCTGGCCTCGATGAAGTAGATGTGATCCGTCGAGGGGTAGGCTTTCGTTTGTGGCGGCTGCCCACCTCCTACGACACTCAAAGTGAAGCGCACGGACGACCCGGATGGGGTAGCGGTGTATGAGAAACCCGCCAGCGCCAGCTTGGCGCTTGCACTCGGCGCTCCGGGGTACAGCTGGTAAGCGTACGCGCCGTAGCTTGTGGAGGAAAGGAGCGGTCCGGGCGCTTTGGTGCTGGCCGGAGTCGGCTTAGAGGTAGCACTCGGGCTGGCTTGCGCATAAGGACTAGCGGTCGGAGTTGTGGAATGGCGCAGGCCGGATCCGGTGGTGCCGCTCAGCGCCAGGGTGCCAGGGTGCGCAAAGCCATGGATCGCGAGCAGAGCCGCCACCACGGCTGTCGCGGAGAGGGCCGCCGCTCCCCTCGCACCGAGGGATTCGCCCGCAATTCGCATGAGTCAATACCTCGCGAGTCCGCGGGCCAGCGTATTAGACCGAAGTCGATCTGCGCACATCGTTAACCACCGACCTCGCCGACAGTCGAGTCAGCCGAGTTGTCGCTGGTAGCCTGCCAGAATAGGCCCGACGGTTGGTTCGACGAGTCTGGGGGAAGTCTGGGGCACAGACCTTGGAATCTCGTGGGAGTTGACGGAGAGCCGGCTGTGAGAGCGCCCTTTAGATCCCGGTGTCGGCCCCGGCGCGACGGTCCAGGCGTGCGCTCCAGCTTGGCGGGTGATCCGGTGAACGTAGGCCGGAACCTCGCTCCGTCCTCGGTTACGAGCCAGGTGATCTTCACGAAGTCGGTTTTCATTTCCATCCAAGTCTCCGCGAGCCCAGGCTAGTTCGGTGGGGATTCGGACCAGTGCCTGACCTGACCGCTCGCCACAGGTACGCTCGGCCAACTTGAGCCGTCAACCGCATCCCGGCTCCGAATCGTCGCACGACTTCAGATCCAGGGCTGCCGTTGGGGACCAAGGTTACTGGCCACGCCGTACCAAGTGCAAGCGTTGGCGGTAGACGGTGCTTGCCAGCGCCTTGCTGAGGTCATGGTTGACCACCAGCTGGTCGAGTACGTGAAGCTGCCGCTGCTTCGCAACGGAGAAATGGTGAAGGGGGTCGTAGGCGGAGGGAGCCTGAGGCAGTCCCGCAAGCATGGCCGCCTGAGCCCAGTCCAGCCGCGCCGGCTGAACTCCGAAGTAACCCTGCGCCGCGGCTACGTATCCCCAGTAGTGATTGCCGTAGTAGATGGAGTTCAGATACATGGCAAGGATCGCGGTTCGGGAGTAGGTGAGGCCCAGCTTCACCCCCAGACCTAGCTCCCGCATCGATCCGGAAATTCCGCTAGCTTGCGGGTAAAGTTGCTTGGCGAGCTGCTGCTCGATCGTGCTCCCTCCCGGGTCGCCGGTCGAGGAGACGCTGGCCAACCCGGCGCGCGCGATCCCTTCGAAGACGTCAATCACGATGTTGGAATAGAAGTTCTCGTCCTCAACCGCCACCACCGCCATGCCCAATTTGGCTGGAACTGGAGCCCGGCCCACGGTCCCGCGATGGGAGCGGACAAGCCGAACTATCCGCGCCTGGGCATTGCCCACCCCAGGCAGGGATAATTCGTAGACGACGGCAGCGAGCGTAACCGCCAGGAAGGCAATTCCGACCAAGACTGCCGCTCGCATCGCCCGCCGGCGGAGTCGACCGGGGCGGCGCCTACCACCGATCGAGTGCCAGCTCCAGCACCGTCTACCGCGTACTAAAGCCACCTCACTCTCCGGAGTGGGAACTCAAGCGCTGGGCAGCCCGGGGAGGGCGCCCCGGACCGGCTCGGACCGTCGGTTGGTACGCCGCCAGGCGATGATCAGGAGGGGAGCTCCGATTATCAGTACGCCCAGGGCGGTCAGCTGGGCCTGCTTGAGGCCGAAGGCGATCACCGGGACGTTGA
>DATKSR010000139.1:0-19938 GCA_035531555.1 Candidatus Dormiibacterota bacterium
AGCCTGGTGGGACCGGGCTCTGATCGCGGGGCTCGTCGCCAGTGGGGCCAGGATCGGCGAGATCGTGCGTGCTACCCAGGCGGACTTCGACGGGGAGTGCCTCGCCCTCAGCGGCAAGGCCGGGACGCAGGCGGTGCCGATCGGCCCACGGGTCTGCTCGGCGCTCAGTTGGTACCTGCGGCACCGTCCGCCACCGTCGGCTGCACGACCCAGCTATGCGTCTGTTTCTGCGCCGCCGGGGACGGCCCTCAACGCGCCCGGCCCTGGCGATAGTCCATCGGGCCTGCCCGGCCGGGCCCGGATTGCGCTGCGGGGACCGAATGCGTCCAGGAGGTCGAGACCGAGGAGTTGCCGTAGCTGGGCCTCGCGGACCGAGGTCAGCCGGAGTGCCCCGCTCCGGGGTTCGCACTCGACCCACCGCCGGATGAGCAGCGAGGTGGTGATCGCCGCCCCGAGCGCCCCGGCGAGTTGAGACCGACGTGCGGTCCAGTCCAGGCAGGGCCGGGCGAGGCTGTGGCGCCGACGGTGGAGTGCGCTGACATCGACCTGGAACTCGGCCCGTTGTTCGCAGCCTTAGAGGTTGATCTTGAAGTCACCTTCACTCGCCGCCAGCCAACTGTTGGCGAGGAGAGCCTTAGGAGCGCCACTCCCGAGTTTTTGGCCAGGTGGCCGGAACTGGTCCGCGCGAAGCCGAGAGCCCGGGCACCGCTCGAAGGCGGGAGGGGTCGGAGTGGAGACGGCGGGCAGATCCGGGCGAGCGTCTCCGGAGCTGGTTTGGCCAGCGATGCTCATCGACAACGCCTTTGCGCAAGCCCAGCGAACCTGACCCGAATACGGAGACGTCGATCCAGACCTTCCGATCCTGATTCTCCTGTCTGCGTTCGGGCCCCGGCGCTGTCGACGGCGTGGTCCCCGCGGCCGCGAGCCTGGCTTGTCGGGCTCCGCGCCGTCTCCGCGATCGGCTATCAGCGGGCCCCTGTCGAGCCTGCTGGGAACGGTGGCCCTGAGGGTCCTGCCGCGTGCAGCACCTACTCTGCTGAAAGTACCCATGGGTGTCACTTTGCGCCAACTAGCCACCATGACGGTAGTACTCGTTTTGCTGAAAGTAGCTATTATGGTATACTTTGAGCGAAATGATCTCTACGACTCGCCCATCGGAAGCTGCCGACGCCCTAATCGCCAAGGGACGGTATTGGGCAACGACCGCTGAACTCCAGCAGCTTATGGGGCAGGCGGACGTTGGCTTGCGAAAAGCAGTTTCGCGCTTGATCAAGGATGGACGCCTCTTCCATCCCACGCGGGGATTCTATGTCGTTGTGCCAGCTGAGTATCGGTCCTGGAGGGTGGTGCCGGCCGAGTGGTTCCTTGATGGCATGATGACGCATCTCGGCCGCGAATACTACGTCGGCTTCTTGAACGCTGCGGCCTTCCATGGAGCCGCCCACCAGGCCCCTCAGACGTTCCGTGTTTTGACGACGTACCCGCCTCTGCGAGATCGTGACATCCAGCGCGTCCGGCTGCGCTTCACCGCCAGCGAACATGTGGCTGACATGCCAACCCAGCGCCACCTCGTCCACACGGGGTATGTGACTGTGGCGACAGCCGAGACGACGATCGTCGATCTCGCCTGGAGGCCGAGCTTCGGTGGTGGCATCAGTAATGTTGCGACCGTCCTCAAGGAGATTGGTGAGCTCGACCCCGAGATTCTTGCCCGGATATCGCCGCTCAGGGGTCGGCCGACGGTGCGCCGCCTCGGCTGGTTGATTGAGAGGCTCCGTCCAGATATTGATGTGCACTGGTTGCGAGTCGTGGCCCGGCCAGAAGAAGGTGAGCCACCCTGCTTGGTCCCCGGCCCCAGGTCCGGCACGCTTGACCGGGGGTGGGGTCTCCGGATCAACGCGACTGTGGAGCCTGACGTTTGATACCGGACGCACACATAACCGCGTGGGCTGGTATGGCGCCGTGGCCGACCGACGCCGACATCGAACAGGACTTGATCTTGTCGCGGCTAGTTGTGGAGATCGCCAACAACGAGTTGCTCGGTAACGAGCAGACTATGCGCGGCGGAACTTGCCTCCATAAGCTCTATCTGCCCGCGCCCTTGCGCTACTCGGAGGATCTCGACTATGTGCGCCGTACGCGGTCGGGCATTGGTCCTTATATGGATGCTCTCCGCACGATCGCGACCGGGGTCGGGCTAGTCGAAGGCGGCCGCACCCAGGTCGGTCAGATGGTTCACATGGCGTTTACCGCTGACTCGACGCATGGGCAGCGGCGCCTTTGAATCAAGATCGAGATGAACATCCGAGAGAAAGAATCGTGTTTTCCGAGAACGTCGCGTCCGTATCAGGTGTTGTCGAGCTGGTGGTCGGGCCGCGCCGGGGTCAACACTTTCCAGCTTGAGGAGTTGCTCGGGACCAAGCTCCGTGCCCTGTATCAGCGACGCAAGGGGCGAGATCTTTTCGATCTCTGGCACTTCCTGACCGCGACTAGCGTCACCGACGAGCGCATCGTTCAGGCGTTCCATCACTACATGCGAGAGGGTGCTTTTACTTATCCAGATCTCGCCGCCAACCTGTCAGCGAAGTTGTCCGACCAGGATTTCGCCAGCGATTTGAGCGAGCTGGTGGTCGCCCCACCCCCAAACTACGACCCTGCGGGTGCCGCCGATCTTGTCATGGAGCGACTCGGCAGCCGGTTGGCTAAGGCTCCACGGCTGGATGAGATCGCTGGTGGCGGCTGGCGCTCAGATGCACGAAGGCCCTGAGGAACCTCACTTCGGGGATCGCGTCCATCCGTCCGCAGGGGGGTCTGCTCTCTGGCTCGCCCCCGGACTCGGTGGGTTTCCTGACAGGCTCTAATCCCGTAACCGAGCCTGGATTTACCTGACCGTGTCAGGAACCCCTCCCCACCCTGCCGGCTCGCTGGGTCCACATCCAGCAACGAGTAGCCAGCGGTTCGCAAGGGCGTGGCCGAATTCGGTCGCGGACCCCGGTTTGAGACGCCGCTGCTCGTGCTCTTTCGAGGGAAGATGCCGGGCCTCTTGCCGGTCGGCCTGCGGCACGGTCGATGGTGGGCGGGCACCCGGCCCGCTGCTTCCCGGAACTCCCGACCCGCCGCAAAAGGTACTTACCAGTCGCCTAAAACTCCCCATTTATCCGAGGGAAATGCCATGCGATCCTGAGTTGCATGGAAGAGCAGAGCACGACCCGGCGGAAGCTGGCAACGCGGCGGACACGGGTTGACGGTACGCCCTCGATGTGCGGCCATTCCGGTCCACGTGGCCTGAGGCGGGAAGTCGGGACCCCGGTCGCGGATGCCATGGGGATCGAGGAGGCGGTAGCTCTTTTCTGCGCCTCCCACGGCAGTCCAGCCACTGCGCGCTCCTACGCCCCGGCGCTCGCCTGCTTCACGATCTTCTGCGCTAAGGTGCGCGTGACGTCGCTTCGTGAGGTGAGCCCGGCTCTGCTGACCGCCTACCCGGCCAGCCTTGCCGGCCGGGCGGCGGCCACCAGGTGGCACCGGCTGGTCGTGCTGCGAGCGTTCCTCAGGTGGGCTGCTCGAGCCGGTTGGTGTGGGACCGAGTGCCTGGAGGTGATCCGTCCCACCGGGCGCCGCCGGGTGCGACCGGCGCCCCCCTGGACAGTCGATGAGTGCCGGAGGCTGCTGGGAGTAGGGGAGAGCTGGCGGGACCGGGCTCTGATCGCGGTGCTGGTCGCCAGCGGGGCCCGGATCGGCGAGGTGGTGGGTGCCACCCTGGGGGACTTCGACGGGGAGTGCCTCACCCTCAGCGGCAAGACCGGCACCCGGGCGGTGCCGCTGGGTCCCCGGGCCCGCTTGGCGCTCAGCTGGTACCTGCGCCACCGTCACTACCGGGATCCTGGTTCCCCCCTCTTTCTGAGTCGCCAGGGCCAGCTCTCTACCCGCCGAGCCCTGGCGATAGTTCACCGGGCCTGCCGGCGGGCCGGGATTGAACCCCGGGGACCGCATGCGTTCCGCCATTCCGCCGCGACCAGGTGGCTTCGGGCGGGGATCCCACTTCCGGTCGTGTCGGCCGCTCTCGGCCACGCCCGGACCTCGACCACGGTCGATAGCTACGGCCTGGTGCTGGCGGCCGACCTGGTCCGCGGGCTGGCTGCCGATCCCCTCTGGGCCGAGCCGGCTGATGAGAAGGCGGCACGACCGGGGGAAGGGGAGGTGGCCGCATGAACGACGAGAGCGACGAGCTTGTGGAAGACGAGGGCGTTGATCTGGCGCAGCCGCCGTGGCGATCTTTTCTCCCCAAGTCTCTGACGCAGCGGGCCCGGGAGGCGGTGGCGGAGGCCTCCACCGAGGTGCGGGAGGCGGTTGAGACCACGGTTGCGACCCGTTCCGCGAGTCCCGAGGACGGCAGCGCTCTGGACCGGTGGCTGGAGTGGGTGGCGGCTCTCCCGTGGGATCAGGCATCTGGCTGTGATCCGCTCAATATGGAGGAGGCGGCCGGAATTCTCAGCGCCGCGCATCGGGGCGACGACGATGTGAAGGACTCCCTGCTCGACCGGATCTTCGGCAGCTGGCTTCTGACTGGCTCTGGAAGTGGGCACCGGCTCCGACCCCTGCTGCTGGTGGGGCCGCCCGGCACCGGGAAGAGCTCGCTGGCGCGGGCCGTCGCCGAGGCTGTACACGGACCGTGCGCTTTTCTGTCCGTCCCCACGTGCGTGGAGGACCGTGTCTACCTGACGGGCTGCTCCCGTGCCTACTCGAATGGTGAGCCGGGAGCGATCCTGAAGGCGGTGCGGGCCTTCGGGAGGCGCCTGGTGATCGTACTGGACGAGATCGACAAAGCCGGGCATGGGTCGGCGTTCGATGCTCCCTCGGCGACCGCGAGCCTGCTCGAACTGCTGGACGGGAGCGGCCAATGGACGGATAGGTATCTCGCCGTTGCCTATGACCTCTCCGAGGTTCTGTACCTGGCCGCCGCCAACTCCCTCGAGACCATCCCGTCTCCCCTTCTCGACCGGTGCGATGTGGTGGAGATCCCGGGCCTGGCACTTCAGGAGCGTCTCGACGCGGCGCGGTTCCACCTTTGGCCGCGGCTGGTGGAGTCCTTCGGATTGATCGAGAGCCTCATCCCGCTTGACGACGATGCCCTCCGCTGCATCGTTGCCGACCACGCAGAGCGAGATGAGGCGGGTTTGCGCGGGGTTGAGAGCCGGCTGGAGGCCTGTCTGCTGCGGGCGACCCGGCGCGGCTTCGAGGGCATCTGGCCGGTTCCGGTGACCCGGGAATTGATCGGCCAGGCTCTCGCTCCACTCGGGCTCCGCTCCGCCTCCAGGCCAGTGGGCTTCGCCACGCCCGCAGCGCGTGACTCCCTAGAGATTCCTGATCGCCGGTCGCCTGGGCCAAGACTTGCGGGTGGAGGCGACTGAGTTGTCGGAGGGCGACGGCGCGGCTCAGCTCGCCTGGATGCTGATGGTGGCCACGGTTGCCCTGGTGGTGCTTTTGGCTGTTTGGTGGGTGTTCGCCGGGGTCGTCCTGGTTGGGGCCGTTCTGTCCTGGCTGTGGAGACGGCGGAACGACGGTCCCGGGGAGTCCGGACAGGCCCGAAAGCGGCGGTTGGCACCGCTGTGGCACTACCCATTTGTGGGAACTGGCTCAGTGGGCGCCTCGCTTGTCGGCGCCACCGCAATTCACGAGATCATCCGCGGGGTAGGTCCGGCCCTTCCGAGCCTGGGCGTCCTCCTCGTCCTGGCCAGATCTCTCTCGATGGCGTGGTTTCCCGCTGAACCTGCTGAGCACTCAGGGTTCCGCGTCTATCCGCTGGTCGTCATCACCGGCCCTCTTTCCAGTGGGCTGGGGATGATGGCGGTCTGGGTCTTGGTCCTCGGGGGCCAGACAATTCACCATCCCGACGACCACTGGCTGGCGATGACCAGCGTTCCACCTGCGATCACCATCGTGCAGGCGGCCACCGGAATCGGGCGGCTGGGGCGGACTCTGGTGCCTGCTTCTGCTCCTTTCCGGGTCAGCATCGAAGCTCTCCTCACTCCAGAGGCGGTCGATCTCTGCCGAGAGCGTGCTCTGTGGCGAAAACTGCAGTCCGGCTACCCGGATGCTCTCCTCCGTGAGGCAGACCTCACCGAGAGTGACGGCAACTCCCCCTGCCTCCATGGCGACTGGCTGATACCACCGATCGGGCCGATGGAAGGAGCGTGGGCTGCTTTCCGGCCACCGATCCGGCTCAACTGGCGCCGGCTCGTCGGACTTCCCGCCGGCGCCGCTTTGGGGGCCGCTGCCGGGGCACTCTTGGAAGTCGCGTATGGAGCAGGGCCCCCGATGCCCCAGGCCGTTGGCGCCTTGGTGGCGGTCTGGGTGTGGGTCGGGGCGGTCCTTGGGCCTCTCCTCTGCACCTTCCTATATATGGACGCGGATTGGGTGGGGGAGAGGGGGGTGTGGCGGCGGCGGGGGTTGGCCAGGTGTGATCTGGGTCGGATCCATCGCGGCCGCCAAGCGGTAGTGCTGGAGGTCCGCGGTTCACCGCCTGCGTCGTCACTTCTCTGCGGTCAACAAGTCCGTTTCAAAATGCGCTGGAGCCGGGAAGAGCTGGCGGCACTTGCAAGTGGGGTGGGCTCTGCCAGCTATGGGATCTGGAGACGAGGCGACGATCGAGATCGAACTTGGAGCGACATCGGCTCAGACTCCATGCCGCTGCCTCACTTTCGCGAAGAGCAGGACATTTACGCGGTATAGGTCAGCCACGAGCGGCCCCCCGCAAGACGGCCGTGCAGATCGCCGAGTGAGGCACGACGCTGGCGAAGTTGGCGTATCTGGCGTATAGTAAGTTGATGGCTAACGAGGTGACCGAGCTATCCGTCACCAAGGCCCGGGACAAGTTCTCTGACGCCGTGAATCGTGCCGCCTTTGGCGGAGAGATCACCTACGTCACTCGGGGCCGGGGGCAACAGCGTGCAGCCGCGATCGTGCCAGCGGAATTCGTGGAGCGCTATGAGGCACTGATTGACCTCGAGGACGGCCGCGTCGCGCAGGAGCGGCTGGCCGACCTAGACGCTGGGCGCACAACCGCAATCCGATCAGATGAGGTGGCCCGGACACTCGGGTTGTGACCAGTGGTTCGGGCGCCTACGACGTGCGGTACGACCCCAAAGCACTCAAGGAATTGACGAAGCTAGACAAGCCTGTGGCTCGCCGCATCGTCGGGGCCGTCGACCGGTTGAAAGCTAACCCTCGACCCAGCGCAGCTCGGCCGCTCGTTGACTATCCCGATTTGTGGCGCCTCAGGGTCGGCGATTACCGGGTGATCTACACGATCAGGGACGCCGAACTATTGGTCCTAGCCTTGCGAATTGCCCATCGCCGCGGCGTCTACCGCAGCCGGTGATCCCCCCTTGGTCTGCGTGACCCAGTACGGGGTGTCTCCGCCATGCCCACTTCCCCTCGTTCGTAGCGGAGCCTTGCGGTAGCCATGGGCGGGGACATAGGCTCCGGGGCAGTGACCAGCCAACCTCCAGTGCGTCCGCGTGGACGAAAGCGTGCCAACGGCGAGGGGTCGGTTTACCGGCGTGCCGACGGGCTGTGGGTCGCGCCGATCACTCGTGCGGATGGCCATCGCGAACGCTTCTACGCTCGTTCCCGGACCGAGGTTGGTCTTCGTCTGACCGAAGCCCTACATGGCCGAGACCAGGGGGGTATGTCACGCGGCGGGCGAGTTGCCTTGGGAGTGTGGCTGGAGGCGTGGTTGATCACGGTTCAACCGACCCTTCGCCCTCGCACCTGGATTCGCTACCGGGAGCTGTGCCGGGTCCATCTAATCCCGGCACTGGGCCGGCTCAGCCTCGGTCGCCTCCAGCCGACCCACTTGGAAGCGTTGTACGCAGCGCGGCTGGCGGCGGGATCGAGCCCAACTACCGTCCACCACGTGCACATGGTGCTGCATCGGGCGCTTGGGGCAGCTGTGCGGCAGGGCCGGCTGACCCGAAACGTCGCCAGCCTGGTTACCCCGCCTCGGATGGCCCAGACCGAGATGACTGTGCTTGATGTCACCGAGGTCCGCCGCCTGTGCGCGTTCGCTGTGGACGACGAGCAGTGCGGAGCGCTGGCAATCCTTGCCGTGACCACAGGGATGCGCCAGGGGGAATTGCTGGGACTAAGGTGGCGCGACGTTGACTTGGCTCAAGGGAGTCTCGCCGTGACCGGGACCCTCCAGGCGGTATCGGGCAGAGGTCTGGTCCGGGGCGAGCCGAAGACCCCGCGCTCTCGGAGGCAGGTTAGGCTCACTCCGACAGCCATCGACGCGCTACGCCGCCAGCAAGTCAATCAAGCAGCCGCGCGAGTACGGGCGGGCGATCAATGGGGCGAGGGGGACTGGGTGTTCACCGGGACACGCGGCGCACCGTTGCAGGCGAACACCGTCCGGTCCGCCTGGAGGCGCCTTAGCCAGCGCGCCAATCTACCACCAGTGCGGTTCCATGACCTGAGGCACACGGCGGCCACCCTCCTGTTGGGCCAGGGGGTGCATCCGAAGGTAGTGGCTGACCTCCTCGGACATGCCACGGTCGCGATCACCCTCGATCGCTACTCTCACGTGGCCATGGCGATGCACCAGGAAGCTGCGGACGCTCTCGAAGGGGTCCTGCGGCAGCCTGTCTCCTTCCGGGTTGGATCAACGGTTGGATCAGTACCCGACACCTCATCCAAGTGACAGGTCACATTCGATCTCAAACTGAACCGTGGAGGGATGGCAGAGCGGTTGATTGCGGCGGTCTTGAAAACCGCTGAGGCGGCAACGCTTCCGGGGGTTCGAATCCCTCTCCCTCCGCCATTTTGATCTCACTATCTGTCCCCTTCGTCACGAGGTCCACAAGCCGGCGGAGGGCTTTGACGGCAACCGTGACGGCAACCCACCCGAACACCCAACGGGACCCCTGGCTCGTCGATCGCGGTGGCCATCCCCTAGGGCGGAGGCGTGTCCGGACCGAGGGAGGGCTCGGGCGCTGAGCTAGCTAGTCGACGAGCTCGGCGCCGGAGTCAACAATCGGTCCGGCTTCCGGAGCGCCGACCCGCGACGGGCCTCGATGCCGTCTTGTGGTGGGTATGCACCCAGGGCGCTGCCTCTTCCTTCTGGGCATCGAGGTGCCTTCGATACGGTAGCGGTGTAAGTTTCGCTCTGGACCGTCAACGCGGCGGGCCAGCGTCGGTCACGTGGGTTACTAGCTTGACATCCGAACAGCGTGATTGGTAGCAGGGGGAAACGAGATGGCAGTCGGAACGCGAACTTACTCGGTCGTGCTCAGCCCCGATTCGGATGGGACGTTCACGGTGCCGGCGCTTCCCGGTTGCATCACACAGGGCGGTACCGTTGACGACTGCTTGGCCAACGCCCGGGAGGCGATCACCGTCTATCTTGAGGATATGGGAGCCTCAGGTGAGCCAATTCCTGAAGAGACCAGCCCGCCCCAAGGCCTTCGCGTCACCGTACACGTCTAGCGTTTCTCGGCCCCGTTGGGGTGAGGGATGCGCCGGGGACGATGGACACCCGATTGCGGCCGACTGACCGGCAACGGATCCGTGTGTACTCCGTCGAAGGACGCGACGGGACTGGACAGCGTAGCGCCGGATCGCCCAGACTGGCACCATGTAGCGGGTGTGAGCACGGAATTGGAGGCTGCCTGGCATGACAGGGATACCGACGGATCTGAACCTAGTGGAAACGCTTCCTGACCGAATCGAAGCGGCTCTATCCCAGCTCCTTGTCCCTTCGTCCGAAACTGTTCTTGTTAAGTTGAAGGGTGCGTGGAAAGAAGGCCTCATTTGCACAGACTCGCGCGTCATCATTGTGAAGGGCGGCTATATGGCGGGGCAGATGCTCGGCACCAACGCCTTTCAGCAGCCGTACGCCAACATTGCGGGCGTGCAGGTTCAGTGGCACCTCATGTCAGGATACTTCGAGCTTAGTGCCGGCGGGATGCAGAACACCCGGAAGAGCTACTGGTCTCAGGATAGGAAGTCCGACCCAGCCAAGGCTCCGAATTGCATCTCACTCAACTCTAAGGGTCAGGCCGAAAGGTTTCGCCAGGCTTGCTCGGTCATCCTCGGGAGGATCGACGAGGCTAGAACGAAGGTTGCGATTCAGGCCGTGCCAGCGACGGTTGTTGAGACCGATCCAAGTGAGCACATCTTGTCTACGCTCGAAAGGCTTGGAAAGCTAAAGGAGGACGGGGTCCTTACGGAGCACGAGTTCCTCGCGAAAAAGGCCGAGCTGCTCGAGCGGCTTTAGGACGTCCGAATGACCCTGCTGTGTGAAGAAGTAATCCCGCTTCTTCTGGGCCAAGGTGAGTTTTACGGCGAGCGCGTCAACGGAGTCTGAACGCGTCGGACGTTGGCTACAGTTTCCCGAGGCCACGAGCCGTTCTCCGACGAGAGGACCCCGTACGCGGTCAAGGCCGCGAGTAGTCGGTGAAAGCCGGGCGGGGGCTGGCCCGGAAGAGGGTCCGCGTTCTGGTGCTCGTAGTCTCGGCCGTAGGAGACTCCATTGGGCGATCCCTGCGCCCTCGACGCGGGTCCCGTTCGTTAGAAGGATTCCTCGTGGCGCGAGATCGGCACCAATTTGAATCCCAAGAGCGTGGATGATGTCGCCCTGCTCGTGACGCTGCTCGGCACTGTCCCAGGGTTGCTGTAATCGCGGCTTGTCCGCGCCGACCGCGCCGGACAGCGCAGCGGCGTTCGCGGCGGCACTATCCTTCTGAGTCAAGTTGGCGACCTACTGCCACCCGAGACCCCGCGGATACCTAGGGTGGCCCGGATCCCCGCGCCAAGCCAGGGATGGTCAGCCCCAGAGCGGACATATCGCCGCGCAAAGTGGGGAACCCCGTACGCCAAGGCAGTGGGCAGCTCCTTGCCCGGAAGCCGCCCGTCGAGCTGCAGCCCTCTGGCTCGGCGGCGAGAGGACGGCCGGTGCCCTGAGCGGATTACTTTACCCTAGGGGATGGCGAGCCTAAGATCTAGCCACCATGCCCAAGAACCCCGACCGTACTTCAGCCCGCGATGTCCCGCTCCGCGGTCCCATCGGGAAGGCGAACCCCCTGGCCGTCCGTCCGAGCTGGCCCCACGTCGATCGCCAAGGACGGGCCAGTATCCGGGTGACAAGCCCGTCGGTCGTTCGCCAAGACACGGCGGGGGAAATGTGCCCGACTCGGCATTCGCCTGCAACATACAGGTTCGCGTGGACGACGTAGACGTGCCGAGCGATGACGCCGGACACAATCCACGCCGTGTGAACTTGGTCCAGACAGCCGTCAAGGAGTGGATTGCTGCCCTCGTCGACCTAGGCGGGCGCAACAACCTCCTACACTACAGGGACCTGAAACTCGGCACCTTGGATGTCACCGCCGCAAGTTCCTCCACCCTTGTGACGTTGCTGCAGGGGAAGGCAATAAGGGTATCCTCTCTATTTACTGATCAGGCCCAGCGTGAGGATGGCCTGAGGCGAGCCCGCATTATCTACAATAAGGCCAAGGAGTACTTCGAAGAGCGCGGCGTGGAGACCCTATCTTTGGGGTGCGGATTGGCCACCTGGGAGAACAAGCGATCCCCCTGGGAACCCAGTGCTCCAGTACTGCTGCGACGGGCTCTGCTCCGTCCGCTCGGTGCGGCTCAAGACGAGTTCGAACTCTCGCTCTTGGATGAGATGGAAGTCAACCCGACCCTATTGCATGTGCTAAAGACCGACTTTGACTGCGGGTTTAACCACGACGCGCTTCTCGATCGCGTAGACGGACAAATCGATGAGCCGTGGGAGTTGCAGGAGACCTACGCGTGGCTAGAGGAACAGGTAACGCGAGTCCCCGGCTTCCGAATCGACCCTCGACTCATACTTACCAACTTCGCCTACGTGAAGCTTCCGATGGTAAGGGATCTGGAGCAGGCGTTCAACCAGCTTTTGGACCACCCACTCATTGGAGCTCTTGCCGGGGACGAGGAGTGTCGAGAGGCGATCAGGCAGAGCGGACCCCCAGAAGACGCCATTCCGCGTATTGACCAGACACCGCTCGCGAATGAGTTCCTCGTCCTCGATGCGGATTCGAGCCAGAACTACGCGATCAACAGCGTACTGGCTGAACAGAGCCTGCTTGTCAAGGGGCCACCGGGGACAGGTAAAAGCCAGACCATAGCCAATCTGATTGCATCGCTCATTGCGACCGAGAAAAAAGTTCTATTTGTGGCAGAGAAGCGAGCGGCGATAGACGCCGTCACTAAGCGCCTGAACCAGCAAGGACTGGGAGATCTCGTACTCGATCTGCACGGCAGGATAACCAACAGGCGAGCCTTCGCGCAGGCGATCAAAGGTTCACTAGCTGCGAACCGCACCGCGCTGCGCGTGGACAACGATGCCGAGCTGCGCGACCTAGAGAAGCGACGCCGCGACCTAAACGCCTATGCGAGCAGCCTGCACCGCGATCGAGATCCGTGGGGTACCTCGGTGTATCTCATCAGGGCCCAGTTATTTGCTCTAGAGCCCGCTCAGAACCAAATCAGGTTCAGGGACCAAGCGCTCCAATCTCTTGGAGGTCCTGAAGCCCGGGCAGTCGAAGAGTCCCTTGCGGAGTATGCGCGCCTGGGCGGGCTGACCATGGCCTCAAGTGACAGCGCTTGGGCTAGATCCACCGTGGTAAGTCTCGAAGAAGTCCAGCAGGTGTACGGGCTCGTGGACGAGATCCACCGTCGTTCTCTGCCTGCTGCTCTGGATCTTGTGGGGCGCGGCAGCGCGGAGACCGGGCTCGAAGATCCTGAGACACTGGCGGAGTGCTCTGAGCGGGTCGCGCTGTGGCGAACCGCCGAACAGGTACTTACTGTATTCACTCCAGCAGTTTATGAACTTGATCTCGACTCCTCGTGCGTCGCATTCGGCGCAGCCGGTGGTGGAGGGTTGGGCCGTCTGCGGGCAACGATGACCTCGGCCTCGTTCCGGTCGGCTCGCAGGGAGGTGCGGTCGGCCCGAGTGAAGGGCCGCAAGGTGAGTGATCCCGAGTTGTACCTTGCCCTCAAGGGTGCACGGGACAGTCTAGCGGCCTGGGGCAAGCTGACGGCGGCGATTAAGCCACGAGTTCCAACGCTGCTGGTCGAGTGCGAGGGCACCGTCAGGCATTTGGTCGAGCAGGTGGAGCGTCTCGAGTCGTGGATCGACAAGTCCGGCTTGTTGACGATGGCGACGCTCGATGTCCGTAAGCTTGTGGAGCGTCTGACAGCCGACCAGGCGACCCTGGTCAGGCGTCCTCAACTGCATCAGCTCGAGGCGAGTATGGTTTCCGTCGGCTTGCGCGAGCTGCTCGACGAAATGAAGGCCCGACAGGCGTCCGAAGAGTTCGCCATCGCGAGCTTTCGTTACTCGTGGCTTCGGTCTATCCTGGACCACTTGTCGCTTGCCGACCCCATCATCGCGGGGTTCGTGGCCGAGAAGCATGACAGGACGGCTCTGGACTTCCGCCATGGAGATCGCGCTCACATCGAGACGACGTCGAGGCGTATTCGGCGCCTCTGTGCGGAGATGGCGGTCAGGGCGCGGGACCAGTTCAAGGACCAGGCCGCCCTCGTGGACCACCAGGCTGGCCTCAAGCGCAGGCACTTACCGATTCGCGACTTCTTCCGAAATGCGCCGGAGGTCCTGCTGGCCCTCAAGCCCTGCTGGGCGATGAGCCCGCTGATGGTCAGTCAAATACTGCCCCCCAAACCGTACTTCGACGTGGTGATCTTCGATGAGGCGTCCCAGGTGACGCCGGCGGATGCCGTTCCCTCCATCTTGCGAGGCAGGCAGCTGGTGGTCGCGGGAGATGACAAGCAGTTACCTCCCTCAGCATTCTTTGTGGGGGACTCGCCTGATGAAGAGGAGAACGCGACGAGCGAGGCAGGGCTATCAGAACTCCTCGCTGGCACCAAGGGGTTTGAGTCAATTCTAGACGCTCTCGGTCCACTACTCCGCTTTCGCATGCTTCTGTGGCACTATCGAAGTCGTGACGAGCGGCTGATTGCCTTCTCAAACGCTCACCTCTACGATCGCATGCTGACGACCTTCGCAGGGATCGGAGCGGGCCAGGTATTGCGGCACGTCCAAGTACCGTGGGAGGCCGGCGCCGACACAAACAGTCCGGCACCCGAGGTGAAGAGAGTAGTCGATCTCATGCTAGACCATGCACGGGAGCACCCCGGGGAGTCGCTTGGCGTAATTGCTATGGGTGTAAAGCACTCCAAACGGATAGAGGATGCTCTGTATCAGCGGCTGAGGGCCGATCCCGCACTAACGGCCTCACTCGGTGACTTTTTCGACGAGAGTCGTGAAGAGCGTTTCTTTGTTAAGAACTTGGAACGAGTGCAGGGTGATGAGCGCGATGCCATAATTCTGTCGGTCGGCTACGGGAAGAATGCTCACGGTGACCTGCCGTACCGCTTTGGGCCGTTGCTCACTGAGGGCGGCGAACGCCGTTTGAATGTCGCAGTCACCCGGGCCAAAGGTCGAGTGACCCTAGTCTCATCCTTCTCCTACGACGACATGGATCCCGATCGATCCGAGGCGGAGGGGGTGAAGTTGCTTCGACAGTATCTCGAGTACGTGGTATCAGATGGGGTCTCCCTCGGGGACAGCGACCTCGAGAAACCGGCGCTTAACCCCTTCGAGGTTGACGTGCGCGACACCCTGGCGCGACGGGGGCTGAAGCTGACCGCCCAGTATGGCTCATCCGGGTATTGGATCGACTTCGCCGTCAAGCATCCGTTCGAGCCTGGACGATATGTGCTGGCCATCGAGTGCGACGGAGCGACCTATCACTCCTCGGGCAGCGCGCGCGACCGCGACCGTCTGCGTCAGGAGCAACTTGAGCGCATTGGGTGGCGTTTCCATCGAATTTGGTCTAGTGAGTGGTTTTACAACAAGGCCGCCGCCGTCGACAAGGTGATCGCCGCCTATGACCGCGCGGTCTCGGATTCGGATGGACATGGTGCCCCGGTGGTTCCGGAGCCGCCGAACAGGTCCATCACTGGGGCCAGCGACGCTGACACCCCGGCCAGCATCCGAGTCCCTCGCCCCTTCGTTGCCTCCGGCCAGTCCGTCGTGGCTTACTCAGACTTCCAGCTTCTGCAAATGGTGCGTTGGGTCGAGTCAGACAAGCTCCTGAGAACCGAAGAGGAACTCTTGGAGGAAGTGATGCGGGCCCTCGGCTTTCGGCGACGCGGCAAGAACGTGGTCGCGCGACTGACGGCCGCAATCAGGCAATCGCACGCCGCTAAGTGGGTTCCCTGAAGGGTGCATCATAGGCGGCGCCGCGAGCGGAGCGCCGCGGCATGGGTTTTGGGGGGGCGTGGCCGAGATGTCCCGAAGCGTGTTTGTAAGGCTTCGAGCATCGGCAGTATTTCAGCTCAATTGCGTTCCCGAGACGCGACTAGCGCGAATGCCATCATGCGTCACCAGAACTCACGCCGGCGTCTGGAGACACTGCCTTTCGCAGTGACGGGACCCCGAGTGCCATCAGATGGACTGCCGAGGAGCCTCAAACCCTTGAATCGTGGGCAAGCGCCGGTACGGTTGGGGTGGGTCCGCTCTGGCCAGAAACCGGTGCCGCCCCTCGGTGGTACTGGTGGTACTGTAGGGTTGGTACCGTCCACTATGCCTAACCTCACTTCGAACGTCGATAGAGCGGGTGCTCGGCCGCTTTACCACCAGCTGGCAGCTGCCCTCCGCTTGGATATCGAGGCAGGACGCCTTTCTTCTGGTGTCCAGTTTCCCTCGGAACGCAAGCTCATGAGCCGTTTCGGTGTCGCCCGCAGTACCGTGCGGGCCGCCATCGCAGAGCTTCGCTCGGAGGGCAGGGTCGTTGTGGAGAAGGGGGCGGGAAGCTTCGTCCGGGACCCTGGCCAGGAGCGCTGCCTGATTGACGCCCGGGTGGTCGGCATGTGGCTCCTGGACCTGGAGGGCGAGCGGCCTTTCAAGCTTTCCAGGCCCGAGCTTCAGGTGGCGCGAGAGCCAGCTGGGGAGGCATTGTCGCGGCGGCTGGAGCTCGCCCCGGATGCCAAGGTCCTCAAGCAGGAGTCCATTGGTCGGGGCACTGAGGTAGCGCGGCAATGGAGTCGTGCGACGTTGCATCCGGATACAGAGCACGAGGCCGACATCCAGGAGCGCGACTTGGCCCAGGACGAACTGCAGTCCGTCCTGTCGGCGAGGGGTGTCCCTATCGAGGCCATCGAGGATGAGGTCGGAGCCCGGATGCCCACCCCCGATGAACGCGAAAAGCTCGAGATTTTAGACGGGGTCCCTGTCCTGTACGTGGTGCGCACGATCCGGGCAGATGGACGAGTTACGGCCGTCATCGAAACCGTGGTGGCCGCCGATCTGGTCTCGCTGGGGTACTCGCTCCCTCCGATCTGAGACCGCCCTGGGACGGCGCGCATCGGCCGGCGCTCCTGCGCAACCCGCTTGACAAGCGGTCATGTCGTGCTATACTGGTCCGTACCAGTCGCAGCGGACTAGCAGGTCCGTACATGGAGGACAACGGATGACTCATCGAGTCCAGCAGATCCCAAAAGGCCGTGGAGGGTGGCCCGAGGGAGGGGTGCGCCCGGCCTCCGGGAAGTGCACCTTCCCGATCTGGGCCGCGATCGACCCGGCGCGGCACATCCGCATCTGCGAGCGTCCGGTCGAGACGGGCGTGCCAACGGGGGAGACCAAGTGAATCACGTTCAACTGGTCGGTACCGTGGCGTCCCAGGTTCGGCTGGACGAGTTCGGGACCGGCACCGACTCGCCTCGGACCAAGGCCACCTTTCTCTGCGCTGTCCGGCGGCGGAACAAGAGCCAGGAGCCCGACTGGATCCGGGTGGAGACCTGGGGCGTCCAGGCCCAGAACCTGGTCCGTTTCAATGGCAAGGGGTCCCGAGTGGCGATCGCCGGGCACCTGCGCGGCAACTTCTACAACCCGGAGGGGAAGGAACGCGGCGGCGAGCTCCGGCTGGCGGTGGTGGCCGAGTCGATCACCTACCTGTCAGCACCCAAGGCTCAGGACGGAGCGGCTCAAGAACCGGCTCCGCGGTCTCGCAAGTGACAGGACTGCTCGGAAGCGTCTCCACCCTCGTGGTGGAGGCGCTCCTCCTCTTGGTGCTGATCCGGATCGGACGGGGACTGCTTTCGGATGGGTTGCGTGTGCTCAAGCCCGTCGGCTGCGGGATCCTTCTGCTCCTGGCGGCGCTTTGGCTCCTCTCGCTCCGGGTCTCGAATGGCGGAGCGGTTGCTTCACCTGGCCCCGGCTCTGGTCAACAGGCGGCGGCCAGCCCCAAGGCAGTGGAGGAGTGAGGTGGGGACCAGGTTCACGACTCAACGGTCGCCTCACGGTCTGGGTGAGCTGCTGCACCGGGTTCTGCTCGAGCCCGCGGTCTGGGCCGCCATTGCGGCAGTCGCTGGAGCCGCGTGGCTCGGCTGGCCGCGGGTCCTTGTACTCTCCGCTGGCCTTGTAGCTGGCGCCGTGGCCGGGGGCCTTCGCCTCGAGGCGCTGCACTTGTCCATCCCGGCCCGGCTCAGGCGGGCGATGGTGGAGGCGGGTCTCTGCTCCAGGGACCGGTCAGGGCGGCTGCAGGAGCCGAGGCTTCGTGGCCGGCCGGTCCGGGTTGGGCGGAATGCCAGGCTGCGCTGGAAGCTGCCCCCCGGGGTGACTCTCTCCGACGTCCTGGCACGCCAGGCGGCGATCGAGGGCCGCTGCGACTGCGCCCTCAACTGCTGGGAGGAGCGCGGCTCGCTGGTGATGGACGTCCTTCGTCACCCGATCCCCGAGCACGTCCTGTTCTCGGACTTCTACGCCGGGCCGCGCCCTCACGGTCAGCTGCTCCTGGGACTGGGGATGGGCAGGCGTGGGGCTCTCTGGGTCGACCTGGACTCCTGCCCGCATCTGCTGGTGGGGGGCATGACCGGCGGCGGCAAGAGCGTCTTCCTCCGGCAGGCCTGCACCTTCCTCTCGACCGAGTACTCGCCCAGCCAGCTGCGGCTCTGCCTGCTCGACCTAAAGGGCGGGACCGAGCTGGCTCAGTTCAGCTACCTGCCTCACGCCATGGCTCCGGTCGCGGACAACGTGCTGGCCGCGGCGGATCTGCTGACGAAGGTCCGTCGGGAGCTGGACCGGCGGCTCGGGGAGGTCAGGCGCTCGGTGGAGGCTGACGGCTCAGCTGCCCGCCAGGACTGGCCACGGATCGTGGTAGTGGTGGACGAGGTGGCGGAGCTGACCGTCCGCGACCTCGGCGACGACCGGGCCGCCCGGGCCGCCCAACAGGCGGCCACAGGGCGGCTCGCGGAGATAGCCAGGCTGGGGAGGGCAGTTGGGGTCCACCTCGTCTGCTGCACCCAGCGTCCGGATGCCGAGGCGGTGCCCGGGCAGCTGAAGGCGAACCTCAGCGGCACAGTGGCGTTCCGAGTGCGCGCCGCCTTGAACAGCTGGATCCTGCTGGACAGCGAGCGAGCCGCACTGCTCCCGCCGCACCCAGGCCGGGGCCTCTGGTCCCACGAGACGGTGGAGGAGTTCCAGGCCATCGATTGCTCGATGGACGAGAGCCGCAGCCGCCTGCTCGCCAGGTGGGGGAGCCGGCCCGATCCGGCCACCACGGGCCCTGTAACACCGTGGTGGCAAAATACCGACCTGATCTCAAACGACCCCGAGGAGCAGGGGTCATGAAACCGGCCCCTGAGCCGACCCGGATCAGCATCGTAGCGGCCGGAGTGGACACGATCCACGCCTCCGCCGCTGGGTCGCTCAAGCTCGGGCTTCAGCAGGAGTTGTTGGAGCTCCGAGTGCAGGCTGGGGGGACTGGTCTAGCGCTCGACCTCGGCGCGAATCCGGAAGGATTCATCCTCCAGCCGCACGGCTGGCGCGGCTATCCGCTCTGGCTGCGCTCGGCCCGGATCGAGCTGATGCTGGGAGCGGCCGACCCGTTCCCGCCGGCCTTCATCCAGTGGCACTCGCCTTATCTCCACTCCTACGGAGTTGAGCGAGCAGTCTCGATGGTCGAGGGCTGGCTGGACCTAGCCGTGATGGAGGTCCGGGCGTCTCTTCGAGTCTCCCGGCTCGACCTGTACTGCGACTTCCAGGGCTGGCTCCCAGTGGTGGGTGACCTTGATCGCTCAGCTGCCGAGCGACCCGCCGGAGCCTGTTCGAGGTGGCCGACCAGACCCATCTCGTGGGGCGGCGATTCTCCGGCTTCACGTTCGGCAAGGGCGACGTCGTCTGCCGCATCTACAACAAGACCCTCCTCATGGCGAGCCGGGGCGAGCACTGGCAGGAGGAAGTGTGGGTGGGCTGCGATCCGGAACTCCCGGTCTGGCGGTTGGAGTTCCAGCTACGTCGCCGGGCGCTCCGGCGCTTCAGCCTGGAGATGATGGAGCAGGCTCTGGACGCTCGTCAGTCCCTCTGGCAGTACCTGACTGAGTGGATCTCCCTCCGCCAGCCATGCGCGGACGGGAACCGTGGGCGTTGGAAGGAGGCATCCGGTTGGAGCGTGTTGCGATCCGCTCAACTGGGATCCCCGGCCTCGGCTCTGGTGCCGGCCCGACGGCGGGAGGCGTCGCAAGAACGGCTGGTGCGGGGCTTTGTTGGGTACGCAACCTCACTCGGCGCGGTCGGACCAGAACAGGACATGGATGAGTTCCTGCGCTGGGCGGGTGCAATATCAGCCCGCTACCTCCGCGACACTGGCCGCGACTTCAGTGAGGTCGTCGAGTCAAAGAGACGCAGGTCCGGGGCCGAGCGGCTATTCCGTCTGCGGCCTGGAAGTAGCTCACAGGTGGCTCGCTGATGGAGAAGCTGCTCCTCGATGTTCGCGAGGCCGCCTCCGTCCTCGGCTGCCGGCGGACATTCCTCTACGGCATGATCCAGCGAGGCGAGCTTCCCGTCGTGAAGCTCGGGCGACTCACGCGCATCCC
>DATKSR010000140.1:0-4033 GCA_035531555.1 Candidatus Dormiibacterota bacterium
GGAGTAGGCTACCATGTGGAGGACTCTGCGGCCCTCACGTTCGCACTGTCAGCGGCTCTCAATGCCGGGCAACCCACACTAATTAATTGTGCCATCGATCGGACGGCTGGGACAGAGAGCGGACACTTAGCAAGTTTTAACTAAGCCTGAATCCACCGGTCGGTGAAGTGGCCCTACCAAAATAGAGAGGAGTCCCAGCCCATGATCACACGGGGAGAAGACGTGGAAGCGAGTGCACTGAGGCAGCGGGGGTGGTCCGTCACGGCCATCGCCAGGCACCTGGAGAGAGACCGCAAGACGGTGCGGGCGTACCTGAGAGGAGACCGCGAGGCGGGGGTGCGGCACCGGTCCGAGCCGGACCGGCTGGCGCCATTCGTGCCCTACTTGAGGGCGCGATTCGGCGACAACGCCCACATCTGGGGCACGGCCCTGTTCGACGAAGTGGTGCAGCTGGGGTATGACGCCAGCTACCCGAGCTTCGTCCGCCAGCTGCGGCAAGCAGAGCTGCGGCCGCACTGCGAGGCGTGTGCGGGAGTGAAAGGGCGGGAGTACATCGAGATCGCCCACCCGCCGGGAGAGGAGCTCCAATGGGACTGGTTCCACCGCCGGGCTCCCTGGGGTGGGATGGCCAACATCCTGTTGGGCACGCTTTCTCTCTCCGGGCGGATGCGCGGAGTTCTGGCTGAGCGGCTCGACCAGGCTCACCTCATTGAGGCCATTGATGCGGTGCTCCGCCGGTTCGGCGGCACAGCCCGGGTCTGGCGAACCGACCGGCTGGCGACCGTGATCGTGCCGGGGACTCGCGACGTGCAGGCCAGCTTCGCCCCGGTGGCGAAGCATTATGGAGCCATCGTGGCGCCGTGTCCGCCCCGGCGCGGAAATAGAAAAGGGGTGGTCGAAAATGCGGTGCGATTTGCCTGTGGCCGTTGGTGGCGGACCATGACGGCGACCGACCAAGCGGCCGCTCAGGTCAGCTTCGACCACTTCTGCACCACCATCGCCGACGCCCGGCTGAGGCCGCCGGGACGGCTCGTTGACCCGCCCGAGGACGGCAGCCGGCTGCCCTGGCCGACGGTGGCTGAGCTGGCGGATACGGAGCCGCTGCTGACCCTGCCCCCCGTGCCCTACCCGGCCCAGATAGAGATGTCAGCCAAGGTGGCTGCCAATGCCACGATCGCTTTCCGGGGCAACCGGTACGGGGTTCCTCCCGGGCTGATGGGAGCGGAGCTGCAGCTCCGGCACCGGTTGGGAACCAAGAGCCTGGAGATCCACTCCCCGTCCGGGGTACTGCTGGCCAGCCACCGGCTGGCGCCGGGCGGCTCGGGAGCGGTGGTGCGGAGCCAGGAGCAGGCGGCGGCTCTGGAGCAGGTGGTGCTGGCCCAGTTCACCTCCAAGTTGCCCTGCGAGCGCAAGGGCAATTACCCGCCTGGGGCGGCGGCCCGAGCGGCGGCGGAGAGACTGCTGGCGGGGCTGGGGCCCGAGGTGAAGGTGGATCTCGGCGTCTATGCCCAGCTGGTGGAGGGGGACCACCGATGAGCGAGGCCTCCATTTACCAGACCCTGAGAGGTCACCTGGCCACCCTGCGCCTGGCGGCGGCGGCCGAGGCGCTGCCCGCCGAGCTGGAGCAGGCCAGCGCGGCGAAACTGTCCAACACCGCCTTCCTGGAGCGGCTGCTGCGCTTGGAGGTGGAGGCGACGGTGGCTCGCCGCCAGGCCAGCCTGGCCCGGTTCGCCTGTCTGCCGTCGCCGTGGCGGCTGGCCGACTTCGACTTCTCGGCGCAGCCCTCGGTGGACAAGGAGCTGGTCCGGGAGCTGGCCAGCCTGCGCTTCCTGGAGGACGCCACCAACGTCCTCCTTATCGGCCCCCCGGGGGTGGGCAAGACCATGCTGGCGGTGGGGTTGGGTTGGGCGGCGGTGGAGGCCGGCTACCGGGTCCACTACACCACCGCCGCTGACCTGGCGGCCCGTTGTCACAAGGCCGCCTTGGAGGGGCGCTGGGCCAATGTGATGCGCTTCTACGCCGGGCCCCGCCTCCTCATCGTGGACGAGGTCGGCTACCTGCCGCTGGTCGGCGAGGCCGCTGCGGCCCTCTTCCAGGTGGTGACTCGCCGATACCTCAAGGGCAGCATCGCGCTGACCACCAATCTGGGCGTGAGTTCCTGGGGGCAGACCTTCGACGACCCGATGGTGGCGGCGGCGATGCTCGACCGCCTGCTCCACAAGTCAGTCGTCTTCAACATCAACGGAGAGAGCTACCGGATGCAGGCCCATCGGGCCCGCGCCGAGGCGACCCGTCGCGCCCTGGGAGTCTCGTGATGGCACGAAACGTCGAGGTCCCAGAGTCCATCGCCCCCCCTTCCGTGGCTCTGGGGGCCTCCCAGCGGCTCGGTTTTTGGCCAACGGCACCGACATCGGCTCCTGCGCGCCGATTCCAACTCAAAGTGCCCCAGAGGTGCCGCCTATGACCCTGCGCTAGACTCCGCCCAACCCCCCGGGCAGCTCTGGCTACCTGGGGAATTTCGGTGATCGAAAGTGGGGAATTTCGATGATCGCCAGCAGCGCGACCACTTTATCGAGGAGCTCTCTCCGTCACTGTCTCGCCGGGGCCAGAGCTTCATGCCACCAGTGGACGGTGAACTCCAGGGACTTCGTCGGCGAGGTCAGCCAGCCGCCGCGTGGCCTGCTCAATGACGGGAGCGGAGTGATCGGCGTGGTGGTAGACCACCAGCGATTGCCCTCTGGCTGCGAACTCAGCTAGCTCATCGAGGTAGGCGTGCTTGACGGCCTTGGTGCGCGTCCTGGCGGTGCTGTGCGAGGACCGTCGGATTCCGTTGTCGGGGTCGGCGAAGACGACATCACAGCCAGCCGTGGCGGCCAGGGCGTCCGCGATCCACGACTTCCGATAGCTGAGTCGATCAGCTGAGACACGAGCCGCCAACTGGCTGAAGTCCAGTGGTCTACCGAAGGTCTTGGTGCCCGCGGGCAGTGCTCCTGCCGCCTCGAGCGCCGAAGTGCTCCGAGCTCCCGAGTGAACGACTCCTGCCAGCTGGTCATAGAGTTGCCTGTCCAGCGAGCGAAGGTAGACGGCATGCCGGCCGTCAGCTCGCAAGTAGGCAATGTGCTTGCCATCGTCGTTGTGGGATTCGTCCGGGACGAGATACCAGACCACCCCTCACTGCAAAGCAGCCGCATCGTCGTCCCCAGCGCAGAGCTGGCGGAGTAGGCCAAACTTCAGGAAGTCGCCCAGGTCACCGGCGTATCGGTCTTGCACCCTGTCGTCTACCAGCGCGGCGCGAATTGACTGGCTTCTAAGAAGCCGTCCAGTGCCTACGGGGTGACCCGGATGAGTCTGCCGATGCGGATCGATGGAATCTATCTGTCCTAACTCCACCAGGGCATAGGTAGTGCCCTTGCCGACGCGGAGCTTGGCAGCGACATCCTTCATTGTCATAAGTACTAACTCCGGCACCCTGTCATCCTCGAAACCTCCGTTGCGCATCCGCCTCACCCGAGGCTCGTGATCTCACCCCGACGCCTGGGGCTTCCGGCAAGTGAGACGAACTCCTTTTAGCCAAGAGCGCTCGGTAGAACTAGAAGTGCCAACATCGCGGGTCAGGATAGTGCCATCGCCCAGTGCCTGGGCCTCCCTCCCCTTCGAGACTTGCTCAGGGAGTTCAGCTGATCTCAGCCGCGGGTAACTCTGACCAGATCTCCCCGGTCAACCGGCGCGTCCGGTTCAGCGTCCGGATCCAGGGCCCGACGCATGAAATCGTCTTCCTCGGTACCCCGGCAGATCTCACACAAGTGGCAACCATCCAGCTCCGCCAGATCGCCACAAATCATGCACCGTCTCATCCCGGTCAATTGCCGGCAGACGTCGCCGTGTCCGAAACCATCTCGTAAGCCGCCAAGCGCGCTTCTAACTCGTCACGGATAACCCCTTTGGCAATTTCAGCCTCTAACTCCCGCATCCGTCTAATTGGCCTGAGGTTAGTCGAGATGAGCACGCCACAGAGTGCCAATACAATCAGACT